>NZ_JALQCW010000121.1 GCF_023241715.1 Pseudomonas morbosilactucae
CGACCCGCGCCTGAAGCTGCATTGATGGCGTAGGCAGGACGGGCCAGTCCACTCCGGCAGACCTTGCTGGAGCGGGCTGGCCCGCAACCCACATCAATTGATGTGTCGTGACCTGAAACCAGGAAACTTGAGGCAAAAAAAAATCCCCGTATCTTTCGATACGAGGATTTTTAATATGGTCGGGGTAAGGGGATTCGAACTCCTGACATCCTGCTCCCAAAGCAGGCGCGCTACCGGACTGCGCTATACCCCGGTAAAAAAAAGGCACCTTCAAAAGGCGCCTTCTTCGAACAGCGCTTTTGGCCTCTGTTCTTAAGATCTGATTCCAGCGAGCTGGTCTCAAAAATGGTGGGTCGTGTGGGATTCGAACCTACGACCAATTGGTTAAAAGCCAACTGCTCTACCAACTGAGCTAACGACCCAAAAATGGTCGGGGTAAGGGGATTCGAACTCCTGACATCCTGCTCCCAAAGCAGGCGCGCTACCGGACTGCGCTATACCCCGGTTTGAAATTGGCTCCGTGACCAGGACTCGAACCTGGGACCCAATGATTAACAGTCATTTGCTCTACCGACTGAGCTATCACGGAACTACATATTTCAATTTACAACGGTGAAACTTACAGCTCTTAGACTTCGTTCGCATCGCTGCGTTCGTGTGTCTGAGGCGCGCTATTCTACAACCTAGAACACCTCTGTCAACCCCCTAAATTGCTTTCAAGTTAATGATTTGCAACTTATTTCAGATTTCTGCTCAGTGAGCTGAAACCCTTGTGGGTGACTGACTGCGGGGCGCACTTTACAAGCCTTTTCCTTAGACTTCAACAGCCTGGCGAAAAAAAGGCCTCGCAATGCGAGGCCTTGATGACATCAGCCACATGAACCGTCAGTCGAACGTGATCTCATCGTTGACCACAACGCCGGTTGCGGTTTCTCCCGGCATGAAACGACCCGAGAGGATCAGTTGCGCCAACGGGTTTTCGATCCAACGCTGGATTGCCCGTTTTAAAGGACGAGCCCCATACACCGGGTCGTAACCGACGGCGATCAGCTTGTCCATCGCCTCCGTGCTCAGTTCCAGCTTCAGCTCACGCTCGGCCAGACGACTGCGCAGACGTCCCAACTGGATCTCGGTAATGCCCGCGATCTGATCCCGCGCCAGAGGCTCGAAGATCACCACTTCATCGACCCGGTTGATGAATTCCGGACGGAAGTGCGAAGTCAGTGCGTCCATCACGGCTGCGCGTTGCGCCTCACGATCGCCGACCAGTTCCTGGATCTGCACCGAGCCGAGGTTCGAGGTCATGACAATCACAGTATTGCGGAAGTCCACCGTACGCCCGTGGCTGTCGGTCAGGCGACCATCCTCCAGCACTTGCAGCAGGATGTTGAACACGTCCGGGTGCGCCTTCTCGACCTCGTCCAGGAGGATCACCGAGTAAGGCTTGCGCCGTACCGCCTCGGTCAGGTAACCGCCCTCTTCATAGCCCACATATCCCGGTGGCGCGCCGATCAAGCGAGCCACAGAGTGTTTCTCCATGAACTCGGACATATCGATCCGCACCATCGCCTCTTCAGTATCAAAGAGGAATTCGGCCAACGCCTTGCACAGCTCGGTTTTACCCACACCGGTTGGGCCGAGGAACATGAACGAGCCGCTCGGACGATTCGGATCCGACAACCCGGCGCGCGAACGGCGCACCGCGTTGGACACCGCCACGACCGCCTCTTCCTGACCAATCACACGTTGGTGCAACAGGCTTTCCATCTTCATCAGCTTGTCGCGCTCGCCTTCGAGCATTTTCGACACCGGAATACCGGTCCACTTCGAAACGACTTCAGCGATTTCTTCTTCAGTCACCTTGCTGCGCAGCAGCTGGTTCTCACTCTTACCGTGCTGATCAACCATTTGCAGGCTGCGCTCCAGATCCGGGATCACCCCGTACTGCAACTCGGCCATGCGGTTCAGATCGCCTTTGCGACGGGCCGCTTCCAGTTCCTGGCGGGACTGTTCGATTTTTTGCTGGATCTGTGCAGAACCCTGAACCTCGGCTTTTTCCGAATTCCAGATTTCTTCCAGGTCCGAATACTCGCGCTCAAGACGGACAATTTCTTCCTGAAGTTTTTCCAGGCGCTTCATCGCCGCTTCGTCGCTTTCTTTCTTCAGTGCCTGGGATTCCACCTTCAACTGAATCAAGCGCCGCTCCAGACGGTCCAGCACTTCCGGCTTGGAATCGATCTCCATGCGAATACGGCTGGCCGCTTCGTCGATCAGGTCGATGGCCTTGTCCGGCAGTTGCCGGTCAGTGATGTAGCGATGGCTGAGCTTGGCCGCGGCGATGATCGCGCCATCGGTGATTGCCACCTTGTGGTGGACCTCATAGCGCTCTTTCAGGCCCCGCAGGATAGCGATGGTGTCTTCTTCGCTCGGCTCGTCCACCAAGACCTTCTGGAAGCGCCGCTCAAGGGCCGCGTCCTTCTCTATGTATTGGCGGTACTCGTTGAGCGTGGTGGCGCCAACGCAATGCAACTCGCCACGCGCCAACGCGGGCTTGAGCATATTGCCGGCATCCATGGAACCTTCACCCTTACCAGCGCCGACCATGGTGTGCAGTTCGTCGATAAACAGAATGATCTGCCCTTCCTGCTTCGACAGCTCATTGAGCAGGGATTTCAGGCGCTCTTCGAACTCACCGCGGTACTTGGCACCGGCGATCAGCGCCCCCATGTCCAGGGACAACAGGCGCTTGCCTTTCAGGCCGTCCGGCACTTCGCCATTAATGATGCGCTGGGCCAGGCCTTCTGCAATCGCGGTTTTACCCACGCCGGGCTCGCCGATCAGCACCGGGTTGTTCTTGGTCCGGCGCTGCAGGACCTGGATGGTGCGACGGATTTCGTCGTCGCGACCAATCACCGGGTCCAGCTTGCCGTCTTCGGCGCGCTTGGTCAGGTCGACGGTGTACTTGTCCAGGGCCTGGCGCGACTCTTCGACGTTGGCGTCATTCACCGCCTCGCCGCCACGCAGGTTGTTGATGGCGTTTTCCAGGGCTTTTTTGCTCACACCCTGGCCCAGCAGCAACTTGCCGAGCTTGCTGTTTTCGTCCATGGCCGCCAGCAACACCAGTTCGCTGGAGATGAACTGGTCACCTTTCTGTTGGGCCAGGCGATCGGCCTGATTGAGCAGGCGCGCCAGGTCCTGGGACATGTTGACGTCGCCGGTGGGGTTCTGGATTTTTGGCAGTTGGTCGAGTTCTTTGGCCAACTCCTTGCGCAGGCTGTTGACGTCAAAGCCCACTTGCATCAGCAGCGGCTTGATCGAGCCGCCCTGTTGTTCAAGCAATGCCTGCATCAAGTGCGCAGGTTCAATGGCCGGATGATCGAGGCCGACCGCCAGGGATTGAGAATCGGACAATGCCAGCTGTAACTTGCTGGTTAATCGGTCTATACGCATTAGTCACCTTCCTTTTGAGCAGGCCGGAGCGATGGACACACCTAAATAGAGAAACCTGCCAGATGTTTCTGTAGATGCGGTCGATTCTGGGAGTTTCAAGCGTCAGCAGGTTGACGTACGTCAGAACAGTCTAGCTTTGCAGCCAAACCAGGGAGGTAAATCGCCCAGTGCGCGGACTGCGGCGATAAGAGTAGAAACGTGGGTCGGTTACCGTACAAAAACCACCGCCATACACAGCGGTAACACCACAGGCCGCCAGACGCAGGCGCGCCAACTGATAAATGTCGGCCATAAAGCGCCCGGGGTTCTGACTTGGCACAAAGGCTTGGGCGGTTGCCGCCAGTTGCGAGACAAATACCTCCCGCACCTCGGCCCCCACTTCAAAAGCTTGCGGACCAATGGCCGGGCCCAGCCAGACCAATACTTCGGCCGGTGCCACATCCAACGGGTCAAGGGTGGCCTCCAGCACACCGGCTGCCAACCCGCGCCAACCGGCATGGGCAGCGGCAACACGAGTACCGGCACGGTCACAGAATAAGGCGGGCAAACAATCGGCCGTCATCACCGCACAGGCAATGCCGGGTGTGGCGGACCAACTGGCGTCGGCAGTGGCCACCACGCCAGGGTCGGCATGGGCCACAGCCACGCCATGAACCTGCTGCAACCAGGCCGGCGCGATTTTGAAATGTTCGGTCACGCGGCGACGGTTTTCAGCCACGGCGTCAGGGCGATCATCGACATGATCCCCCAGGTTGAGGCTGTCGAACGGCGCCAGGCTGACGCCGCCCCCACGGGTGGTGACACAGGCTTTGACCCCGGCCGGCGCGGGCCAGTCAGGCATCAGCCAGTCACTCATCCGATAAACGCCTCACGGTCCTGCTTGAGCAGGGACAGCAGCCAGACAAAATCGTCGGGCAGCGGGGATTCCCAGCTCATGCGCTCACCGGTGGTCGGGTGATCCAGTTCCAGGAAACGCGCATGCAGCGCCTGACGCGGGAAGTTTTTCAACGACTCGACCATGGTCATGCTGGCCGCAGGCGGGATGCGGAAGCGACCACCGTAGGCCGGATCGCCCACCAGCGGGTAATTGATGTGGGCCATGTGCACACGAATCTGGTGGGTACGCCCGGTTTCTAGCTTGACCCGTACATGGGTGTGGGAACGGAAACGCTCCAGCACACGGTAGTGACTCACCGCCTGCTTGCCGCCTTCCATCACCGCCATGCGCTGGCGCTGCTGGCCGTGACGACCGATCGGCGCATTGATCTTGCCGCCGGCAGTCACGACACCGATCACGATGCATTCATAAATGCGGCTGACACTGCGGCTCTGCAACTGGGTCACCAGTTGGGTCTGCGCCTGAATGGTCTTGGCCACCACCATCAAACCGGTGGTGTCCTTGTCCAGGCGGTGGACGATGCCAGCACGGGGCACATTGATGATGTCGGGAATGTGGTGCAACAAAGCATTGAGCAAGGTGCCATCAGCGTGACCGGCCGCCGGGTGAACCACCAGGCCAGCAGGTTTATTGATGACCAGGATGTCGTCGTCTTCATAGACGATATCCAGCTCGATGTCTTGAGCGATCCATTCGCCCTGAGCTTCCTGCTCGGCGGTCAGCTCAAGAATCGCACCGCCATGAACGATGTCACGCGGCCGAATAACGGCTCCGTCCACAGTCAGGCGGCCGTCTTTGATCCAGGCGGAAAGGCGCGAGCGCGAATGCTCAGCGAATAATTGTGCGGCGACTTGATCGAGGCGTTGGCCGCCCAGTTCGGACGGCACCTCTGCGCGAAGTTCAATTTTATCGGACATGCTCAGACTAGGCGTCGGCACAGCCTTTGGTTTCGGCTGCGCGCTTGTGGTTAAATACGGCGTCTTTTGCCCCGAGGCTTTCAACGGGGCGCTCATCATAACAGGACGGCCCCGCCCAAGACAGCGGCCGTCATAGGGACGCAAGCCGCCATGCAAGTGAAACACCTGCTGCTGATCGCCATCCTCGCACTGACCGCTGCTTGCTCATCGAAGGAAGTCGTTGACGAAAACCTGAGCGAAGTCGAGTTGTACCAGCAGGCGCAGACCGACCTGGACAACCACAGCTATACCAGCGCCACCGCCAAGCTCAAGGCTCTGGAGTCGCGCTATCCGTTCGGTCGCTACGCCGACCAGGCTCAGCTCGAACTGATTTACGCCAACTACAAGAACGCCGAGCCTGAGGCTGCCAAGTCCGCCGCCGAGCGTTTTATCCGCCTGCACCCGCAGCATCCGAACGTCGACTACGCCTACTACCTCAAGGGCCTGACCTCGTTCGACCAGGACGTCGGCCTGCTGGCTCGCTTCCTGCCGCTGGACATGACCAAGCGTGACCCCGGTGCCGCCCGCGACTCCTACAACGAGTTCGCCCAGCTCACCAGCCGCTACCCGAACAGCCGCTACGCCCCCGATGCCAAACAGCGCATGATCTACCTGCGCAACCTGCTGGCCGCCTACGAAATCCACGTGGCTGACTACTACCTGACCCGCCAGGCCTATGTAGCGGCTGCCAACCGTGGTCGTTATGTCGTAGAGAACTTCCAGGAAACCCCTTCGGTCGGTGACGGCCTGGCGGTAATGACTGAGGCGTATCAGCGTCTGCACCTGGACGAGTTGGCCGCCACCAGCCTGGAAACCCTCAAGCTCAACTACCCGAACCACCCAAGCCTGGTGGACGGTCAATTCGTGCCGACGGTGGCCGAGGCCGACAACCGCTCCTGGCTGAGCAAGGCCACCCTGGGCCTGATCGAATCCCGTCCACCGCTGCCGCCGGGAGAAACCCGCGCCAACCAGGACGTGATGAAGCAGTACCAGGACGCCAAGGACTCCATCCCGTCCGAGCTCAAGCCTAAAAACAACGGCGACGCGGTAGAAGAAGAGCAGCATGAAGCCGAAGGCAACAACAGCGACCGCTCGTGGTTCAGCTACATGACCTTCGGTGTGTTCGACTGACACCCAAGCGTTGGCAAAAAGGGAGACGTTAGCGTCTCCCTTTTTCATGCCCGCGTTTTTATTGTCCTGTGCGCGCGTCAGGACCTTGGCTAAACTGCGCCATCCTTTCTCATAAAGCGGGTTGTCATGGTTCGTCTACTGTTCTGGATCATTCTGATCGCCGCGGCGGTGTGGCTCTGGCGCAAGTTCAAACGCCCGAGCGCCAGCGTCAACCCACCCAACGAGCCCCATGCCACTCCGATGGTCCGCTGCGCCCACTGTGGCGTGCACCTGCCCCGCGATCGCGCCCTGGGCTTGCAACAACAGTGGTATTGCAGCCAGGCCCACCTGGAACAAGGTCCCGGCTCACCACCACGCTGAGCGCTGCCGGCCATTCACTGGCCGGCATCCATAACCTCTATCCCTTCCTCAGCACTCCCTCGCCAAATGACCAGGCGCGCAGAACAATTGGCCACACAAAACTCCCGCCCTTGAGTGCCAAACCCAAGGCAGCAGCGCTGTGCGCACCTAAACTTCAAGTCTCGCCAGGAGGGCGAGCACTTCCCCCCGCAGCTTGGCTCACGGATGAACACAGGCATGTACACGGGCTCAGCACCAAAAGTCCTGGTGGTCGATGACGATCCACACGCCCGCGCCAGCCTGGAAATCAGCCTGAGCAGGATGAAGCTCCACAGCCAAGGCGCCCGCAACCTTCACGAAGCCCGTGGCTGGCTGGCCAGGGAACGCTTTGATTTGTGCCTGGCCGACCCGCATCTGCCCGATGGCAGCGCGTTGACCTTGCTGCCCCACCTTCAGCAATGCCAACCCCAAACGCCCCTGGCCCTGATCAGCACGAGCGACCAGCACGACAGCACAACCCGGGCCCTTGAAGCGGGGGCCTTCGAGGTGCTGGGCAAACCGGTCGCACCCGGGCGCCTGCGTGAACTGGTGAACCATGCCCTGGCCGTGCCTTCGCTACCCGCTACGGGCAACCCGCTATTGGGGGAGTCGCCGCCCATGCTCAGGTTGCGTCGACACATCGACAAACTCGCCCGCAGCCTGGCGGCAATCTATATCAGTGGTGAGTCCGGTAGCGGCAAGGAACGGGTAGCACGGCTGATCCATGAACGCGGGCCACGGGCCCGGCGGCCCTTTGTCGCGGTCAACTGTGGGGCAATTCCTTCAGAACTGATGGAAAGCGAGTTTTTCGGCCATCGCAAAGGCAGCTTCAGCGGGGCCATCGATGACCGGCCGGGGCTGTTCCAAGCCGCTCAAGGGGGCACCTTGTTCCTCGACGAGATCGCCGATCTGCCCCTGGCCATGCAGGTAAAGCTGCTGCGGGTGCTGCAGGAAAAGACCGTGCGCAGCATCGGCAACCCGCAGGAAACCCGCCTCGACGTGCGCGTGCTGTGCGCCACTCACAAAACCCTAGAGCGCGAGGTTGCGGCTGGGCGTTTTCGCCAGGACCTCTACTACCGATTGAACGTGATTGAGCTGCGGGTGCCGCCCCTGCGCGAACGGCAGCAAGACATTCCACTGTTGGCGAGTGGCATCCTCCAACGCCTGGCGAAAACCGCTGGCCAGCCACCGATGCCGTTGACCCCGCAGGCCTTGCAAGCCCTGCTGGATTACCCGTTCCCTGGCAATGTGCGAGAGCTTGAGAACATTCTCGAGCGCGCCCACACCCTGTGCGACGCCCCCAGTATCGGCCTCACTGACCTGCACCTGGCCCAGGAACATCGCCCACTGTCGGGGTCGGGCACTTCAGTCCAGGCGGAGCGCATTGATCTGCCCAGCCACCTGCTGGAAGTCGAACGCCAACTGATTGTCCAGGCCCTGCTGGAGAGCCGCTGGAACCGCACGGCAGCGGCTCAGCGACTGGGGCTGTCATTTCGCTCGATGCGCTACCGCATGGAAAAACTCGGCCTGGACTAGATCCGCCCGGAAGGTGCGTAAGGAGCAGGATCAATGATCGGCGCACGCCCCAGCATCAGGTCAGTGAACAATTGGCAGGACGCCGGCGCCAGGACCAAACCGTTGCGGTAGTGCCCACAGTTGAGCCACAGCCCTGCAAAACCCGGGCATTCCCCAATGTAGGGAATGCCTTCAGGCGAGCCCGGGCGCAAGCCCGCCCAGTGCCCGACTACTTGGGCGTCGGCCAGCGCCGGGATCAGTTCCACAGCGGAAGCCTTGAGGCTCTCCAGAGCCGAGGTGGTCGGCGTCTTGTCGAACCCTTCGTGCTCCAGGGTGCTGCCCACCAAGATATGCCCATCACGCCGCGGGATCGCATAACGCCCCTTGGCCAGGACCATGCTCGACAAGAAATCCGAAGCGCACTTGAAGAGAATCATCTGCCCCTTGACCGGCTCTACCGGCAACTCCAGCCCCAGGCTGCCCAGTAGCTCACCGCTCCAGGCGCCTGCCGCCAGCACCACTTGGTCGCCACGAACATCACCGGCGTCGGTGTGCACACCGACAATCCGCTGCCCCTCGCGAATAAAGCCGCTGACCGCGCACTGCTCATGCACCGTCACACCGGGCAGCGCCAGCAGCGCGGCCTTGAGCGACTTCAGCAAACGGGGGTTACGTACATTGGCCACGTTGGCCATGTAGATCGCCCGCTCATAACCACCCCCCAATACCGGGACTGCATCATGGGCCGCGGAGATATCCACAGCGCTCAGGGGGCGCTTTTCCCGCGCGGCCCAGGCCAACGCGTCGGCTTCATCTTCCAGATCCAGCCAGTACAGGCCGGTGGTATGAACTTCAGGATCAACCCCGGTGGCCGCGAACAGACGCTCGGCCAGTTGTGGATAAAAATCCTGGGACCAATGAGCCAGGGCAGTGACCGCCGGACTATAGCGCCATGGGTACAGTGGCGAGACGATACCGCCGCCGGCCCAGGACGACTCCAGGCCCAGGTTCGAACGATCCAGCAGCACCACCTGCTGCCCCGCCGATGCCAGATTGAAGGCCGTCAGCAGACCGATAACCCCACCACCGACAATCACCACTTGCTGTTGCTTAGCCATAGTCCGATCCAATCATTGAAAAGCCAGAAGGTACCCAACACGCCCAGAGACAAGGCTCAACGTCCCCAGCAGTCCTTGGCTGTGACGCCCTCGGCCTGGTTCTCGAGGGAGGTGGCGCCGGCCTGGTTCAGGATGAAACTGCCACATTTATCACCGGCCATGACGGCATCGGGTTTCGGTGCCGCGGTCAGGGTATAGCTCTGATCGTCCAGGGTCGCCGTAATGCTGTAATCGGCATTACCGGTGCTCAGGCCCGGCGCATTGCGATACACCCCGTTCTTGGAATAGAACGCTCCAGGCTCTGCGCCTGTTCGGACAACAGGCCAACGATCGCTGTGCGATTGGGCTTCTTCATGTACTCGGTGATGCTGGGAAGGCTCAAGGTGAGGACCAGCCCGATGATCGCAATCACGATCATGATTTCGATCAGGGTAAAACCTTGGTTGGATCTGCGCATGCCTGACACTCTCATTTACTGTATTTGTCGCCACATGACGCGGTGGCGCCCGGAGCCTGGGCGGGCAGTCCGTCGGCGGGCTCCCTTTCGCGGGAAAGCGGCTCCTCCACATCGGTATGAGGATGACCATGGCTACCCGGTGGCGCGAAGTCGTGCATCTTACCGCTGAACGCCGGTAGCTCGACCAATTTCCCACGGTCGGCGTTCGCACACGGCTCGCCTTGATCACGGCAGGCCGCGCTGAAAACAACAGTACCGGCTGCCTCGGGCAAGGCCGGAACCGGCTGGGAGCGGCCCAGTGCCGGCTGACCGCTCAATACCCCACAAAGCAAGAGCAACAGCTTTGAATAGCGGCTGTGCAGCCCCTCAATACCTGGCATAGATACTCTCCAGCACAGAGCGCGAATGCCCGGCCAGGCCAACCGCCGTAACCCGGTACAGGGTCACGGCAACCGTACTGGGCACCCTGATCACGTTTTGGACCGACCCCAGGTTCTGCACCCCATAAAAACCATTGGCGGTGGCCACCCAGGTCACCCCGGAACCGGCATTGAATCCCGCCGAGACAGCCACTTGGGCTTCCGCCGGCGCCGCACAATCTTCAGTGCTGCTGCAAACCGCCCAGGTACCGGCACCCCGATGCACCGCCCCCTCGCCCACCCGCAGCGCGGCCTCAGCCGCCTGGAACGACTGGTTGCGCAAAGACAGGCTCGCGGCCATTTTTTCCTGCAAGGTAGCGTTGTGCAGAGACGAAAGGCCGATCAAGGTCAGCAACACAAGAAATACCAGGCTGAACACCAGCGCCATCCCCCGCTCAGCTTCAGGCGCAGACCACACAGCCGGCATCGCGCCCGTCATCACGGCAACCTGTTGCGCAGGGCTGCCACGGCGCTGAAGGTCTGGCTGCGCACCCGTTGCTGTGGGTCTGCCAGGGTCAGGCTCAGTCGCACGCTGCGAATGCGCGCAGGGTCGCCGGGGCGGGAGCTGTAATGGGAGACCGCACTGTCGCTCGCCGAACCGGCCAGGCCAAAGCTCACGTCGAAGGCTTCCACATTGTCTGCCAGCACCGATTGGCCGCTGTCCGTGCCCATCCACAGTTGCTGGTTCCTGAGACGGTATGACCACCGACGCAGGGCCAAGGCCTGGTACCCCGCGGGGGCACTGTGGGTACCGGAGTAGGCGATTGCACTGCTGCGGCAATCGGTAATCAGGGTCCAGGTCGGCGTGCCGCCATCGCTGCCAGTGTCGGCGCTGATCAGGCTCAGCCGCTGATTCGCGCTGTCCCAACGAATAGGAGCCGCTCGCTGGGCACTGAACGTACCATCCAGGCTGGCATCGGTGATCGACCTCAGGCAGCCGAACAGGCCGACCATACGGATCTCCTGGAGCATCTTGCTCAAGATAAAACGCCCATCCTCCTGCAAGTTGGCCGCAGCATTCTGACTGAGGTAAGTGCGCTTGGCCGCGATAAACACCTGGGTCACCGCCAGTACCAGCACTAGGCTCAGCGCCAAGGCCAACAAGGCTTCAATCAAACCAAAGCCCAAGGCGCGCCGGTTCATTGCGACCCTCCCCGGTCAACCACCACCCGACTGCCGATCCGCAGATTCCGCGCGCTGTCCCCTTGCCCACCCGCCCGCGAGTCATCCCAGGTAATGCTCACGGCGACCGGCCCTCCCCCGACACTGATGCCCCCCTTGGCCGTGGGCCCGCCGAAGTGCTCGACACTGCGGGTAAAGTCACTCAGATCCCGGTCCCGGAGCGGGCTCACGTTAGAGTCGGCCGTGGCATTGGCGCGAATCCTGTCCAGCATGCCGTAGGCGATAAAACTCGCCTGGCTGCTCATCAAGGCGCTATCGGTGTACTTCAGTGCCTTGAGCTGCATCCCGGCAGCGCCCAATAGGCCGAGCCCCAGGATCAGCAACGCCACCAACACCTCGATCAGGGTCATGCCGCCCTGCACACGCCGACCGCCCATACACTGCCCCCAAAACCGTCCGTTGTTTGAGGCAGACCTTGACGGCCCGACACCACGCCCCTGCATCCGCGAAACGAACCGCTGCCGGCCTGCCGATGCCCTTGAAATGCATCGCCTTGAAGCCATCAGGGTAGCGGCAAGAACAGTAGGCGGTGGGCAGGTGGAACAACCCGCAATACATTCGACACAGTGCCATTAGCGACACCTCAGAACACCGCTAACTGACATTGCAACCGGCGCGGCCACGCGAAAACCAGGGGGTCGCCCGGCCCGGCGGCGACATCCAGAGCACCCACCCCTTAAGCCATGGCGACCGGGTGAAATGCCTTGTATGCAAGTCCATGACCCGCCCGGCGACGGAGTTCGGCTATAACGGGCTTGGCCTTCGAACCCTCGCCGGCCAACTGTTCGGGTTTCAACCAAGGGCCGTGCATGGAGCGCCGGCCCACTCGCCTTCAAGGAGGAACGCGACATGAAACAGAAGGGATTCAGTCTGCTGGAGATACTCACCACCCTGACGTTACTGGGCGTGCTGTTGCAGTTTTTCACCGGCTCATTCAGCCAGTCGATCCTGGCCAACCGCAGCCAGGAAGCGGCTCAGCGACTCGCCAGTGGCCTGCGCAATGCCCGCACCGCAGCCATCCTGCACAACCGCACCACCGTCATTCATGCCTTGGAGCAGGATTGGAGCCGCGGCTGGCGGATCATTCTGGACCTCAGCGGCAAAGGCGCGGACGACCACGACAACCCGGTGCTGATCGAGCGCCAGGGCGGTGAGGCGGTGGTGATTGTGGGCAATCGCCCGGTACAGGACTTTGTGCGTTTCAGCGCCCTGGGCCATCCGCTGCTGCCCAGCGGCGCCTTTCAAGCCGGAACCCTGCATATCTGCGCCAGGGATGGCGAGACCAGCCAGCACCAAGTGGTGCTGTCACGCAGTGGCCGAGTGAGCCTGCGCGGCAACGTCGCCGAGCAGGCCCTGTGCGCACGACCAGCTTGATCAGAGCAGGGAGCGCACGCGCAGCTCTTTGGGCATGGAGAAGGTGATGTTTTCTTCACGACCGGCCAGTTCGTCGGCGCCAGTGGCACCCCAGGCCTGCAACTGCTGGATCACCCCACGCACCAGGACTTCCGGAGCCGAGGCGCCAGCAGTGATGCCGATACGCTCGACACCGTCGAACCAGCTGCGCTGCATGTCTTCAGCACCGTCGATCAGGTAGGCCGGTGTGGCCATGCGCTCGGCCAGCTCACGTAGGCGATTGGAGTTGGAACTGTTGGGGCTGCCCACCACCAGCACCACGTCGCATTCATCAGCCAGTTGCTTGACCGCGTCCTGGCGATTTTGCGTCGCGTAGCAAATGTCGTCCTTGCGCGGCCCGCCAATCGCGGGGAAACGCGTGCGCAAGGCATCGATTACGCGGCTGGTGTCATCCATGGACAAGGTAGTCTGGGTTACGAAGGCGAGCTTGTCAGGGTTGTGTACCTGCAGTTCGGCTACATCCTTCTCGTCTTCCACCAGGTAGATGGCGCCGCCATTGCTGGCGTCGTACTGGCCCATGGTGCCTTCGACTTCCGGGTGCCCCGCATGGCCGATGAGGATGCATTCACGACCGTCGCGGCTGTAGCGCGCCACTTCGATATGCACCTTGGTCACCAGCGGACAGGTGGCATCGAAGACTTTCAGGCCACGACCGGCGGCCTCGCTGCGCACGGCCTGGGAAACCCCGTGGGCACTGAAAATCACAATGACGTCGTCCGGCACCTGATCCAGCTCTTCGACAAAGATCGCGCCACGGCTGCGCAGGTCTTCGACGACAAATTTGTTGTGCACCACTTCATGCCGCACATAGATCGGTGGCCCGAAGACCTCCAGGGCACGATTGACGATTTCGATCGCCCGGTCCACACCGGCGCAGAAGCCACGGGGGTTGGCGAGTTTGATTTGCATGCTGTGCCTCGTGTCTTGCGCGCAAGAAGTTAGATCGTTGTAGACAGCGGATCGCCGGTAAGCCAGCTCCTACAGAATAGAAGACGGTATCCCGGCGATGCTGTTAAAGCGCTTTGACGCCGATGATTTCCACGTCGAAGGTCAAGGTCTTGCCTGCCAGCGGGTGGTTGAAGTCGATGGTCACTTCAGTCTCATCGAAGGCTTTGACCACACCCGGCAATTCAGTGTTCGCCGCATCGTTGAAGATCACCAGCAAACCTTCAGACAGCTCCATGTCCTGGAACTGGGAACGCGGGATGATCTGCACGTTCTGCGGGTTGGGCTGGCCAAAGGCGTTTTCCGGCTCGATGGTCAGGTTGCGCTTGTCACCGGCCTTGAAGCCAAAGAGCGCGGCCTCGAAACCCGGCAGCAGATTGCCGTCGCCGACCTTGAAGGTCGCCGGGGCTTTGTCGAACGTGCTGTCGACCGTGTCGCCGTTCTCCAGGCGCAATGCGAAGTGCAAAGTGACTTCCGTGTTCTGACCGATGCGTTGCTCAGCCAATACCTGTTCAGTCATGAACGGTCTCTCCGGTTTTCTTGCTCTTGAACATATCCAGGGCCAGCATCACCGCGCCCACGCTGATCGCGCTGTCGGCAAAGTTGAATGCCGGGAAGTACCAGCGGTTCTGCCAGTGCACCAGGATGAAATCGATCACATGGCCCAGGGCAATGCGGTCATACAGATTGCCCAGCGCACCGCCCAGCACCAGGGCCAGGGCGACTGCGAGCCAGGTTTCATTGCGCCCGAGGCGTTTGAGCCAGACCACCAGCACCACGCTGACCACCACCGCGATCAGCGCGAACAGCCAGCGCTGCCAGCCGGAGCTGTCAGCCAGGAAGCTGAAAGCAGCGCCGGTGTTGTAGGCCAGGGTCCAACTGAAGTAATCCGGGATCACCACAATCTGTTGGTACATCGACAGCGAGCTTTCGAAGTGCAGCTTGCTGACCTGGTCAATGACCAGGACCAGCACGCTCAACCACAACCAGCCCAGGCGGCCGAAACGGCCAGCGGCATTAGGCATAGTGACGAACCTCGCCTTCGCCGCTGATGTTGTCCACACAGCGACCGCAGATTTCCGGGTGCTCTGGGTGCACGCCGACATCTTCACGGCAGTGCCAGCAACGGGCGCACTTGGCGAAGCTCGACTTGACCACTTTCAGCTTCAGGCCGCTGACTTCGGTGGCCACAGCGTCTGCCGGGGCCTGGGCGAATGGCGCCAGGCTCGCGGTAGAGGTGATCAACACAAAGCGCAGCTCGTTGCTCAGCTTGGCCAGGTCGGCGGTCAGGCCTTCTTCGGCAAACAGGGTGACTTCGGCTTGCAGGTTGCCACCGACGGCCTTGGCCGCACGCTGAACTTCCAGCTCCTTGTTCACCGCTACCTTGACGGCCATCACGCCTTCCCAGTACTCGCGGCCCAGCTCGAAGTCGGCCGGCAGTTCGGTCAGGCCTTCGTACCAAGTGTTGAGCATCACCGATTCGTTGCGCTCGCCCGGCAGGTATTCCCACAGCTCGTCGGCGGTGAAGGCCAGGATCGGGGCGATCCAGCGCACCAGCGCTTCAGAGATGTGGTACAGCGCGGTCTGCGCCGAACGACGTGCCTTGCTGTTGGCGCCGGTGGTGTACTGGCGGTCTTTGATGATGTCGAGGTAGAAACCACCCAACTCCTGCACGCAGAAGTTGTGGATCTTCGAGTAGACGTTCCAGAAGCGGTATTCGCCGTAGTGCTCCTGCAACTCGCGCTGCAGCAACAGGGTACGGTCCACGGCCCAACGGTCCAGGGCGAGCATGTCCTCGGCCGGCAGGATGTCAGTGGCCGGGTTGAAGCCGGTCAGGTTGGAAAGCAGGAAACGCGCGGTGTTACGAATACGTCGATAGGCGTCGGCGCTGCGCTGCAGGATCTGCTCGGAGACTGCCATCTCGCCGGAGTAGTCGGTGGAGGCCACCCACAGACGCATGATGTCGGCGCCCAGGGTGTCGTTGACTTTCTGCGGTGCGATCACGTTGCCCAAGGACTTGGACATCTTGCGGCCGGACTCATCGACGGTGAAGCCGTGGGTCAGCAGCTCGCGGTACGGCGCATGGTTATCGATGGCGCAGCCGGTCAGCAGCGACGAATGGAACCAGCCGCGGTGCTGGTCCGAACCTTCCAGGTACAGGTCGGCACGCGGGCCGCTCTCATGGCCCATCGGGTGGGAGCCACGCAGGACGTGCCAGTGGGTGGTACCCGAGTCGAACCACACGTCCAGGGTGTCGCTGATCTTGTCGTACAGCGGCGCCTCGTCACCGAGCAACTCGGCGGCATCCATCTTGAACCAGGCTTCGATGCCTTCGGCTTCGACACGCTGGGCGACGATTTCCATCAGTTCAACGGTACGCGGGTGCAGCTCACCGCTTTCCTTGTTGAGGAAGAATGGGATCGGCACGCCCCAGTTACGCTGGCGGGAGATGCACCAGTCCGGACGGTTGGCGATCATCGAGTGCAGGCGCGCCTGGCCCCAGGCCGGAACGAACTGGGTGTCTTCGATGGCTTTGATTGCACGCTGACGCAGGGTGTCGCCCGCAGCAGGCTCTTTGTCCATGCCGATAAACCACTGCGCCGTGGCGCGGTAGATCAGCGGGGTCTTGTGGCGCCAGCAGTGCATGTAACTGTGTTCGATGGTTTCGGTGTGCATCAGCGCACGACTTCCGACAGCTTCTCGACGATCGCCGGGTTGGCCTTCCAGATGAACTGGCCGCCGAAGAACTCCAGGGCAGGCGCATACACGCCGTTGCTCTGCACCGGGTTGAGGATGTCGTCGTTGACCATGCCGTAGGCTTTGCAGGTCACGAAGTCGTCCACGCCGTAGGCCGGGGCGGAGTGAACCACACCGGTACCGGCGCCCAGTTCAACGTAATCGGCCAGGTAGACCGGCGACAGGCGATCGTAGAACGGGTGACGGAAGTTGATCAGCTCCAGCGCCTTGCCGGTGGTGGTGGCGATCACCGAGCCTTCCAGCGCGTAGCGTACCAGGCACGACTCGACCAACTCTTCGGCCAGAACCAGCAGTTTGTCGCCGACATCCACCAGGGCGTAGTTGAATTCCGGGTGAACGTTCAGCGCCTGGTTGGCGGGGATGGTCCACGGGGTGGTGGTCCAGATCACGATGGCGGCCGGCTTGCTCAGGGACGGCAGGCCAAAGGCTTCGGCCAGGCGCGCGTCGTCGGCAATCGGGAAAGCCACGTCGATGGTCGCGGACTTCTTGTTTTCGTACTCGACTTCCGCCTCGGCCAGGGCCGAACCGCAGTCGAAGCACCAGTTCACGGGCTTGAGACCCTTGAACACGAAGCCACCCTTGACGATTTCAGCCAAGGCACGGATTTCGCCCGCCTCGTTCTTGAAATCCATGGTCTTGTACGGGTTGGCCCAGTCGCCCAGCACGCCCAGGCGGATGAACTCGGACTTCTGGCCTTCGATCTGCTCGGTGGCGTAGGCGCGGCACAGCTCACGCGTCTTGTCCGCGCCCAGGTTCTTGCCGTGGGTCACTTCGACTTTGTGCTCGATCGGCAAGCCGTGGCAGTCCCAACCCGGAACATAAGGCGCGTCAAAACCCGACAGGGTCTTGGAGCGGATGATCATGTCCTTGAGAATCTTGTTCAGCGCATGACCGATGTGAATCGTGCCGTTGGCGTAGGGAGGGCCGTCGTGCAGGACGAACTTCGGACGATCCTTGCCAATCTCGCGCAACTTACCGTACAGGCCAATGCTGTCCCAGCGCTGCAGAATCTGCGGTTCGCGCTGAGGCAGGCCGGCCTTCATTGGGAAGGCGGTGTCCGGAAGGTTTAGCGTGGCTTTATAGTCGGTCATTTAAGGCTCTTCATTAGCGATTGGCGCTATGGATACGTGCCACTTGGGCACGGGCGGCGGCAACATCCGCATTGATCGCCGTCTTCAGCGCCTCCAGAGAGGCAAAACGCTGCTCTTCACGCAGCTTATGGTGGAAAACCACCGTCAAACGCCGGTCATACAGATCGCCGGCAAAATCTAAAAGGTGCACTTCCAGGTGGGCTTTGCCGTCACCTACAACCGTTGGCCGCACGCCGATGTTGGCGACCCCCGGCCAAGGCTGGCCGTCGATCTCCACACTCACCAGGTACACCCCGGAAAGCGGTACGCGACGACGCTTGAGTTGCACGTTGGCCGTTGGCGTGCCCAGTTGGCGCGCCAACTTCTGACCGTGCAAGACCCGCCCCGCAATGCGGTACGGACGGCCCAGCAGACGCTCGGCCAAGGCAAAATCGGCAGCGGCCAGGGCATTGCGGACCTGGGTGCTGCTGACCCGCAAGCCTTCCAACTCGACAGTCTGCGCCGCTTCAACGGTAAACCCGTGGCGGCTGCCGGCCTGCTGGAGGAATTCGAAATCACCGACCCGGTCGCAGCCGAAACGGAAGTCATCACCTACTTCCAGGTGCTGCACACCCAGGCCGTCCACCAGAATCCGCTCGACGAACTCAGTGGCGCTGAGCTTGCTCAGGCGCTGGTTGAAGGCCAGGCACAGAACCCGATCAACCCCTTCGCGCGCCAGCAACTGCAGCTTGTCACGCAGCCGCGCGAGCCTGGCAGGAGCGGTGTCCGGAGCGAAGAATTCCCGCGGTTGCGGCTCGAAAATCACCACACAGCTGGGCACGCCCAACTCGAGCGCACGTTCACGCAGCCGCCCCAGGATAGCCTGGTGACCACGGTGAACACCGTCAAAGTTGCCAATAGTGGCGACACAGCCCCGATGCTGGGGGCGCAGATTGTGGAGGCCTCGAACCAGCTGCATAACGCGCTTCTTGCTCATAAAGTGGCCGATTATAACCACACCCGGCGGCTGACGACAGGCAACACCGCCACCCAAAGTGATCGAACCGACAAAACTGCGGCCCGGGCCACGCCCGGGGCTAAAAAGGCCTCAGCTCAGCGCCTTGCGATTGAAGTCCCGCAGACGGAACCCCAACAACGCCAGCACGCCGAAATAGGCCACCACACCCGCCACCACCAGCACACCAAGGCGCAGGAAGCGCTGCAGCATGTGCCCCTGATCCCAGGCTGGCATGAAATGCATCAGCCCCAGCAGGACGGCGGACATCACCGTGACCGCCAGCACCAGCTTGAAAGCGAACATCGCCCAACCGGGCTGTGGCTGGAACATCTTCTGCTTGCGCAACTGATAAAACAGCAAGGCGGCATTGATACAGGCACCGCCACTGATGGCGAGGGCCAGGCCCGCATGCTGCAGAGGACCAATAAACACCAGGTTGAGCAACTGAGTGACGACCAGGGTAAAAATCGCGATTTTGACCGGCGTTCGAATGTTCTGCTGGGCATAGAAGCCCGGCGCCAGGACCTTGATCACGATGATGCCCAGCAAACCCACGGCATAGGCCACCAGAGCACGCTGGGTCATCGCCGCGTCAAACGCACTGAACTCGCCATATTGAAACAGCGAGACCGTCAGCGGCTCGGCCAATATCCCTAGGGCCAGGGAGCACGGCAGCACCAGCACAAAGCACAGGCGCAGCCCCCAATCGAGGATGCGCGAATACTCCTGGCGGTCCTGGCTGGCGTAAGTCTTGGCCAGGGTCGGCAGCAGGATCGTACCCAGCGCCACCCCCAATACCCCCGAAGGCAGCTCCATGAGCCGGTCGGCGTAATACATCCAGGACACCGAACCGGCCACCAGGAAGGACGCGAAGATGGTGTTGATGATCAGGGAAATCTGACTGACAGAGACGCCGAGGATCGCCGGCAGCATTTGCTTCATCACCCGCCAGACCCCGGTATCGCGCAGGTTCAGCCGTGGCAGCACCAACATGCCAATTCTCTTCAGGTGCGGCAGCTGGTACAGCAACTGCGCCAGGCCGCCAGCCAGCACCGCCCAACCGAGCGCCATGACCGGCGGATCGAAATACGGCGTCAGGAACAGGGCAAAGATGATCATGCTGACGTTGAGCAAGGTCGGCACAAAAGCCGGCACCGAGAACCGGTTCCAGGTGTTGAGGATGGCTCCGGCCAGGGATGACAGGGAGATCAGCAATATATAAGGGAAGGTCACCCGCAGCAGATCGGAAGTCAGGGCGAACTTTTCCGGGGTATTGGCAAAGCCCGGCGCCGTGGCCCAGATGACCCAGGGCGCAGCGATCATGCCCAGCGCCGTCACCAGCGCCAGCACCAGGGTCAACAGACCGGAGACATAGGCAACAAAGGTGCGGGTCGCCTCCTCGCCCTGCTGGTTCTTGTACTCCGCGAGAATCGGCACGAACGCCTGGGAGAAGGCGCCTTCGGCAAAGATCCGACGCAGCAGGTTGGGCAACTTGAAGGCGATGAAGAAGGCGTCAGTGGCCATTCCGGCACCGAAGGTGCGGGCAATGATGGTGTCACGAACAAACCCCAAGACCCGGGAAAGCATGGTGATAGAGCTGACAGCGGCCAACGACTTGAGCAGGTTCATGGAAAGGTTGTTTGCCTGTAGATAAACAGCAGGCGAAAAGGCGCCCACTTATGCGATACTCCGCGCCGCAACAGCACAGAGCCAAAGCTCGCGAGTTTACAGGTCAAGCGCCGGAAATAAATATCCCGCCTCTTCAGATCGACCACTCAGCGGAACGCATCACCCGCCCTTGACAAGACTTCAACTCATCGGCATGATTCGCGGCCTATTTTGTTTGCTATTTCCCAAAAAGTCTTTCGAGGAGCTCGACGGTGGCCAACACACCTTCCGCCAAAAAACGTGCAAAACAGGCTGAGAAGCGTCGCAGCCACAACGCCAGCCTGCGTTCCATGGTTCGTACCTACATCAAGAATGTAGTTAAAGCCATCGACGCAAAAGACGCTGAAAAAGCGCAAGCTGCTTATGTTCTGGCCGTACCTGTTATCGACCGTATGGCCGATAAAGGCATCATCCACAAGAACAAAGCTGCTCGCCATAAAGGTCGTCTGAATGGCCACATCAAGGCTCTGAACCTTGCTGCTGCAGCCTAAGCGACACGCTTGTTAAAAAACCGACCCTAGGGT
>NZ_JALQCW010000122.1 GCF_023241715.1 Pseudomonas morbosilactucae
GACGGCCTTGCCGATTCCGCAGCCAAGGGCGCCGATGGCCCCGAGGTGTCGCGCACAATCTGCAGGCCTGGCTCGCGGCCTGGTGGGCGTGGCTGGCGCTTGGGCGGCCTGGGTTGCATTGCGCGCCACGTCCTGGGCGGTGGCCGTCATCTCATGCACCGCGGTGGCCACCTGGTCTATTTCCACCATCTGTTTGTGCACCCCTTGGTTGGTGCGAATGGCAATGTCAGCGGTGTGTTCCGAGGAGTCGCTGACGCTCTGCACCGAGGTCACCACCTGGGTGATCATCGCCTGCAGTTTGCCGAGGAAGGTATTGAAGCCCTTGGCGATGGCGCCCAGTTCATCGGCCCGGTCGCTGCTCAGGCGGCGGGTCAGGTCGCCTTCGCCCTGGGCGATGTCGTCGAGCATGGCCACCATTTGTTTGAGGGGGCGGGCGATGCCATGGCCCACCAACCAGATCACCAGCAGGCCGATGCCTGCAATCACCAGGCCGACCATGGCCATGCTGAAGGTGTCGGCCTTGCGTTGGGCCGCCAGTTCGCCCTGGAGTTTTTGCAGGTCAGCCATCACTGCATCCAGGGGCAGGTGCAGCATGAAGGTCCATTGCGCCTCGGTTTGGCCGATGCCGAACGGCAGGTAGAGTTCGATCTCGTTGCCGGCCTGATCGACGCTGTACGTCACTTCGCCGCGCTTGAGGTGGTTCAGCTTGGCGAGCTTCTCGGCGTCGAGCACTGTGCTGACCGGCTCGCCGAATTTGCTCGAGTCCTGGGTGTAGGCCACCAGGCGTCCATTGCTGCCGATCAGGGCCATTTCCCCGACCCCGTTGTAGAGCTTCTGGTTGGCGCTCAGGAGCATGTCCTGGATGAAGTTCACCGACAGGTCGGCGCCGACAATCCCCTGGAACTGGCCATCGATCAGGATCGGCTGGATAAAGGAGGCGAGCATCACCACCTTGTCCCCGACCTTGTAGGGGGCCGGGTCGATCACGCAGGACTTTTTACTGTCCCTGGAGCACAGGTAGTACTCGCTGGCGCGCACGCCGGTGGACAGGAGTTTTTGGTCATTCACGTCTGCCAGCTTGTCCAGGCCCAGGCTGCCGTCGTCGTTGCGGAACCACCAGGGCAGGAAGCGCCCGCTGGCGGCGTCGATGCCGATGACCGAGCTGCCGATGAAGGCCGCGTCATTGTGGTCGACGGCACCCGGCTCCCAGGCGATATAGGCGCCGAGCATTTTCGGATTTTTTACGAGGTTTTCCTTGAGCAGGGCGATCAGTTGTTCGCGGCTCAGGTTCAGTTGCGCCTGGCCCTGGGCATCTCGGGCCCCCAGCAGTGCGTTGACCCGCACCAGGCCGTCGGCAATCAGCAGCGGGGCTTCCAGGTCACGCAGGATCTGGCTGACCTGGTTCTGTGCCAGCCCGCGCAGGCGCTGCTCGATGACCTGCTCGAACTGGGCCTGGGTCCGCTGTTGCACCATGTCCTGGGTGCGAGCGCCGGAAAACAGGGCGTAGACCACCAGGGCTGCCACCACGCTGAGGATAATGGCACCGGCCAATGCGGCCACAGAAAACTGGATCGACTTGAACTTCATAGAGGCTCCGGGCGCAGGAATTTAGGTCTGCCGTGTTGTATCGGCCGCCGCCTTGCGGGTCATGAGCCTTGAGTGTCGATATGACCGTTTTAGATGGGTTTATGTCGCTATTGATAAGGCGTATTCCGGGTGGTTGGCGCTCTGGCGGGGCATATGAAATTTTTCCTACAGGGTTGGCATATGTATCTGAATTGCGACCGATAACGTGTTTTGCATCTGGCGCGGATACAGTTCCGCCCTTAGGATACGCGCCATGTTTTCAGGGAGGTTTGCATGAAGAAGTCATTAGTTGTGTGCGCACTGAGTGCTGCGGTTCTGCTCGCCGGTTGTGAAACGGTCAACACCACCAGCGGAGGCGTGGTGGGCGTGGATCGCAAGCAATCCATGTTCAGCATGGTGTCCAGCGCCGAGGTCAACCAGTCCTATGCTCAGTCCTACCAGGAGACTCTGGGAGAGGCGAGCAGCCAGGGTGTGCTGGACAAGACCAGTGCCAACGCCAAGCGTCTGCAGGTCATTGCTGATCGTCTGATCGCCCAGGCCCCCACTTTCCGCCCTGATTGCGCGCAGTGGAAATGGGAAGTCAACCTGATCAAGAGTGACGAGCTCAACGCCAACTGCGGTCCTGGCGGCAAGATCATTTTCTACTCCGGGCTGATCGAAAAACTGAAACTGACCGACGATGAAATCGCCGCGGTGATGGGTCATGAAATTGCCCACGCCCTGCGCGAGCACGGTCGTGAAGCCATGTCCAAGCAGTACGCGGTCGGCGCAGGCAAGCAGATTGCTACTTTGTTCGGGGTTTCCCAGCAAACCGTCGCCCTGGGCGACAACGGCGTGAGCTTGCTGATGACCCTGCCCAACAGCCGCGAGAACGAAAACGAAGCGGACCTGATCGGTCTGGAGCTGGCCGCTCGCGCCGGTTACAACCCGAATGCAGCCATTACCCTGTGGAACAAAATGGGCCAGGCTGCCGGCGGTTCCGCACCGCCTGAGTTCATGAGCACTCACCCGGCTTCCACCAGCCGTATCGCTTCGTTGCAGGCGGCGATTCCCAAGGTGATGCCGTTGTACGAGCAAGCCAAGAAGTCTTGATCCCCCCGCGTCATTCTCGGTGACGCTTTCGCCGGCAAGCCAGCTCCTACGTACTTTGTAGGGGCCGACTGGCCGGCGATTTCATTTACAGCCAGCCGCTGCTCTGCATGGCCTTGTACACCGCCACCACGGCGAGAATGACAAAGGCCGACGCCGCCAGGCGACGAATCAGGGTCAGGGGCAACTTGTCCGCCGCAAAATTACCGGCCAGTACCACCGGCACGTTGGCAATCAGCATGCCCAGGGTGGTGCCGATGATCACCAGCCACAGCTCCGGGTACTGGGCGGCCAGCATCACCGTGGCGACCTGGGTCTTGTCCCCGATTTCGGCGAGGAAGAAAGCGATCAGAGTGGTCAGGAATGGGCCGAACTTGCGTGCGGTGCTGGCTTCGTCATCGTCCATTTTGTCCGGGACCAGGGTCCAGAGCGCAGTGGCGGTGAAGCTGGCGGCAAGTATCCAGTGCAGCGTTGCGTCCGAGAAGAAACTGCCGACCCAGGCGCCGACAGCCCCCGCAGCGGCGTGGTTGGCCAGGGTCGCGGCGACGATGCCGGCGATGATCGGCCAGGGTTTGCGGAAGCGTGCGGCAAGAATCAGGGCAAGCAGTTGCGTCTTGTCGCCGATTTCGGCCAAGGCAACGATTGCGGTGGGGACGAGTAGAGAATCCAACATCAGGGTTTTCCTAAGGGGCGGGTCGACACGGCTATGACACGTACAGCCTTCCCGCCCCGGGTAAGGTGTGCGTGTCATAGGTCTTGTCAAACCACGGGATCCGTCTGTGCGGAACCTCTGGGTCGCATGCGCCATGGTCTGTTGACCAAGTATGTTGACGCATGCCGGACGAGCGTGGCGCTCGTGGGAGACTACTCCCCTAGGACGGAGCGGATTCTGCCTAGGCAAAACCCTTTCGGCAAGCCTTGTGTGTGAAAAATAATCTCAACCACGCTTGGCGCTGTAGATCCGGAATCCCTGGCCTTCGGCCTTGACCGAACAAGGCCCCAGATGCTCTTCGATCAGCGGTTGGTAGCGCAGGAAGCTGTTGGCAACTAGCCGAAGTTCGCCACCATTTTTCAGATGTTGCTTGGCTTTTCGCAGCAGGTTTTCCGTTGCTTGATAGTCCGTGTGAACCCCGACATGGAACGGCGGATTGGTCAGGATGCTGTTCAGGCCCATGGGCGCGGCGTCGATTCCGTCGCCGGTCAGCACCTCGGCTTCCAGGCCATTGGCGGCCAGGGTCAGGCGGCTGCTGGCGGTAGCAAAGGCGTCGACATCCAACAGAGTGACGGTGTTGTGGGGGTAGCGGCGTTTCACCGTGGCCCCGAGCACCCCGGCGCCGCAACCGAAGTCCAGCACATGGCCGCTCGGCAGTTTGTCCAGGTGCTCCAGCAGCAGTGCGCTGCCGCGATCCAGGCGTCCATGGCTGAATACCCCCGGCAGGCTGACGACTTTGAGCGGGCCTTCGGCCAGGGGCAGTTCATATTCCTGGGCCAGGCTTTCCAGGGCGACCGCCTCGGGGGCGTTGGCCACGGTCACTTGCCACAGTTGGCAGTGCCGCGCGCTGTCCAGCTTGCGCGGCTTGCCGAAGGGGTTGAGCTGCTTGGCCGCACTTTCCACGCCGCTGCGTTTTTCGCCCACCAGGTACAACTCACGGCCGGCCAGACGCGAGGCCAGGGCGTTGAGCAGATAGTCGGTCAGGTCCTTGGATTTGGGCAGGAACAACACCGCCGTTTCGAAGGCTTCGTTGGGGGCGTGCACGCCGAAATGGCTGCGCCCGGCAAAGCGCGCATCCAAGGCGGCCTGGTCACCGGCGTGCCAGCACCAGCCGCGGGCATTGGGCAGACGACCGAGCAGATCGTCGGCGGGCAAACCGGCCAGCAGCAGGGAACCTTGAAACAATTCAGCCTGGCGTAGCAGTACTTCGCTGCGAGTGTCCATTGTCTGCACCTGAAAAAAAGTGGCGCAGTTTATCAATTCACAACCCGCAGCGGTGCGCCGTTGAAAAATGCCCGGGCATTTTCCGCCAGTTGGCCGACGATGCGCTGCCGGGCCTCGCGGCTGCCCCAGGCGTTGTGGGGCGTAACGATCAAGCGCGGGATGTCATTGGCCAACAACGGATTGCCAGTGCTAGGCGGTTCGACACTCAGCACATCGGTGGCTGCGCCGCCCAAGTGGCCGCTGCGCAAGGTGTCGGCCAGGGCTTGTTCGTCGATCAGGCCGCCGCGAGCGGTGTTGACCACCAGGGCGCTGGGCTTGAGCAAGGCCAGCTCCCGGGCGCCGATCATGTGGCGGGTGTGTTCGTTGAGCGGGCAGTGCAGGGTCAGGGCGTCGACCTGGGGCAGCAACTCGTCCAAGGGCAGGCGGTCGGCCCGGGCCGGGCGACCGGGAATCTGCCCCAGCAACACACGCATGCCGAAGGCTTCCGCCAGGCGCGCCACGGCGCTGCCTAACTCACCGTGGCCCAGCAGGCCGAGGGTTTTACCTTCGAGTTCGATGATGGGGTAGTCCAGCAGGCAGAACTGCTTGGCTTGCTGCCAGCGACCGGCACCGACCGCGTCCTGGTAGTCCCGCAGGCGGTGGCCAGGTTGAGCAGCAGCATCAGGGTGTGCTGGGCCACCGAGGGGGTGCCGTAGCCCTGGCAGTTGCTGACGCTGATGCCTTGGGCGCGGGCGGCGGCCAGGTCGATGTTGTTGGTGCCGGTGGCGGCCACCAGGATCAGTCGCAGATCGGGGCACGCAGCCAGGGTGCGCGCATCCAGCAGCACTTTATTGCTGATGGCGACCTGCGCCCCCTGCAGGCGTTCGATCACCTGTTCAGGTGCGGTTTGCGCGCAGAGCTCCAGCTCGTTGAAGGTCTCGCGCAGCGGGGTCATATCAAGGTCCCCGAGGTCCAGGGAAGGGTGATCAAGGAAGACCGCGCGGTGATTGTTGGTCATCAACTGTACCTTTTGCACAAGGGTTCGAAGGCGTAATCTGCCGAGCCTAACAGATGAAATAATTAGACACATGCAGGAGCGTCCATGTACCTCACCGAGTTTCTGACCGTTGCCTTGATTCACCTGCTGGCCGTGGCCAGCCCCGGGCCTGACTTCGCCGTGGTGGTGCGCGAAAGCGTGACCCATGGCCGCCGTGCTGGCACCTGGACCGCCCTGGGTGTGGGCTCGGCCATCTTTCTGCATGTGGGGTATTCGCTGCTGGGCATCGGCCTGATCGTGTCCCAGTCGATCGTGCTGTTCAACGCCCTGAAATGGCTGGCGGCGGCTTACCTGCTGTACATCGGCTTCAAGGCCCTGCGCGCGCAGCCGGCCAAGCCGGCAGCGGATGACCTGCAGCAGGAGGCTGGCGAGCGCACGGCCCGCGGTGCCTTCACTTCCGGTTTCGTCACCAATGGCCTGAACCCCAAGGCCACACTGTTCTTCCTGTCGCTGTTTACCGTGGTCATCAACCCGCATACGCCTTTGGCGATCCAGGCCGGTTACGGCGTCTACCTGGCGGCCGCCACGGCGGTCTGGTTCTGCCTGGTGGCGATGCTGTTCAGCCAGCAGCGGGTGCGTGCCGGGTTTGCCCGCATGGGGCACTGGTTTGATCGGACCATGGGCGCGGTGCTGATCGCCATCGGTGTGAAACTGGCTTTTACCGAGATGCATTGAGCGGGGCAGGGTGCCGATTCGGCTGATTCAAGGGCCTGGAACCCAGGAATGCCCCACAAATACTGGCTTAAAGCTAGTATTTGGGGGCCCTGCAAATCATCCCTTTGGCTGATTTAGCGGTGGCGCAGGAGCTCTAGAGTGAGCATTCTTCAGCTACGACCGAGCAGTCAGAAAAGGGATTCTTATGTTGCAGACTCGTGTGATTCCGCCAGCCGACGGTGCTTACCAATACCCACTACTGATCAAACGGCTGCTGATGTCGGGCGCCCGCTATGAGAAAACCCGCGAAATCATTTATCGGGACAAGCTGCGTTACACCTACCCAACCCTGATTGAGCGTGTGGCGCGGTTGGCCAACGTACTGACCGAGGCCGGGGTCAAGGCCGGGGATACCGTGGCGGTGATGGACTGGGACAGCCATCGCTATCTGGAATGCATGTTTGCCATCCCGATGATCGGCGCGGTGATCCACACCATCAATGTGCGCCTGTCGCCGGAGCAGATCCTCTACACCATGAACCATGCCGAAGACCGCTTCGTGCTGGTCAACAGCGAGTTTGTAGGGCTCTACCAGGCGATCGCCGGGCACCTGACCACAGTGGACAAGACCCTGCTGCTCACCGACGGCCCGGAAAAAACCGCGGAACTGCCGAACCTGGTGGGCGAGTACGAAACCTTGCTGGCCGCTGCCAGTACCCAGTACACGTTCGAGGATTTCGACGAAAACTCCGTTGCCACCACCTTCTACACCACCGGTACTACCGGCAACCCCAAGGGCGTGTACTTCACCCATCGGCAGTTGGTCCTGCACACCATGGGTGTGTCGACCATCATGGGCTCCATCGACAGCGTGCGCCTGCTGGGCAGTAACGATGTGTACATGCCCATTACCCCGATGTTCCATGTGCATGCCTGGGGCCTGCCGTACGTGGCCACCATGTTGGGCCTGAAGCAGGTCTATCCCGGTCGCTACGACCCCGAGTTCCTGGTGGAGTTGTGGCGTAAGGAAAAGGTCACCTTCTCCCACTGCGTGCCGACCATCCTGCAGATGCTGCTTAACGCCAAGGCCGCCCAAGGCACCGACTTCGGCGGCTGGAAGATTGTCATTGGCGGCAGCGCCCTGAACCGTGCTCTGTACGACGCCGCCAAGGCCAAGGGGATCCAGTTGACGGCCGCCTATGGCATGTCGGAAACCGGCCCTCTGGTGTCATGCGCCCACCTCAATGACGAACTGATGGCAGGCAGCGAAGACGAACGCACCACCTACCGGATCAAGGCCGGGGTGCCAGGCCCCTTGGTGGAGGCGGCGATCATCGACGCTGAAGGCAACTTCCTCCCGGCGGATGGCGAATCCCAGGGCGAATTGGTGTTGCGTGCGCCGTGGCTGACCGAGGGGTATTTCAACGAGCCGCAAAAAGGCGCCGAACTGTGGCACGGCGGCTGGCTGCACACCGGCGACGTGGCGACCCTGGACAGCATGGGCGTGATCGATATCCGCGACCGTATCAAGGATCTGATCAAGACCGGCGGCGAATGGATCTCCTCCCTGGACCTGGAGGACCTCATCAGCCGTCATGTGGCGGTACGTGAAGTAGCAGTGGTGGGGATTGCCGACCCGCAGTGGGGCGAGCGGCCGTTTGCCCTGCTGGTGATCCGTGAAGGCCATGTGATCGGGGCCAAGGAGCTCAAGGAACACCTCAAGCCTTTTGTCGAACTGGGCCACCTGAGCAAGTGGGCCATCCCCAGTCAGATCGCCCTTGTTACTGAAATTCCCAAGACCAGCGTCGGTAAGCTCGACAAGAAGCGCATCCGCGTCGATATCAGCGAATGGCAAGCCAGTAATAGCACCTTCCTCTCCACGCTCTGAGCGTCCGTTGTCGTGCCCGAAAGGGCACGACATGCCCACCAAGCAAGCGCTTGGCTTGTGAAATCCGAATTTTCAGCCATTCTCCCATCGCCAGTTTCTGCTGGTATGGCAAAGGGGCGCTCCAGCGCGCGCGGGGTCTGCAAATCACACTTTAGAGGGATCAAGCACTACCCCCTGCTGGATATAGTCCGTTCAAGGAATTCTTAAGAACGATGCACCGCGCAGTGCGCTGCGCCATGCAACTTTGGAGGGGGACGCAAGGTCTGTTTGCCCTTCTTTCGAAGCGTTTTTAGAAGAACTCACTGCCATAACAATAATGCACATGGAGTAGCGTCGATGACCTCTGCAAACCAGTTCTGGCGCCGGGCGAAACTGCCTCTGGCCGTCAGCCTCGCTTCAACGCTCGCCGGCCCGGCATTCGGTGTCACCTTCAACGTCGGTGAAATCGAAGGCAGCTTCGACTCGTCCCTGTCGCTGGGGGCCAGTTGGTCTACGTCAAAAGCCAATCGCGACCTGATTGGCGCCAACAATGGCGGCAAGGGGTTGTCGCAAACTTCCGATGACGGTCACCTGAACTTCAAGCGTGGGGAGACCTTCTCGAAGATCTTCAAGGGTATCCATGACCTGGAGCTGAAGTACGGTGACACCGGCGTCTTTGTGCGTGGCAAGTACTGGTATGACTTTGAGCTGAAGGACGAGAGCCGCTTGTTCAAGGACATCAGCGACAGCAACCGCAAGGAAGGCGCCAAGTCCTCCGGCGGGCAGATCCTCGACGCCTTCATCTACCACAACTACGCGATTGCCGATCAGCCGGGTTCCGTGCGTTTCGGCAAGCAGGTGGTGAGTTGGGGCGAGAGCACCTTTATCGGTGGCGGCATCAACTCGATCAACCCGATCGACGTCTCGGCGTTCCGTCGCCCAGGCGCGGAGATCAAGGAAGGCCTGATCCCGGTCAACATGTTCTACGTGTCCCAGACCCTGACCGACAACCTCTCGGCCGAGGCGTTCTACCAACTGGAATGGGACCAGACGGTGACCGACAACTGCGGCACCTTCTTCTCCCAGCCGGACATCATTTCCGACGGCTGTGACAACAACCTGCGCGTCTTGAACAAGCGTTCGACCATCAACCCATTGGCGCTTCCGACCATCGATGCCTTGGGCGTGGACGTTAACGAAGAAGGTGCCCTGGTTCGCCGTGGCCCAGATCGTGATGCCCGTGACAGTGGTCAGTTCGGGGTGGCCTTCCACTACAACTTTGAGCCGCTGGACACCGAGTTCGGCGCCTATTTCATGAACTATCACAGCCGTGCGCCAATCTTCAGCGCCCAGGGCGCCTCGCAGTTCTACTACAACGTGCCGCTGGGGCCTCTTGCGGGCGCACGGCCGTTGATCGTCGCCGGCAACTCCAACTACTTCGTCGAGTACCCGGAAGACATTCGCCTGTACGGTTTGAGCTTCTCGACCACCTTGCCCACCGGCACCGCCTGGAGCGGCGAGTTGAGCTACCGGCCTAACGCACCGGTGCAGTTGAACTCCACCGACATCCTGTATGCGGGTGTGACCCCCATTGGCGGCTTTCAAGATGCGTCGCTGCTGAAGGGGAGTCCAGGCCAGGACCTGCATGGCTATCGGCGTAAGGAAGTCACCCAGTTCCAGACCACCTTTACCCACTTCCTCGATCAGGTCATGGGCGCCAGCCGCCTGACCCTGGTGGGCGAGATTGGCGTGACCCATGTGGGCGGCCTGGAAAGCAAATCCGATGTGCGTTATGGCCGTGACCCGGTATTCGGTCCAGGCGAGTTGCCCAATGGCTTCTGCACCACCCTTAACGCCGGGACCGCAGCGGGTGCGGGTACCACTGCCAGCAACGTCAACAGCAACTGCAACAATGACGGCTTCACCACCGCCACGTCCTGGGGCTACCGCGGTCGGGCGATCTGGGAATACCCGGATGTGTTCGCAGGCGTCAACTTCAAGCCCAACGTGGCCTGGTCCCATGACGTCAAAGGTTACTCGCCAGGCCCTGGCGGCAACTTCGAGGAAGGTCGCAAGGCCATCAGCCTCGGGCTGGACGCCGAGTACCAGAACACTTACACCGCGAGCCTGGCCTACACCAACTTCTTTGGCGGCGATTACAGCACCGTGGACGACCGGGACTTCGTGGCCTTCAGCGTTGGCGCGAACTTCTAAGCTCACTGTCTTTTCAGGAAGAACAACATGATGAAAACCACCAAGAGTCTGTTGCATATCGGTGTGCTAGGCCTGTCGCTGTTGGCGACCAGCGTCATGGCCGCGGTGTCGGCCGACGAAGCGGCCAAGCTGGGCACCAGCCTGACGCCGATGGGCGCGGAAATGGCCGGCAACGCCGCCGGTACCATTCCCGCCTGGAAGCCGCTGGCGACCAATGCCGGGACTGTAGACAGCAAGGGGTTCCTGTCCAACCCTTACGCCAGTGAGCAGCCGCAATTCACCATCACGGCGCAGAACGTCGATCAATACAAAGACAAGTTGGCACCCGGCCAGTACGCGATGTTCAAACGCTACCCGGAAACCTTCAAGATGCCGGTCTACCCCTCCCATCGTGGTGCCACGGTGCCCGCGGATGTGTTCGCCGCTATCAAGCGCAACGCCACCAACACCAGTCTGGTGTCTGGCGGCAACGGCCTGGAGAACTTCGAAACTGCCGTACCGTTCCCGATTCCGAAGAGCGGTGTGGAAGTCATCTGGAACCACATCACCCGTTATCGCGGTGGCAGCGTGACCCGCCTGGTGACCCAGGCCACGCCGCAAGCCAACGGCTCCTACAGCCTGGTGTACTTCCAGGACCAGTTCGTGTTCCGCGACAAGATGAAGGATTACGACCCGAAAAACCCGGGCAACATCCTGTTCTACTTCAAGCAGAAAGTGACCGCTCCGGCGCGCCTGGCCGGTGGCGTGCTGCTGGTTCACGAAACCCTGGACCAAGTGAAGGAACCGCGTTCGGCGTGGGTCTACAACGCCGGCCAACGCCGTGTGCGTCGTGCGCCGCAAGTGTCCTATGACGGCCCGGGTACTGCCGCCGATGGCCTGCGTACCTCCGACAACCTGGACATGTACAACGGCGCCCCGGATCGCTACGACTGGAAGCTGGAAGGCAAGAAGGAGATGTACATCGCCTCCGACAGCTACAAGCTCGACTCGCCGACCCTGAAGTACGCCGACATCATCAAGGCCGGCCACATCAACCAGGACCTGGCGCGCTACGAGTTGCGCCGTGTCTGGCACGTGGTCGCCACCTTGAAGGAAGGCCAGCGTCACATCTACGCCAAGCGTGACTTCTACATCGACGAGGACACCTGGCAGGCGGCAGTGATCGATCATTACGACGGTCGCGGCCAACTGTGGCGCGTGGCCGAGGCCCATGCCGAGAACTACTACGACAAGCAAGTGCCGTGGTACGCCCTGGAAACCCTCTACGACCTGCAGTCCGGCCGCTACCTGGCGCTGGGCATGAAGAACGAAGAGAAACAGGCCTACGACTTTGGCTTCACCGCCACCACCAGCGATTTCACCCCCGCAGCTCTGCGCCAAGACGGCGTGCGTTAATCGGTTGTAACTATAGAGGCCGCATCCTCGCTAAACGCCCCGACTGGTTCGGGGGCGTTTTTTTTGGACTTTTTATGGCTTGGTCTAATGTTCATTGGGATAAATCTGGCTCGACTACAGATCGTTACATTTTCTTTGTAGGCGTTTTCTATCCATCTGTAGCAAAAATCTCCAAATGGCCGGTTTTTACGGCTAGTCTGCGGGCATCTGCGACGCCGACACCCGCACATCAATAAGAGTTGGCTATGACTGAGCTGTCCCGAATTCCAGGACCTGCCAGTGCGGCAATTCCCGCGTTGGAAGGGCGCTTTTATCGACCTCCCTTGCCCGATGGCCATGTTCCGCGAGGCCGTTTGTGCGAGCGCTTGAGTGCCGGCTTGAGCGGGCGCCTGTTGCTGGTGTGCGCGCCCGCCGGGTTCGGTAAAAGCTCCCTGGCCGTGGAGTTTTGCCAGGGCCTGCCGAGTCATTGGCACAGCCTGTGGCTGGGGTTGAGCCGACGGGACAACGATCCGGGACGGTTTCTCGAACGGCTGATGGAGGGCCTGCAGCAATATTTCCCCCTGTTGGGTGGCCAATCTCTCGGGCTGCTGAAAATGCGCCAACGCCATCAACCGTTCGCCTTCGAAGAGTGGCTGGACGGGCTGCTGGATGAGTTGGCGGTGCATTTATCCAGCGCTTCGCCCTTGTTACTGGTACTCGACGACTACCACTTGGCTCAGGGCCCGGTGCTGGACCGTTGCCTGCAGTTTTTCCTCAACCACCTGCCCGATGGCTTGCTGGTGCTGGTCACCAGCCGGCAACGCCCGGACTGGCACCTGGCTCGCTTGCGCTTGTCGCGGCAGTTGCTCGAATTGCATGAGCAGGATCTGCGCCTGACCCATGACGAATCCTTGAGATTGCTTGATCGCCACAGCAGTTCACTGCGCGGCGAGGCCCTGGAAAACCTGATCCGGCGCAGTGAAGGCTGGGTGGCCGGGTTGCGTTTCTGGCTGTTGGCCGCGTCCGAGGCCGGGAGTGATGGTTTGCCCCAGGTCCTGCACGGCGGTGAGGGGCTGATTCGCGATTATTTGCTGGAAGAGGTCATCGATTGCCTGCCCGCCGAGGTGCAAGCTTTTCTGTACGACACCGCATCCCAAGAGCGTTTTTGCAGCGAACTGTGCGACGCCATTCGCGAAGCCCATGACAGTGCCGAGATCCTGCGGTTTCTCCAGGCCCATCAAGTATTCCTGGTGCCGCTGGACGAACACGGCCATTGGTACCGTTATCACCACCTGTTTTCCGACCTGTTGCGCACCCGCCCAACGGCCGATGCGGTCGTGCCCGCGGCCAGCCTGCACCTGCGGGCCTGTCGCTGGTTCAACGCCCAGGGGCTGCTGGACGAGGCGGTGGAGCAGGCCTTGCGCGCCGGTCACCTGGATGTGGCGGCCAACCTGGTGCAGAACCTGTCTGAAGAACAACTGCTGGCGGAACAGAACGTCGGCATGTTGCTGCGCTGGAAAATGGACCTGCCCGACAGCCTGCTGATCAGCACGCCGCGCCTGATTGTGTTGTACAGCTGGGCCTTGGGGCTGGCGTGTCAGTTGGATGCTGCCGAGGAGCTGGCGGCCCATTTGAGTCGCTTCCTGCCGGCGCCTTCGGCCACGGCGCAAAAGTCCATGCTCGCGCAATGGCTGGCCTTGAGCGGCATCATCGCCCGGGGGCGAGGCCACCGTGAGTTGACCCTGAGCTATTGCAGCGAGGCGCTCGCCAGCTTGCCCCACAAGCGTTATGGGCAACGCCTGATGTGCCTGTCGACCCTGTCCAATCTGGCCATTGCCGACGCCGACCTGTGGCGTGCCCGGAGCCTGAACCGCGAGTCGCTGGAGCTGGCGCAGCGGGTCGGCAATCCGTTGTTCGAGGCGCTGTCCCATTACGATCGAGCGCGGGTGCTGCAGGCCCGTGGCGAAGTGCTGAGGGCCCAGGAAGAGGTGCGCCTGGGCCAGGAACGCCTGCTGGGCTTATCGGCGCAACGTTTGTATGCGGTGCGTGCCCGGCTGACTTTGTACGAAGGTTATCTGCTGACCCTGCGTTTGCAGCCCGAGGCGGGGTTGGCGCGTTTGCAGGCCGGGCTGGTGGAGGCGCGTGCCTGCCGGGATATCAGCGTGCTGATCGGGCATTGCGTGATTGCCAAGCTGGAAGGCCAGGCCGGGCAGTTCGCCAGGGCCTTCGCCGAGTTGGCCGAGGCTGAGCGCCTGATGCACATCTGGGATGTGCCGCCGATCTACTACCTGGCGATGATTACCCTGGTGAAGTGCGAGCTGTGGCTGGCTCAGGGCCGTACTGATCTGGCTCAGGCCTGGCTCACCCGCCTGGGCCAGACCTACACCGGCGGCCAGGCCGCGGCTCCACCGGAATTCCACCCGCAACTGCCGCTGCACATTGAGCTGCAACAGGCGCTGCTGGAGCGTATCCAGGGCCAGCCGGAGCTTGCCGAGCAGCGCCTGGAGCGCTTGCTTGAACACGGCCAGCAAAGTGGTCGGCAGTTGCTGAGCCTGATGGCCCTGAGTCAGAAGGTCAGTTTGCTGCTGGCCAGCGGCCGTGTCCCTCAGGCTCGCCAGGCGTTTATCCAGGCCCTGGAGTCGGCCCAGGGAGGGGCGTTGCAGCCGTTCGACGGGTTGATTCGCGAGCACCCCCAGTGGTTGCGCGAGCAGTTGCAGCAGGCTCAGCAAAGCCCCTTGGCCGAGGCCTTGTTGGCGCGGCTGCCGCAGGCCGTTGTACGAGAGCTCAGCGAGGCTGCGCATCACAGTGAGACCCTGAGCTCCCGGGAGCTGGCGGTGCTGCAGTTGATTGCTCACGGCTGCTCCAATCAGGAAATCAGCGAGCGGTTGTTCATTTCCCTGCATACGGTGAAAACCCACGCCAGCCATATCAACAGCAAGCTGGGCGTGGAGCGGCGGACCCAGGCGGTGGCCCGAGCTCAGGATTTGGGGTTGCTGGGTTGAGGAGGCGTCTGTCGGGCTTGATTGGGCGTGGCGATCGCCTATCGCCGGCAAGCCGGCGCCTACAGGATAAAAAAACGCCCCGGATGTCGGGGCGTTTTGGGTGAGGCCTGGGTTTAGGCCACTAGGTCGTTGGCGGTGAAGCTGGTGACACCCACTAGTTGAATCTCGAAGTCCGCGGCCAGGTTGCCGTTGATATTGCCCGAGAGTATGTGGTTCTCGAAGCGCAGCTGCCCGGCGCCGGTGAAGCTTTCGGAGCCGATAAAGGTGAAGGCGTCGAGACCGGTCTTGAGCAGGTTGGCGTCGATTTTGGTCAGGTCGATCTTGTCGCCTTCGGCGCTGCTGAAGTCAGTGATCACATCCCGTGCTGTGCCCAGGCCCAACTCCTTCAACAGATTGAAGACAAAGCGGTCGGCGCCGGTGCCACCGGTGAGTGTGTCCGTGCCCAGGCCACCGATCAGGATATCGTCGCCTGCGCCGCCATCCAGCGTGTCATTACCCGCGCCGCCATTGAGCACGTCGTTACCGGCACCGCCCTCCAGGATATTGGCCTGGGCGTTGCCCATTAGGGTGTTGTCCTGATCGTTGCCGACGACCCGGAACAGCCCGCTGCCCACCAGGTTGACGTTCTCCACATTGAGCAGGTTGAGGGCGCTCAGATCGACGACGTCGGTGGTGGCGGTGGCGTTATAGGTGATGTTCAGGGTGTCGTTGCCCTCGTTGGCCAACTCCGTGATCAACCTCAGTTCGCCGAACTGGTCCAGTACGTAGGTGTCGTTGCCGTCACCGCCTTCCATGGTGTCCAGGCCGGTCTTGCCATCCAGCAGGTTGTTGCCAGCGTTGCCGATCAGCACGTTGTTCAGGGTGTTGCCGGTGCCATTGAGGTTATCGCTGCCGCTGAGTGTGAGGTTTTCCAGGTTGGCGCCCAGGGTCCAGTTGACCGAGGAGATCACGGTGTCGATTTCGTCGGCCAGCTTGCTGGTTTCCACGATCACGTCACGGATGTTGTCAACGATGTAGGTGTCGTTGCCCAGGCCACCGACCAAGGTGTCGATGCCGGCGCCGCCGTCGAGGATGTTGTTGCCCGCGTTGCCGGTGATGCGGTTGTTCAGGG
>NZ_JALQCW010000123.1 GCF_023241715.1 Pseudomonas morbosilactucae
CGCCGTTGATCACGCGCTTCATGCCCAGCGCATCGATTTCATAGATCAGGCGACCGTCCACTTCGAGCTTGTAGTAGGTCAGCGCCACGTTGTGCTTGATCTCGGCCTTGTCGCCGGCCTTCCAATCGCCCATGTCGACCTCCTTGAGCAGGCCGCGCAGGGTGACGATCACCGGGGTGATCTTGCCCTTGAGGCCCTTGAAGGCACCGCGGAACACGCCGTTGAACGCCGTGCCATCGGCCAGGCCGAAGAACTTCAGCGACTCGCGGCGCACACCCGTGGTGGTAAAGCCGGCTTCCTGCTTTTCCATGCCCATGTCCAGCTCGACCGGCACGTCCATACCGCCGGCGCGGTGCTCCTCAGTCTTGAGGGTGAGTTTGGGCAGGGTCAGGCTGGGCACGTCGCCCTGGAAGCTGACGCCATCGGCGAACAAGTTCATGTTCGCCAGGGTTTCGGGAATCATTGCCATGGATGCGGCTCCTTAAGCGGCTTGGTCGAGGACTTCGGTCAGCCACTGGTTGGTGACCTCGACGCGGAAGTTCGGGTTTTCGGCGGGCGGCACGTCGGTGAAACGGATGTTCCAGTACACCTTGCCCTGCTCCAGTTGGCTGGCCGTGTTGAGGACGGTGTCCGCGTAGACCTCGAAGTTGATGATCGCGCCCTGGTTCTTCAGGTCGCGCATGAAGGCCTGCAACCCCTCGGTGACGTCCTTGACGTAGGTCGCTGTGATCGAGCGGTCGACCGCCCATTTGTGGCCGAAGAGAATGGCGTCCATGACGATGTCCATGGTCCGCACCCGGGTGACAAACGCCCACTTCGAATCGCTCGACAGCGTGCGGTTGCCCCAGAGGCGAAAGCCGTCGTCGCGAATGATCGTGGTGATATTGGCGTTATTGAGCAGGTTGGCCCGGCAGGTTTCATCGCCATCCAGGAACTCGATGGAGCGCGTGGTGCCGGTGATGCCGACGAACTCCTTGTTCGACGGCGAGGCCCAGAAGCCGTACTCGTTGTCGGTCCAGGCGAACAGGCCGGCCACCCAGGCCGAAGCCGGTGCGTTGACCGTTGTGCTCACGCCAGTATCCCAGTACTGATGCCCGGGTCGACCATGAAGGCGCGTTTGGCGCCGAAGTTTTCGGAGTACTCCATCACCGCCTCATCGGTGGTGTTGGGTCCGTCGAGGATGGCCAGGCCCCGCAACTTGTCGGCCAGGCTGACCAGGGCCATTCCCACCGGCAAATTGGCGCTGTGCTTGGGGGCCACCAACAGCCGCGGCTGAGCATTGAAGCGGCTCTTGCCATCGAGCAGCGCCTGCAGGCCGGTACGCTTACCGCTGGCCAGCACACCACCGATGATCGCCGAGGTCTGCAGGGCAGCATCCTCAAGCTTGGCCACCCCGCACGCCACGATCACCGCCTTGGCTCGTTGGTAGATGGCCTGGCAAGCCTTGGTAATGGCCGCATCCGCGCCCCAGGCCGCAATGGCTTCGCGCTCGTTGGTGATCAGCACCAGGTCGTTGAGCTTGGCGGTGAAGTCTGGCCCCTCGGTGAAAGTGTCCACCAGGCCGATGATCGAGGTGGACGGCAGCGAGATCGTGCGTGCGCCGGTGTCCACGTTAGTGACGGTAACGCCGTGAAAAAACCACTCATGATAGCTCCAGACATGAAAAGCCCCGCATGAGCGAGCTGTGAGGTGTGACGGAGGAAACACCCGTCAGTGCGGGGCGTTATTGGGTTTGCTCGGTGATCCAGGGCGCGCCACCGGACGGTGCGCGGACTGCGGAA
>NZ_JALQCW010000124.1 GCF_023241715.1 Pseudomonas morbosilactucae
CTTGCAGGTTGGCGCCGGGGCATTGGCTGTGCTCGGCGATGGTGCAGCCGTTGACGATCAATGGCGCATCATCGCCATCGTCGGCGTGGGCCAGGGGCAGGCTCAGCAAGAGCAGCAAAGGCAGGTATTTCATGGCCGGTGTCTCCTTGTGTGGCGGGCCGCTTGCGTGGCCAGCCAGCGCCTGCGGGAGGATGCCCGTTGCAGGCGCCGGCTGGCCGGCGAAGGAGGGTGATCAGCGTTTCGCGGTCGGGTTATCCCAGCTCGGGATCTTGAACACCCAGAACGAACCGCCTTGCGCCACCGGCTTGGTCAGCTCGGCCATGTCGCCGCCCCACAGTGGCACTGCGCCGCCGTAGCCCACGGTCACGCCGATGTACTGCTCGCCATCCTGTTCCCAGGTGATCGGTGGCGAGACGATGCCGCTGCCGGTCTGGAATTTCCACAGCTCCTTGCCGGTCTTGGCGTCGAAGGCCTTGAAGAAGCCGTCGCCGGTACCGGTGAACACCAGGTTGCCCTTGGTCGCCAAGACGCCAGCCCACAGTGGCAGCTGTTCCTTGTGTTCCCAGACCACCTTGCCGGTGGTGGGGTTCATCGCCCGCAGGGTGCCGACGTGGTCGTCATACATGCGTTTGATGCGGAAGCCCATGCCCAAGTAGGCCGAGCCTTTTTTGTAGTTCACTTCCTCGGTCCAGTACTCCTCTTTCCACTGGTTGCCGGGGATGTAGAACAGGCCGGTGTCTTGGCTGTAGGCCATGGGGTTCCAGTTTTTGCCCCCCAGGAACGGCGGCGAGACTTCCACCGGCTTGCCCTTGGTCTCACCCGGCAACGGCTTGGCCGGACGCTGGCCTTCGTTCTCCACGGGGCGACCGGTCTTCAGGTCGATGTGGCTGGCCCAGGTGATGTTGTCGACGAAGGGGAAGGCGTTCTGCAGTTTGCCGTTGTTGCGGTCCACCACGTAGAAGAAGCCGTTGCGGTCGGCGTGACCGGTGGCCTTGACCACCTTGCCGTCCTTGTCCTTGTAGTCGAACAGCACCAGCTCGTTGTTGCCGGAGAAGTCCCAGGCATCGTTCGGCGTGTGCTGGTAGAACCATTTGACCTCGCCGGTGCTCGGGTCGACGCCGACCTGGCCCGAGGTGTAGAGGCTGTCGTAGTCGTGGGGGTTGCCGTCTTTCGAGGTCCGCGCCCAGGTGTTCCAGGGGCCCGGGTTGCCGGCGCCGACGATGATGGTGTTGGTCTCGGCATCGAAGCTGGCGCTCTGCCAAGGGGCACCGCCGCCATGGCTCCAGGCCTCGACCTTGCCGGTTTCGGTGGTTTTGTCATCGGGCCAGGACGGCGCCTTGACGTCGCCGGTGGTGGTGCTGTCCTTGCCGTTGAGGCGGCCCATGTGGCCTTCGACAAACGGCCGCATCCATACTTCTTCGCCGGTGTCCGGGTCACGGGCGAAGAGCTGGCCGACCACGCCGAATTCGTCGCCGGAGCTGCCGTGGATCAGCAGCACCTTGCCGCTGGTCTTGTCTTTGATCAGCACCGGGGCGCCGGTCATGGTGTAGCCCGCGGCGTGGTCGCCGAACTTTTTGTTCCACACCACTTTGCCGGTGTTTTTATCCAGGGCGATGACCCGGGCGTCGAGGGTGCCGAAGTAGATCTTGTCGCCGTAGATCGCCGCACCGCGGTTGACCACGTCGCAGCACGGACGAATGTTGTCCGGCAGGCGGTGGTTGTAGGTCCACAGGCGCTTGCCGGTCTTGGCGTCCAGGGCGAATACCCGCGAGTAGGAACCGGTGACGTAGACCACCCCGTCGCTGACGATGGCCTGGGATTCCTGGCCGCGCTGTTTCTCGTCGCCGAACGAGTAGGACCACGCCGGGGTCAGCTTGAACACGTTCTTGTCGTTGACCTGGGCCAGGGGGCTCCAGCGCTGGGCATTGGTGCCCATGCCGTACTGCAGCACGTCCTTGGTGGTCAGGTGGTCGTTGGCGATGTCTTCCCAGGTGACGTTCTTGGTGGCAGGTGCCGCCGGAGCGGTGGCAGCAACGGCGGCCGAGGTCAGCGACAGGCTGCTGACCAGCAAAAAGGCCTGCACGGCCAGGGTCAGGGGAGAAAGGGCGGGTAGCGATCTTATTGTCATGTTTGCAGTTCCCAGTGGAGGTTTTGGCCTGCATAGGGTGGGTCGCCGAGGGGTTTTCGAGATACGGAAAATATCCCGCCCTTGCCGGGAATAGTTCCCAGGCGGCACCTGATTTAGGCCCTCGCCACAAGCCCTACTACCAAGGGAGTAGGGGCCGGCCACCAAAGCAGCATACGGCTGGCGCGGGGCTGTTCCTAAGATGGCGGCATAGCCTCTGTAGAGAGGTTTTGCGTGCAATCTTGAGGGCATAACAATGACAACAAAACGCAACGCCTTGCTCGCGGTAGGGCTGCTGACCGGGCTGCTGGGCGCCGGTGCTGTATGGGCCCATGGCAACGTGGTGCCCCAGGCGGTGGAAACCAAAGGCCTGACGCCCGTCAAGGATGCCGGCGTGACCCTGGACGCCGACGGTTGGGCGGCGGTCAACCCGTACCGCACTACGGCCGAACATGACAAAGCCGTGGAAATTGGCGCCTCGGCCTACAACCAGAACTGCGCGGCCTGCCATGGCCTGGAAGCCAAGTCCGGCGGTATCGCCCCGGACCTGCGCATGCTCGATGTGGGCGAGGCCGGTGATGAATGGTTCGTCGAGCGGGTGCGCCACGGTGCCGTGCGCGACGGCCGGGTGTACATGCCGAAAATGGCCGACTACCTGAGCCAGGAAGCGCTCTGGGCGGTACGCACCTACCTGGACAGCGTGCACGTCGAGGAGTGATTGCCATGCGTCTGTTCGCCGTGCTCTTGAGTGGCCTGCTGCTGTGCTGCCAGGCGGTGCAGGCGCAGGTACGCACCTACGATGAAATGATCGCCGAGGGTGAGTTGAAGGTGGCGGTCTACAAGGATTTCGCCCCCTACAGTTTCGAAGACCAGGGTCAGGCCCGGGGCGTCGACGTGGAGCTGGCGCAGGCCCTGGCCAAAGCCATGGGCGTGCGCCTGCAACTGATCTGGGCGCCGCCCGGCGAGAAGCTCGACGACGACCTGCGGGACTACATCTGGCGCGGCAGCCAACTGCGCAACCAGCAGTTGGCCGACCTGATGATGCGCGTGCCCTACGACCACGACTACGCGCAGAAACGCAATGAACTGGGCGAGCTCAACAACGACCACGTGGTGATGTTCGGGCCGTATCAGCGCGAGTGTTGGCAGGTGGCGTATGACACCCGGCGCTTGGCCTCCGTGGCCAGTGTCGCGGTGTTCCAGGAGCACCCCATCGGCGTCGAAGTGGACAGCGTGCCGTCCTTCTACCTGACCTCGGTGTTCAACGGCATGCTCAGTGCCAAGACCCATCATTACCCCAGCGTCAACCAGGCCTTTGCGGCGATGAAGGCCGGTGAGGTGGACGCGGTAATGGCCATGCGTGGCGAGATCGACTGGCAAGTGCATGAGGCCGCCGACCCGCAACTGGCCCTGGCAGAAAACGCCTACCCGAACATGGGCAAGCAACTCTGGGAGATCGGCATGGCGGTGCACGAAAGCAATCGCCAGCTGGCCTACGCCGTGGAAGAGGCCCTGGAAGGGCTGATCCGCGACGGCACCGTCAAGACCCTCTACGCCGGCTACGGCCTGCGTTACGAAGTACCGGAGATGTATCAATAGGAGCGCGGGATGAACTGGCGAGCGAGTTGCCTGCTGGCCTGCTGGTTGCCCTTGGCAGCCCAGGCGGCGCAGGTGGAGCCGGGGCGCGACCCGGTGCCTTCGGTGATGTGGGCCTTCTACCACAAGCAGATGCTCGGCGACGGGCCCTTTGTCTTTGATGAGCGGGTCAAGGTGCTGGCGCCGCCGTTTGCCGAAGATGCGCGCCAGGTGCCCCTGGAGATCGATGCCCGGGCTTTCACCGGCGAGGTGGTGAAGATCCTCGCCTGGGCCGAGCTCAACCCGCTGCCGAAGATCGTCGATTTCCAGCCGGGGGAGCGGGTGCTGCCGTGGTTGTCGATCCGCATCCGTATCGAGCAGGCCACGCCCCTGCGGGCGGCCGTGCTGACCCGCGACGGGGTCTGGCACGTGGGCTCGACCCTGATCGACGCCGCCGGCGGGGGCTGCACTGCGCCCAGCGTGGTGCGCACCCAGCCAGGTTGGGAGGAACACATCGGCGAGGTACTGGGCGGGCGTTACCCCCGTGGCGACAGCAGCCGCCTGCGGGTGCAGGTGGCCCACCCGATGGACAACGGTATGGTCAGCGGCATTCCTGAATTCTTCCTCAACCACGCCGAACTGCGGGACGCCGACGACCAGGTGCTGGCGCGGCTGGAGCTGTTCCCGGCGGTCAGCGAAAACCCCAACCTGGGGTTCGACATCCAGGGCCCCGGGCAAACCCGCTTGCTGTTGCGCGACAACAGCGGCAACGAGTTTGCCGCGACGCTGCCCTGACCCTTCTCATTCAACCAGGAGCGCGCCATGCGCTGGATATTGCTGTTGTGCTCGTGCCTGGCCTGGCCGGCCTGGGCTGAACTGGATTATCAACTCAAGCCCCGGCAGATCGCCGAGGGCACCTGGCTGCTGGAAGGCAGCACCGACAATTTCGCCAAGGCAACGGCGGCAATATCGTCAACACGGCGTTTATCGTCACCGACAGCGGCGTGGTGGTGATCGACAGCGGGCCGTCGAAGCGCTACGGCGAGGCCCTGCGCCAGGCCATTGCCGCCACCACCGATAAACCGGTGATCCAGGTGCTGCTGACCCACCATCACCCTGACCATGTGCTGGGCAACCAGGCCTTCAGTGACGTGCCCATCGGCGCCCTGGCCGGCACCACCGACCTGCTGCGGCAACAGGGCGATGCCATGGCCGAGAACATGTACCGCATGGTCGGTGACTGGATGCGCGGCACCGAGGTGGTGTTGCCGACCCAGGTCCTGGAACCCGGCACCCTGAGCATCGGCGGGCACTCGTTGCGCCTGCTGGGGCTGGGCGGGCATACCGGGGCGGACCTGGCGATCTTCGATGAACAGACCGGGGTGCTGTTTGCCGGTGACCTGGTGTTTTACCAGCGCGCCCTGACCACCCCCAACAGCCCCGGGCTGGACGTCTGGCTCAAGGACCTCGACACCTTGCAGGGCCTGCCCTGGAAACAGATCGTCCCCGGCCACGGGCCGGTGGCCAGCGACGCCGCGCCCTTTGCCCAGATGCGCGACTACCTGGGTTGGCTCGACCAACTGATGCGCGACGGCGCCGCCCGGGGCGACGACATGACCGAGATGATCCGCACCTCGATCCCCGACCGTTTCGCCGGCATCAGCCTGACCCGCTACGAGCTGATCCGCAGCGTCAGTCATCTCTATCCGCGCTACGAACGCCAGCGCCTGCAGCGCCTCGACGGCCACTGACCTTTGTGGCGAGGGAGCTTGTGGGGGGTAGGAGCCGGCTTGCCGGCGAAGGCGATCTTGCGGGCCCCTTCGCTGGCAAGCCAGCTCCTACAGTGCGGGGGCATGGCGTCTTCTTGCCGCTCGCCACTTGCCGCTGCTCCTCCCCCTACCAATGAACTAGAAAACTCCGCATTGCGGGCAATTGTTGGCGAGGGGGCAGGGACCAAGAATCGGCGGCAGACCGGGAAAATTTCCCGGGTACAACAAAAACCGCAGAGGTAGCCGTCATGACTCACCCTTCTCGTCGCCAACCCTGGGCCCTTAGCCTGTTGCTCAGCGCGATGCTGCTGTCCGGTTCGGCCCTGGCCGCTGTCACCGATCAAGAGATTCTCCAGGACCCGAAAAACCCGGAGCAGATCGTCACCAACGGCCTGGGCGTCCAGGGTCAGCGCTACAGCCCCCTGGATACCCTCAACGTCGATAACGTCAAGGAGCTGCGGCCGGTCTGGGCCTTCTCCTTCGGCGGCGAGAAGCAGCGTGGCCAGCAGGCCCAGCCGCTGATCAAGGACGGGGTGATGTACATGACCGGTTCCTACTCCCGGGTGTTCGCCGTGGACGCGCGCACCGGCAAGAAACTCTGGCAGTACGACGCGCGCCTGCCGGATGACATCCGCCCCTGCTGCGACGTGATCAACCGTGGCGTGGCGCTGTACGGCGACCTGGTGTTCTTCGGCACCCTGGACGCCAAGCTGGTGGCCCTGAACAAAGACACCGGCAAGGTGGTGTGGAGCAAGAAAGTCGCGGACCACAAAGAAGGCTATTCCATCAGCGCCGCGCCCATGGTGGTCAACGGCAAGCTGATCACCGGGGTGGCCGGCGGCGAGTTCGGCGTGGTGGGCAAGATCGAAGCCTACGACCCGAAAAACGGTGACCTGCTGTGGACCCGGCCCACCGTGGAAGGCCACATGGGCTACGTCTACAAGGACGGCAAGGCGATCGAGAACGGCATCTCCGGCGGCGAGGCGGGCAAGACCTGGCCCGGCGACCTGTGGAAGACCGGCGGTGCGGCGCCGTGGCTCGGCGGTTACTACGACCCGGAAACCAACCTGCTGCTGTTCGGCACCGGCAACCCGGCGCCGTGGAACTCCCACCTGCGCCCGGGCGACAACCTGTATTCCTCGTCGCGTCTGGCGCTGAACCCGGACGACGGCACCATCAAATGGCATTTCCAGAGCACCCCCCACGACGGTTGGGACTATGACGGCGTCAACGAGCTGATTTCCTTCAACTACAAGGAAGGGGGCAAGGAGATCAAGGCCGCCGCCACCGCCGACCGTAACGGCTTCTTCTATGTACTGGACCGCACCAACGGTAAGTTCATCCGCGGCTTCCCGTTTGTCGACAAGATCACCTGGGCCACCGGCCTGGATAAAAATGGCCGGCCGATCTACAACGAAGCCAGCCGTCCTGGCGCGCCGGGCAGCGAAGCCAAAGGCACCTCGGTGTTCGTCGCCCCGGCCTTCCTCGGCGCCAAGAACTGGATGCCCATGGCCTACAACCGCGACACCGGGCTGTTCTACGTGCCGTCCAATGAATGGGGCATGGACATCTGGAACGAAGGCATCGCCTACAAGAAGGGCGCAGCGTTCCTCGGCGCGGGCTTCACCATCAAGCCACTCAACGAGGACTACATCGGCGTACTGCGGGCCATCGACCCGGTCACGGGCAAGGAAGTCTGGCGCCACAAAAACTTCGCGCCGCTGTGGGGTGGGGTGCTGACCACCAAGGGCAACCTGGTGTTCACCGGCACGCCTGAAGGCTTCCTCCAGGCGTTCAACGCCAAGACCGGCGAAAAAGTCTGGGAGTTCCAGACCGGCTCCGGTGTCCTGGGTTCGCCGATCACCTGGGAAATGGACGGCGAGCAATATGTGTCGGTGCTCTCCGGCTGGGGCGGCGCGGTGCCGCTGTGGGGCGGCGAAGTGGCCAAGCGGGTCAAAGACTTCAATCAGGGCGGGATGCTTTGGACCTTTAAGTTGCCGAAGGCGTTGGTGAAGTAGTAGCGAGCGGCAAGTGGCGAGCTGCAAGCTTCAAGCTTGCCGCTCCAAGCTCGCAACTGGGCCGCGAGCGGCCCCCCCCCCTACTACCAAATGACGAGAGCCCCCCCTGCCAACGGCGCATTCGTCTGGCACGCGGGGCTCTCTACCATCGGTCTATCGCCTGCCGAATAACAGGCATCGACCCAAGCAGAGGCTCAGCATGATCTACGCACAACCCGGAACCCCAGGCGCCGTCGTGTCGTTCAAACCGCGCTACGGCAATTACATCGGCGGTGAGTTTGTCGCGCCGGTGAATGGCCAATACTTCACCAACACCACGCCGGTCACCGGTGAGGTGATTGCCGAGTTCCCCCGTTCCAGCGCCGAAGACGTCGACAAGGCCCTGGACGCTGCCCACGCCGCAGCCGATGCCTGGGGCAAGACCTCGGTCCAGGATCGCTCCCTGGTGCTGCTGAAAATCGCCGACCGCATCGAGCAGAACCTGGAGATCCTGGCGATTGCCGAGACCTGGGACAACGGCAAGGCCGTGCGTGAAACCCTCAACGCCGACGTGCCCCTGGCCGCCGACCATTTCCGTTACTTCGCCGGCTGCATCCGTGCTCAAGAGGGCAGCAGCGCCGAGATCAACGAACACACTGCCGCCTATCACTTCCACGAGCCCTTGGGCGTGGTCGGGCAGATCATCCCGTGGAACTTCCCGCTGCTGATGGCCGCCTGGAAGCTCGCACCGGCCCTGGCTGCCGGTAACTGTGTGGTGCTCAAGCCGGCCGAGCAGACGCCGTTGTCGATCATGGTGTTTGCCGAACTGATCAACGACCTGCTGCCGCCGGGCGTGCTGAACATTGTCCAGGGCTTTGGGCGCGAAGCGGGCGAGGCCCTGGCCACCAGCAAGCGCATCGCCAAGATCGCGTTTACCGGTTCCACCCCGGTGGGTTCGCACATCATGAAATGCGCGGCCGAGAACATCATTCCGTCCACCGTGGAACTGGGCGGCAAGTCGCCGAACATCTTCTTCGAAGACATCATGCAGGCCGAGCCGCAGTTCATCGAAAAGGCCGCCGAAGGCCTGGTGCTGGCGTTCTTCAACCAGGGTGAAGTGTGCACCTGCCCGTCCCGGGCGCTGGTCCAGGAATCCATCTACGAGCCGTTCATGGCCGAGGTGATGAAGAAGATCGTCAAGATCAAGCGCGGCAACCCGCTGGACACCGAGACCATGGTCGGCGCCCAGGCGTCCGAGCAGCAGTACGACAAGATTCTGTCTTACCTGAAGATTGCCCAGGAGGAGGGCGCCGAGCTGCTCGCGGGCGGTGCCGCCGAGCGTCTGGAGGGTGACCTGTCCAGCGGTTATTACATCCAGCCGACCCTGCTCAAGGGCCACAACAAGATGCGCGTGTTCCAGGAAGAAATCTTCGGCCCGGTGGTGGGCGTGACCACCTTCAAGGACGAGGCTGAAGCCCTGGCCATCGCCAATGACACCGAGTTTGGTCTGGGTGCCGGCCTGTGGACCCGCGACATCAACCGCGCCTATCGCATGGGCCGGGCGATCAAGGCCGGGCGTGTGTGGACCAACTGCTATCACCTGTACCCGGCGCACGCGGCGTTCGGCGGCTACAAGAAATCCGGTGTGGGTCGCGAGACTCACAAAATGATGCTCGACCACTATCAGCAGACCAAGAACCTGCTGGTGAGCTACGACATCAATCCGCTGGGCTTCTTCTAAAGGCCTGGGCCGGGAGGGCGCAGAGGGTACTGCGCTACACCTGCCAGGAGGATGCCGGCTGGCCGGCAGATGTAAACGGTGCGGCGCCTTGGGTGGACGTCGTGCCGTCTGGTGTGATCGCTCTCTCTTTGTAGGAGTCGGCTGGCGGCGACCGGGCTTGTGCTGTGCCCTCGCTGCCATGGCGGCTCCTATTTTTTTGCCCGATGGCGAGCGTCCCTTGACCATGGTCCTCGGCGCCGCGGTTCGCCCCCTACCAATGCACCCCGCGCGCTCCTTCGAAAGTAGCATTCGACCCCGTCGCCCTCCGTGCATTAATGCCTCTACCGGAATCGCCCGGCACAAGAAGAGGATTGACCCATGTGGCATAAACCCGCGTACACCGATCTGCGTATTGGCTTCGAAGTGACGATGTATTTCGCCAATCGTTGATGCGTTCCGCTCCGGTCAATCGTTGCGTTGGCCGGAGTCTCCTCCGATCACGGGAGCTTCCCCCATGCATATCCGCATTCTTGGTTCCGCGGCCGGGGGTGGCTTCCCGCAGTGGAACTGCAACTGCCGCAACTGCACCGGTGTGCGCAACGGCAGTGTCCGCGCCCAACGCCGGACCCAATCGTCCATCGCCTTGAGTGACAACGGGGTGGACTGGATTCTGTGCAACGCCTCGCCCGATATCCGCGTACAGCTCGAATCGTTTCCGACCCTGCAACCGGCCCGGCACCTGCGGGATTCGGCGATTGCCGGGGTGGTGCTGCTGGACAGCCAGATCGACCATTGCACCGGGCTGCTCAGCCTGCGCGAAGGCTGCCCTCATCAAGTCTGGTGCACCGAGATGGTCCATCAGGACCTGAGCAGCGGTTTCCCGTTGTTCAACATGCTCAGCCACTGGAACGGCGGCCTGCAATGGCAGCCCATCGACCTGACCGGCGAGGCCTTCAGCATCGCCGCCTGCCCCAACCTGCTGTTGCGGGCGATCCCTTTGCGCAGCAGCGCGCCCCCGTATTCACCCCACCGCGGCAACCCCCACCCCGGGGACAATATCGGTTTGTTGATCGAGGACCGGCAGAGCGGCGGCACCCTGTTCTACGCCCCCGGGCTGGGGCAGGTGGATGACGCGTTGCTGGGCTGGATGCGTCGCGCCGACTGCCTGCTGGTGGACGGCACCCTGTGGCGAGATGACGAAATGCGCGTTTGCGAGGTCGGCGACAAGCTCGGCAGCGAGATGGGACATCTGGCGCAAAGTGGCCCCGGCGGCATGCTGGAAGTGCTGGAGGGCTTCCCCCGGGCGCGCAAGGTGCTGATCCACATCAACAACACCAACCCGATCTTGGATGAGGACTCGGTAGAGCGGGCCGAACTGACGCGGCGCGGCATTGAAGTGGCGTATGACGGGATGGATGTTTTTGTTTGAGGCAGTCGTAAGCCGTAAGCCGTAAGCCGTAAGCCGCAAGCCGCAAGCTTGAAGCTCCGCGCTCCACACCGCACATAGCGCGCTGCGCGCCGTTGCTTTAGGCTGGCGTTCTCTTTTCAGAACAATAAGAAACAGGCTTCCGCCATGAGCCAGAATCTCAGTCTGCTGCGTAAATTCGTTTCCCCGGAAATCATCTTCGGTGCCGGCTGTCGGCATAACGTCGGCAACTACGCCAAAACCTTCGGTGCGCGCAAGGTCCTGGTGGTCAGCGACCCCGGGGTGATCGCCGCCGGCTGGGTCGCCGATGTCGAGGCCAGCCTGCAGGCCCAGGGCGTCGATTACTGCCTGTACAGCGCCGTTTCCCCCAACCCCAGGGTGGAGGAGGTGATGCTCGGTGCCGAGATCTACCGGGAGAACGGTTGCGACGTGATTGTCGCGGTCGGCGGCGGCAGCCCCATGGACTGCGGCAAGGGCATCGGCATTGTGGTCGCCCACGGCCGCAGCATTCTTGAGTTCGAGGGCGTGGACACCATCCGCGTGCCCAGCCCGCCGCTGATCATGATTCCCACCACCGCCGGCACCTCGGCGGACGTGTCGCAGTTCGTGATCATTTCCAACCAGCAGGAACGCATGAAGTTTTCCATCGTCAGCAAGGCGGTGGTGCCGGATGTGTCGCTGATCGACCCGGAAACCACCCTCGGCATGGACCCGTTCCTGTCCGCCTGCACCGGCATCGACGCCCTGGTGCATGCCATCGAGGCGTTCGTCTCCACCGGCCACGGCCCGCTCACCGACCCCCACGCCCTGGAAGCCATGCGCCTGATCAACGGCAACCTGGTGCAGATGATCGCCAACCCGGCGGACATCGCCCTGCGGGAAAAGATCATGCTCGGCAGCATGCAGGCCGGGCTGGCGTTTTCCAACGCGATTCTCGGCGCGGTGCACGCCATGTCCCACAGCCTCGGCGGCTTTCTCGATTTGCCCCACGGGCTGTGCAACGCGGTGCTGGTGGAGCATGTGGTGGCCTTCAACTACAGCTCGGCGCCGGAGCGTTTCAAGGTGATCGCCGAAACCTTTGGCATCGACTGCCGGGGCCTCAACCAGCGGCAGATCTGCGGGCGCCTGGTGGAGCACCTGATCGCCCTCAAACACGCCATCGGCTTCCACGAAACCCTGGGCCTGCATGGCGTCAGCAGCAGCGACATTCCGTTCCTTTCGCAGCACGCGATGGACGACCCGTGCATCCTCACCAACCCGCGTGAATCCAGCCAGCGTGATGTCGAGGTCGTGTATGGCGAGGCCCTCTGAGGAGCAGCAACGGGCCCTGGCCGGGTTGCTGGGACTGGGCAACCATTCGGCGCGCAAGAGTCACTACCCGGAACTGGCGGCGCGCCTGGAAGACCTGGAAACCGAACGCAATCGCTATAAATGGCTGTTCGAGCATGCGGTGCACGGCATCTTCCAGGCCAGCCTGCTGGCCGGCATGCGTGCGGCCAACCCGGCCCTGGCGCGCATGCTCGGGTACAGCGACCCGCAGGAGGTGCTGTTTTCCCTGGCGGACCTGGCGGGCAACCTGTTTGTTGGCGGCGCTGCGGAGCTGGAGGCCATCGGTGACCGGCTTGAGCGCGAGCGCAGCCTGCTGGGGTATGAAACCCAGTTGCGGCGCAAGGACGGCAGCAGCATCGATGTGCTGATGAACCTGCTGCTCAAGCCTGACGAGGATGGCCTGGTGGAGGGCTTTGTCGCCGACATCACCGAGCGCAAGCTGGCCCAGCAACGCCTGGAGCAACTCAACGATCAGTTGGAACAACGGGTGGCGGCGCGCACTGACGAGTTGCTGGAAGCCAATCGCAACCTGCAGCAGCAGATTGCCGAGCGCGAGCGCGTCGAGCGTGACCTGCGCGAGGCCCGGGACGCTGCCGAGGCCGCCAACCGCAGCAAGGACAAGTACCTGGCCGCCGCCAGCCATGACCTGTTGCAGCCCTTGAACGCTGCGCGCCTGCTGATTTCCACTTTGCGCGAGCGGCAGTTGCCGGCCAGCGAACAGGTGCTGGTGGAGCGTACACATCAGGCCCTGGAAGGCGCCGAAGACCTGCTCACCGATCTGCTGGACATTTCCAAGCTGGACCAGGCTGCGGTCAAGCCGGACCCGGCCCTGTATCGCCTGGATGAACTGCTGGCGCCCCTGGCGTCGGAGTTCCAGTCAGTGGCCGAGGCTGCCGGGCTGACCTTGCGGTCGCGGATCGGCGACTTCGCCTTGCACACCGATTTGCGCCTGTTGACACGGATCCTGCGTAACTTCCTCAGCAACGCCTGCCGTTACACCGAGCAGGGCAGCATCCTCTTGGGCGCGCGGCGCCGGGGCGAGTTTTTGCGCCTGGAAGTCTGGGACACCGGACGCGGCATTGCTGCCGACCGCCTGGACTCGATCTTCCTCGAATTCAACCAACTGGACGTGGGCCGGGCTGCCGACCGCAAAGGCGTGGGCCTGGGCCTGGCGATCGTCGAACGCATCGCCAAGATCCTCGGTTACCGGGTGCTGGTGCGTTCCCAGCCGGGGCGCGGTTCGATGTTCGGCATTGAGGTGCCACTGTCCCGGGAAGTGCCACTGCCCATCAGCCTGGCGCTGCCGCAACCGGGCGCTGGCAATCCGTTGCCGGGGCGCCGGCTACTGGTGCTGGACAACGAAACCAGCATCCTCGAAAGCATGGCCGCGCTGCTCGGCCAATGGGGCTGCGAGGTGCTCACCGCTACCGATCAGGCGGCGGCCCTGGAGGTCCTGCAGGGACGAGCGCCGGAGCTGATCCTGGCGGACTTCCACCTGGATCACGGGGTGACCGGGTGCGAGGTGGTCAAGCAGTTGCGCGAGCATTTCCAGCAGCGGGTGCCAGCGGTGATCATCACCGCCGACCGCAGCGACCAGTGCCGCCGCGCCTTGCAGAAGCTCGGCGCGCCGCTGCTGAACAAACCGGTCAAGCCGGGCAAGCTGCGGGCGGTGCTCAGCCAGTTGCTGGGCTAGGACGCCGGCTCAGATAATCCGCAGCATCCACAGCAGGCCCACGCCGATCAGGCCGATGGTCAGCGGTTTCACAACCAGCAGGCTGACCTGGGCAAAGAACGAGGGTATTTCGTCGATCACTGTCGAATCTTCCAGCTGTTCCCGGGTCATGGCCGTCTCGCCGTCCGGCGTGGCGAGCTTGAGCTGGGCCTCCATCTGGTCTTCGATGGCCTCCATTTTGACCATCAGGGTCCGCCCCCAGGAATACAGGGCCGCGCCAAGAAAGATCAGCAGGTAGATAACCAGGTATTTCCAGTGCGACGCGTTGCTCAGGCGAATGAAATCCGGGGTCGGGCTGTTGTCCCAGAACCAGTCCAGGGGGCGGGTGTTGTTATTGAGCCAGACGGTGAATTGGGTGATCGGGCGATTGATGGTTTCGGACATGGCGGTGCCGTTGTCCAGGCGCCAGTGCAGCATCTTGAGGGTTGAGAAGACCGTGGAAATCAGCGCGGCGCTGAAGGTCAGCGCGCCTGCCGCGATGCTGAGCCGGTAGAGCAACTGGGCGCGTAGATAGTTCATGTGTGCTTCCTGCCATGACGAGTCGGGCGGCAATACTATATTTCGAGGCCGCTGGCCGATAGGCCTTTTAGTTGGGGGCGGGGCGGCCTTTCGCCGTTGCCTACGCAGGTTTCTTCAAGCCCGTGCTGTCACAGGGGCTATCCTTGAGCCCCATCTGCCGGCGGACTCACTCACCCATGCTCGATGTACACGCGGTCTACAAAGGTTACGCCACGCCCCAGGGCCCGCTGACGGTGTTGCAGGGCGTGGACCTGCACCTGGCCCAGGGCAGCAGCCTGGCGCTGATGGGGGAGTCGGGCAGCGGCAAGAGCACCTTGCTGCATCTGGTCGCCGGGCTGGACCGGGTAGACGGCGGCAGCATCCGCATCGATGGGCAACCGCTGGAGCGGCTCAATGAAAGCCAGCGCGCCGGCTGGCGCCGCACGCAAGTGGGGCTGGTGTTCCAGCAGTTCAACTTGATCAGCAGCCTGCGGGTCGAAGACAACCTGGGGTTCCAGGCGCGGCTGGCGGGGCGCTTCGATCCCCGCTGGCAAGCACAGTTGGTGGAGCGCCTGGGGCTGGGTGATTTGCTTCAGCGCTACCCCGAACAGCTCTCCGG
>NZ_JALQCW010000125.1 GCF_023241715.1 Pseudomonas morbosilactucae
TTTCATGGGCACGCCTCCTGAGGCTGCAAAGTGCGGTCAGCAGGTCAGGCGGGTTTTTTCCAGGATGTACTGGCTGAGCTCGTTGATGGAGGACACTCGACGCAGGTCGAGATCGCTGGCGAGCGGGATGTTGAAGTGGCTTTCCAGTGACTGGAACAGGGCGTTCAGGTCCAGTGAATAACTATCGCTGGCCTGGGCCTGGGAAGGCGGGACAAGCCATTTTCTGGCCATTTGTTCGTCGATGGAGCGGCGGATGGTTTGTTGGATGTCAAAGCGGTCCATAAAACACCTCTGTGCAGGGGAGGTTTTCTTGTTGGGTGACCCTTTCCTAGGGTGATGCGATAGCGCGCACATTAGCGGCTAGCGTTCCCTGTGCTGTCTTCCTGCAAAGACAACCGTCGCTGATTGCCAGTACAGCACAGCTTTTTGAGTGGCGTGGCTGCCATTCGTCAATCGCTTTTCGCTCTGTCGCGCGGTGCATTTTCCAGGCGAAAAAAACGGGTGCAGCCACCGACGCTGCCCCCGCTGAAGAAACCCGCTAACGAAAAAAGTGAGGCTGTATTGGCTGAATCAGAGGGCGCTGGCCACCACGACGGGGCGCCGGGACAGCAGGCTGACCACCACGAAACTCACCAGGCCCACGGCCAGGCTGTAGTAGATCGGGGTGTTGGCGTCCAGGCCATCCTTGAACATGAACACCAGGGCGGTGACGAAGCCCAGGCCCATGCTGGCGATGGCGCCGGAGGTGGTCGCACGCTTCCAGAAAATCGCGCCGATCAGCGGGATCAGCATGCCGCCCACCAACAGGTTGTAGGCCAGGGTCAGGGCGCTGATGACATCGTTGACGATCAGGGCGATCCCCAGCACCAGGATGCCGGTCAGCAGGGTGAACAGGCGGTTGATGCCCAGGCTCGACTGTTTGCCGCCGCGCAGTTTTGGCAGCAGGTCTTCGGTCAGGGTGGTGGAGGCCGCGAGCAAGCCGGCGCTGGCGGTGGACATCATGGCGGCCAGGGCGGCGGCGATCACCAGGCCACGAATGCCGTCGGGCAGCGAGGCTTTGACGATGGCGGCAAAGGCATTGTTGACGTTGTCCAGGTCCGGCAACAGCACGTGGGCGGCCATGCCGATCAAGGCGCAGGCCAGGCCGTAGAGGATGCAGTAGACGCCGGCGACGGTGCCTGCGTATTGCGCGACCTTTTCATTCTTGGCGGTGAACACCCGTTGCCAGATGTCCTGGCCGATCAGGATGCCGAAGAAATAGATCATGAAGTAGGTAACGATGGTGTCCCAGCCGATGGTGGTGAAGTTGAAATTGGACGCCGGCAGTTTGGCCACCAGTTCGTCCCAGCCCCCCACGCGGTACAGGCAGATCGGCAGCAGGATGAACATCAGGCCCACGGTCTTGATCACGAACTGGACGATGTCGGTAAGGGTCAGGGACCACATGCCCCCAATCGCCGAGTAGATCACCACCACGCCGCCGCCCAGCAGCACCGAGATCCAGAATGGCAGGCCGAACAGCACTTGCAGCACGGTGCCGATGGCGAGGATCGAGGTCACGCCGATCATCAGCGCGTAGGCCAGCATGATCACCGCGCTGGCCTGGCGGGCCATGGGGTTGTAGCGTTTTTCCAGGACTTGGGTAACGGTGAAGATGCGCAGCTTGAGCAGGGGTTTGGCGAGCAGCAGGTTGAGAGCGATGATGCCCAGGCCTAGCGCGGCGCACAGCCAGAAACCCGAGATCCCGTGGACGTAGCCCAGGCGCACAGTGCCGACCGTGGAGGCGCCCCCCAGGACCGTGGCGGCCATGGTGCCCATGTACAGGGTCGGGCCCAGGTTGCGACCCGCCACCAGGTAGTCTTCGTGGGTCTTGGCCTTGCGCATGCCGTAGTAGCCCAGGACCAGCATTGCGGCAGCGTAAATAAGCACGACAAATAAATCTAAAGCCATGATGGCGAGTCTCCGATTATCTTTTTTATGGGTGAAACGAACAGGTCTTGCATGCAGGTGCCGGCCGGGCGGTGTTGGGTTTGGCCAGCGAAGGTCGCTTCAAGCTCTTTGCAAGGCGTGAAGGCCCTTCGCCGGCAAGCCGGCTCCTGCGTGGGTCAGGCGGTTTGGCGCAGTGGGTTTCGTTGCGCGGGGTCGGTGCTTGGGCTGCGTGGGTCGTTGGGCCCGTAGACCTCTTTGGGCTCCGGGAACAGGTTCAGCAGCACCAGGTAGACCACCGAGGCCAGGCCCAGGGTCACCGGCAGGCTGATGTCGATGCCATCGGCCAGGTTGCCCAGGGGGCCGACGAACTGCCCCGGCAAGTTGACGAAGCACAGGCCCACCAGCGCGCTGGGAATCCAGGCACCCAGGCCGCGCCAGTTCCAGCCGTGCTGGAACCAGTAGCGCCCGCCCTGTTCGCCGCGGGTGAAGACTTGCAGGTCATCCGGGCAGTAGAAGCCGCGACGGACCAGCAGGCCGATGATCATGATCACCATCCACGGCGTGGTGCAGGTGATGATCAGCACGGCGAAGGTCGACACGCTCTGTACCAGGTTGGCCGCGAAGCGCCCGATAAAGATGAAGGCGATGGACAGCACACCGATCAGCAAGGTCGCCTTGACCCGCGACAGCACCCGTGGAAACACGCTGGACATGTCCAGCCCGGTGCCATACAGCGAGGTGGTGCCGGTGGACATGCCGCCAATCACCGCAATCAGGCACACCGGCAGGAAGAACCAGCTCGGCGAAACGGCCAGCAGGCCACCGACATAATTGTTGGCGGCGATGTAGTCCGGGGCCTTGATCGCGACAATGGTGGCGGTGGCCAGGCCGAACAGGAAGGGGATCAGGGTGGCGACCTGGGCTGCGATCACCGCCAGCATGATCCGCCCTTTGGGGGTTTCCCGGGGGATGTAGCGCGACCAGTCACCGAGGAATGCCCCGAAGGAAATCGGGTTGCTCATGGCGACCAGTGCGGCACCGATAAAGGCGGCCCAGAACCCGGCCTGGCCCAGGGCGACGGTGCCAGCGAACTGGCTGTCGAAGCTTGGCGCGAAGGCGAAGATGCCCAACAGGAACAGCAGGCTGGCGGCCCACACGGCGATGCGGTTGACCCACAGCATGAAGCGGAAGCCGTAGATGCACACCGTCAGCACCAGAATCGCGAACAGGCCGTAGGCCAGGCCCAGGGTCAGGTCGGTTTCCGGCAGGTCGATCAGGCGTTTGGCGCCGCCCACCAATGCATCGCCAGAACTCCAGACCGAGAGCGAGAAGAAGGCGATGGCGGTCAGCAGCGACAGGAACGAACCGACGATCCGCCCGTGCACACCGAAGTGGGCACCGGAAGACACGGCGTTGTTGGTGCCGTTGATCGGCCCGAACAGGCCCATCGGCGCGAGGATCAAGGCGCCCAGCAACACGCCCAGCACAATCGCCCAGGCACCGGCCTGGAATGACAGGCCGAACAGCACCGGGAAACTGCCGAGCACGGCGGTGGCAAAAGTGTTGGCGCCGCCGAAGATCAAGCGAAACAGGTCGCTGGGTCCGGCGTCACGTTCATGGTCCGGGATCTGTTCGACCCCGTTGGTTTCGATGCTGCTAAGGCTTTTTTCTTTGTTGTTGTTATTCATGATCTGCTCCGATCACATTGGCTAAGGGGGTGGCAGCCCTTCCGGCATTGCGGATAAATGTTCGTGACAGGCCAGCCATAGGCCTCGTTGTTCTTGTCTGCGAAACACAATGGTTTCGCGCTCCTGGCTAAAGTGTTGCTCCCCTTGCATGCGCAGCTCGGTGGCCACGTCATGAATAAACACGGCGACGTCACCTTGCAGGCTGACAACGGCGTTGCTTGAGGTGCAGGACAGCACCTCGAAACCCTCCTCGGCACGCCAGCTGTCCCACAACACCTGATAGGCATCGCGTGACAGCAGCGGCTGGGGAAGGGTGTAGAACACGAAGCTCGCGTCGGCGCTGAAGGCCCCGAAGTAGGCTTCACGATCGTTGCGGGCAAAGGCCGCCACCAGTTCGGCGGCGGCGTTGAGGACCTGCTGTTGTTCGCTCATGGCCGGCACTCAGCGATGGGCCACGCCGGGCAGTACGCAGAGCATTTCGTACAGCAGGTTGGCGCCCAGCAGCGAGGTGTTGCCGGTGGTGTCGTAGGGTGGCGAGACTTCCACCAGGTCGCAGCCGATCAGCTCTAGGCCCTGGCAGCCCCGGATGATTTCGATGGCTTGGATGGTGGTCAGGCCGCCGATTTCCGGGGTGCCGGTGCCGGGCGCCCAGGCCGGGTCGATGCCGTCGATGTCAAAGCTCAGGTACACCGGGCCGCCGCCGACTTTTTCCCGCACTTCGGCCATCAGGGGTTCCAGGGACTTGTGCCAGCACTCTTCGGCCTGGACCACGCGGAAGCCCTGCTTGCGGCTCCAGTTGAAGTCTTCGGCGGTGTAGCCCTGGGCGCGCAGGCCAATCTGCACCACGCGGTCGCAATCGAGCAGGCCTTCTTCCACGGCGCGGCGGAAGGTGGTGCCGTGGGCGATCTTCTCGCCAAACATGTGGTCGTTCACGTCTGCGTGGGCATCGATGTGCACCAGGCCGACCTTGCCGTGTTTTTTGTGGATGGCCCGCAGGATCGGCAGGGTGATGGTGTGGTCGCCGCCCAGGGTCAGGGGGATCACGTTGTGCTCGAGGATACCGTCGTAGGCTTCTTCGATGATGCGCACCGCATCCAGCAGGTTGAAGGTGTTGATTGCCACGTCGCCAATATCCGCCACCGACAGGGAGTCGAATGGGGCGGCGCCGGTGGCCATGTTGTAGGGACGGATCATCACCGATTCGGCGCGGATTTCGCGGGGGCCGAAGCGGGTGCCGGCACGCAGCGAGGTGCCAATGTCCAGCGGCACGCCGACGAACGCGGCATCCAGGCCGGCCGGGGATTGCAGATGGGGAAGACGCATCATGGTGGCGATGCCGCCGAAGCGCGGCATTTCATTGCCGCCCAGTGGTTGGTGAAGAATCTTGTCCACGGGATAGGCCTCATCGTTGTTTTATTTATGGGCTGGACGGCGCAGGCGATCTGCTCGGCCAACCGAGTGAGGCCGATTCTGCGAAATGCCGTGAGGGGAAAGAATCGCTACGGACAAATACTTAGTTCAGATTTTTCTAAACTAATGGCCAGGGTGACGCTAGACTTCAGCACGATTTCTTCCGCTGGCACCCCCGACCCCAAGAGTGCTTGCCGGTTTCCTTGCCCCGGGAAGGGTGTCTGTTGTTTTCTATCGGAGCCCAACATGGCCAACGCTTTACCTGATCTGAAACTATTGCGCATCTTTGTCAGCGTGGTGCGGCATCAGGGGTTCGCCAATGCCCAGCACGAGCTCAACCTCTCGACCTCGGCCATCAGTACCTACATGAGCCAGTTGGAAGCAGCCCTGGGCCTGGTGCTCTGTCACCGTGGTCGCGGCGGTTTCAGCCTGACCAGCAAGGGCGAGTTGTTCCACCAGGAAACCCTGCGCCTGTTGGGCGAGCTGGAAGGTTTCGAGCAATACGCCGCGGCCCTCAAGGGCGAGCTGCGCGGCACCCTGAACCTGGGGGTGATCGACTCCACTGTCAGTGACAAGGCCTTGCCCTTCGCCGAAGCCATCGGCGCCTACAGCCAGGAACACCCAGCGGTGCATTTGCACTTGTCGGTGCTCAGCCCCCACGAATTGCAACTGGGGGTCCAGGACAACCGCCTGGACCTGGCCATTGGTGCGTTTTCCACACGCATGAGCGGCCTGATCTACATGCCGCTGTACCGCGAACAGCACTGGTTGTATTGCAGCAACCGTCACCCGTTGTTCAGCGAGCGGCGCATCCCCGAGCAGTTGATCACCCAGCAGCGCATGGTTGGGCGGGGCTACTGGAGCCAGGCGGAGCTGGCGCGCCACGGTTTCAAACACAGTGCGGCGACCGTGGAAAGCATGGAGGCACAGTTGATCCTGGTGCTGTCCGGCGCCTACATCGGCTATTTGCCGGAGCATTACGCCCAGGCCTGGGCCGACAAGGGCGACCTGCGGGTGCTGTTGCCGGCGACCTTCGGCTATCAGGCACCGTTTTCCATGATCATGCGTCGGGGGCGCAGCCGCGAGCCGCTGATCCAGACCTTCCGCGACCTGCTCAAGGCGCAGCTCAACCAGGCTTGAGGAGGCCCCATGTCCAGACCCCAATGCCCCCGTTGCCAGAGACCGCACAGCCATTGCCTGTGCCCGCTGATCCCGCAGTTGGACAGCCGCACCCGGGTTCTGCTGTTGCAGCATCCGAGTGAAGTGAACCATGCGTTGAACACTGCGCGGCTGGCGGCGTTGGGCTTGAACAATGCCGAGTTGATCGTCGGCGAGGTGTTCGAGGATTTGCCCGGGTTGCTCCATCGACCGGGTTATCAGGCCCGGTTGTTGTTCCCGGCGGATGACGCCCAGCCGTTGCAGGCCTATGGGGCGGCGGATGAGCCGCTGCTGCTGGTGGTGCCCGATGGCACCTGGCGCAAGGCGCGCAAGTTGCTGCACCTCAATCCGTTGCTGGCGGCCTTGCCTCGGGTGACCCTGGCTGAAGGTGCGGTGTCCCGTTATCGCTTGCGCAAGGCGCCGGGGCCGGGTGCCTTGTCCACCGTGGAAGCGATTGTCCAGGCCTTGCAAGTGCTGGAAGCACCGGTCTCTTTCGAGCCGTTGCTGCGACCTTTCGAAGCCCTGATCGAAGGCCAGATCGCCGCTATGGGCGAAGACACCTACCAGCGTAACCACGGCCCCCATCGCCCCTTGTAGGAGCCGGGCTTGCCCGCGATGGCGTCCCTGAGCCTTGCGCAAAATTGGGGG
>NZ_JALQCW010000126.1 GCF_023241715.1 Pseudomonas morbosilactucae
GAGCGAATCGTCTTGCGCATTACTTGATCGGGTTGGGGGTTGGGCCTGAGTGCCGAGTGGGTGTCGCTCTAGAGCGTGGGCCTGAATTAATCGTCGCACTGCTTGCTGTCCTGAAAGCAGGTGCGGCTTACGTCCCTATGGATCCTGAGTACCCGCAAGACCGGCTTGCGTACATGGTGCGCGACAGCGGTTGTGAACGTCTCATTTCCACGGCCAGCTTGCTTGAGCGGCTTCCTGCGTTTCGGGAAGAGGACCTCATTCTACTGGACCACTCCTCTCGCTGGGAGGAAAGCCGTCTAAGCACCAATCCGAGCCTGACATCGTGTAGCGATAATCTTGCTTATATGATCTACACCTCGGGCTCTACTGGACTGCCTAAGGGTGTCTGCGTGACCAATGGCCCTTTGGCGATGCACTGCCTGGCAACGGCGGACTGGTATGAAATGAGCGCTGCTGACCGTGAGCTGCATTTCCTATCGTTTGCTTTTGACGGTGCCCATGAGCGCTGGCTGACGATCTTGACTCAAGGTGCGAGTTTGTTATTGCGTGACGATAGTTTGTGGGCCGTTGAGCGCACTTATGAGGAAATTCGCACCAATAAAGTCACTATGGCAGGCTTTCCTCCGGTGTATCTCCAGCAGCTTGCGGAGTACGCCGAGGCCGTAGGCAATCCGCCGCCGGTACGTCTTTACAGCTTCGGTGGCGATGCAATGCCTAAAGGCTGCTTCGAGCGTGTCCAGAAAGCTCTTTGTCCTCAATTGATGATTAACGGCTACGGTCCCACCGAGACTGTGGTCACGCCGATGGTCTGGAAGGCTAAGGCCACCGATTCCTGTACCACGGCTTATGCACCCATAGGACGTTGCGTTGGGGACAGGCAGGCTTACGTTCTGGATAACAACATGGCGTTATTGCCGGTTGGCTCAAGTGGCGAGCTTTATCTGGGCGGTGGAGGACTGGCTCGAGGCTATTGGCAGCGTCCGTCACTTACCGCTGAACGTTTCGTTCCAGATCCTTTCGGTGATGTTGGCGGGCGCCTTTATCGTACAGGCGATCTTGTCTGTCAGCGTAAAGACGGCGTACTTGACTATCTGGGTCGCATCGACAATCAGGTCAAGATTCGTGGTTTCCGCGTTGAACCTGGTGAAATCGAGTCTTGTCTTCTTGAACTAGAGGGTGTTCGTGAAGCGGTAGTGTTTGCACAACCAGGTATCAACAGTCAGCAGTTGGTTGGATATTTGGTTATGGCAGCGGGCGTGGATGAGTTCGGCCAGCAAGGCGTGCTCCGCGATCATCTCAAGGCTCAACTCAAGGCCCGGCTACCTGACTACATGGTACCTGCATATTTTATCTTTTTATCTGCTCTGCCATTGATGCCAAATGGGAAGCTCGACCGTAAGGCCTTGCCTGCAGTGGACACGAGCCAGATGCAGAACGTGTTTGTCGAGCCGCAGAATGAAATGGAGCGGGTACTTGCTGGTGTTTGGGCTGATGTTCTACACCTTCAGAGAGTCGGTTCTTCCGATAATTTCTTTGAGTTAGGTGGTGACTCGATCATTTCCCTGCAGGTCGTAAGCCGTGCCCGGGCCCTGAATGTTCATTTCACACCTAAGGAATTGTTTCAGCATCAGACGGTTAGGGCGCTGGCATCCGTTGCCCGTCATGGAGTAAGTGAGGTTCTTTCAATACAGGGGCCAGTCGAGGGTGAAACGCCGTTGCTGCCTATTCAGCATTGGTTTTTCGATGAAGACATTCCCGAACGCTCTCATTGGAATCAGTCAGTTTTACTCGAGGTGTCAGCGGGTATCGACGTCTCATTATTGGAGCAGGCGCTACGTGAGCTTGTTCTTCATCACGATGCTTTGCGTCTGAGCTTCAGGCCTGAGCTTTCGAGTTGGAGCGCAACCTACCGAACCATGACTGAACAACACCAGTTATGGCAGGTAGAACCCATAGTCTGGCAACGTTCAGCCGTTGATAACATAACGTTGGACGTGGTGCTTAACCAGGCGCAGGAAAGCCTCGACCTTGAGAACGGATCTCTGATACGTGCTTTGCTGGTGGATATGGTCGACGGTAGTCAGCGCCTGCTCTTGGTCATTCATCACTTGGTGGTCGATGGTGTTTCCTGGCGGGTTCTATTGGAGGATTTGCAGGCTGCTTACGCACAGCTAATGGCGGGAGATGCGGTTGTTTTTTCCGCGAAAAGCAGTTCTCTGCAGACTTGGGCTCGTAGCCTGCAGAACTATGCCAAGAGCGATACATTGCAAGATGAGCTGGCTTTCTGGGAGCGGCAGGTTCCAGCATCTGGGACTCAGTTGCCCTGCTTGCAGTCCAATGGGAATAACCTGGTCAGAGAGGCCGTGAGTCTTCATACCCGATTGGATAAAGCATTAACTCGCAAACTATTACAAGAAGCGCCTGCGGCTTATAGAACTCAGATTAACGATCTTTTGCTGACAGCATTGGCTCGTGTCATTGTTCGCTGGACGGGGAATGAGTCGATGTCCGTTCAACTTGAAGGACACGGCCGGGAAGATCTATTCGATGGCGTAGACCTGACCAATACAGTAGGTTGGTTTACTAGCGTTTTTCCTATATTGCTTACCCCTGTAGAAACCATGGGGGATTCGATCAAGCATATTAAGGAGCAGCTACGCTGCCTTCCTAATAAAGGTATTGGGTTTGGAGTACTGCGTTATCTGGGAGATGCTCCTAGTCGACGACGACTACAGGATCTTCCACCAGCGAGAATAACGTTCAACTACTTGGGGCAGTTTGATGGTAGCTTTGATGACAACGGCGAGTCATTATTTAAACCCGCCAAGGAAAGCGGTGGTCTTGAGCACCATATCGATGCTCCTTTGGGAAATTGGCTATCTATAAATGGCCAGGTCTACGATGGAGTATTGAGTTTGGCTTGGACCTTTAGTCGCCAGTTGTTTGATCCGTCAACGGTACAGAATCTAGCTGACGAATACGCTCGGGAACTGGAGTTTTTGATAGAACATTGTTGCCAGCCTGGTTTGCGTCTGGCCACTCCATCAGATTTTCCAGGGGCCGGATTGACTCAAAGACAACTTGACGTACTTTCAGTTGATTTAGGTAAAATTGAGGATGTTTACCCACTGTCAACTCTTCAGAAAGGCTTGCTGTTTCACGCGCTTTATGCTCCCGAATCTGGTGATTACATTAACCAAATGCGTGTTGAAGTCACGGGGCTTGATGTAGAGCGTTTTCGTCTCGCTTGGCAGCAAACCGCCGATGCACAGGACCTTTTACGTACGCAGTTTGTCTGGCGCTCTTTAGTGAAGCCTTTACAAGTAGTGCTGCGTGAAGTTGAACTTCCTTTTGAAAATATTGATTGGACGGGGCGTTTAGTTAGCACTGCTGAGTTGGATGATTTGGCTGCATCAGAGAGAATGCGCGGATTTAACTTGGCTCAGGCTCCGTTGTTGCGAATTGTTGTGGTGTGTATGGGCGCTGGGAAGTGCCATGTAATTTGTACTAATCACCATTTATTAATGGATGGTTGGAGTGGTTCCAATCTTCTGGCTGAAGTATTACAGCGCTATGCTGGTGAGCAGCCAATGCGTAGGAGTGGGAGATATGCAGGTTTTATTGCTTGGCAGTTACAACAGCCCGAGGAGCAAGCTACTGAATTTTGGCTAGCGCAGATAGAGCGTATGCAGAGTCCGAGTCGTTTGCTTGATTGCGTATCAGCGTTGAATGAATCGTCGCGTTCTGGTCATGAAAACCAATATATACGAATGAGCCCTGTTCAGACGCAGGCGTTGAAAGATTATGCTCGTCAGCGCAAGGTTACTGTAAACACCCTGGTCCAAGGAATATGGGCACTGATACTCAAGCATCATCTACACTCGCAGACAGTGGTGTTCGGTACGACGGTTGCAGGAAGACCTACTGAAATCTCCGGGATTGAGCAAGATGTCGGATTGTTTATTAACACCTTGCCGCTCATTGTGTCTTCGCCAGCAACAATGAGTTTGGATGATTGGTTTGTCAATATTCAGAATTTAAACCTGGAGGCGCGACAGCACGAGCACTTCGCGTTAAGCAAGATACATCGTCTTGCTGCCAAGCCTGGAAGACACTTGTTTGATACGGTTATGATTTTTGAGAATTATCCGGTATCGCAGGTGTTGGAAAAAACGTCAGAAAGTGATTTGATTTTTGGTGATGTGCAGCATTTTGAACAGACTAACTATCCTTTAACACTTTATGTAGGACTGGGCGAGCAGTTATTAATAGACTTTAACTACAAGCGTTATCTGCAAGACGAGTTTGTTTCTATTGTCTTGACGCAGGTGCAGGCGTTACTGGAGAAAATGCTTGAGCCTCTTACCCAGACCGTTGAAGATTTGGAGCTGCGATTGCATCGTGAGTGGCAAGCCCCAGAGCTATTGATCGCGGGTGATGAGTGCATTGCGCAACAGTCTTTCATCGTTCCAATTACCCCCCTGCAAATCGCGTTTGCTGATCGCTGGAGTAGTATTCTGGATGGGGTCGATTTAGGCCTGGATGATGATTTTTTTGAATGTGGTGCTGACTCATTCGATTGCTTAAGACTAATAGCAAGCATGCCGCTGGAAGGCTTCCCAGAGTTTTATCCCAGTCTGCAAGATGTGTTTGAGAAGCGAACCATTAGAAGGCTGACGGAATAAATTAGTAAAGAGTCAACGAAACAAAAAGCGCGCCGATATGCAGTTCTGCTATCGGCGTTTTTTATGCCTTCGATATTTGATGGAGTATATGGAGTGGCACGGTAAAGAAGTTTGCTTTGCACTTTTTGTTGTGAGGGTTTGCTGGCTGTGTTTAGGTTTTGCTAAGTTTTTTTGTCAAGCTGTTAGGTGGTTTCCAAAGCATGATGTTTTGGGTTTTATAAATTTTTATTTAATATTTAGCACAGCACTTTCCGTGCTGTTTACTTCGGAGGTGTGCTGAGAGTTTTAGAAAATTTGAAGTGCTGACGGTTTGAAATGCTAGCATTGAAGTGTGTGTTATTTTTGGAGGAGGGAGGTACGGAGGTAGTTAGGCAGAGAGTGAGCAGAGGTGGGCCTGCAGTTTGGATTTTTTGTACGTGGCTAGGCAGTTGAAGGTGCTGAGTCGTATGGAAATAGTGGCGAGTATTCTAGTGTTTTTATTTGTATGTTACTCAAAACGCCTCGAGGCGCACTTGAGGCGCATCGAGACGTTATGAAGCTCGGTTTAGAAATTGTACTTAAAGCTTACCAGTGCGTTTCTTGGGTCCCCATAGAAGCCGCTGTTAAATGTTTGGTCCAGTGAGCTAAGGTATTTTTTATCGAAGATGTTGTTAATGTTCAGTGTGGCCGAAAGTTTTGATGAGAAATCATACTTTGCCATAAGGTCAGCTGTGGCATAGGCCTCCTGTTTCGCCTCTACGGGATTGGCGAACATCCATGACGAGTAGCTGAAATTGATTTCACTTTGCCAGTTGATTCCGCCGCCAACTGTCATTTTATTCAAGATTCCAGGCAGTCGATACGCAGTCCACAATTTCACCATGTGTTCAGGCATTATGGTTTGAAGCTGATTGTGCTTAGTGTCCTCGGTCCTGCCGTAAGTGTAGGATGCAGACAAGTTCCAGTCAGGTAACACCTCACCAGTAACTTCCACATCAACACCTTGAGTTTTGGCATCTTCGGACTTGTAGGCGGAAATTAAGCCATCAGAGCCTGGAACGCTATAACCTGAATCCACCACTGGCAGTTTTTTCTGATCAATATAGTAGAGCGCTAAGCTGGTATTCAGGCGGCGATCATAGAATTCGCTTTTTATACCCACTTCATAGTTTTTGCCTTCTCGTGGTTCCAGACGTGTTCCATCTCTGTCTTGATAAGACTGAGGCATGAAGATAGTTGCATAGCTTGCGTAGACGGTATGATTCTCAGAGAGGTCGTAAGTGATCCCGGCATAGGGTGTAAATACCCCGCTTTCTGTAGATTTTTCGTCTTTGTTGTAAATTCTTCGTGCAAGGGGTTCGTATTTTAGCGAGTAAGTGCGGTCATAGTCACTGATACGACTACCCAATATAAACTTCAGTTCGTCTGTGACATTAAGGCGGGTGGCAAAGTAGTAGCCGCGTTCTCTTAGTTTAGTATCGTTGTCATAAAACTTTTGTCCGAAAACTGGAGTCCCAGTCTTGTTGTTCCAGGTATAAATATTGAAAATGGTTCTTCCGGCCAATCCCCCGGTTTCACTGAAGGTGTCTGTCTTGGTGACCGAGTCTGCATAGTTGAAACCTGCGACAACCTCATGTTTACGGTCAAACAGTTGGTACGCCCCTTCCAGTCGTGCATCCAGACCTGTCTGGCGCTGATGACTTTCACCCGCTTGTGTATAAAGCGGTAATCCTAAACCAGTAGTTTCATTCGGAAAGCCTGACCAAGTGGCTCCCATTACCCATTGATAGTCACGGGTGCTGTAAAGGTGATTGGTCGATACGTTTAGAGCCCAGTCGTCAGACAGTTGATTACGGTAGGTAGTGAAGAAATTATAAGCATTAACTTCGTTGGTATTATTACGCTCAGCAATGTTGGTCGAGCGTGAGAGGTTTGTCTGTTTGCCATTGCTATAAAAAAGAGGGACGCCTACGCCGCCAAATACACCGCGGGGGTCATCTTTTTGGTAGGAGATGCCGGCTGTGAGTGTTGAGGTATCGGAAAGATCTCCCTCTAATACGCCGTACAACACCTGTTTTTCCTGCTGGTAGGCATCAATGAAACTCTTACCTTCCTGGTAGGACGCGACGAAGCGCCCGCGTAATGTTCGAGCATCGTTGAGGGGCCCTGATACGTCCACTTCGCCTCTGTACTTGTCCCACGAGCCTGCAGACCCTGATATATGTCCCTGGAACTCGGCAGTTGGGCGCTTGCGTACCATGTTGAGCGTGCCGGAAGGATCACCTGCACCGTTCATCAAGCCTGATGCACCCCGAAGTACTTCGACACGGTCATAAATAGCCATGTCTGCAAGGCTCTGAGAAACATCCTGAGTCTGAATTTCAACGGTGCTTTTAATTCCGTCAATTTGGTAGTTACTGATGGGATAGCCACGAGAGTAAACGTTGAATCTCTCGCTACCCATGCTCTGTACTGAAATGCCAGGTGTTTGCTCAAGCACCTCAGTGATGGTGCTGAGCCCTTGGTCATCCATCCGCTGACGAGTCATCACACTCACCGATTGAGGTGTTTCGCGCAGCGACAAATTTAGTTTAGTTGCTGTATTCGTGGCACCTGTGGTGTAAGAGCCTGTTCCCTCTGTGGTATTCCCGAGTGCGTCTGCGTTAATTGCCGTGGGCGCCAGTTCGATATCGCTGGAAGGCGATTTTCCACTGAGCATCAGGGTGTTTCCCTGAATGTTAAATGACAAACCGGTCTCGCCAAGTAGCGTAGCAACAGCTTGCTGCAGTTCCAGATCCCCATTCACCGCCTTGCTGCGTAAGCCTTGGATGTCTTCAGGGGCGTAAAGCACTTCGATATTTGCTTGGTGTCCAAATGCCTGCAACGCGCTCGACAAGGGTTGAGCAGGAATATTGAAGTGGACGGCCTGCGCTTGTGCCATGAAGGGGATGCTGACAGCCAAACCTAGTGCATAGGATGTGAGTCTCGGGCTCAGCGCACGACGCATCAAAAACGCTTTTGCGAGAGGGCTTAGTCCTTGAAGTGCTTGCATTTGTGCTTACTCGTTGGCGGAATTGGGAACTGGAAGCGAATGTAATTGTTTCTCAATAACTGAGACGCATGAAGCGCGCGAAACCGGAAAGATAAATAAGTTCCCTTGTTTTTCTGTCTGGTGTTTGCAGCGGACGTCGTTCCAGTTCCATGAGCGTGCTTTCAGAGCTCGCGGGCGACCCGGAAGCCGAGGAAGTCGCCGCGCACATCGCGATCGCGGTTGTTGCGATTGCCCGAGCGCGAGAACACGGGGGCTTCGCCCCAGTCGTTGCCGCGCATCATGGCGGCGATGCATTCGCCGTTGTTGGCGTCCATCCAGGCGCTGCCGTCCGTGGGGGCGCCAACGTAGTTCGGGTGGTAGCAATCGGCAGTCCATTCGTAGACGTTGCCGTGCATGTCGTAGACGCCAAAGGCGTTCGCGGGGTAGCTGCCCACTGGTGCGGTGTAGCTGTAGCCGTCCTTGGGACCGTAGGTGTTGGCGTGTTTACTGATCTGGTATTGCCCTTCTTCATCGAACGGGAAGGGGAATGGCCCGGTGGAGCCGGCCCGGGCGGCGTATTCACGCTCGGCTTCGCTGATCATGCGGTAGGTGTGCCCGGTCTTTTTCGACAGCCATTGGGCGTACGCCTGGACATCGTAGTAGTCGACACAGACCGCCGGTTGGCGAGGCCCTTGTTCGTAGCGTGGCTTGCTGGCCTGACACAGACGGCCTGGGCGTTTGTCGCCGTCCTTGATCACCACGCCGGTTTCGCGGATGTAGGTGTCCAGTTCGCCGGCCGTGACATGGAAGCGGCTGATCGCGAAGGGCTTTTTGAAGGTCACGGTGTGTTGCGGGCTTTCATCGGGCTCCTTGCCCACTTCTCCTTCGGGCGTGCCCATGACGAAACTGCCCGCCGGCAGTACCACCATTTCCGGGCAGTTCTTGCAGTCTTTGAATACCTTGCCGGTTTCGGGGTGGCTGGCGGCATGGGCGCTCAGGCTGAACAGGCTGCCGATCAGGACGGTGAGCGAGTGAAAGATGACGGGTTTCATCGAAAATGACCTTGTAGTGTGGAATAAGAACGGCGCTTCAGGCCTTTAACCGCTTGCTGAGCATCAGCATGACTTGGTCGATCTCGGCCTCGCTGTTGAGCAGCCCGGGTGCCATGCGCACCACCGGACCGGCATCGCGGTACACGGCATCCACCAGCACACGGTTTTCGATCAGCCAGGCGGCGGTGGCGTCGGTGTCCAGGTCTTTGCCGCGGAAGAAGGTGAAGCCGGCCGAAAGCTCCGGACTCAGCGGGGTCACCAGTTCGATGGACGGGTGTTCCTGGAGGCGTTGCTTGAGGTAGCTGTTGAGTTCGTGGATACGTGATTGCACGGCAGCCTTGCCCAGTTGCAGGTGCAGTTCGAAGGCTTTGCCCACGGCCCAGCGGTGCTCGAAGCTGTGATAGCCGCCCGGGGTCATGGTGGTGGCGAAGTTATTGTCCTGGGAAAAGGTGGCAACCATGGGCGTCAGGTGTTCGAGCTTTTCCGAGCGCGAGCAGAGGATGCCGGTGCCCCGTGGCCCGAACATCCATTTATGGGTGCCGGCCATGAAGAAGTCGCAATTGAGGTCGGCAAAATGGATGTCTTCGACCCCCAGGCCATGCACGCCATCGACGCAGTAGAGGATGCGGTCTTTCTCGTCGCGGTTGCGGTTTTGCTCGTCCACCAGCTTGCCGATTTCCCCGATGGGCAGTTTTACCCCGCTGCCCGAGTGGACCCAGGTCATGCCCAGCACCCGAGTGTTCGGGCGGATATTGCGCGCGATGTTGCCCAGGACCTCGTCGGTGCTGACCTGATGGGCCGACTTGAACAGCTCGAAGGTCCGCACCTGGGTGCCATCTCGTTGCTTGCGGTACTTCAGGGCGTTGCGTGCCGAGTAGTGCTCGTGAACGGTGGTGAGGATTTCCTGGTGCGGCTGCACCTGGATGCCCCCATAGACCAGGGCCAGGCCTTCGGTGGTGCTGCCGGTGAGGGCGATCTGCGCGGGCTTGATGTCCAGGTAGCGGCCCACCCAGTCGCGGACTTCACCCTCGCGCTTCCAGGTGAACTGGCTGTCGTAGTCCATGGCCAGCGCCGGGTTGCGATCGAGCACGGCACGGTAGCCTTCGATGGCCTGGCGCACCGGCTTGGGGTGTGAGGTGATCAGGAAGTTCGACAGGTGCACGTAGTCCGGATCGAGGTCGAACAGTTGTCGCAACTGGCCCCATTTATCGGTGCTCGACGGGGCCGCGGACGCGCCAGCGGTTTGGCTGAAAGCCTGGCCGGCAAAGGGGAGGGCGGCCGCGAGCAGGCTGGCCTGCTTGAGAAAGGTTCGACGATCAGTCACAAAAATATCTCGCTGTGGTGAGCTTACTGGGCGGCAGGTGAAGGTTGGGCAGCGGCCACTGGGTCGGCCAGTTGTTCGACCTTTTCCCAGACCCGCAGGTAGTTCTCGCCCCAGAGCTTGGCGATGTCGCTGTCTGAGTAGCCACGCTGGATCAGTTCGGCGGTGACGTTGCGGTTTTCTCCGACGTTCATCCAGCCCTCTACACCACCGCCTTCGTTGAAGTCCGAACCGATGCCGACATGGTCGATGCCGATCTTTTTCACCACGTAGTCAATGGCATCGCCGTAGTCCTTGAGGCTAGCCTTGGGCTCTGCGTCGATGATGTCGTACAGGGCACTGGCGTATTCGCCGAAGCGGCTTTCCGACCAGATGGAAATCACCGCGTCCCCAGGCATCAGGGCGTTCTCCAGGCCTTGCAGGGGCGGCAGGTCAAAGCGCTTGCGCAGTTCATTGAGCTTGTCGATCGATGGCTGGGAGAGTGGCTTGAGGTAGGTGGAGAAGCCCACCACCTGCACCACGCCGCCGGTGGCCTTGATGGTTTGCAATTCCTTGTCGCTGAGGTTGCGCGGAATATCCACCAGGCCCCGGGGCGCCGAATGGGAGGCCACGACCGGGGCACGGGTCAGGGCGGCCACGTCATTCAGGGCCAGGGTCGACATCTGTGACACATCGATCACCACCCCCAGGTCGTTCAGACGCTTGACCGCCTGTTTGCCGATCGGCGACAGGCCGCCGAGGGCGTCGCGGGTGTCATTGAAAAATGGCAATGGACGCGAGGAGTCGGCCCAGTGGTTGTTGGCCACGTAGCTGAAGCCGAACAGGCGCATGCCACGGGCGGTCCATTGGTCCAGGCGGGTCAGGTCGTCGCCCATGGTGTAGGCATTGAGCAGGCTGATGACGATGGCCAGCTTGCCCTCGCTGGCGATACGCCGGAAGTCGGCCGGGGTGTAGGCGATTGCCACCTGATTGGGGAAGTCGCGCACCAGGCTCTGAATGATTCGATAACGAATGTCTTGCTGATGGCGTGCCTCCTCGACAAAGCCCGGAGTGGGGCGATGGGGGGCGTTGGGGCCGGCCCAGATTTCTGGCCAGGCAAGGATGCTCAAGGCTGCGCCGGACATGCGCCCGCGTCCGGCCTTGACCAGGTCGAACTGGCGGCGCCCATCCTTGTCCGCCTCGGTGCCTTCAGTGCCGAAGTCCAGGGGCACGGTGATGTGGCTATCGAAGGACAGGATGCGTTCCTGCAAGTCGTTGGCGTGTTTGACGATTTCGTTGGGGTAGTTGACGCGGCCTTTCCAGTAGAAGTGCCACGCTGCGCCAGCACCGATGCCGACCGCGGCGATGACAAGCAGGAGCAGGCTCAGATAGAGGGTTTTTTTACCAGACAATTTGATCATTGCTATCCCAGTCGCAGGCGGGCGGATGACGAGATCGGCCGAGAGGCGTGCGTGAAGGCTGCTCCGGCCAGACCTTTTGTGAACTTCTATCCGCGATAAACGAGCCGGCGACCGGCAAATTTAGCCGGTGGGTCGTGCCATGACGGTAAATTTCCCCGCAAATCCAACGTTCTAGGTAGATGCGACGCGCCACTGAACATAGGTAGAGCGATGAGGTTTTCTCGAAGGGGATTTTTGACCGGGCTGGCGGTGACGGGGGCGGCCATTCCGGTGGCGTTCTATACCCAGCAGGAGTTGTTGCGCAGAGACAAGCGGGAGCAGGAAGACCAGGAAATCACTCCCGGGGAAGCCACCCTGGCGCCAGCCGTCGCTGCCGGCAACCGCCTGGCCGATCACCTGCGGGGCGTCTGGGATATGCAGTTGCTCGATGCCCATGGGTTGGAAGGCTTGCCCCGTACCGGCTGCGAGTTGTTGCTGGATGTGGGCCCCACCGGACGCGGGATTCGCGGTTACCTGGGACGCCCGCAGAGCTTGCGCGGGCAAGGGCAGCCGGAGTTTTTCGTCGCCGGCGACTTGGTCAATGGCGATGGCGCCAAGATCAGTTGGCGGCTGTTCGCCGGTGGTCAGATGAACGGGACGCCGAGTCACGAATGTCACCTGCTGCTGGACGAGGTCTGGGCCGAGTGGGGCAATGCGGGCAGCGGTTCCCTCAGCGGCAGTATCGAGGTGCTGGATCGCTCGAAGCTGCTACCGGCCAATGCCTTGCGCTTTGTCGCGCGCAAGCGAGCGTTTCCCGAAGCGCGGGAGCGCACGCCATTGCAGCCCGATCTGCTGGAGTGGCTGGTGGCACCGGCCCATCGGCTTTACCACCAGCTCTGGCATGCCTCCCGCGATCGCTGGCACTCCCTGCCCAAGGACAAACGCCACAGCCTGCGCGGCCTGGGCTGGCAGCCAGGGCCCCTGGACAAGGAGCGTGGAGCTCGCGGGCGCCGCAAGCACCGCAATGGCTCCGGCGTCGACTTCCTCTTTATGCACCGGCATATGCTGGGCCAGGCCCGTGCTTTGCAGCCGAGCCTGGTGTCCTGGCCGCGAATGCCGTTGCCGCCCAGTTACATCGAACATGATCGTCAGGCGTTTCTGCGTTATTACGACAACCATGACGGCTGCTCCGTGCCTCCGGCCTGGATCAGTGCTGGGGATCAGGAGTTCACCGAACTGCTCCATGGCCTGAAAAGCAATGAGGGCTTCTACAGCAACTTCCAGGTATGGGAGTCGCAGTACCAGGACCCTGAGTACCTGGCGCGCATGACCCTGGGCGAGTTTGGTTCCGAGATTGAGTTGGGGCTGCACGACTGGCTGCACATGCGCTATGCCAGTGTCGCCCGGGACCCCTCCAATGGCATGCCGGTGATGGAAGCACGGCTTTCCTCGGACTTCGCCGGGCGCTGGTTCGAGGCGCAGAACGATTTTCTTTCGGACCCGTTTTCCTCCCACGTCAACCCAGTATTCTGGGGCTTTCATGGCTGGATCGACGACCGTATCGAGGACTGGTTCCGGGCCCATGAGCGGGCTCACCCGGGTGAGGTGCTGCGCCGCGAAGTCAACGGTGTGGCCTGGTTCGCACCGGGTCGCTGGGTAGACATCGCCGATCCTTGGTTGGGCCCTTCGACCCACGGTTGCGGCCCGCTGGGCACGGCCGTGGGCGATGCCTCGCTGGAGATGGATGTAGAGCTGATGAAGCTGGCCCTGCGCATCGCCCTGAGCCGTGACGCGGAGGTGCCCGACCTGCTCAAGCGGGCGCCACGCCGTCCCTGGTACGCCCAGCACCTCAAGCGTTAGTCGCAGGTGCCGGGCGTCGGATGTGACCCACAAAAAAAGCGGCTGGTAGCCGCTTTTTTTGTGCCTGTTCGATCAGGCCGGTTGTGCCTCGGCGCGGACTTTGCCGGTGTCCATGCGCACCAGTTGATCGGCGATGTCGAAGTAACGGTCATCGTGGGAGATGACGATGATGGTCTTGCCCAGGCGTTTCAGGTCCGGCAAGAGTTCGGTGTAGAAGATCCGGCGGAAGGTCGGGTCCTGGTCCGCAGCCCATTCATCGAACACCAGCACTGGGCGCTGTTCCAGCCAGGCGTTGACCAGGGCCAGGCGCTTGCGTTGGCCGGTGGACAGGTCGGTGGTGGTGAAGGCGCCATCGCGCACGCTGACCTTGTGGGCGATCTCCAGGCGCTTGAGGTACTGGGTGGCGTCGTCAGGGATCTGCTGGTCGCCTTGCACCACATCGTCGAACAGGTAGTAGTCGGCAAAAATGGTGGTGAAGAGTTGACGATAATCGTCGCGGTTCTCGGCAGTGACGGCTTGGCCATCAAGGTAGATATCACCGGTTTGAGGCGCATAGAGCCCGAGCAACAGCTTGATCAGGGTGGTCTTGCCGCAACCGTTTTCGCCGACGATGAACACGATATCGCCCTGGTTGATCTTCAGGTTGACCGGGCCCAGGCGGAACGGGGTGCTGCCATCCACCACCGGGAACGCGTACTGCACGTTGCGTAATTCCAGGCTTTGGATGTGCTGGTTCGACGCCCCCTTTTCATTGAGCAACAGGTGAGGTTCGGGCGAAGAGAACTGCTCGGACAGTTCGGCGATTCGCTGGAATGCCACTTGTGCCCGGCTCACCAGAGGCAGGACGCTGACCAGATGGTCCAGGGGGCCTTTCATGTACAGCAGCACCAGGACAAACCCGCTCATGGCCGCCTTGTCTGCGCTCGGCCAAGTGTTTTCCATCAGCAGGGCGAGGCCGATCACGATGAAGAACAAGGTCGAGCCAAAGGTCTTGGCGATGATGTAGGTGTTGACCGACTTTACCTGGGTGGCGCAGATATGTTCGCTGATCGCCTGGATGCGCTGGGTGAACATGCGGTGCCGGCGTGGCCGGTGAATCCGCAGCTCCTTGGCGCCCTGGGCGATGGCGTTGTAGTTTTTCTGCAGTTCATCCTCGGCCTCCCGGGCCACGGCGAACCCTCTGATGCCGCGGGTGCGGGCGACCACCTGGGCGGCGATGCCGACGCCCAGCGCCACCAGCATCAAAAGGAACAGGGGCCAGGACAGCATTGCCAGGTAACCCATGCAGCCCAGGGTCACGGTCATCGAAATGGTCAGGGGCGCAAAAGCGAAGGAGAAATCGCTGACGGTGTCGATGTCGTGGGTCAGGACCGGGATCAGGCGATGGCTGCGATAGCGTTCGATCTGGTCGATGGGCGCCGACAGGACTTTTTCCCCAAGCTCCTTGCGCAACTTGGCGATGATCTTCTGGCCGACGAAGTTGGTGCCCATGTCCGAGAAGATCGAGCTGAGCAACGACAACACGCACAAACTGGCAAAGACCCACATCACCGCGTGGGTCAGGCCGCCTTGGGTGTTGAGTGCGCGGTTGATGGTGGCCAGCAGCGTGGTGACACTGAAACCGCCGAGGATCCCGAGGGCAATGGCGCCGGCGACGATGGGCCAGAAGGGCTTGAGTAACTTGGAGAGCTCGCGGGTGGCGCTGAGCGAATTGCTGGTCATGAAAACGTCTTCTCTCGGCGAATTAAAGGGCGTGGTCGTCAAAGAAGGCTTCACGTTCCAGGCGCAACAAGGCGGCTTTCTTGTGGGCCAGCTGGATGTCTTTCAGATGGCCGAAACCCTGGGACTTGAGGAAGTCGATCTGCCGGTTATGGTCGATCCGTGGTTCACCGAGGATGCGCTGGGTACGTGGGTCGTCCAGGAACATGTAGTGCATCAGTGAGCGGAACCAGGCCCGCAGTTTGCCGATCCCCTGGTGTTTGTTTTCACCGACCACCACATGCCAGCCGCGGTCGAAATCGGCGACATCATAGTAAGGTGCGATGCGATCTTCCTTGCACCAGTACACCTCGAAATAGGCGAACGGCTCGTCGTCAAAACAGCCGATCAGCGGATGTACGCGTGGGTCCTGGAGCATGGCGTGCAGGTACTCGGCGTGCTCTTCCAGGCTGCCGGACTGCTCCCAGAAGTACGCCACCTGTTCCAGGTTCATCCAGCGGTTGAAGGCTTCCAGGTCTTTTACCGGGTCGATGGTGCGCAGGGAGAAGGTGGTGTTCAGGCGCGGCAACCAGCGTCGATAGACGTCCCCGGTCGGTTGAGGCGGCCGCTGAGGGTGGCGTTTTTCGCCGGTGAAGCGATAGATCGGCGGCGTGTGGGCGCTGGCCGGCGCGGTGAGCCAGGGCAGGGGCTGCTGCCAGAAGGTCTGGCGCAGGCAGCGCAGTTCAACCTGGCCGTTTTCGGTGTTTTGCCAATGATCGAACAGGCCTTGGCGCACCGCAGAAACGGCGTACTCGCGACTGACGGGCAGCAGCAGGGTCACCTGCTCGCATTTGCTGCGATGGCAGAAACGCGTGGCCAGCAAGGCCAGCAGGGCACTGGCGGGCAGGGTTTCTGGGAAATTGTCGAAGAGAATGCGGCCGTCGACTTCCCGGTAGGCAATCAGGTCGCCGCCGTCGATGCGCAGGCTGCCGCTTTCGGGTGTTTCATCCTGTGCGGTCGCTTGGCGGCCATCAGCCAGGGCCAGGCTGAAAGAGGGTGAGTTCATAAGGTTTCCTATGGTGGGTCGCGTGCGACCGATCAGGTTCTATCCATAGGTAAAGACGAACTGCACCCGCTGATGTTTAGGCGTTTACATCACCTGCCAGCCACCCCCCAGGGCTTTGTACAAGGCAATGCTGGCCAGGACCCGTTGCAGGCGCAATTGCACCTCCAGGTCCTGGGCCTGGTACAGCGTGCGCTGGGTTTCGAGCACTGTGAGCAGGTCTTCCGCACCGGCCTGGTAGCGGCTTTCGGCAATCTGGAAGGCCTTGCGCGCTTGTTGCAGTTCTTCGTCCTGCCAGCGCCGTTGCTGGTCGACACCGTCGACGGTGTTCAGGGCTTTTTCCACGTCGCCGAAGCCGGCAATGATGGCGCCACGGTAGGTTTGCAGCAGTTCGTCCTGAATCGCCGTGGCCTTGTCGCGCTCAGCCTTGAGCCGGCCGTTGTTGAAAATCGGTGCCGTCAGGCCGGCGGCCAGTGTGCCGAAGGGGTTGCGCAGAATCTCAGGAAAGCGGTCGGCGCCCGACCCCAGGGTGGCGGTCAGGTTGAGTTTGGGCAGCAAGGCGGCACGGGCCACTCGCACATCCGCCTGGGCGGCGGCCAGTTTGGCTTCGGCATTGGCGATGTCCGGACGGCGACTCAGCAGCGCGCTGGGCAGGCCGGCGTTGATGGCAGGCCAGCGTATTTGCTCGAAACCCTGGGCCCCCAGTTGGAGATTCTGCACCGGCTGGCCCAGCAGCGTGGCCAGGGTAATCAAGGCCTCCCGGGCTTGCTGCTGATAGAGGGGCAGTTGCCGTTGCTGGGTCGCCACCAGGCTTTTTTGCTGGGCCAGCTCCAGGGCTGTGGCGGAGCCGGCGTCGTAGCGGGTCTGCACCAGTTTCTGGACGTTCTCGGCATTGGCCAGGTTGAGCGCGGCGATCCGGCCTTGCTCCTGCAGGGCCAGGACTTGCATATAGCTGTCGGCGACCTTGCCGAGCAGGGTCAGCTCCACCGTGGCCCGATCGAACTCGCTGGCGCGCAGGCTCTGCCGGGCGCTATCGCGTGCGGCCGCGTTACCACCCCAGAAGTCCACTTCATAGCTGGCGCTCAGGGAGGTATCGAAGTAGTGGGTGGCGCGCTGGCTAGAGGAGGAGTTGAGCTGGCTGTAACCGTCGCCGCGTAGCAGTTGTTCGCGGTTGGCATTCAGTCCGGCGCTGATTTCCGGCAGCAGCGGGCCGCCGGCGATCACTGCGTCGGCCTGGGCCTGGCGCACCCGGGCCATGGCGGCGCCGACCTCATAGCTGCTGACTCGGGCCTGCTCCACCAGGCGGTCCAGTTCCGGGCTGCCGAAGGTTTGCCACCAGGCAGGGAGGTTTTGCGGCACGCTCTCGGATGCTGCCGACTGCCACTCGGGTGGCGACTGCAAGCCGCTTTGCGGCGGTGCACTCGGGGCGGCGCAGGCACTCAGGAGCAGGCAGGCGGCAAGCAAGGCAAATGGCGGCTTCATAAAGGATTCGCTAGTCATACGCTGGTAAGGGCCGCGACCGGGTCGAGGCGGGCGGCTTTGCGGGCCGGCATGAAGCCGAAAATTACTCCGGTGACCACGGCGCAGGCGAAGGCACCGAGCGCCGCCTCCAGGGAAAAGGCCACGGCCACCTTGCTCAGGGTTAGCGCGCCGCCGATCAACAGCGCCAGGACGATGCCGGTAACCCCGCCGACCACGGTGAGCATCACCGCCTCGGTCAGGAACTGCCGCAGAATGTCCCGCTGGCGGGCGCCGGTGGCCATGCGGATGCCGATTTCCCGGGTTCGCTCGCGCACTGTCATGAGCATGATGTTCATCACTCCGATGCCGCCCACCAACAGGGAAATGGCGGCAATGGCGCCGAGCATCAGAGACAGGGTGTTCTGGGTTCGGGCTTCGGCCTGGATCATCGCGGCGTTGTTGGTCAGCTCGTAGTCGTGCACGCCGTTGTGCAGCTTGAACAGCAACTGGTCGATGACCTTTTCGGTGTCCTTGACCTGGCGCGCGTCGGCGGCGGCGATCACCACGTATTCAGGGTCATGGTTGCCGAACAGGCGCACGCTGGCGGTGGTGTAGGGGATCATCACCCGTTCGTCCGCATCCTGTTCGCCAGAGCTGGCGCCCTTGGCGGCCAATACGCCGATCACCTGGAACGGCGAGTTCTCGATCAGGATGTACTGGCCCAGCGGATTGCTGTTGCCGAAGAGTTTTTCCC
>NZ_JALQCW010000127.1 GCF_023241715.1 Pseudomonas morbosilactucae
CGCTGGCCAGCACCACGGCGTTTTCAATGTTGCCGACCAGGGTATAGCTGTTGCCAGCGTAGGCCATGACATTGACGGTGTCGGTGCCACCATCGAGCCCTTCCTGCACCTGGTCCAGGTTGCTGTAGACATAATAGGTGTCATCACCGTCGCCACCGATCAGGGTGTCAGCGCCCTTTTTGCCGTCCAGGGTGTCATTGCCCAGCCCGCCGATCAGGGTGTTGGCCGAGGCATTGCCGATCAACAGGTTGTCCAGTGCGTTACCGGTGAGGTTGAACAAGCCGGTGCCCAGCACACTGAGGTTATCGATGTACTGCAGGCTGGGGTCGTTGAGGTTGATGGTCTGGGCCTGGGTGCCGCTGTTCAGGTAAGTGACGCGCAGTGTGTCGACACCCTCGTTCTGCAACTCCTGGATCAGACCCAGCTCGCTGACTGAATCGACCACGTAGGTGTCATCGCCCAAACCGCCGATCAAGGTGTCGATGCCAGCCTTGCCATCGAGGATGTTGGCACCGTCACTGCCTATCAGGATGTTGGCCGCCGCGTTGCCGGTCAGGTTGATGGCCAGGGTGCCGGTGTCGGTGGCATCCAGGTT
>NZ_JALQCW010000128.1 GCF_023241715.1 Pseudomonas morbosilactucae
CTACGACATTGCACCGCTCACCGTTTGTAGGCGCAGGTTTATGTAGGAGCTGGCTTGCCAGCGATAGCGCCCGGTGAGCTCGCCATCGCCAGCAAGCCGGCTCCCACAGAGGCCAGGCGCCTCACCGCGCGTTCCCACGGTCCCCCGTGTGGGACGCTCCGCGTCCCGCTCTTGCTGGGCAGGGGCTAGCGGAAGTATTCGCCGGGGGTGGTGGCGAATTGTTGGCGGAAGGCGGCGATAAAGGCGGAGGTAGAGTCGTAGCCGCAGGCCAGGGCCACGTCGGTGACGCGTTCGCCCTGTTCCAGCGGCGTCAGTGCCCCGAGCAGGCGCAGGCGCTGGCGCCAGGCGCGGAAGGTCAGGCCGGTCTCGGCGAGGAACAGCCGGCTCAGGGTTTTCTCCGTCACCCCCAGTTTCTGCCCCCACTGGCTCAAGGTGGTGGCCTGTTCCGGGTGCTGTTGCAGGCTGCGGCAGATCTGCCGCAGGCGCGCGTCGTGGGGCAGCGGCAGCATCAGGTCCAGTTGCGGCGCAGCGGCCAACTGGTCCAGCAGCACTTGGGCCAGGCGCCCTTCGGCCGCGTCTTCGGCGTATTCCACCGGCAGCTCGCTGAAACTGCGGATCAGCTCCCGCAGCAGGCTGCTCACCGCCAGCACCTGGCAGCGCTCGGCGGCCCAGGCGGTGACGCTGCAATCCAGGTACAGGCTGCGCATTTCCGTGCGCGGCGAGCTGAACACTTGGTGCGGCATGCCCGCCGGAATCCACACCGCCCGTTGCGGTGGGGCGACAAAGCGCCCGGCGCTGGTCTGCACCTCCAGCACCCCGGCAATCGCATAGGACAGTTGCACCCACGGGTGGCTGTGGCGCCGGGTCAAGGCGCGGTTGGGCAGGGATTCGGTGCGACCGTAAATCGGTCGCGGCAGGCTGGGAAGCCCTGGAATACTGCGCCGAACGGCTTTTTCATGTCCTTTAGTCGGCATTTACTGGCTCATTGGCGTTAGTCGGCAAACAGCGAGCACGTTAGAGTCGCTCCACGGTTTTTGGCAACCCCCTGGATGATCCTGCCCATGAAGCTTTCCCGTCTGTTACCCGACACCTTCACCATGACCCTGGTTGCGGTGGTCCTGCTCGCCAGCTTCCTGCCCGCCAGCGGCCAGGTGGCCGTGGGCTTTGGCTGGCTGACCAACATCGCCATTGCCCTGCTGTTTTTCCTCCACGGCGCCAAGCTCTCGCGGGAGGCGATCATTTCCGGAGCCGGCCACTGGCGCCTGCACCTGTTGGTGTTCGGCCTGACCTTTGTGCTGTTCCCGGTGCTGGGCCTGGCCCTCAAGCCGCTGCTGTCACCGTTGGTAGGCAACGAGCTGTACCTGGGCATGCTCTACCTTTGCGCCTTGCCGGCCACAGTGCAGTCGGCGATCGCCTTTACTTCCCTGGCCCGGGGCAACATCCCGGCGGCGATCTGCAGTGCCGCGGCCTCCAGCCTGTTCGGCATCTTCCTTACGCCGCTGCTGGTGACGTTGCTGCTCAATGTCCACGGTGACGGTGGTTCGACCGTGGATGCGATCCTCAAGATCAGCGTGCAACTGCTGCTGCCGTTCGTCGCCGGGCAGATTGCCCGGCGCTGGATCGGTGCCTGGGTCGGGCGCAATAAAAGCTGGCTGAAATTCGTCGACCAGGGTTCGATCCTGCTGGTGGTCTACGGCGCCTTCAGCGAAGCGGTGAACGAAGGCATCTGGCAGCAGATTCCGCCCTTGGAACTGCTGGGCCTGGTGCTGGCCTGTTGCGTGCTGCTGGCCCTGGTGCTACTGGCGTCGAGCCTGCTGGGCAAGGCCTTTGGCTTCAGCCAGGAAGACCGCATCACCATCCTCTTCTGCGGCTCGAAGAAGAGCCTGGCCACCGGCGTGCCCATGGCCCAAGTGTTGTTCGCCGGCAGCACCATCGGCGTGCTGATCCTGCCACTGATGCTGTTCCACCAGATCCAGCTGATGGTCTGCGCGGTGTTGGCCCAGCGTTACGCCAAGCGCCCGGAGTCGGTGCCGGAACTGATGGCCCAGGTCGATCCCTGAGGCCAAAAAAAAGCCCCGCTGCGCAGTCCGCAGCGGGGCTTTTTCATGCCTGGGTCAAAGCCCCAGTTCCAGCTCCAGCAGGTCACTCAGGGGCTGGCGACGGCGGATCAAGCGGGCTTCACCGTTTTCGAACAACACCTCCGGCAGCAGCGGCCGGCTGTTGTAGTTGGACGACATGCTGGCGCCATAGGCCCCGGTGTCGTGGATCACCAGCAGATCACCGACCTGGGCTTGCGGCAGCAGGTGCGGGGTCAGGGCCTGGTCGTCCTGGGTGAAGATATCGCCGGACTCGCACAGCGGGCCGCCGACCACGCTCAGGCGCTCGGGACGCTGCACCGGCTGGCCGTCGGCACCCAGCAGGCTCATGCCGTGGTAGGCGCCGTACATGGCCGGGCGCATCAGGTCGTTGAAGCCGGTGTCCACCAGCACGAAGTGATGCTGGCCGGCGTCTTTCACCACCCGCACTTCACTCACCAGGCAACCGGCCTCGGCCACCAGGAACCGCCCCGGTTCGATTTCCATGCGCACCTTGTGCCCGAGGAAGGCTTCGATCTCCTGGCGGGCCTGGCTCCAGGCAGCGGCGTAGCGCTGTACGTCCACCGGTTCGTCGCCTTCGCGATAAGGCGTGGACAAGCCGCCGCCGATGGAGAAGGCCTCGATGTCGTGGTCCAGGGCTTTCACCGCCGCGACCATGGCTGCGCCGACCTGCTCCAGGTGGGCGTAATCCACGCCGGAACCGATGTGCATGTGCAGGCCCACCAGGTGCAGGCCGTGCTGGCGGATCACGGCCAGGGCGTCATCCATCTGCTCGTGCCAGATACCGTGCTTGCTGTTCTCGCCGCCGGTGTTGGTTTTGCGGCTGTGGCCGTGGCCAAAGCCGGGGTTGATGCGCAGCCACACCCGATGGCCCGGGGAGCGCTCGCCCAGTTGGCGCAGCATGTCGATGGAACCGGCGTTGACCTCGATCTGCAACTCCACCACCCGCGCCAGGGTCGGGGCGTCGAACAGATCGCAGGTGAACACCACTCCAGCCGGGTCGCCCGCTGGGCTGAAGCCGGCCAGCAGGGCGCGCTCGATTTCCCCCAGTGACACCGCATCGACCTGCACCCCGGCTTCGCGGATCAGGCGCAGCAGGTGCAGGTTGGACGAGGCTTTCTGCGCATAGCGCACCACGTCGAAGACGTGCAACTGGGCGATGCGCGCCTGGATGGTGGCGGCGTCATAGCACCACAGCGGGGTGCCGTGCTGGCGAACGGCGGCGGTCAGTTGTGCGGGGGAGAAGGGCATGGCGATCTGCTGTTGGCGGCCTAAAGGAGAGGGCCAGCATGCCCAAGGCGAGCTATTCAATAAAATATCTATTTTTTGTCAGTCGATTCAGTTCTGATATGGGCCTGGTTTTTCCTGGAGCCCAACCGTGCAGATTTCCCTGCGGCATATCGAGGTGTTTCGCGCCATCATGCAGGCCGGCAGCGTCACCGGCGCGGCGCGCCTGCTGTTCACCTCGCAACCGACCCTGAGCCGTGAACTGGCCCGGCTGGAGAGCCTGTCCGGGCTCAAGCTGTTCGACCGCGAAGGCGGCCGTCTGCTGCCCACGGCCCAGGCCATGCTGCTGTTCGAAGAGGTGGAGCGGGCGTATGTGGGTCTGGAGCGGATCAACAGCCTGGCCCAGTCGATGCGGCGTTTCGAACACGGCCAGTTGAGCATCACCTGCCTGCCGTTGTTCTCCCAGACCCTGCTGCCCCGGGTGTTCAAGCATTTTCAACACCAGCACGCCGGCATCGGCCTGAGCATCACCGCCCAGGAGTCGCCCCTGCTGGAAGAGTCTCTCAGCGCCCAGCGCCATGACTTGGGCCTGACCGAAAACGAGCATGTGCCGCGCGGAACCCAGGGCGAGCTGCTGTTCTGTGCCGACATGGTCTGCGTGCTGCCGGACGGGCATCCGCTGCTGGCCAAGGCGCAACTGGCCCTGGAGGATTTCCAGGGCGTGGACTTTATCAACCTTTCCGGCCTGGACCTGTACCGCCAGACCCTCGACGAACACTTTCGCCAGGCCGGCGTCGACCGTCGAGTGGTGGTGGAAACCACCAGCGCCGCTTCGGTGTGTGCCATGGTCCGGCAGCGCCTGGGGGTAGCGATCATCAACCCGCTGACGGCGCTGGAAGAGCAGGGCCGAGGGCTGGTGATCCGCCCATTGCAACTGTCGATTCCCTACCGGGTGATGCTGATCCGCCCGGACTACCGACCCTCGTCGAGCTTTGTCGAAGCCTTCTGCGTGTCATTGCGTGAGGAGGCGTTGCGTCTGACGGGGTCTTAGAGGCGTTTGCTGTCTTGGTGCTTTCACGCTTTAGCCGTAACGTGGCGGCTTGCGACTGCCCCCAACTGTCCAGGAACGCACCATGCCTGACGCCGCCCCGCCGATTGCCCCTTCAGCCGCGCCGCCGGCGCCTGTCAGCCTGGCGCAAGCCTTCTGGTTCTGGCTCAAGTTGGGCTTTATCAGCTTCGGTGGGCCGGCCGGGCAGATTTCGATCATGCACCAGGAGCTGGTGGAGCGCCGTCGCTGGATCTCCGAAGCACGATTTCTGCATGCCCTGAACTACTGCATGTTGCTGCCCGGGCCCGAAGCCCAGCAACTGGCGACCTACATCGGTTGGCTGCTGCACCGGACCCGTGGCGGCATCATCGCCGGCCTGCTGTTTGTGCTGCCGTCGCTGTTTATCCTGATTGCCCTGTCGTGGCTGTACATCGCCTTGGGCGACGTGCCGGTGGTGGCCGGGGTGTTTTACGGGATCAAGCCGGCGGTGACCGCCATCGTGCTCCAGGCCGCGGTGCGCATCGGCGTGCGGGTCTTGAAAAACCAGTGGCTGTGGGCGATTGCCGGGGCCTCGTTCACCGCCATCTTCGCCTTCAACGTGCCGTTCCCGCTGATCGTATTGGGGGCGGCATCGCTCGGTTATCTTGGCGGGCGCCTGGCCCCCCGGGCCTTTGCCGGCGGCGGCCACGGCCCGGCGAAAAAGGCCGGCGCCCCGGCGCTGATCGATGACCACACGCCCACCCCGGAGCACGCCCGTTTCAGCCCCTGGAAACTGGCCCGGCTGGTGGTAGTGGGGGCGTTGTTGTGGGCGCTGCCCATGGCCATCCTGACCCTGCTATTCGGCTGGCACGGCACCCTGACCCAGATGGGCTGGTTCTTTACCAAGGCGGCCTTGCTGACCTTCGGCGGTGCCTACGCGGTGCTGCCCTATGTCTATCAGGGCGCAGTGGGCCATTACGGCTGGCTGACGCCGACCCAGATGATCGACGGCCTGGCCTTGGGGGAAACCACCCCCGGACCGCTGATCATGGTGGTGGCCTTTGTCGGCTTTATCGGTGCCTATGTGTTGCAGGTGTTCGGGCCGCAGCAGGCTTTCCTGGCGGGTGCGGTGGCGGCGGGGCTGGTGAGCTGGTTCACGTTTCTGCCGTCATTCGTGTTCATTCTCGCCGGCGGCCCGCTCGTGGAGTCGACCCACAACGTGCTCAAGTTCACCGCGCCCTTGACCGGGATTACCGCAGCGGTGGTGGGGGTGATTGTCAACCTGGGGTGCTTTTTCGCTTATCACGTGCTCTGGCCGAACGGCTTCAACGGCCCATTGGACATGCCTTCGGCGTTGATTGCGCTGGCGGCGGCGTTGGCGTTGCTGGTGTTCAAGCGCGGGGTGATTCAGGTGTTGCTCGGCTGCGGTTTGGCGGGGTTGGCGGTGCATGTGTGGGGGTAGGCAGGACCCCGACGCACCGAGGGTGCGCCGGGGGTGTTGCCACCCGGCCGGAGGATATCGTGGGTCCGCCAGCCGGGCGTTGAACCTGTGGGGTCAGGCCCGTTCGATGGCCAGCGCCACGCCCTGGCCGCCGCCGATGCACAAGGTCGCCAAGCCTTTCTTGGCGTCGCGCTTGAGCATCTCGTGCAGCAGGGTCACCAGCACCCGGCAACCCGAGGCACCGATGGGGTGGCCGATGGCGATGGCGCCACCGTTGACGTTGACCTTGCTCGCGTCCCAACCCAGCTCCTGGCCCACCGACAGCGCCTGGGCGGCAAAGGCTTCGTTGGCTTCGATCAGGTCCAGTTGCTCCAGGGTCCAGCCGGCCTTGTCCAGGCAGCGACGGGTGGCCGAGACCGGGCCGATGCCCATGATCGCCGGGTCGACACCGGCGTTGGCATAGGCGGCGATTTTCGCCAGCACCGGCAGGCCCAGGGCCTGGGCCTTGGCCGCGCTCATCAGGATCACTGCCGCCGCGCCGTCGTTCAGCGACGAGGCGTTGCCGGCGGTGACGCTGCCGTCCTTTTTAAAGGCCGGCTTGAGTTTGCCCAGGGATTCGGCCGTGGTGCCGGCCCGCGGCTGTTCGTCCTGAGCGAAGGCCACCGGGTCGCCCTTGCGCTGGGGAATCAGGATCGGGGTGATTTCATCGACAAAACGCCCGCCCTCGATGGCGGCCACGGCTTTCTGTTGCGAGGCGGCGGCAAAGGCGTCCTGGGCTTCACGGCTGATGCCGAATTTTTCCACCAGGTTTTCGGCGGTGATGCCCATGTGGTAGTCGTTGAACGCGTCCCACAGGCCGTCGCTGATCATCGTGTCGACCAGTTGGCTATGGCCCATGCGCAAGCCGGTGCGGGCGCCGGGCATGACGTAGTTGGACAGGCTCATGTTTTCCTGGCCGCCGGCGATGATCACCTCGGCGTCGCCGCAGCGGATGGCCTGGGCCGCCAGGTGCAGGGCCTTGAGGCCGGAGCCGCAGACTTTGTTCAGGGTCATGGCCGGCACGGCGTGGGGCAGGCCGGCCTTGATCGCGGCCTGGCGTGCCGGGTTCTGGCCAGCGCCGGCGGTGAGCACCTGGCCCATGATCACTTCATCCACCTGGGCACCGTCCAGGCCGGTTTGCGCCAGCAGTTGGCGGATGACGGCAGCGCCCAGGTCTACGGCGCTGATGTTGGCCAGGGAGCCCTGGAAGCTACCGACGGCGGTACGGGTGGCGGCAACGATGACGACGTCTTGCATGGAATCATTCCTCCTCAGGCGAACTGCATTTCAGGCACATGGTCCGGCACGATCAGCTTGCCGGCGGTCTTGCTGACGATTTCCTCGACGCTCACCCCAGGGGCGCGCTCCTTGAGGATAAAGGCGCCGTTCTCGATCTCCAGGTAGGCCAGGTCGGTCAACACGCGCTTGATGCAGTTGGCACCGGTCAGCGGCAGGCTGCAACGGGGCAGCAGCTTGGATTCGCCGTCTTTCGAGGCGTGGGTCATGGTGACGATGATGTTCTCGGCACCGGCCACCAGGTCCATGGCGCCGCCCATGCCTTTGACCAGCTTGCCGGGGATCATCCAGGAGGCGATGTTGCCTTCCACGTCCACCTCGAAGGCCCCCAGCACGGTGAGGTCGATGTGGCCGCCACGGATCATGGCGAAGGATTCGGCGGAAGAGAAGATCGAGGCGCCGGTGCGGGCGGTCACGGTTTGCTTGCCGGCGTTGATCATGTCGGCGTCGACTTCGCTCTCGGTGGGGAAGGCGCCCATGCCCAGCAGGCCGTTTTCCGATTGCAGCATGACTTCCATGCCGTCGGGGATGTAGTTGGCCACCAGGGTCGGAATGCCGATGCCGAGGTTGACGTAGTAGCCGTCCTGCATTTCGCGGGCGACGCGTTGAGCCATTTGTTCGCGGGTAAGAGCCATGTTTGTTGTCCTTTTTAGTCGGGCTGGGAGCGGGCGATCACTTGCGCACGGTGCGCTGTTCGATGCGCTTCTCGAAGGTGCCGCAGATGACCCGGTCGACGTAAATGCCCGGGGTGTGGATCTGCGTCGGGTCCAGCTCGCCCGGCTCGACGATTTCTTCCACTTCGACCACGGTGATCTTGCCTGCAGTGGCCGCCAGGGGGTTGAAGTTCTGGGCGGTGTGGCGGTACACCACGTTGCCGAAATGGTCGGCCTTCCAGCCTTTGACGATGGCGAAGTCACCAGTGATGGACTCTTCCATCAGGTACGGGCGGCCATTGAATTCACGGGTTTCCTTGCCGTCGGCAACGGGGGTGCCGACGCCGGTGGCGGTGAAAAAAGCCGGGATGCCGGCACCGCCTGCTCGCATTTTTTCCGCCAGGGTGCCTTGGGGGGTCAGCACCACTTCGATTTCGCCGCTGAGCAGCTGCTTCTCGAACAGGGCGTTTTCACCGACGTAGGAGGCGATCACCTTGCGGATCTGCCGGTCTTCCAGAAGCACGCCGAGGCCGAAGCCATCCACGCCGCAGTTGTTGGAGACCACTGTCAGCTCGCGAGTGCCGCGGCGCTTGATCTCGGCGATCAGGTTCTCGGGAATGCCACACAGGCCGAAGCCGCCGGCCAGTACCGTCATGCCGTCTTCCAGACCTTCCAGAGCCTCGGCGTACGACGCTACGCGTTTATCGAAACCTGCCATATGCACCATCCTCTCTTGTTGTTCGCGGTCGGCGGAGAAGCCGAATGAGTCGCAGTGTTGCGCTGCCGGATTGATTTGTTAAGTTGTTTTTTATGGTTGATTGATTTGGAAAACGGGATAATAGTCGCAAGCGGCAAGCGGCAAGCGACAAAGCGGCAAGCGGCAAGCGGCAAGCGGCAAAGCGGCAAGCGGCAAGCCACAAGCCCAATCCGGCTTTTCTCTTGCTGCTGCCGCCCCCTTGGAGCTCCCCACCA
>NZ_JALQCW010000129.1 GCF_023241715.1 Pseudomonas morbosilactucae
GGCGCTCGGCCAGTGGCGGGCCTTGCCGGCGGCCTGGCTATGCCAACGGACCCAGGCGCTGGTCCAGCCGGCGCCATCGGAAACACGCACAGTAGGCCGCGGCCAGGATCCACGCCGACTACGCTGCAAGGGATGATCAGGCCGGCCAGCATGCGGTCATGGGCCGCTGCAACGTAGCTCACGGCTCACCCGCCATACGAACGTCCGGGGCATCATCCCCCAGGTTGAGTTCCAGCACGCCCGCCGGCTGATCCGGCCACGGCCATTCCTCGGGGCCCAGGTAGATGCCCTGGGTCCACTCCACGACCCAGACCGCGTAGCCGTCCAGCTCAGGCCGAGTCCAGTCCTGGGCAGCCCGGACAAACTCGGCGGCATCTGCCTCCACGCCCCAGGTCTGCAAACGCAGCAGCACCGCGAGCTGGGCCGCAACGAACGCCGCTTGCTGCTGGCACTTTTCCTGTTCAGACCCAACAATTACCCGGGCCTCAAAGCGTGCCTCCAGCGCCGTCTCACCGGTGAGTTGGTCATTCCCTGGCTCCATTTCCACCAGCTCGATCACCACGGCAGGAATGGGTACATGGTCGAGCATGTCCGGCATGGTGCCCACGAACTGCAGGCCGGGAATGGCTTCGCGAATGTGCTGCTCTATCGCGCCGTACAACTGATCAAGGCTGAAAGGTTCATCAGACACTCTTGGTACCTCGCAAGTATTTCTGCAGCTCAAAGTTCAGCTCTTGCTCCAGAATCGTCATCAGACGTTCGTCAGCCTTCGCCACCCACTCCTGAAACTGCGGCCGGACGTCGTCCAATGACACCTTGGCCTTTGCCAGTGGGAACCGGTTATCGTTCTCTGCAACAAAGCCCGAGCGCCGCTTACCTTGGAGCGTCTCGGGATAGTCCGCTGCCCTGAAGTGCTTGCTGCCGGTACGGATCCAGATATCCGCCTGGCCGCCGTAGACTTTCTTGAAGAACGCGCCCTGATAACGCCGCCCGGCCACCGACACGCCCGAGCGGTTTTGACGTGCACGCCCGATGCGGCTGGACTCAATCGGGTTAATCCCAAACCAGAGCTTGCCCTGGCCTTTGCTGTTGATCGGGTAAGCCCGCAACCGCTGGCGAACGGCGGCGACTGCGATCCGCTCCTTGCTGCTGACAGCACGCGCAATGTGCGTGCGAAGCCAGCGCAAGGTTTTGTTGATCGCTCGCCGATGGGCAGCTGCGGCCGCCTTGGGCACCAGCGCAGTGAAGTCCTTGTAGGCCTGCATATCGGTTTTCGATAGCTGCAGGGTGATCATCGCGTCTCGGGCTGACTGCTGGGTGTAGCTGCCGATGCTCATGGATTGATCCTCAGAATCAAGGTGACAAGGCCATCACCACCAGGCTCAAGACGCACCAAGGTGTAGAGACCACCACCATCGTGGGCCGGCAGATCCACGCGGACCTGCTGACGCTCGGCCACCCCTTCGGAGTCCGACACCCGGATCACCAGGTGCGGCTCGCGAAGTCCTGTGTTGATCCGGCCGAGCTTGGGTTGCAGCCAGGGCGCCGAGAACATCCCCAATACCTCGCGCCCTTCGATATAGGTCATATCGCCCAGCGCCTCGAACACCGCATCGTCAAGATCCACTAGCAGGTCGCGAATGCCCACGGTTACATCTCCAGGAGGATCTGCGCCAGTGGCCGCGTGCACAGGTGCAGTGGGTTCGACTGGGCTTCGCCGGCCATACCTTTGCCGAACGGAAGCGGCTCTATCTTGCTGTAGTACGGCAGGCCCTCGGTGTTGACTGTCTCCATGTAGTCGGCCGGTGCAAACACCGAGATGTACAGATCCGGAACGCCCTCTGGGATCAGCAGGGCCTTGTCGTCATGAACAAACGAAACCCCAGCGACCTTGCCGCGATAACGCTCCCAGACGATGCCACCAAACTCGAAGCTCTCGCGGGCATCACCCCGCAGTGCTGCGGCCTGCTGGGTGTTGAGGAAGGTTTCCGTAACCTTCTCGTGCGTCATCAGCTTGTTCCAGAAATGCTTGCCACAGAAAGCCCGGGCCCCGCTGCTGGTGATACTGCCCAGCGCATCTTCCTGCAGGTCCAAGGCGTCGCCGCATTTTTCACGGATCTCTGTGGCAGGGCTATTAAGTCCCATCGACATTCTCTTACGGCTCACCCCGAAGGTCTTGTAGATGTCCAACAGGACGGTCCTGCCATCCGCATCAAGGATCTGACCGTTCAAGGCGCCCATGCGCTGGAATTCGTGGGTGGCATCCAACTGCCGACGGCACTTGGCCAGGCGCTTGTTAACCACATCCTGCACCGACTGCAGCTCGCTGCGCGTACCGAAAGCACGGATGCCCTGGATCTCATCGGCCTTGATGGCAAAACGCTCCGGCAGGTGCACGGTGTTGAACGGGATCAGGTTGCGTTTGTTACCACCGACCACCAGGCCGGAGGTACCACGCTCACCGGCAGGGACCAAGGCGATGGTGTCGCCGTCCTTCTCGATCTGTACGGTCAGAGTGGTAATGCCCTCTTCCTGGAACAGGCCCAGGCTGCTGATACGACCCGGGAGATACTCCTGATCGTTGATCGCAGCAGTCAGCGAGGAAACAGAAAACGCATCGTCGTTAAAAATCTCAATGTCAGCCATGAAGCTATCTCCAGAAAGCAAAAAACCCGCAAAGGCGGGTTCGGTAAACGAGGATGAATCGCCTTAGCGGACGATCACGGAATGATTGGCCAGGGCCTTCTCGGCGGCTGGGTCCAGGCCGGTCAGGTGCGCTTCGCTGACCTCAGCCAAACGCACTACGGCACGGCCGCGACGGACCAGATCCGACTCCCCCAAGGGCCCATAGAGAATGGCCTGGGCGTTTTCGCTGCCGTCTTCGGCTGTCGGGTTGTAGGGGGCAAACTCACCAGTAGCTACAACAAGGCCGAGAATCTGCCCCGGCTCCAGGGCCGGTCCGGCAGCCACGTTGATGGCTTCGCGGGAAATAGTGCCCGCACCTTCGGACAGCAGGAATTCACCCGCATGCATCGGCTCACGTTGAATGGTCATGGTCTAACTCCTTTTGCGGATGGATTTCGTGCAGCCTGGCGAGCAGCCCAGATAGAGGGCTGATCAATCTGCTTGGCCTGGACTTTTTGAGGCTGGTCAACTTCCAGCGGCAAGCTGTTATCGATCTCGAAGCCTTTGCCCCCGGTGACGATCTTGTCGAAGAGGCGCGCCCGCACCGCAGCCACATCCAGACCCGCACCCACATACTCGACGCTGAACTCAGGAAGTCGGGCAGCCACACACAGGTCATTCACAGCCTTGGCCCGGGCCACACCGGCCAGCACGACCTCTTCACTTTCGAGCTGGGTCGATTCGAGCAGGGGCGCTACTAGATTGCTGATACCCGCCGCCGCGCAACGCTGGGCAATCATCAAGGCCAGCTTGGCCGAGTCGACCACGGACGGTGCTGATGAAGCGGGTGGATCAATGGGGTCAACGTCCGGGTCTGCCTCAGCCGGCTCGTTGAGCTGGGCCAGTAGATCCGCTGGGGCATGCTGATAACGCTGCATCACCCCGCCCTGTCCCAGGCACGCCTTGACCTTCACGCCGTCGCCCACTTCATCGGCCAGCCCAAGTGCCACTGCCTCGTTGGCGGTGAGCCAAGTTTCGGCATCGACCAAACGCCGCAACTCAGCCTCATCAATCTCGGTGGCCTTCGACTTATAGGCCGCGATAATTGCCTCAACGGTCTGGTCGAGAGCATCAGCTACCTTGCGGAAATCCTCGGCATCGCCAGATGCGTAGGTCCAAGGGTTGTGAATCATCATCATGGCGTTGGCCGCGATCACCACCCGGTGCGCGCCACACACCGCCACACTGGCCGCACTGGCTGCCAGTGCATCAATACGCCCAGTGCAGCGGTCGCCTAAGCGCCGCAAGGCGTTGTGCATCGCCAGACCATCGAACAGGTCGCCACCGATGCTGTTGAAGGCAGCGATCACAGGCGACACACCGTCATCCATGGCACGCAGGTCCTGCACAAATTGATTAGCTGTCACGCCCCAGGTACCGATCTCGCCGTAGACAAACACCTCGATCACACGCTCAGTGGCTTCACCACTGGCCAGCACCGTGTACCAGCTTTCGTCTTTGACCTTCACCCGCTCGCCGGCTCGGTTGTAAATGCGCGGACGCGCTTTTTTGCTCATGGTTGCTCCTTGTCGTCGTTGGTGACGACGGCGTCGAGAGTGTTGTAGTTGAGGCCCAATTCAGCAGCCCTGGCGAGGTCTGCGGCGTTTTCAGCATCTACCGTTTCAGCGTCATAACCGGTGCGCAACACCATTTCGCTACGCGAGGCAAAGCCCGCCTGGACTTCCATACGTCGCGCCTGTACGTCCTGAACTGGTTGGATATACGCCCAACCTTGCGGGATCCAACGGGTACGCAGGTATTCGCGGCGGCGGCGCGTGTAATCGTCCAGGACCAACGAACCTGACAACACCGCCATGTCCATCCAGGCGGCCCGCACCGGGCGGCAAAGCTGGTGCACGTACACCCCAAATTGCAGTTGCTCCAGGCGGCGCCGAAACTCATTGAGCACCACCCGCAGTGCACGATCGTTGACCTCACGCATGTCGCCAGTGAGGATCTCGTAAGGAGTTCCTGTCCCTGCCGCGGCGGCCATCAATTGCTGCCGCATGAAATCCGGATAGTTGTTGCCCGCGTCAGGCGGCTTGGAAAACTCGACCTCCTCACCTGGCCCAAGCTCCTGCATGGTGCCGGGCTCAAGCGCGACCATCGGAGTAAAGCCATCACGATCCAGGCTCAACGGCTGGCCGGTAATAGGATCCCTTGGCACCGGCCCGGAGTCCGGCGGCGGACGGGTGATGAACCCCGCGAACAGGTTGGCCACCTCCTGGCGGAACAACACCGCATCGTCGTAGTTGTCGAGACTGCGCAGGCGTTTGAGCACCGGCGATAAACGCGGTACGCCACGCAACTGGCCCGGCTCGACCGGTTCAAAGATGTGCAGCACCTGAGCGGCCGGCACGCGGACCAACTGGTTGTAACCGGCGTTCAGCGACGACGCGTCGCGAGGATGCGACAGGTACATCCAATAGGCGACTCGCTTGCCGCCCGGGGTGAACTCGATCCCCGCACGGATGACGTTTCCGGCCTTGGTGGTTTCAAACTTGTCGTGCGGCACAAACTCCGGGGCAAGGATCTGGATCTGCAACGGAACCGCTAGACCTTCGTCCAGGCCGCGAGGGCGTAACCGCACAAAACACTCACCCGAGGTTTCCACCGTGCGGGCGACCAAGGCCTGCTGACCGTAAAAGTCGGTACGCTCGTCGGCGTCCGACTCGTCGACCCAGTCCTCCCAAAGCTCCTGCAACAATTTGCGCAGGGGGGCATCATCGGTTTTAGGTCTCGGCGTGATGCCGGTGCCGATCAGGTTGCTAACGCGCTTATCGATCACGTTATAGGCATACGGATCATTACGAACCGCTGCCCGCGAACGCGACCGCAGATTGCGCAGCGCCGGGGTATTGATGCTGTTGATCCCGTTGTCTGAAGCATCCCAGCCAGCAGACCGCCGGCCCTCTCCAGCGCCTTCGTAACTGGCTTTGATGTTCGACGGCAGCACAAAGCCGTTACGGGTCAACGTAGGAAAGTAATGGGCCATTAGAGTCCCTTGCCTCCGTGATACAATCGAACTACCCGAGAACGTGGCCCGGCAGAATTGATGAGCGACGTCCTGATCTGATCGCGAGCTGTGAGCAATTCATCGATGGATCGGTACTCCACGGTTCGGTCGCCGTAGCGCACAGTTTTTTCACCGCGAGCAATGGCCGCCTCAACCGCGTCGAGGTGCTTCTGGGTAAAGGACATATCAGCGTCTCTTCAGATAACCGCTAGTGGAGCTGCGGCGTTGAGGGGGTGCCGCAGATCGCGGCGGCGTGACAGGCATAACTGCCTGTGATGCCGGTTGAGACTGTCGGGAAGCCGTTGGAGCGGGTGATTCTTCTTCAATGCCAGGCGCGATTTGAACCGGCTTGGTGCCAGTCACATCGTCGAACAAGCCAGACTGAGCCAGGGCCTGCCGGACGCGTTCCCAGTCGTGCTCCTGGTAGCGGTTGATGCCCAGGTAGTGCGCCATGGCCAGGCAATACACCATCAGGTCGAGCGCCTCGTTGCGTTCCGCCTTGCCCTTGACCCACTCGATTCGCTTGTAGCCCTTCACATAGCGAGCAACCTTGCGCTCTGCCACGCACTGGTCAAAGAACTCATCGGGCAGATCATTGGCGAAGTGCAATGCACCTGGGCCGCTGTCAAAGGGATAGCGGTTGTAGATCCAATCCTTCGCGGTGTCGGTACCGACAAACCAAAGCTCGGCGCCGTTACGTTCGGTCTGGCCTTTCCAGGTCACATCGACCATGGATGGCCGCTGAGCGATTACCGGGCGGCCTGGCTTGCTCGCGCCCTTGATGGCGAAGATATTGCGCCAGCGGCGAAGCCGGCAGAACTGGTAAACCTCGTCCGTGTGATGACCACCGGAGTCAACGCCCGTCGCCAGAATCGCCAGACCGACGCCACAAGGATGTCGATAGCGCTCCTTGAGTTTCTCGTCGAGCACTGACCATGTGCGGTCATCGGCGGGGTCGCCCCAGATCACCTGGTGATCAATCACCCAGCGCTCCATGCCAACACCGATCCCCATCACCATCAGCTCCAGACGGTTGGCCTGTACGTCGACAGCAGCGGTCAGCATCAGCACGCCAGCAGGCATGGATCCGAGGCCGTAGGTTTCGAGTCGTGCCCGATCCCGCAGCACATGGGCCTTGGTTTGCTCTTGTGCGCTATCCCAAACCTTGGCCAAGCGGGTGTTGTAGAACACCTGCATCGGCTCCAGATCACCCTTGGCCTGGGCCTTCTTAGCCTTCTCGAACTGCCGCGCCAACGTGCGCCAGTCCATCCAACCGGGCGGTGAGTACAGGGCGTTCAGATGAAAGCCCACTGTTTCCCCGTCGCCTTGTGCGTGAGATCGCCACTCACCTCGCGCCAGCATCCAGCCCTTGTGGTGCTCCTCGATCAGCACATCACACTCAGGCCCGGCGCACTGGTAATGCACCACCTTGTAATCCTGAGAGTAATGCAGGTTCTCCCACTCCAGTAACTGCATGTGCTGGCAATGAGGACACGGCACGTAGAAGTAACGCTGATCGCTGGACTCAAAAAGATCGCTAATCCGCGAGGCGCCCTTGATCGTCGGTGAGCTGGAGAAATAGAACTTGGCATTGCGGCCGAAGGTACTGCCACGGGTTTCCGCCAGTTCAATGGGGTCGCCCTCCTCGCCCACATCGACCTCCCAGCGGTCAACCTCATCGCCATAGACGTAGCGAGCCGACAACTCCGACAAGTTGGCCGCAGAGCCTGCTGTGGTGACGTACAGCGAGCCGCCTTCAAACTCCTTGGTGTCCATGGTGTTACGTGCGTCACGCGAGCGACTCGACGCAACACGCTTGCGCAGAACCGGCGTAGCCTTGATGGTCTTACTGATCCGTGACGACACCCGCTTCGCCAATCCCAGGCTCGGCAACAACGTCAGGATGTTGGACGGCGCCATATGGATCAGTCCGCCAATCCAATTCAGCGCAATCTGGGTTTTCATCAACTGCGAGGCCACCATGGTGACCACACGCTTGCACGGGTGAGCCGGTGATAAGCAGCGCATCGGCTCACGGGCATATGGCGTCCGAGAGGTCCGGTACTGACCAGGCTCAGCGGCACCGGTGTCTCGGGGGATGCGCATGTACTCATCCGCCCACTCATCAATCCATACATCCGGGTCAGGTTGCAGCCCACGAAAGTAGGCCTCGCGGTAAACCTCCGCGCCGTCAGGTCTGGCCAGGGTCATCGACTACCTCCCAGTTCGCTTCAAGGGTGTGGCCAAAGTCCTCCGCAGACATGCGACTGGCCTCTTCGAGCCGTGCGCGCAGGGCTGCCGTAAGGTGCCGCTCGATTTCCCAGGGGTCGGTCATGGCGGCCAGTTCGGGCGCGAGCTGCGGCGGCATACCCAGCAATGTGTCGCGCAACATGCGGCCGGCGTTGTAGGCACCGGACTGAACCGCCGTGATCTCCACCGTTGAGCCCTGGACCTTGTGAAACTCCGCCTCCGCAAGCTGGGCCAGGTAGTACTCGCGGTGTGCACGAGCCTTTTGAAAGTCTGGCTGCTTGCCCGGCGCTGTAGCCATTGGCTGCGGCGCAGCCGTGGAAGTCGGCTCGGCAAGAGGAGTGAGCTGGCTGTGAACGTCGCGCTGGATCCGATCCTGTTGATGGCGAGCCGCAACAGCGGCCTTACTCGGATCAGCGGTTTCAGCAATGAGGGCATCGGTGGCCAGGACATCGACCTTTTTGCCATCGGGCGAGAGCACCAGTCGGTTGTTGTCTTTCAACCAGGTGATGTAACTGGGTGACCTGCCGATGCGAGCCGCGAAGGCGCTCTTTGACAGGTAGGTTGGTTCTGTCATGAGCCCTCCTTTTTCAACAGCTTTTCAATGGAACCTTTCAATTTCAATGGATTGAATTTCAGTAAGCTGGCAACGCTGCCGCTAACTCTTTCCCGCGGGTTTGCGACCCCGTGTCCTTCAAGACTTCCCAGGGTCCCCCGCTCTTTCTACGCCATTGTCTATACACTACGCTTCGTCAATAAACCTCCAATGCATCAAGGACGAAACGTGTTCTGGAAAAGAGAAAATAAAGTTCAAGTGGAGCTCACGGCTCCTATAACCATCACTCACCCGAATTGTGCTAACCCACAAGTTTCGACTCCCGAGTCGCCGGTTACGAAGGAGGTGGACAAAGACTTTGCCCTAAAGCTATTGATCAGCTTTGCGCTCTTCATACAGGCCGCTCTCTTTGTGGATGGATATCTAGAGCTCACCGCTTACTACGAGCAGTTCGGTATACAAACGAGTGAGCTTGATTTGACTAACCCAACGATTTTGGCGGCAGGATATCTGCACAGCTTCACTGGCGTTATGAATTGGGTTGATGGGATACCACTGATTGGCCCGTTGTTGCCATGGCTCCCATTTGCAGCCGTGGCACTGACCTACGCTTATCTGTTAGCGAATCGCGAAACGAAAAGACAAGCCCTCATTGAGAAAGGCTTCACGGGGGGCGTTGCCTTACTCATTTTATTCATTGCACCTGTCTTCGGGGTGCTGCATGGTGTTGACAGAGGTAGGCAAGACATCAGTGCAATGACTGCGATCGAGGTGGCGAACGGCGTGGGCAAGGAACATAGCGTTGTTACCAAAAATGGCGAAAGAATTACTGGCCATCTCTTGGCAGCGGATACGAAGAGCACGTTCATTTTCTCAAACGACACAGTCTACAAAATCGATAACAGAACAAGTCGCATAACGAGACAGACACTGCTGAAGGAGAAACCAATCAAAGCCCTTCGAATGGGCAATGAGTAGCCTTCACTCGTCAACTTCTAAACTGCTCTGTTGGTCAGTACCCACCAGCTCATCATCTGAACGTGAGAGCCGGCGACCATCCTTCAGCAATCCGTTTGAAAAGACGGACATCCCTGCACCATTTTCAGTTGCAGGGAAACCGCGAGTCCGGTAACCCGTGT
>NZ_JALQCW010000013.1 GCF_023241715.1 Pseudomonas morbosilactucae
CCGCCAGCACCAGCACCAGGCCCACCACCGGAATGGCCGGGATCGCGGTCAGGGTCGCTGCCAGGATCACCAGGGCCGAACCGGGAATACCGTGTGCGCCTTTGGAGGTGATCAGCGACACCAGCAAGATGGTCAGCAGGTCGGACATCGACAACGGCGTGCCGGTGGCGTTGGCGATAAAGACGAACGTTCGGTGTGGCGCGCATTCTACGGAGCAGCCCCTACTCTGGCAAGCACTTTTTATAATAATTTTTTCAGGCCTTCCAAAGGCTTAGCGAAGGGTTGGCCTGAGCTGCCGCGAAGAGAATAATGCCCTCCTTTGTATAAAGGAGAGATTCACCCCATGTGGTTCAAAAACCTGCTTATCTATCGCCTGACCCAAGATCTAGCCGTTGATGCTGAGGCGCTGGAAACTGCACTGGCCACCAAACTGGCGCGTCCATGTGCAAGCCAGGAGTTGACCACCTACGGTTTCGTTGCACCGTTCGGCAAAGGCGAAGATGCGCCTCTGGTGCATGTCAGCCAGGACTTCCTGCTCATCGCCGCACGCAAAGAGGAGCGCATCCTGCCTGGCAGCGTGGTACGTGACGCGGTCAAGGAGAAGGTCGAAGAGATCGAAGCCGAACAAATGCGCAAGGTCTATAAGAAGGAGCGCGACCAGATCAAGGATGAAATCATCCAGGCCTTCTTGCCCCGTGCCTTTATTCGCCGTTCTTCTACCTTCGCTGCGATTGCCCCTAAACAAGGCCTGATCCTGGTCAACTCCGCCAGCCCGAAACGCGCCGAAGACCTGCTGTCCACCCTGCGCGAAGTGCTCGGCACCCTGCCGGTCCGTCCGCTGACGGTCAAGACCGCCCCTACAGCGATCATGACCGACTGGGTGAAAACCCAAAAAGCCGCCGACGACTTCTTCGTCCTCGACGAGTGCGAGCTGCGTGATACCCATGAAGACGGCGGCATCGTGCGCTGCAAACGCCAGGACCTGACCGGCGAAGAAATCCAGCTGCACCTGAGCACCGGCAAAGTGGTCACCCAACTGTCCCTGGCCTGGCAGGACAAACTGTCCTTCATGCTCGACGACAAGATGGTGGTCAAGCGCCTGAAGTTCGAAGACCTGCTGCAGGATCAGGCGGAACAGGACGGTGGCGATGAAGCCCTCGGCCAACTGGATGCCAGCTTCACCCTGATGATGCTGACCTTCGGCGACTTCTTGCCGGCGTTGGTTGAAGCCCTGGGTGGCGAAGAAACGCCCCAAGGGATCTGAGAACCTGCTGGGCTGACTTGCCTGCGATGAAGAGAGACCTTGTCGCCTGGATCGCTGGCAAGCCAGTGCCTACAGCTTCTACCGATAGACGCCACCTGCCTTGGGTGGCGTTTTCACATAACAAGGAACAGGTCATGCGCGCATTGGCTGCATTGAGCCGCTTCGTCGGCAACACCTTCGCTTACTGGGTACTGATTTTCGCGGTGGTCGCCTTCCTCCAGCCCAACTGGTTCGTCGGCCTCAAGGGCGCCATCGTGCCGCTGCTGGGGCTGGTGATGTTCGGCATGGGGCTGACCCTGAAACTTGAAGATTTCGCCGAGGTGGCCCGCCACCCCTGGCGCGTAGCCTTGGGCGTGGTCGCGCACTTCGTGATCATGCCGGGCGTCGCCTGGTTGCTGTGCCAGGCTTTTCATCTGCCACCGGAAATCGCTGTCGGGGTGATCCTGGTGGGCTGCTGCCCAAGCGGCACGTCATCCAACGTGATGACCTGGCTGGCCCGGGGTGATCTCGCGCTGTCTGTGGCCATCGCCGCCGTTACCACCCTGCTGGCTCCATTGTTGACGCCGGCGCTGATCTGGCTGCTGGCCTCGGCCTGGTTGCCGGTATCGTTCATGGAGCTGTTCTGGTCGATTCTGCAAGTGGTGCTGCTGCCAATCGTGCTCGGCGTGCTGGCTCAACGGCTGCTCGGCGCGCGGGTGCGTCACGCGGTGGATGTGCTGCCGCTGATCTCGGTGGTGAGCATCGTCATCATCGTCACCGCCGTGGTGGCCGCCAGCCAGGCGAAGATCGCCGAGTCCGGCCTGCTGATCATGGCCGTGGTGATGCTGCACAACAGCTTTGGCTACCTGCTGGGCTACTTCACTGGCCGGGTGTTCAAGCTGCCCCTGGCCCAGCGCAAGTCCCTGGCCCTGGAAGTCGGTATGCAAAACTCCGGTTTGGGTGCCGCCCTGGCCAGCGCTCACTTCTCGCCATTGGCGGCGGTGCCCAGCGCCCTGTTCAGCGTTTGGCACAATATTTCCGGGGCCTTGCTCTCCACGTACTTCCGCCGGATGAGTGAGAACGCCGAGAAAAAACTGGAAACACACCCAGCCGCCGACTGAGTAAAAAGTTGACCACTCGGTTAGCCGCGAGCACTACACTGCGCATCGCGAGGACGACCTTGCGGCTCGATCGAGTCATTTCATGTTGGGGACGGCCCCGTCAATTGATGAGGTCTTTATGTCCTGGATCATTCTGTTTTTTGCTGGCTTGTTTGAAGTGGGCTGGGCCATCGGCCTGAAGTACACCGACGGTTTTACCCGCCCGCTGCCCACGGCCCTGACCATCATTGCCATGGCCATCAGCCTCGGCTTGCTGGGCCTGGCGATGCGCGACCTGCCCCTGGGCACCGCCTACGCCATCTGGACCGGGGTCGGCGCCATCGGCACGGTCATCGCCGGGATCATTCTGTTCGGCGAGTCCATGGCGCTGATGCGCCTGGCCAGCGTGGCACTGATCATCGTCGGCCTAGTAGGGCTGAAAGTCAGCGCCAGTTGACGCTCAGCCAGCGAACATAAAAACGCCCGCAATCTTGCGGGCGTTTTTGTATCCGTCACAAACAGCCTAGCGAGCATTACCCCGCAACTCGCCCACCAGCGCTTGCAACTGCGCAGGTTCGGCCGCTTCCACAGCGACCGCAGGGCCGGCCACCAGGGTCACTCGCGACCAGATGCGATGGAACAGCCCCTTGGCCGGATCACGGCTGAAGAAACTGCCCCACAAACCTTGCAACGCCAGGGGAATCACCGGCACCGGTGTTTCCTGGAGGATCCGTGTCAGCCCGCCCTTGAACTCATTGATCTCACCGTCCACGGTCAGCTTGCCTTCAGGGAAGATGCACACCAGTTCGCCGTCCTGCAGGTACTGGGCAATCCGTTGGAAGGCTTTTTCGTAGATCTGGATGTCTTCATGACGCCCGGCAATGGGAATGGTCCCGGCGGTGCGGAAGATGAAGTTCAGCACCGGCAGGTTGTAGATCTTGTAATACATCACGAAGCGAATCGGCCGACGCACCGCGCCACCGATCAGCAAGGCATCGACAAAGGACACGTGGTTGCACACCAGTAAGGCCGCACCTTCATCGGGAATCTGCTCCAGGTTGCGGTGCTCGACGCGGTACATGGAATGGCTGAGCAGCCAGATCATGAAGCGCATGCTGAACTCGGGCAGACCTTGAAGATGTAGACGTTGACCGCGATGTTGAGCAGCGACACCACCAGGAACAGATGGGGAATCGTCAGCTTGGCCATGCTCAGCAAGACGATCGAAACAATCGCCGAGACCACCATGAACAACGCATTGAGAATGTTGTTGGCGGCGATCACCCGGGCCCGCTCGTTCTCCGGGGTACGCGACTGAATCAGGGCATACAGCGGCACGATGTAGAAGCCGCCGAAAATCCCCAGCCCCAGCACATCGAACAGCACCCACCACGCATGGCCGAAAGTCAGCACCTGAAGCCAGCTATGGCCTTCGGCGCTGACCGGAATCCCCCCCGAATGCCACCACAGCAGGAGACCGAACACCGTCAGGCCGAATGAGCCAAACGGCACCAGGCCGATTTCCACTTTGCGCCCCGACAGCCGCTCGCACAGCATGGAGCCGGCGGCAATGCCCACCGAGAACACAGTCAGAATAAGGGTCACCACGGTCTCGTCGCCGTGCATCCACTCCTTGGCATAGGCCGGGATCTGGGTCAGGTAGATTGCCCCGACAAACCAGAACCAGGAGTTGCCGACAATCGAGCGCGACACCGCCGGGGTTTGCCCCAAGCCCAGGCGCAAGGTCGCCCAGGACTGGCTGAAGATGTTCCAGTTCAGGCGCATTTCCGGGGTCGCCGCCGTAGCTCGGGGGATGCTGCGGCTGGCCAGGTAGCCCAGCACAGCGACGCCGATAATGGCCGTGGAAACGATCGGCGCGTAGTGAGCCGAGGACATCATGATGCCCGCGCCGATGGTACCGGCCAGGATCGCCAGGAAGGTGCCCATTTCCACCAGACCATTGCCGCCTACCAACTCCTCTTCGTGCAGGGCCTGGGGCAGGATCGAATACTTGACCGGCCCGAACAGCGCCGAGTGGGTACCCATGGCAAACAACGCCACCAGCATCAGCGACAGGTGATCAAAGACGAACCCCACCGCGCCCACCGCCATGATCGCGATCTCGCCGAGCTTGATCAGGCGAATCAGCGCGTCCTTGGCGAACTTTTCGCCAAATTGCCCGGCCAGGGCCGAGAACAGGAAAAACGGCAGGATAAACAACAAGGCGCAGAGGTTGACCCAGATTGAACGGTCGCCTTCGATACTCAGCTTGTAGAGGATGGCGAGGATCAACGATTGCTTGAAGATGTTGTCGTTGAACGCACCAAGGGATTGGGTGATGAAAAACGGCAGGAAACGCCGCGTGCGAAGCAAGGTGAACTGCGAAGGGTGACTCATCTTCCATGTCCCTGAGTGGCGTGGATGCTGTAATTGGAATGTCGTTCGTCGATCCAGGCCACACCTTACCTACCTTTAACGATTATTTCCCTAACCCGGCAATGCACGGCGACACAAACAACTCGCCTTTATAGGCCCCTTGCAGAGTGCGCTTGGCCACCACCAGCCACAGCAGCCCCAGGGCCAGGACCAACACGCTGCCAAAGACACTGAAAAACATCAGGTGCAGGGTGCTGGCCAGTTTCAGCGTGGCCAGGGCGTAGACACCCAGGGGGAAGGTGAACCCCCACCAACCGAGGTTGAAGGGAATCCCGCCGCGCAGGTAACGCAAGGTGATCAGCACGGCGATCAACATCCACCACAAGCCGAAGCCCCATAAGGTGATACCGGCCACAAGGCCCAGCCCGGCGGCAATCTCGCCCACGCCAGGCAAGCCATTGGCGGAAAACACCTGGGGCGCGTCACTGCCCAGCAACAACATGCCCAGCGCCCCGGTACCGATCGGCCCCAGCGCCAGCCAACTCGAGGCCGCCATGTTTTCATGGGGCAACTTGTGCAGCGCCATGCGCAGCAAGAGGATGGTCAGGATGCTGAAAGCCACCGGCAGGGAAAAAGCCCACAACACGTAACTGGTGACCAACACTACGAACTGTGAATGAACGTCCGGCAAATGGGGCGCGAGCAATCCACCACTGGCTGCCGCCACCTCGGCGGCGACCACCGGCAACAGCCAGACGGCGGTCATCTGATCAATGCTGTGCTCCTGACGGGTGAACATCATGAACGGGATCAACACCCCACAGGCCACGGCCATTGCCACATCCAGCCACCAAAGCGCCTCCACCAGAGGGACTACGCCCTGCCCCCAGCGCGGCAACCCGAACAACAGAAAACCATTGATGATGGTCGCCAGGCCCATGGGGATGGTGCCGAAGAACATCGAGACCGTGGAGTGGCCAAAAATCCGCCGTGCCTCATCAAAGAACAACAACCAACGGGCGCCATACAAAGTGGAAAACAGCAGGAACAGGGCAATCGTCAACCACCATAGCCCCTCGGCCAGCACCCGCAGGCCGGGAGCCTGCAAGGGCAATTGGACCAACGCCAAGGCCAGGACCCCGGTGCCCATGGTGGCAGCGAACCAGTTAGGGGTGAATTGGCGAATGGCTTCTCGCGGGTGCTGCAGATGGCTCAACGGCCGAAGGCCGGCGTTGACACGATTGGGGCAAGTCATGGTGCGTCTCCTGTCCTCGGAAGAGGTGGAGCCATCCTAGAACCGAATCGAATATCTATATAACGGGTAATCTCTCTAACTGTTATCTGTTTTACAGATATAACCCATCCTAGACGCTGCCTTCGGTCTCAATCACCAGGACCCGCGCTACGCCCTGGGGATAGGCCACATGCTCGGTGCCCGGCCCTGCGTAGAAAATATCCCCCACTTCCAGCCACTGCGCCTGCTCCCGGCCCTCTTGGCGATAGCGCATCTGCACCCGACCATCGAGCACCACGAACACTTCCTGGCCATCGTTGATGTGCCATTGGTAGGGCTCGTCGGTCCAGTGCAGGCGCGTGCTGATGCCGTTCATGCTGGCTATATCCAGGGCCGCCCAGGCCCGCTCCCCCGTGAACTCCCGACTGCGAATCACCTTCATGCCCCACCTCCGGCCAACCGGTGTGAGCGTGCGATCCAGGGGGGTGACAAAGGAAGACAGACAGCGGCCTGCATGGTGAATACCCGATAGAAGTCAGCGAGTGCTCATCGTGATCGTGGCCAAGGATTTTAATAAGTGGCCCGATAGACATTCTTCGATAGAATCAGGCCAATTCATTGACCCGGCCCCCTGTCCCTGCCCATGACCACCGTCCCCGCCGATTCCCTTATCCGCGTCGCCGTGATTGCCTTCAACGGCATCAGCCCGTTTCACCTTTCAGTGCCTACCCTGGTCTTCGACGAACAGCATCAAGGCGCCGACATGCCGCGCTTCCAGCTCCGAGTGTGCAGCTTTGAATCCGGACCACTGCACACCAGCGCCGGCTTCGACATCCAGGTTCACCATGGTCTGGAGCAATTGCAGGACGCCGACGTGGTGATCATGCCCTCTTGGCGTGACACCCTGGAGCGACCGCCCCAGCCATTGCTCGACGCCCTTTGCGCCGCCCACCGTCGCGGTGCACGCCTGGTGGGGTTGTGCCTGGGGGCGTTTGTGTTGGCGGAAACCGGGCTGCTCGATGGTTGCCAGGCCACCACCCATTGGAACTGGGCCCAGGCCTTTGCCGCGAAATACCCCAAGGTGCTGCTGGACGCCGAGGTGCTGTATGCCGAATCCGGCACTCTGCTGACCTCCGCCGGCACCGCGGCCGGGCTGGATTGCTGCCTGTACCTGATGCAGCAACTATGCGGCGCGCACAGCACCCACAACGTCGCGCGTCGCCTGGTGATCGCGCCCCATCGCAGCGGCGGGCAAGCACAATTTATCGAACGCCCGATCCCCGCGAGCGGCGAGCAGGACCGCATGGGGCAATTACTGCAATGGCTGGGGCAGCATTTCACCCAGCCTCACTCGCTGGACGCCCTGGCCCAGCGGGTGGCCATGAGCCGACGCTCATTCACCCGACACTTTCGCCAGCTCACCGGCACCACCGTGGGCCAATGGTTGCTTGGCCAGCGCCTGAGCCATGCCCAGCGCTTGCTGGAAAGCAGCCGGCAAAGCATCGACGCGATTGCGCTGGCCTCGGGTTTTGGCAGCGCCCTGTCGCTGCGCCAGCATTTCAACGCTGCCTTGCGGCTTTCCCCTTCAGCCTACCGGGCACAGTTTCAGGGCCGCTGAGCCTTATTGCTCAACCACCAGCCGCCTCGCAAACCTTGGCCGGGCGTTGGCGCAACAGCCCCAGCAAGGCCCCCAGGGACAACACCAGCAACACGGCGCCATAACCATAGGTGGTAGCAATCAGGCCAAAGCTGCGGGTCAGGCTGCCCGCCAGCAGCGCCGGCAAGCAGAACGCCAGGTAACTCAAGACATAAAAGGCCGACATCAGGCCGGCGCGCTCATGGGGCAAGGCCAGGGGCACCACACTGCGCAAGGCGCCAAGAAACCCCGCGCCAAAACCACTGCCCAGCACCAGGGTGCCAAAGAAAAACACCGGCAGACTGGCGCCTTGCACGGCCCCCAGAATCAGCAGCACACCCAAGGCCAACAGGCCGGCACCGAGGCGCAACACCTGATCAGCCGGGCGATGGCGCAAGGAAAAAATCATCAATGCCCCGCTCAGGGTCAGCACTGCCACCAACGCCCCGCCGATCAGGTTAGAAGTGGAGCCGGTGGCCGCCCGCACCAGGGACGGCGCAAGGGACAGATAAAAACCACCCACAGCCCAGACCGCCACATCCACCGGCAAGGCCAGCCACAAAGCACGTCGCGCTTGCCGCGGCACATGCAGCGTGGGCCGCAAAGAGGCCCACGCACCGGGTTGCGGGCTGACACTTTCCGGCAGGCGCCAGACGTACAGCGCCTGGGCCACAAACAGACCGAGCAGCAGCCAATAGCTCAGTTGCAACGGCAGCGGCGCAAACTCCACCAGCACGCTGGCGCCCAAAGCACCCACGGCCATGCCCAGCAACGGCGCAATACTGTTGATCAGCGGCCCTTGCCGACGATCGCTGTCGAGCAAGGCGCCCCCAGGACACTGGTGGCCATGCCCGTGGCGAACCCTTGCATGATTCGCGCAGCCAGCAACCAGGCCACGCTGGCCTGATGGATAAACAGCAGCATGGCCAGGATGTTCAGGAGCAAGGCGACAAAGATCACCGGCCGCCGCCCCAGGTAATCCGACAGCGAGCCCACCGTCAGCAAGGCAGCCAGCAGGCTGATGGCGTAGACGCCGAAGATCAGGGTCAAGGTCGCAGAGGAGAACTGCAGGTGCTCTTGATACAGGTGATACAGCGGTGTCGGCGCGCTGGACGCCGCGAGAAAACTGAGCAAGGTGATGGCCAGAAACACCAGGCTGTGGCGCCCGGGCTGGGGAATATCGGTAGGACTGGGCATGGGCACGCTCCGCTAAAGCTAATATTTTGCTTTTGCGGAGTCTGCTACTGCCCTGCGCTTAAAGCAAATTCTTTGTGTTAAGGTTCGGCCCCATGGCGATTAAAGAAGGTTTACGCCCTGGCGGCCGCAGCGCCCGGGTCCAGGAATCCATCCACGCGGCAGTCCTTGAACTCCTCGATGAGCAGGAGCGCTCGACCCTGACCGTTCCCCAGATCGCCACCCGTGCAGGCGTGACCCCCTCGACCATTTATCGACGTTGGGGCGACCTCTCCGCGCTGCTGGCCGATGTGGCCCTGGCGCGCATGCGCCCAGACAGCGAGCCGGCCGATACCGGCAGCCTGCGGGGCGACCTGCAAGCCTGGGCCGAGCAATACCTGGATGAAATGAGCTCCGAACCCGGGCGCAACATGATGCGCGACGTGCAATGCAGCGCCACGCCCGGCTACTGCGTAAGTATTCTCAGCGCGCAACTGAACATCATCCTCGAACGCTATCAAGGCTCGGCACCGGGCCTGCCCTCAGTCGACCGCCTGCTGAACCTGCTGGTGGCACCCACGGTGTTTCGCATCCTGTTCGCCAGCACCCCGCTGGAACTGCAGGAACTGCACGCCCTGATCGAACTGGCGCTGGCCGAATAAATACCCGGTAAACCAAGCTCTGCAGGGCGTTTTTGAGCCTGCGACACCTGGCCACGCAATACCTTGGTCGACACTGACGCCGCCCACGCATCGTGCCAGACTGTCGCACCGGGCTGCCGCGCCCGGACGTCTTCTGTTCGGAGCTACCATGTCGTTGTCCAGCGGGCTGATCGCCGCCGTTGCCCTGGCCTATATGGCCATCATGTTCGCCATCGCCTTCTACGGTGACCGTCGCAGTGCGCCCTTGCCGCCTCGGGTACGCGCGTGGGTCTACAGCCTGTCCCTGGCTGTCTATTGCACCAGCTGGACCTTCTTTGGCGCAGTCGGCCAGGCCGCCGAACAGCTCTGGGCCTTCCTCCCCATCTACCTGGGCCCGATCCTGCTGCTGGTGTTCGCGCCATGGGTCCTGCAGAAGATGGTGATGATCAGCAAACAGGAGAACATCACCTCCATCGCCGACTTCATTGCCGCCCGCTATGGCAAATCCCAATCCCTGGCGGTGGTGGTGGCGCTGATCTGCCTGGTGGGGGTGCTGCCGTACATTGCCCTGCAACTCAAGGGCATCGTGCTCGGGGTCAACCTGCTGATCGGGGCCGGCGCCGACGCATGGGCACCCGCGCCCAGGACACGGCACTGATCGTCTCGCTGATCCTGGCGCTGTTCACCATTGTCTTCGGCACCCGCAACCTCGACGCCACCGAGCACCACCGCGGCATGGTGCTCGCCATCGCCTTTGAATCCCTGGTCAAGCTGTTCGCCTTTCTCGCCGTCGGCGCCTTTGTCACCTACGGCCTGTACGACGGCTTCGACGACCTGTTCAGCCAGGCCATGCTCGCCCCGCGCCTGGAGCAATACTGGAAGGAAACCATCAACTGGCCCTCCATGGTGGTGCAAACCGGGGTGGCGATGATGGCGATCATCTGCCTGCCCCGGCAGTTTCACGTCACCGTGGTCGAAAACATCGAACCCCAGGACCTGCGCCTGGCCAAGTGGGTGTTCCCCGCTTACCTGGCCCTGGCCGCGCTGTTTGTGGTGCCGATTGCCCTGGCCGGGCAAATGCTCCTGCCCAGCAGTGTGCTGCCGGACTCGTTCGTCATCAGCCTGCCCCTGGCCCAGGCGCATCCGGCCCTGGCCCTGCTGGCATTTATCGGCGGCGCCTCGGCCGCTACCGGCATGGTGATCGTGGCCAGCGTGGCGCTGTCGACCATGGTTTCCAATGACATGCTGCTGCCCTGGCTGCTGCGGCGCAAAAACGCCGAGCGCCCGTTCGAAGTGTTCCGCCACTGGATGCTCTCGGTGCGTCGGGTCAGCATCGTGGTGATTCTGTTGCTGGCCTACGTCAGCTATCGCCTGCTGGGTTCCACCGCCAGCCTGGCCACCATCGGCCAGATCGCCTTTGCCGCCGTAACCCAACTGGCACCGGCCATGCTCGGTGCGCTGTACTGGAAGCAGGCCAACCGCCGCGGCGTCTTCGCCGGCCTGGCGACCGGTACTTTTCTCTGGTTCTACACCCTGGTCCTGCCGATTGCCGCCCACAGCCTGGGTTGGTCCCTGGACAGCTTCCCGGGCCTGGCCTGGCTCCACGGCAACCCCCTGAACCTGCCCATTACCCCACTGACCCAGGGCGTGGTGTTGTCCCTGGCGGGTAACTTCACCCTGTTCGCCTGGGTCTCGGTGCTCTCGCGAACCCGAGTCTCTGAGCACTGGCAGGCCGGTCGATTCATCGGCCAGGAAATCAGCGGCCGCCCCAACTCCCGCTCGATGCTGGCGGTGCAGATCGACGATCTGCTGCAGCTCGCTGCGCGCTTCGTCGGCGAAGAACGGGCGCGCCAGAGTTTCATCCGCTTCGCCTACCGCCAAGGCAAGGGCTTCAACCCGAACCAGAACGCCGACGGCGAGTGGATCGCCCACACCGAACGGCTGCTGGCCGGCGTGCTCGGCGCCTCCTCGACCCGCGCCGTGGTCAAAGCCGCCATCGAAGGCCGGGAGATGCAGCTCGAAGATGTGGTGCGCATCGCCGACGAAGCCTCGGAAGTCCTGCAATTCAATCGTGCCCTGCTGCAAGGGGCGATCGAAAACATTACCCAAGGTATCAGCGTGGTCGATCAGTCGCTGAAACTGGTGGCCTGGAACCGCCGCTACCTGGAGCTCTTCAACTACCCCGAAGGCCTGATCAGCGTCGGTCGGCCCATCGCCGACATCATTCGCTACAACGCCGAGCGCGGTCTCTGCGGCCCAGGGGAAGCCGAGGTCCACGTGGCCCGGCGCCTGCACTGGATGCGCCAAGGGCGGGCCCACACTTCCGAGCGTCTGTTTCCCAATGGCCGCGTGATCGAACTGATCGGCAATCCCATGCCCGGCGGCGGTTTTGTCATGAGTTTCACCGACATCACCCCGTTCCGAGAGGCCGAACAAGCCCTTACCGAAGCCAATGAAGGCCTGGAACAACGGGTGGCCGAACGCACCCATGAACTGTCCCAACTCAATGCCGCCCTGACCGACGCCAAGGGCACTGCCGAGGCGGCGAACCAGTCCAAGACCCGCTTCCTCGCGGCGGTCAGCCATGACCTGATGCAACCCTTGAACGCCGCCCGGCTGTTTTCCGCCGCCCTCTCCCATCAGGATGACGGCCTGTCGGCGGAAGCCCAGCAACTGGTGCACCACCTGGACAGTTCCCTGCGCTCAGCCGAGGACTTGATCAGCGACCTGCTGGACATCTCGCGCCTGGAGAACGGCAAGATCACCCCGGAGCGCAAACCCTTTGTACTCAACGACCTGTTCGACACCCTGGGTGCCGAGTTCAAGGCCCAGGCCCAGGAGCAAGGCCTGAAATTCCGCCTGCGAGGCAGCCGCCTACGGATCGACAGCGACATCAAGCTGCTGCGGCGGATCCTGCAAAACTTCCTCACCAACGCCTTCCGCTACGCCAAGGGCCCCGTGCTGCTGGGGGTGCGTCGTCGTGGCGAAGAGTTGTGCCTGGAAGTCTGGGACCGTGGACCGGGGATACCCCTGGATAAACAGCAGGTGATCTTTGAAGAGTTCAAGCGCCTCGACAGCCACCAGACCCGTGCCGAAAAAGGCCTGGGGCTCGGCCTGGCGATCGCTGACGGCCTGTGCCGTGTACTCGGCCACGGGCTGCAAGTGCGCTCATGGCCTGGCCAGGGCAGTGTGTTCAGTGTCTGCGTGCCTCTGGCGCTCAATCCCGACGCAGCACCGGGCAAAGCAGTCCAGCCCAAGGGACAGACGCTCAACGGCGGCCAGGTGCTGTGTGTGGATAACGAAGACAGCATCCTGATCGGCATGAACAGTTTGCTTACCCGCTGGGGCTGCCAAGTGTGGACCGCGCGCAATCGCGAAGAGTGTGCCGCGATCCTCAGCCAAGGCGTTCGCCCGCAACTGGCCCTGGTGGATTACCACTTGGACGACGGCGAGACCGGAACCCAGATCATGGCTTGGCTACGCACCCAACTCGGGGAGCCGGTTCCCGGCGTGGTCATCAGCGCCGATGGGCATCCGGAAACCGTGGCTCAAGTGCACGCGGCGGGCCTCGACTACCTGGCCAAACCGGTGAAGCCGGCGGCCTTGCGGGCGCTGTTGAGCCGTCATCTGCCGCTCTGAGGGTTTACGCTGCCGGCTTACTCCGGCAGTTCGAGCTCGCGCCCATCGGCATCGGTCATGGCCCGTTCCAGCAGGTCGGCGGGCAAGCTTTTGCTCGCACGGGCGCCCAGCAACTTGAGCTGTTCACTGCGACTGACGAGATTGCCGCGGCCTTCGGTCAGTTTATTTCGTGCGGAGCTGTAAGCCTTATCCAGTTGCTGCAGTCGATTGCCGACCTCATCCAGGTCCTGGATAAACAGCACGAACTTGTCGTACAGCCAGCCGGCACGCTCGGCGATCTCCCGCGCGTTCTGACTTTGCCGCTCCTGCTTCCACAGGCTGTCGATCACTCGCAAAGTCGCCAACAAGGTCGTTGGGCTGACAATCACGATGTGCCGATCGAACGCTTCCTGAAACAGATTCGGCTCGGCCTGCAGCGCCGCCGAAAACGCCGCCTCGATGGGCACGAACAGCAGCACGAAATCCAGGCTGTGCAAGCCTTCCAGACGCTTGTAGTCCTTGCCCGACAAGCCCTTCACGTGATTGCGCAACGACAGCACGTGCTGTTTCAGGGCCGCCTGGGAAACCGCCGGATCATCGGCACTGACGTATTGCTGATAGGCCGTCAGGCTGACTTTGGAGTCCACCACCACCTGCTTGTCACCGGGCAACATGATCAGCACGTCCGGCTGGAAGCGCTCGCCATCCGGACCTTTGAGGCTGACCTGGGTCTGGTACTCACGGCCCTTCTCCAGACCGGCGTGCTCCAGCACCCGCTCCAGGATCAACTCGCCCCAGTTGCCTTGAGTCTTCTGCCCTTTCAGGGCGCGGGTGAGGTTGGTCGCCTCGTCGCTCAGCCGCAGGTTCAACTGCTGCAGGCGCTCCAGTTCCTTGGCCAGGGAAAAACGCTCCCGGGCCTCGGACTGGTAGCTTTCCTCGACTCGTTTTTCAAAGGACTGGATGCGTTCCTTGAGCGGGTCCAGCAATTGTCCCAGGCGCTGCTGGCTGGTTTCGGCGAAACGCTGCTCGCGCTCATCGAAAATCTTGCCAGCCAATTCAGCGAACTGGGCACGCAGCTCGTCCCGTGAGCCTTGCAGGTCAGTCAAACGTTGCTGGTGGCTGTCCTGCTGCTCGCGCAATTCGGCACTGAGCGCCGCGCCTGGGCATCCAGGCGCCGCAGCTCAGCCTCTTTGCTGGCACGTTCGAGGTTCCAGGCATGAGCGGCATCGCGGGCATTGTCGCGGTCGATCTGCAGCAGTTCGACTTCACGGCGGATCGCCGCCAGGTCGGCTTGCTTCAAGGTGTTGGCCTGGCTCAGGTCACTGACTTCATCACGGCAGGCATCCAACTGCGCTGCGAGCCCTTCCTGAGCCAGAAGCGCCGTGGCCAGGCGCTCTTCCAGCAGCGACAACTCGGTTTGGCGGGAACTCACTCGGCGTTGCAGTTGCCAGGCCAGCATCAACAAGGGCAGCGCTGCCCCAGCCAGACCGAGCAAGATGCTGGTCAAGTCCATAGCCATAGCGACTCCCGCCCGTGAAATGAGGTGTGAAGGTTAACCAAGCCGTCCCGCCTTGGACAGCTCAGTCTTCGAGCTGGCCCAGCTCGCGTTGGGCACGTCGATCACCCGCTCGGGCAGCCTGGCGCAACAAGTCATGACCAATCCGGCGGTCCCGGGCATTGCCGCATTCGCGACACATCAACTGGCCCAAACGGCTTTGCGCCGCGACCACCCCTTCCCGCGCCGGCTGCTTGAGCAGGCGACCGGCAAAATGCTTGATATTGGGGTTTTCACCCAGGCGCGGGCTGTCGAGCAGCCACATGGCCACACGCATGGAAAAACGCTTGGGTTCGGTAACACTGGACGGCGTTGCGGTAACAGATGGTGATACTGAGCGAAACTTCATAAAGCACTGTGGGGCAGATCGGAAGGCGCGCCACTCTACTCCTTTTTTCGCTGGGGTAAAGTCCGAAAAAGCCGGTACGCCCGTGCTAGAGCAAGCGCTCGGGACAATCCACAGAAGCTGTGGATAACTCAGTGGACAACCCCTCCACAACGCCCTCAAAGCCCCAAGATACGGCCCCCCCAGTCAAACTGACGATTTTTTCACCAGTAAAAAAAACCGATGTTTTTCATTGACTTAAATTTTCAGCGCAGGCAATGGAGGGAACCGGATACGCGAGGGCGACCCGGTCACTGGCAGCGCAACTAATGTGCACAAGTGGCATTCCAGCCGTTATAGGGGCGCATTTTTTTGCCCAATTTGTGGAGAACAACGGTGACAACCTCCATACGGATCGACACCCTATGGCCTGCCTGGCTTTCGCACATCTGCACGAGAAAATTCCTGATCGGCTGCTCAAAAAAATACTTTTGCATCAGGCCTTCCCATCCAGGATTCGATCCGTTATCATCCGCCCCGTTTGTACCAAGCTGAAAAGTCAATTCTGGTCGAAAAAGTCCCCCGATACCCTTCCCGACAACGCGGAACGGCATCGACAACAAGGGATCGACCACCTCGATGGTTTCCAGGTAAAACTTACGCAGACGCCACCTTGAGCAATTCTCAAGAGCCGTCGCCAAGTCTTTTTTACTCTGACCTAACCAACCTGCAAATTGATCAGGATCTTCACCTGGGGCCCAGAACCTTTGCCCCCGTCGTGCTGCCTGCCCTCCTAAGTACCTACCTGCCAGCCTTAGCGCACACTTATTAACGCGCTTGCCACTGGCTGCTTTGTTCCAGTCAGGTTCTTCGTCAGACCAATGGTGGTCGACGTTACTGGAACGTTTTAACGTTGCACGGTTCTTAACCGTGTCATTTGTAGGAACACCTAATAACTATGTCGACTCAAATCCACACTCAGGATGCCATTCGCACCCTCACCAATGCTTTTGCTCCAATGAACTGCCTGATCATGGCCGCTCGCAAAGGCTGCTTCAGCTTCACCCTGGTCAACGAACACGGTATCGCCCGTCACAGCGAACGCCTGTACCCCGACCAGTATTCCAGCGCCGAACCGCTGCAAGCGGTCATCGAGCGTACGCGTCAGGCACTGGTTGCCTAAAAACGCCAGAACGCTGAACCCCCTCAAAGCCTCGCCTGAACAGCGGGGCTTTTTCTTGCCCGAATTTCGCGCATGCAAAGGCAAATGAACAACACCAACAGCTATAAGCCTTATAACAAGAAGACGGAAATATTTTAAAAACAGACCTTTACATCAAAGATATGACACTACACTTCAACTCAGGCGGCACACACCGCTTCCGGCGAGCCTGACCCGACTCACAGCTGCCAAGCCCCCCCCCAGACCTCGCCGGTCACTTTCACGCTTCGAGGGCTTTATGGGTATCGCCGCCAGCGAACTGTGCCGCTATGTCATCCGCCCGACGCTGATTTACCTGGGCAGCCACAGCAAAACCGCTGAAAGCTTATTGCTGGGCATCGCCGCCAGCCAATCCGCACTGGGCTCCGCCCTGCATGATCGACGTGGCCATGGCCTGTATCGCATCGCCGAGCTGCGCCACCAAGCCCTCTGGGATCATTACCTGGCCCTGGACCCCGAGCGCGCCAGCCTGGTACGCGGGCTGGCCAGCCAGCATGCGTTCCTCAACGGGCCCCACCTGGAACTTACCGTCAACCTGCGTTACGCCACCGCCATCGCCTGGCTATTGATCGAAGAACAGCACACTCCGCTCCCGGCCGCCGACGATTTGATCGGTATGGCCCGCATCTGGAGGAAGACCTTTCAACCACAAGGACGTCTCAGGGACTTCACCTGTGCCTGGCAAACCTGTGTCTCGCCGCCAAGCCCACTCGCCTGCTGATCGACCTTTTTAAAATCGGTGAAAAATCGCCAATTTGGTCGGATTGTCCTACAAAACCGCTCTAAATCAACTGTTTCCGCCTATAGCGCTGGGATCAAAATGTTGGTAATTTTCGCCCCGGTGATCACCAGGAGTTCTAATAATGAAAAAAGTAATGCTCAAATCCACCATCAGCCTCGCCGTTGCCCTGGCCTCCAGCCAACTCTTCGCGAGCGGCTTTGCCCTCAACGAACAAAGCATCAGCGGGATGGGTACTGGTTTCGCAGGTCGCTCTTCCTCTGCCGATGATGCAAGCACCGTGTTTGGCAACCCGGCCGGTATGTCGCGTCTGAAACGCCAACAAGTGACTGGCGGCCTGGCGGCGATCGACGCCTCCACCGACATCAACGATGCCAGCGGCAGCCAATCGGGGACCAACAAAGGCGACATGGTGCCGTTCACCGCCGTACCCATGGGTTACTACGTCAAGCCAATCGACGACCATTGGGCTTTCGGCCTCGGAGTCTACGCACCGTTCGGCCTGGTGACCAACTACGAAAGCAACTTCCAGGGCCGTAACTTCGGCAGCAACAGCGAAGTTAAAGTCGTGACCTTCCAGCCGACCGTCAGCTATGCCTTCAACGACAAGGTCTCGGTAGGTTTTGGCCCGACCATCAACCGTATTTCCGGGACCCTGGAATCAGCCCTGACCACGCCTGTCTCGCCCAACGACGGCAACGTGAAGATCAAGGGTGACGACATCGGGTACGGCTTCAACATCGGTGTTCTGGTGCAAGCCACCGACACCACACGCGTCGGCCTGACCTACCACTCCAAGGTCAACTACAAGCTGGAAGGCCACACCGAGGTCACCGCAGGCGCGGGCACCAACCCATTGCTCCTGAGAAGCAACCGCTACGACGCTTCGCTGAAAATCGAAACCCCGGAATCCTATGACCTCTCGGTCACCCAGGACCTGAACGATGCCTGGAAACTCTATGCCGGTACCACCTGGACCCGCTGGAGCCGACTGAAAGAAATCACCGTCAACAACGAAGGTGTCAGCGCCACCACCGGCGGCGGCCTCGCCCCCATTCTTGGGCTGGACAGCATCACCGAAGAACAGAACTGGCACGACACCTGGGCGTACGCCATTGGTACTTCCTACCAGTTGAACAAGCAGTGGGTACTGCGTACCGGCCTGACCTTCGACCAGGCGCCGACCAACAACACCGATCGTTCGCCACGCATTCCTACCGGTGACCGCACGATCTTCAGCCTAGGCGCTGGCTGGAGCCCAACCGATGACCTGACCATCGACGTGGCCTACTCCTATCTCAAGGAAGAAAAGGTCAAGGTTGGCGGCAGCAACGAGCTCAACCAAAACTACAGCGCCGAATACAAAAACAGCGCCAATGGTTTTGGCGTAGGGGCCACCTACCGCTTCTAACGTGGAGGGTGAGCGCTGCTCGCCAGCCAAATGAAAAAGCCCCGCATCCTTGGATGCGGGGCTTTTTTTGTTGGTTGTCGGCTGAGGGCGTCATTGAGGAAGGCGTCGCCGGCAAGCCGACGCCTACAAAAGGCCTGTGCTGGCGAGCTTAGGGTTGTGAAGCCAGGGCTTTTTCCACGGCTTCAATCAATGCGGGGTCATCGGGCTTGGTCAGGCTTGAGAAACTGGCAATCACCTTGCCCTGACGATCCACCACGTATTTGTAAAAATTCCACTTCGGTGCGCTGCTCTGCTGGGCCAAGACCTTGAACAGGTGAACCGCGTCGTCACCCTTGACCTTTTGCGGCTCGGTCATGGTGAAGGTCACACCGTAATTGACGTAGCAGACCTTGGCTGTCTCCTCGCCATCCTTGGACTCTTGCTTGAAGTCATTGGAGGGCACGCCCAACACCTCCAGCCCCTGGCCCTTGTAACGCTGGTACAGCGCCTCAAGGCCTTTGAATTGAGGGGCAAAGCCGCAAAAGCTCGCGGTATTGACCACCACCAGCGGCTTACCCGCAAACTGCTGGCACAAGTCAATGGACTCTTTTGACCGCAGCTTTTGCACGGAGCCTTGCAGCACCGAGGGGCATTCCGCCGCCCAGGTCGAAGTCGCAAACGCAACCAGCACAGTCGGAACAACAAACCAGCGCATCACCATGTCCAGTGTCCTTGAAGGATCGTCAAAGGATGACGTTACTCGCCCCCTCGCCGGTCTAGCAAGCGCCCATGCCCAACTGCATCAGCGCCAACCCACCGCGCTGCCAGCCCCACCAGGCCAGCCACAGCAGCGCCATGACCGCTGCCAGGGCGATGCCGCAGAACAAGCTGCGCCTCACGCCGCGCTCGCTTGCAGGCGCGCCACCGGACGCTCGCGCACAGGCCAGTTGAGGGCTGCCGCCAGCAGACTCAGAAGAATCGCCACCTGCCATATCAGGTCGTAACTCCCGGTGCGGTCATACACCACGCCACCGAGCCAGCCACCCAGAAACGAACCCAGTTGATGGAACAGAAAGACAATGCCACCGAGCATGGACAGGTTACGTACACCGAACAGGGTGGCCACCGTGCCATTGGTCAGGGGCACGGTGGACAGCCAGAGAAACCCCATGGCCATGCCGAACAGGTAAGCGCTGGTCTGAGTCACTGGCAACCAGAGGAACAAGCCGATCACCACGGCGCGCAGCAAGTACAGGCCGGTCAGCAGGCGCGGCTTGGACATGCGCCCGCCCAGCCAGCCGGCGGTGTAGGTGCCGAAGATATTGAACAAACCGATCAGCGCCAGCACCGTGGTGCCCACTGTGGCCGGCAAATGCTGATCCACCAGATAGGCCGGCAGGTGCACGCCAATAAACACCACCTGGAAGCCACAGACAAAAAAGCCGAAGGCCAGCAGCCAGAACCCCGAATGGGAACAAGCCTCACGCAGCGCCTGAGAGAGGCTCTGCTCATGCCCAAGGACCGGCAATGGCTTGTCCTTGAGCATGCTCACCAGCGGCACGATCAACGCCACCAACAGGCCAAGGACCAACAACGCGCTCGACCAACCGAGCCAGCCGATCAAACCCAGGGTGCCTGGCAACATCGCGAACTGGCCAAAAGACCCCGCGGCGCTGGCAATACCCATGCCCATGCTGCGTTTCTCGGCCGGCACCGCGCGCCCCACCACCCCGAGAATCACCGAGAACGAGGTCCCGGACAGGCCGATACCGATCAACAGGCCCGCACTCAAGGACAGGGACATCGGCGAGTCGGCCAAGCCCATGAACAACAGGCCGACGGCATAGAGCACACCGCCCACCAACACCACTTTGGCCGCCCCGAAGCGGTCGGCCAGGGCGCCGGTAAAGGGTTGGGCCAGGCCCCAAATCAGGTTTTGCAGGGCGATGGCGAAGGCAAAGACTTCACGCCCCCAGCCAAACTGAGCGCTCATCGGTGGCAGGAACAAACCAAACCCGTGCCTGACCCCCAGGGACAGCGCCAGGATCAACGCACTGCCGAGCAGAACCCAGCCACTGGTACGCCACATCGATGTCATTCTTATTCTCCGCTTGCGGGTATATACCCGCTTATAGGCAAACGCAGGGGCGTCAAGCCAGTTCGTTAAGCAAGGCCAACAGGGCCTCGCGTTTTTCCACACCCAGGCGCTCGATCAGGCGCTCCTGGGCCGCCTCCCAAGCCGGCAAGGCGGCCTGTAGCCGCTCCTCGCCCGCAGCCGTGAGGCGAACAATACGATTACGCTGGTCCTCTCCCTCGGCCAGGGTCAGCAAACCTTCGCCCTCCAACACCCGCAAGTTGCGCCCGAGGGTGCTGCGATCCAGGCCCATGGCTTCCGCCAGGCTGGAGATGCTCGGCTCCTGCAATCGCTGCAGATTGCACAGCAAGGAATATTGGGCGACGTTGATCCCGAAGCCGTCGAGGGCGCCGTCGTAGTGCCTGCTGACACCCCGGGCGGCGCGACGCAGGTTGATGCACAAACATTGGGAAGGAAGCATGGTGCGTGTATATACCCGGGATTAACGGAAAGCAAGATTTTTCAGGGTCACGAGCACCGCGTAATTACAGCAGCGCCAGCCCCACCAATACCGCCACCTCAAGCAATTCCAGCAAGGCTCCTGCGGTGTCCCCCGTGGTGCCCGCCAGGCGTTGCATCATCAGCCAGCGCAGCCAGCCGAACAACGCCAGGGCCAGGGCCAGGGCAAACAGCCCCGGGTAACCGGCAATCAGCACACAGGCCAGACCACTGAGCAACAGCACCTGGCGACCGGCACGGCGCGGCAAGTGATCCGCCAAAGCCTGCCCCAAGCCACCAGAGCGCACGTACGGCGTAGTCAAAAACAACCCGAGCAAGGCACTGCGACCGAGCAGCGGCGCCAACAACAAGGCCTCAGCGTGTTGCCCCTCGATCAGGGCCACCAGCGCCGTGAACTTGAGCAGCAACACCAGCACCAACGTAATCACGGCAATCGGGCCGCTGCGCGGGTCCTTCATGATGCTCAAGGTGCGCTCACGATCACCGAAACCGCCCAGCCAGGCATCAGCGCTGTCCGCCAACCCATCCAGATGCAACCCGCCGCTGAGCCAGACCCAGGCAGCGAGCAACAGCGCCGCATGCAGCAACACCGGAGCTCCGGCCAGCAAAGCGTTCAAGGCCCACAACAGCGCGCCAAACAGCAGCCCCACCAACGGATAGAACAGCAAGGAGCGCCCCAGTTCCTGAGGCTCGGGCATGCCCGGCAAGCGAATGGGCAGGCTGCTGAGAAACTGCAGGGCAATCCAGAAAGGCAACATGCTCAGACGCCCTCGCTCAACAACCCATCGGCACCAACGCGCAACGAGAACAGCGCGCCGTGAGCGACCTCGACATTCAGCAATTGCTCCCGAGGCAAGCCCCGGGCCCTGGCCAGTAACAGGCGCATCACCCCGCCATGGCTGATCAGCAAGACCCGCTCGCCAGCGTAGGCCAGCCGCAAGCGCTCGACCGCCGCCAGCACCCGCTCGGAGAAAGCCAGCACCGGCTCACCTTGAGGCGGCGTGAAGCCATAGGGATCGGCCCAGAACCGGCCCAGCGCCTCAGCATCGGTGTCCATCAAGGCCGCCGCGCTTTGCCCCTCCCAGACGCCGAAGTGCAGTTCCTGCAGACCCGGTTCCAGGGTCACTGGCAAGCCGAGACGCCCCCCCAGTTCATCGGCGAAACGTGCGCAGCGTTGCAGCGGTGAACTCACCAAGCGATCCCAGGGACCCTGGCCCTCAACGGTGTCGCGCATCTGCGCCCAGCCCTTGGCGGTCAGCGCATCGTCCAGGCTGCCGCGCAAGCCGCCACCCAGTTCGGTCTCACCATGGCGCAACAGGTCGAGAATCAAGGTCATGCCGGACGATCGGCCACAGCCGCCTCGGCGAAGGTCGCCATCTGCCCGTGCAGGTCGCAGGCCAGACGCAGCAACGGCACCGCCAACGCCGCGCCGCTGCCCTCGCCCAGGCGCAACCCCAGATCCAGCAACGGCTGAGCCTCAAGGGTCTGCAGCACATGCCGGTGGCCCGGCTCTGCGCCACGGTGCCCGAACAGCAGCCAAGGGCGGCAGGCCGGATTCAAGCGCACGGCGACCAACGCCGCGACGCTGCAGATAAAGCCATCCACCAGCACCGCGATGCCCTCCTGGGCACAGGCCAGATACGCCCCCACCAACGCCGCGACTTCAAAGCCGCCGAGGTTGAACAAGGTCTGCAGGACGTCACCCCGCTGAGCCGCGTGCACCGCCAACGCACGCTCGATCACCTGGGCCTTGTGGTTGACCCCGGCGGCATTCAGGCCGGTACCCGGCCCCGCCAGTTGCGCCACCGGAATGTCCAGCAACGCGCAGGCAATGGCGCTGGCCGCCGTGGTGTTGCCGATGCCCATCTCTCCGCCGATAAACAACTGGGCACCGGCGGCCTGGGCCCGACGCGCACTGTCACGCCCAGCCTGCAGGGCCAGTTCGCCCTGGGCCTGAGTCATGGCCGGCCCCTGGGTGAAATTGGCCGTGCCGGCCCCCAGGTTCAGGTGCCGAACCCCTGGCAGCTTCAAGTCCGGGGTCACCGTCCCCAGGTCGACCACCTCCAACTGCGCCCCCAACTGCCGCGCCAGAACGCTGATGGCCGCGCCGCCGCTGACGAAGTTCAACAGCATCTGCCCGGTGACCGCTTGCGGGTAGGCCGACACCCCTTCCGCCACCACCCCGTGATCGCCGGCAAAGATGGCAATCCACAGCTGCTCCAGGCTCGGCTTCAGCCGCCCCTGCAAGCCGGCCAGTTGCACCGCCAGGTGCTCCAGCTGCCCGAGGGAACCGGCCGGCTTGGTCAGTTGCTGCTGACGGGCTTCGGCTTGCTCAAGGACCTGGATATCAACGGCCTTGCACGGTTCCAGCCACCAGGAGTGATTCATAACGCAGTTCCTTTCAAAGTCAGGGGCAGGCCGGCCACCGTCAGCACCACTCGCTGACAACGCTCGGCCAGGGCTTGATGCAACCAACCGGCTTCATCGACATAGCGGCGAGTCAATTCGCCCAGCGGCACGACACCCATTCCGGTCTCGTTGCTGACAACAATAATTTCACCCGGCAGTTCAGCCAGGCCGTGCAGCAACGCGTCACGCTCGGCGACCAGTCGCTGCGGGTCTTCGAGCATCAGCAGGTTGGTCAGCCATAGGGTCAGGCAGTCCACCAGCAGGCACTGATCGGGCCGAGCCGCTTCTTGCAGCACCCGCGCCAGGGCCAGGGGCTCTTCGATCAGGCCCCAGTCCGCCGGACGACGCTGGCGATGCTGGCGAACACGCTCGCTCATCTCGCCATCCAGCGGCTGGCTGGTGGCGATGTAGGTCACCGCCAGGCCCGTGCCCTGGGCCAGTTGTTCAGCCAGGCGACTCTTGCCGGAACGGGCACCGCCGAGGATCAGTTGCAGCATGCTGGAACACCTATGAAATGAAAAAGAAGCGCCGCTCTACTAAGCCGGGAGCCCACAGAGTTCGCGCAAATAGCGGGTATCCAGGTGCTGCTCCACCAGGTCCGCCAGGCGCTCGATATCGCGCTCACGCAAGCCGTGGTAGTCAACCGTTTGCACCTCGGCCAGGCCGGCCCAACGCAACAGTGCGCTGCTGGCCGCCGGGGACTCGAACAGCCCATGCAGGTAGGTGCCGAAGATCTGCCCGTCGGCGCTCTGGGCACCGTCGCAACGACCGTCGTCCAGGTACACGGCGGCTCGCTCCAGGGCCGGCCCACGGGTGACCCCGGCATGAATTTCATAGCCGCTGACCTCGGCGTTCTCCAGGCCCAGGCGCCCGCGCACATTGCGCAGTTGCTTCTCTTCTTCGAGCACCGTTTCAAAGTCCAGCAGGCCCAGGCCGGCACTGGAACCGGCCGCCCCTTCCAGGCCCAGCGGGTCATGCACCTGCTGGCCCAGCATCTGCAAGCCGCCGCAGATTCCCAGCACTTTGCCGCCGTAGCGCAGGTGCCGGGCAATCGCCGTCTCCCAGCCATTGGCGCGCAGGTAGGCCAGATCGCCGCGCACGCTCTTGGAGCCGGGGAGAATGATCAGGTCTGCGGGAGGGATGTCCTGGCCGGGGCCGACGAATTGCAAATCCACCTGAGGGTGCAGGCGCAGCGGATCGAAGTCGGTGTGATTGCTGATGCGCGGCAGCACCGGCACCACCACCTTCAATACCTGCTCGACCTTGTCGGCCTGGCGCTGGTCGATGCCGTCCTCGGCTTCCAGGTGCAGGTCCAGCACGTAGGGCAATACGCCGATCACCGGTTTGCCGGTCCTGGCTTCCAGCCAATCCAGCCCCGGTTGCAGTAAAGCGATATCGCCACGGAAGCGGTTGATGATGAAACCTTTGACCCGCGCCTGCTCGCTGGGCGAAAGCAACTCCAGGGTGCCGACCAAGTGGGCGAACACACCGCCGCGATTGATATCGGCGATCAGCAGCACCGGGCAATCCACCGCCTCGGCAAAGCCCATGTTGGCAATATCGCCGGCACGCAGGTTGATCTCCGCCGGCGAGCCGGCGCCTTCGACCATCACCACCGGATAGGTCGCGCTCAGGCGCTGGTGAGAGGCCAGCACCGCCTGCATGGCGATGGCTTTGTAGTCGTGATAGGCCACCGCATTCATGCTGGTGACGGCACGCCCGTGAATGATCACCTGGGCCCCGGTATCGCTGTTGGGTTTGAGCAGCACCGGATTCATGTCGGTGTGGGGCTCAAGGAAAGACGCCTGAGCCTGCACCGCCTGGGCCCGGCCGATCTCGCCGCCATCGGCAGTGACCGCACTGTTGAGGGCCATGTTCTGCGGTTTGAACGGCACCACCGCCACGCCCTGGCGTACCAGCCAGCGACACAGGGCCGTCACCAATGTGCTTTTACCGGCATCCGAGGTGGTGCCCTGGACCATCAATGTGCTCATGGATGTTCCTTGGAATAGGCTTGCAGCGCCTGTTCAAGACGCGCCCAATCGGCTTCGTCGGCCGGCAGGCCAAAGCGCAGGCTGCTGTTGTGCACGAACAGGCGCAAGAGGATGCCGCGCTGCGCCAAGAATTCGTGCAAGCGCTCGGCGTCGGCGTGGATCAGCCACTGGAACAAGGCGCAGCCGCCATGGGGTTTCAAGCCGTTCTGCGCCAGCATCTGGGCCAGACGCAGGCTCGCCTCTTCAGTGCGCAGGCGTTGGCGCCGCTGCCCTTCGGTATCGCGCAGGCAGGCCTGGCCCAGTACCCGAGTCGGCCCGCTGACCGCCCAGGGCCCGACCTGTTCGGCCAGCAACCGGAGCAGCTTGCGTTCCGCGAGGACAAACCCCAGGCGCACCCCGGCCAGGCCGAAGAACTTGCCAAAGGAGCGCAACACAATCAGCCCAACCTGCTGGGTATGGGCCGCCAGGCTCAGGTGCGGGGTGTTATCCATAAAGGCCTCGTCCACCACCAGCCAGCCGCCGCGCTGGGCCAGGCGTGCGTGCCAGTCCAGCAGGCGCTGAGGCGACAGGCTCAGCCCCGTGGGGTTGTTCGGGTTGACCACCACCAACACGTCCAGGCTGTCGAGGAAAAAGTCCACTTCCTGCTCCAGCACTTCGCGCACGATGTAACCGCTGCGCCGCCAGGCTTCGGCATGCTCGGCATAACAAGGTGACAGCACGCCAACCTTGCCCGGCCGCCGTAGGCGCGGCAGCAGTTGAATCGCCGCCTGGGAGCCCGCCACCGGCAACACCTGGCTCACGCCGTAATAGGCGCACGCGGCCTGCTCCAGGCCGTCATCGGTTTCCGGCAGGCGAGCCCAGGCGCGCAAGGGGATGTCCGGCACTGCAAAGGGCCAGGGCGCGAGGCCGCTGGACAGGTCCAGCCAGGCCTCCTCGGCAATACCGTATTGCTGCGCCGCCTGGCGTAACCGGCCGCCATGCTCAAGCATAAAATTCCGCCCCCACGCAGAGGATCAACAGCCACAACCAGACCCCGCGCTGCACCAGTTGCCAACCACGCTCGATGGCGTCGGCGTCCGCCACGGCCCCCTCACCCAGCGTCGGCCGCTGATGCAACTCGCCGTGGTAGGTGGCCGCGCCGCCCAGCTCAACCCCCAGGGCACCGGCGCCGGCGGCCATGACCGGACCGGCGTTGGGGCTGTCCCAGGTCGGCCCCTGGCGTCGCCAGCAACTCAAGGCCAGGCGAGTCTTGCCCAGCAACGCGTACGTCAGGGCCACCAAACGCGCCGGAATGTAGTTGAGCAGGTCATCGATTTTGGCCGCCGCCCAGCCGAAACGCTCAAAGCGTTCATTGCGATAGCCCCACATCGCGTCCAGGGTATTGCTCAACCGGTACAACACCACCCCTGGCGCACCGGCGACGGCAAACCAGAACAGCGCCGCGAACACCGCGTCGCTGCCATTTTCCAGCACCGATTCGGTGGCGGCACGGGCCACGTCGGTGGCGTCCAGTTCACTCGTTTCCCGGCTGACCAGATAACCGACCCGCTGCCGCGCCGTCTCCAGGTCACCACCGCGCAAGGCCTGGGCCACCGGCTGCACGTGTTCACCCAGGCTGCGCAGGCCAAGGGCGCAATACAGCGCCAGGATTTCCACCAGCCAGCCGATATAGGGCAGCCAGGACAGCGCCGTGGCCAACAAGGTCAGGGGCAATACCGCCAACACCCAGGCGGTCACGCCATGGCTGCGCCAGCCGCGGCCACCTGAGTTGAAACGTTGCTCGATACGATCGGCCAACGCGCCGAACGCCACCAGCGGATGCCAGCGTTTGGGTTCGCCCAGCAGCGCATCCAGCGCGACCCCGGCGACACTCAGCAACGCCACACTCATTGACCCACTCCCCAGTAATTCTCAAACAACAGTTCATTCAGCGGACGCGGTTGCGCCCAGCCTTCCAGCACCAGCATGGGCGCCGGATAAAATTCGCTTACTGGCCCCAGGCACAACACCGCCAGCGGCTTGGCCCCGGGGGGCAGGCCCAACAGGTCCGCCAGGGCTTGCGGTTCGAACAGCGACACCCAGCCCATGCCCAAGCCCTCGGCGCGGGCCGCCAGCCACAGGTTCTGGATCGCGCATGACAGCGATGCCAGGTCCATTTCCGGCAAGGTACGGCGGCCGAAGATATGCCGTTCACGGTCATCCATCAACGCCGCGACCAGCACCTCGGCGCAGTCATTGATGCCTTCGACCTTGAGCTTCATAAACTCGTCTGAGCGTTCGCCCAAGGCTTCGGCGGTGCGCACCCGCTCCTCCTCCACCAGTTGCTGGACCTGGCCGCGCAACCCGCGATCGCTGATGCGGATAAAACGCCAGGGTTGCATCAAGCCGACACTGGGCGCCTGATGCGCTGCTTCCAGCAGGCGCCGCAACAACTCCGGCTCGACGCCACCACCGGTGAAATGACGCATGTCGCGGCGCTCGGCGATGGCGCGATACACCGCCTCACGCTCTGCCTCGGAAAAAGCCAGCTCAGTCACTCGCCACGCCCTCGGCTGCCATGGGCGTCAGGCGCCAGCAAGGCCGCCACCGCAGCGGGATTGGAGGGAAAGTAGAAATGCACGTAGGAAGCCGTCATCCGACCGTCGCGATACACCGCTTCCGCGCCGCGCCCGCCATTGGGGCTCAGGCCACGGGCGATGGGCACCTGCTCGGTGGTGGTCAGCGAATGGTGATAGGTGTGGCCGCGCAATGCGCCTTCCGGCAGCTCGACCGCCTGCAGGGCCAGGGCCGCCAGACGCTTTTGCATCACCGCGTCACCCGGCAGCAACCCCAGCAACTCGGCACGCTGGCCCTCGACATCAGTTAAGGAGTCCAGCAGGTACAACATGCCGCCGCACTCTGCGAGCAAGGGTTTGCCCGCTTCGTGGTGGGCGCGGATGGCCGCCAGCATCGAGGCATTGGCCGCTAGCGCTTGATGATGCAACTCCGGGTAACCACCCGGCAGGTACAGGCTGTCGGCTTCGGGTAGGTGGTGGTCATGGATCGGCGAGAAAAACGCCAGTTCAGCCCCCATCGCCCGCAGCAGGTCCAGGCTGGCGCCGTAGGTAAAGGCGAAAGCCTCGTCACGGGCAACGGCGATCCGCACCCCCTCCAGCAACGGCTCGGCTGGCTGCACCTGGGGAGCGGCAAAGGCCACGGCCGGCGGCAGGGCCACTTCGCAACTGCTGGCCAGGGCTTGCGCCGCGGCGTCCAAACGCACGTCCAGATCATTCAGCTCGCTGGCCTGCACCAGGCCCAGATGCCGGCTCGGCAATTCGATCCCGATCTCCCGGGACAACGCGCCATACCAACGCAGCCCTTCGGTCAAGCTGCCTTCGAGCAACTGCGCGTGACGCAGGGTGCCGACCCGATTGGCCAGCACCCCGGCAAACGGCAAATCGGGCTGATAACGGGCCAACCCCAACGCCAGGGCACCGAACGTCTGGGCCATGGCCGTGCCATCGATCACCCCCAGCACCGGCACGCCAAAGTGCCGGGCCAGATCGGCGCTGGACGGCGTACCGTCGAACAACCCCATGACCCCTTCGATCAGGATCAGATCGGCCTCGCCCGCGGCGTCCCACAACAGACGCCGGCTCTCCTGCTCGCCGACCATCCACATGTCCAACTGATAAACCGGTGCGCCACTGGCGCGCTCAAGGATCATCGGGTCAAGAAAGTCCGGGCCGCACTTGAACACCCGCACCTTGCGCCCCTGGTTACGGTGCAAGCGCGCCAGGGCAGCGGTCACGGTGGTCTTGCCCTGGCCGGAGGCCGGTGCGGCGATCAACACCGCCGGGCAATGACGAACTTCACTCATGCTGGGACGCTCACAGTTCAACCCCTTTCTGCGCCTTGATGCCAGCCTGAAAGGCGTGCTTGACCACGCCCATTTCGGTGACGGTATCGGCCAACTCGATCATCTCCGGCTTGGCACCACGGCCGGTCACCACCACATGCTGCATGGGCGGACGGGCCTGCAGGTCGCTGAGCACCTGATCCAGGTCCAGGTAACCGTGCTTGAGGGCAATATTAAGTTCGTCGAGCACCACCAGGCCGATGGACGGGTCGCGCAGCAACTCGCGGGACACGGCCCATGCGGCTTCGGCGGCGGCGATATCACGCTGGCGATCCTGGGTCTCCCAGGTAAAGCCCTCGCCCATCACATGAAAGCGCACTTGCTCGGGAAAACGCCGGAAGAACAACTCTTCGCCGGTGCTGTTGCGGCCCTTGATGAATTGCACCACGCCGCATTGCATGCCGTGGCCCATGGAGCGCGCGAGCATGCCGAAAGCCGAACTGCTCTTGCCTTTGCCATTGCCAGTCAACACCAGCAGCAAACCGCACTGGTTGGGCGAGTTGGCGATACGTTCGTCGATCACGGCTTTTTTGCGCAACATCCGCGCCACATGGCGTTCGTCACGATCGGGGGATTCAGTCATGGGGCAGCTCTCCGTTGGGGCTGGATAACGGGGGGCAGGAAAAAAGGGTATAGAAGGCGCAAGCCTGGCATCGCCCACCGTGATGCCGTTGGATGGATCAGGCCGGTCTCCGGGCTCATGAGGGGCATCACTGCCGGACCGCGCGCCTTCCCGCATCGAACTCGACACAGTGGCATCAGGCGCAGTCTTGACTCATTTACCGTTGCGGGGGCAGCGCCGGAATCGTCGTCCGTTCCACTGGGGGAACGTGCACTCACCGGCTTCCCTGTTTCACTCTGTCGACCGTGGGCCACAGAGCACCTGAAACAAGTCGCGAAGGTTAGAGGGTTGGGGGTGGAGCGTCAATTAAAGCCGGCCGTCGGCGACACGTGGAGACGGCCACAGATCAATAAAATGACGCCAATCTTGTGCCACACTGGAAGCAATGATATCAAATAGCCATAACCGCAAAAGTACCCAGACCAATCACAAACAATAAGGGTGAGTTCGATGCAAGGCATGACCATCAGCAATCCACGACTGGAATTCCTGCGCCCCCTGCTGGAGCGCTGGTTCGATTGCATTGACCGCTACAACGCGGTGCGCGGCGATAACGAAACACCGTACTGGTTCGATGAACACGCCAACCTGGGCCTGCTGTCTGCCGCAGCCTGGATGGCGGAAATGGTCACCCTGGAACAGACCCAGAGCAAAAAACAGCAGGAAGACGGCGATCGCAACAGCCGCGCCGACCTCTACATTGCCAGCCAGGACGAGCGCGTCTATATCCAGGCCACCCAGCGCTGGCCACGGGTCAACAACCTCAACCTGACCCAAGCCTTGCTGGACGCCACCAGCGCCGCAAAAAGCATCAGCTACGCCAGCGACCTGCGGCTTGGCTGCCTGTTTGTCGCCCCGCAAAAGGCCCAGCACAGCGCCACCCCGGAAGAACTCCAGGACATGGTCGACGACTTGCAGAAGGAACACAGTTGCGCCGTCGCCTGGTACTTCCCCTACGCCTACCGCAAGCTGCGCAACGAGGCCGGTAACTACCACCCAGGTATCGCCGTGCTGTTCAAAGAGGCCCGCTGAACGATTTGAACCATCGGTAAGCGCTGTTCCTCTATGACTAGACACCCCCTCGTGTACGCATAGGGAAACCCGCATGTTCAAGCCCAACGCCTTTCTATTGATCGCTGTCGCCACAGGCCTGGCCGCCTGCGGCGAAACAGCGCGCCTGCAGGTCAGCGATGGCACCGGCCCCACGCCGACCCTGCCCGAACCAAACAAGACCCTGATCCCGACACTGAACATCGCCCCGGCGATCGGCTGGCCTCAGGGCGCCAAGCCAATCGCTGCGCCCGGCACCCAGGTCGCCGCCTTTGCCGAAGGCCTGGACCACCCACGCTGGCTCTATGTGCTGCCCAACGGTGACGTGCTGGTGGCGGAAACCAATGCGCCACCCAAACCCGATGACAGCAAGGGCATTCGCGGCTGGGTCATGGGCAAGGTCATGGGCCGTGCCGGCGCCGCTGTGCCCAGTGCCAACCGCATCACCCTGCTGCGCGACCAGGACCACGACGGCGTCGCGGAAACCCGTACGGTATTGATCGATCAGCTCAACTCGCCATTCGGCATGACTCTCGTGGGCAACGACCTGTATGTGGCCGACACCGATCGGCTGCTGCGTTTTCCCTACCGGACGGGCGACACCCAAATCAGCGTCGCGCCAACCAAGGTCGTCGACTTGCCCAGCGGCACACTGAATCACCACTGGACCAAAAACGTCATCGCCAGCAAAGACGGGAGCAAGCTGTACGTCACGGTCGGCTCCAACAGCAACGTTGGCGAAAACGGCCTGGACCAGGAACAGGGCCGCGCAGCCATCTGGGAAGTGGACCGCGCCAGCGGCCGGCAGCGCATCTTTGCCTCAGGGCTGCGCAACCCCAACGGCCTGGCCTGGGAGCCCGACAGCGGGCAGCTGTGGACAGCGGTGAACGAGCGCGATGAGATCGGCAGCGACCTGGTGCCGGACTACATCACCTCGGTGCAGGATGGGGCGTTCTACGGCTGGCCCTTCAGCTATTACGGGCAACACGTGGATGTGCGAGTCACGCCACAGAACCCGCAGCAGGTGGCCAAGGCCATTGCCCCGGATTACGCGGTTGGGCCCCATACCGCGTCGCTGGGGCTGGCGTTTGCAGAAGGCAGCCAACTGCCGGCGCCCTTTACTCAAGGGGCCTTTATCGGCCAGCACGGTTCATGGAATCGCCAACCCCACAGCGGCTACAAAGTGATCCTCGTGCCCTTCGCCAACGGTAAGCCCCAGGGCGCACCTATTGACCTGCTGACGGGGTTCCTCAATGCCGACGAAAAAGCCATGGGGCGTCCGGTGGGCGTGGCCGTGGATAAACAGGGGGCATTGCTGGTGGCGGACGATGTGGGCAACACGATCTGGCGCGTATCAGCCAGCAAGGCCCCCTAGGCTCAACGCTTGCGGCACAAGGTCAAGCCATCGCCCAAGGGGAGCAGGGACAGATCGACACGCCGATCATCCTTCAGGGCGAGGTTGAGCTGCTGGATGGCACGGGTATCGTCACTGTCGGGCTGCTCCTGCAGCACCCGACCGCTCCACAAGGTGTTGTCGAACAGCAGCAAGCCGCCCTCGCGCAACAGGCGCAGGGCGCTCTCCAGATACCGTGGGTAGTTGGCCTTGTCGGCGTCGACAAAAATCAAGTCGAAGGTAGCGCCCTGGCCCTGGGCTTCCAGGGCGGCCAGGGTTTCCAGGGCCGGTGCCAGGCGCAATTCGATGCGCTCGGCGACTCCAGCCTCCCGCCAATACGCCTGGGCGGTGGCGTTGTAGCTTCCCGGCAAGTCGCAACACAGCAACGAGCCCCCTTCCGGCAGCGCCTGAGCCATGCACAGCGCGCTGTAGCCGGTGAACGTGCCAACTTCCAGCAAACGCCGGGCGCCCAGCAACTTGACCAGCAACCCGAGAAATTGCCCCTGCTCCGGCGCCACCTGCCAGCGAGCCTCGGGCAAGGCCTGGGTTTCGTCACGCAGCCGACGCAGCAACGGCGTCTCGCGCAGGGAGACGTCCAGCAGATACTGATAGAGGGGGTCGTCGAGGCTGAGGGTTCGGGCGGTCATCGCTACCTCGACAAGGGACGGCGCTTAGGGGATGCGCGCCAGATGCTCAGGCTGCAACACCCGCTTGGCACTCAGATAGGCTTTTTGCCAATAGGCCTTGGACAGGCTGTCCAGCTTGACCGTACCGCCGGTGGCCGGGGCATGCACAAAGCGGCCTTCGCCCACATAGATGCCGGCATGGCTGACCTGGGAGCCGCCATTGGTGGCGAAAAAGATCAGGTCGCCGGTTTGCAACGCATCCTTGCCCACGTCCGGGGCCTGCATACCGATCATTTCCCGGGTGGAGCGCGGCAGCGAGATGCCTGCGGCGTCGCGGTACACGTAGCCGATCAGGCCGCTGCAATCAAAACCCGAATCCGGGGTGTTGCCGCCCCAACGATAAGGCGTGCCGACCAGGCCCAAGGCGCGAAACAGTACGTCTTCAGCGACCGGAGAAAAGTTTTGCGAGGGATTGAATACGGGAGTGCGTACCACTTGCGCCGGAGGCGGTGTACGGCTGGCGCAGGCGCTGAGCAGCGCTGCGAGAACAATGAATGCGAGGCGGGCCGACGTCGACATAAGCTGAACAATCCTGATCGGGATGCGGCTTTCTCTGCCGTGGCGCTGAAAACAAAACCGCGTAAGCAGGGCTTACGCGGTTTGTTTCAACAATAGATCAGAATTCTAGCGGCTACGCTTCAAACTTCAAGTAAGACTTTAAGTTCGCCTTACAAAATGCCTGCTTATTTACGTGCGGTGACCACGGTCGGTGCCATCGCCAGTGCGCGCTTGGCTTCGATGAAGGTCTTGCTCCAGTAAGTGTCGCCCAGGCTGTCTACCCGAACGCCACCGCTACGGCGGCTGCTGGAGTGGATGAACTGATCGTCACCCAGGTAGATCCCGGCGTGACTGACACGACCACGGCGACCGTTGGTAGCGAAGAACAGCAGGTCACCCGGTTGCAGCTTGTTGCGGGCAACCAATGGCGCGTCGACGTTGATCATTTCGCGAGTCGAGCGCGGCAGGTTCATGCCGGCTTCTTCACGGAACAGATAACCGATGAAACCACTGCAATCAAAGCCGGCTTCCGAGGAGCCGCCAAAACGGTAACGGGTACCGATCAGGGACATGCCACGCTCAAGGATGCTATCGGCCAGAACAGGCAACTGATAAGGCTTGTTATCAGCGAATTCAGCCAGTTCTTTTTCAGTGGCGACTTCTTCCTGATAGACCAGGGAAGACTGATTTTTGACGCTGGTTTGAACCTGTGGTGCTTGTTGCTGCTGGGACACTGGAGTGTGAGAAGCGCAACCAAACAACAGGGTAACGAGTGCGAGAGGCACGAGGGGTGCGAAGCGATTTAGCATGGGCACGACCGTGGCTTGAAATAAAAGAAGCCGCGACTATGCCTCCTATCGCCCTCATTTGCAAATTCAATCGATCTAAATGTGACTTATGAGTTTCTGCTTTGCATCTAAGGCTTTAAGCCCATTTTCTAGCCAAACGCCTCTGGAAACCTCTCCGGAAGCGATTTTTCTGACGCCTGAAATATGTCGAAACATCGCTGGAGGCCGCGGTTTTACCAGCCCAGGGTTTCTTTGAGGAAGGGAATCGTCAGCTTGCGCTGCGCCTGCAACGAAGCCTGATCGAGGCGCTCAAGCAGCTCGAACAAGGCGCTCATGCTGCGAGTGCCACGGGTCAAAATAAAATGCCCGACTTCGTCGGTCAGGTGCAGGCCGCGACGGGATGCGCGTAACTGCAAGGCACGTAATTTGTCTTCATCGGAGAGCGGGCGCATCTGGAAAATCAGCGCCAGGGTCAGTCGGGACTTCAAATCCGCCAGCTTGACCGGCAGCTCCCGCGGCGAGGTCGAAGCTGCAATCAACAAACGTCGGCCGCTGTCGCGCAGGCGGTTGAACAGATGGAACAGTGCCTCTTCCCAATCCGCCTTGCCCGCCACCGCTTGCAGATCGTCCAGGCAGACCAGTTCGTACTGCTCCAGGTTGTCGAGAATCTCGATACCGCGATCCAGAAGCTCCGCCAAAGGCAGATACACCGCCGGCTCACCCAACTGCTCGAAACGCAGGCACGCCGCCTGCAGCAAATGAGTACGCCCCACCCCATCCTTGCCCCAGAGGTAAATCAGACTTTCGGTCCAGCCGGCGTCGGCTTCGCAAAGCCGCTCGACATAGCCGAGTGCAGCGGCATTGGCGCCTGGATAGTAGTTGATGAAGGTGGCGTCATCACGCAGACGCACACCTAGGGGCAGCTGAATCGGTTTCATGCTGACTGAACAGTTCGAAACGAACCGTTAGTGGCCTCTGTGTAAAGTTTGCAAAGTTTATACCCGTGACGCCGGGCGCACAATGCAGCAGACCACAAGCAAAATCAAAGGTTTGCGTTGGCTGCAAGGGCTGCCCGGAGAATGGCCGAGCGCAAATGTGACAGCCCCCAGGCCCGCCGTGGCAACCCGGGGCCAAGCCCGGCTGCCACCCACAGGAGGATCAAAAGCCGTTACAGATCAGGCTCTTCAACCCCACTGTAAAGATCCGAGTGCTTGTACAAGTCATGCACATGACGCACCAGGACCATGATCACGGCCGCCACCGGCAACGCCAGCAGGACCCCGGTAAAGCCGAACAGCTCGCCCCCCGCCAGAATGGCGAAGATCACCGCCACCGGATGCAGGCCAATACGGTCGCCCACCAACAGCGGCGTCAGCACCATGCCTTCCAGCGCTTGGCCAACCATGAACACCGCCACGATGCCGATCATCGGGTACAGGTCGCCACCAAACTGGAACAGCCCGGCCACCAACGCCGCACCAATGCCAATGACAAAGCCCATATAAGGCACGATAGCCGCCAGACCCGCGATCAAGCCGATCAACAGCCCCAACTCCAGACCCACCAGCATCAGCCCTGCGGCGTAGATCATGCCCAGCGCCACCATCACCAGCAGTTGCCCGCGGACAAAGGCGCCCAGCACTTCATGGCACTCTCCGGCCAGCGACACCACGCGTTCTTCACGGTCACGGGGCAACAGGCTGCGGATTTTGGCCATCATCAGGTCCCAGTCGCGCAACAGGTAGAAGCTCACCACCGGGATCAACACCAGATTGGCCAGCCATCCGATCAAGGCCAGGCTCGACGCCGTGGCCTGGCTCAGGACCACGCCGACAATATCGGTGGTCTGGCCCATGTGCTCACTGATGGCAGCCTTGACCTTGTCGAACTTCCAGAAGCCGTCCGACAACCCCAGCTTGGACTGCGCCCACGGCATCGCGGTGTGCTGCAACCAGTCGAGCATCTGCGGCGCCAGCTCATAGAGCCGGATCAATTGCTTGGCCAGCATCGGCACCAGCACCAGCAGCAAGGTCATGACAATCAGGGTAAACAGTGCGAACACTGCCACCACGCCCCAGGTCCTCGACAAGCCGAGCTTTTCCAGGCGATCCACCAGGGGATCGAACAGGTAGGCCAACAGCAGCGCCACCAGGAAGGGCGTGAGGATGGGATGCAACAGGTACACAAACGCGCAAAACAGGGCGACCACGCCCAACCAGACCCAACGACGCGTATCGGTCATGAACCACTCCCGCTTCTATATATAAGGAAACAAACCACTACCAACGGAAATGCAACTGCCCGGCAGGTGCAGCGGCGGGCGCTGTACCCTCCCCCTCGGCCGGAGGCGCGGCAACTTCACCCGGCGGCACCTCCTGCAGCTTGGCCAGGGACAACTGCGCTCGCAGCTGTTCAGGGCTGCCGTTGAGGCGGTAGACAATACGATCCCCATCCACGCTGCGCAGTTGCGCGCCAAACGGCTCCAGCAGATGCCCCAAGGTGGCGTAACGCTCCAGCGTCATGCCCTGCACCTCAAGCCACTGCTCGCTTGAGGCCCCCGGCTTAGTGACAAAGCGCGGCGCCAGGCGCTGGCTCACCGCCAACAACACGGCATCGGCCAGGGCTGCGGTATCGGCGCCCTGCACGGAACCCTGTTCCTTCTGATCGCCCAGCCACAGGCGCCACTTGGCCTGCCATTGCCCACCTTCTTCCCGCGCATGCACTGCCAGCAAGGCGTCGGCACCGTAGCGCTCGGAAGCATCACGCAATGGCGCAGGGTCGGCCCCCTCAAGGTTTGGCGCGGTCGCCACGATTTGCTCATTCAGGTCACCCAGCGGCAGGCGCAACGGCAACCCGCGATGCTGCGCGGCACGCCGCAACGGCGCGGCGCTGGCTTGACCATCTCCCACCAGGCTCGAGCCCTCGGTCGAATCACTCAACCACCAAGCGAGGATCGACGGCCGATTGCTGCCCCACAACGACAGCCCTGCTTGACGCAAGGCACGGTCGGTACTGACCGGGTCGAAATCCACTTGCAGGCTTTCTGGCGGCCCGGCGTCGTAACCGTATTGGCTGATGATCTGCTGCGGGTCCTTGCGGATCGCTGCCAGGCCCGGCCCCTGGGCAGCCTTGGCATCGCCGGTCAGGCGCAGCACCAGGGTTTCCACGGCACGCTGGGTCGCCTGATCGCGCTCCTCGGGAGCCTGACTGCTGACAGGCTCGCGCACTTGATAAAGGCCATTGAGGGTTTCGGCGTGACTCGCCAGGCTGACCAATGACAAACAGCCCACAACTAAAAATTGACCCAGACGCATGGAGAATTCCCGACGACAAAAACCATTGAAACCGAACCCGTAAAGCGGGTTGCGCAAGCCTGTGACCACTCGGCCCGGCAAAACATTCACAGGTCCGCTGAAAGATTTCGTGCTGTCATAACGATAGCCGGTTAGAGGCTATACCTTTTAGGACGCGGCAGGAGACTGGCAATACAAGCAAATACAGTTTTTTTGCCGGGATATGCCCCTGCCCGTCGCCCGAGGATGGCCGCTGCCCCTCAAGCCTGATAAAATCGCGCGCCTTCGCAGACCGGCAACAGCTGGGCACCCTGAAACTCGCAAGCGGCGATCCCGCCTGCACTGGTTCGGCGGTCTCACTGGGTTCGGTCGATACCCCCTGAATCCCCCCTAAAGGCCTGGATCATGAGCAAGCAACCCTCCCTGAGCTACAAAGACGCCGGTGTAGACATCGACGCCGGTGAAGCATTGGTCGAACGCATCAAGAGCGTGGCCAAGCGCACTGCGCGCCCGGAAGTCATGGGCGGCCTGGGCGGTTTCGGCGCCCTCTGCGAAATCCCGGCCGGCTACAAACAACCTGTTCTGGTCTCCGGCACCGACGGCGTCGGCACCAAGCTGCGCCTGGCCCTGAACCTGAACAAACACGACAGCATCGGCATCGACCTGGTGGCCATGTGCGTGAATGACCTGGTGGTCTGCGGCGCCGAACCGCTGTTCTTCCTCGACTACTACGCCACCGGCAAACTCAACGTCGACACCGCTGCCCAGGTCGTGACCGGCATCGGCGCCGGCTGCGAACTGTCCGGCTGCTCCCTGGTGGGCGGCGAAACCGCTGAAATGCCAGGCATGTACGAAGGCGAAGACTACGACCTGGCCGGCTTCTGCGTTGGCGTCGTGGAAAAATCGGAAATCATCGACGGCTCCAAAGTGGCCACCGGCGACGCCCTGCTGGCCCTGCCTTCCTCGGGCCCGCACTCCAACGGCTACTCGCTGATCCGCAAGATCATCGAAGTGGCAGGCGCCGACATCGAAAACATCCAGCTGGACGGCAAGCCGCTGACCGAGCTGCTGATGGCCCCGACCCGCATCTACGTCAAGCCACTGCTCAAGCTGATCAAGGACACCGGCGCGGTCAAAGCCATGGCCCACATCACCGGTGGCGGCTTGCTGGACAACATTCCACGCGTTCTGCCAAAAGGTGCCCAGGCCGTGGTTGACGTCGCCAGCTGGCAGCGCCCGGCGGTCTTCGACTGGCTGCAAGAGCAAGGCAACGTCGACGAGCACGAAATGCACCGCGTCCTGAACTGCGGCGTAGGCATGGTCATCTGCGTAGCCCAGGAACACGTTGAAATCGCCTTGAACACCCTGCGTGAAGCCGGCGAACAACCTTGGGTCATCGGCCAGATCGCTACAGCGGCCGAAGGCGCTGCCCAAGTCGAGCTGAAAAACCTCAAGGCACACTGATGCAAGAGCGGAAGTCGCCGACCTGTGATGTTGTGGTGCTGCTGTCGGGCACCGGCAGTAACCTGCAAGCCCTGATCGACAGCGCGCGGACCGACGACAGTCCGGTCCGCATCGCTGCCGTGATCTCCAACCGCGCTGACGCCTATGGGCTGCAGCGCGCCCAGGACGCGGGAATCGCTACCCGCTTCCTCGATCACAAGGCATTCGAAGGCCGCGAGGCCTTCGACCACGCCCTGATCGAGCTGATCGACACCTTTGCCCCCAAGCTGGTAGTGCTCGCCGGATTCATGCGCATCCTCAGCGCTGATTTCGTGCGCCACTATCAAGGCCGCCTGCTGAATATCCACCCTTCGCTGCTGCCCAAATACAAAGGGTTACACACCCATCAGCGCGCCCTCGAGGCCGGCGACACGGAGCACGGCTGCAGCGTGCACTTCGTCACCGAGGAACTCGATGGCGGGCCTCTGGTCGTACAGGCTGTGATCCCGGTAGAGTTGCACGACTCGCCCCAGAGTCTGGCGCAGCGGGTACACGTTCAGGAACACCAGATCTATCCCCTGGCCGTACGCTGGTTTGCCGAAGGCCGACTGACCCTCGGCGACCAGGGCGCTTTACTGGATGGTCAGTTACTGGCCGCCAGCGGCCACTTGATTCGAACCTAGGAGATTTTATGCGTCGCGCCCTGCTCTTCGCTTGCGCTCTGTTCGCCCTGCCCCTCGTGCAGGCGGCAGACCTTCAACCTTTCTCCGCCAGCTACACCGCCGACTGGAAACAACTGCCGATGAGCGGCACGGCTGAACGTAGCCTGGAAAAATCCAGCAACGGTGCCTGGAAGCTCAGCTTCAAGGCCTCGATGATGATCGCCAGCCTGAGTGAAGAAAGCACCCTGACCCTGGACAAGGACACCCTCCTGCCGCAGTCCTACCACTTCGAGCGCGGCGGCCTGGGCAAAGCCAAGAAAGCCGACCTGGACTTCGACTGGACCGCCAAGATGGTCACCGGCACCGATCGCGGCGACCCGGTCAAGCTGCCACTGAACCGGGGCATGGTGGATAAGTCCACCTACCAACTGGCCTTGCAGCACGACGTGGCAGCCGGCAAGAAAAGCATGAGCTACCAGGTGGTTGATGGCGGCGAAGTCGACACCTATGACTTCCGCGTCCTGGGCACCGAGAAAGTCGACACCAAAGCTGGCCAGATCGAAGCGATCAAGGTTGAGCGGGTTCGCGACCCGACACAAAGCAAACGCATCACCGTGATGTGGTTCGCCAAAGATTGGGACTACCTGCTGGTACGCCTGCAACAGGTCGAAACCGACGGCAAGGAGTACAACATCATGCTCCTCAACGGCACCGTCAACGGCAAGGCCGTCAAAGGCAGCTAACGCAACACGGTCCGTTCGTTAAGAAAAACGCCGCTTCTCTTCCAGAGCAAGCGGCGTTTTTTTTGCCTCGCACATACCCGTTTAGCGAGCTTGAAGATGAAACTTTTGTCATGAAACCTTCGTGCCTGCGACCAAATGTCACGGTTTGCGCGGGCTGCAGCACTGTCGCAAATCCTGCAAAGGACTGTTGCAAATCCAGGCGATTTACTTAGCCAGCTAACAAAACATATAACGGAGTCCTGCACACGCCTTGCTGCAGATCAACAGAGATTGGAGCTAGCAGATGACTGTAAAAGTGACTGAACGCGACGATTCACACATGTCCCATGAAGGCGTAGCCGCGGGTGTACGGATCTGGGATGTGCATCAACAAGACTTGCTGGTCGGCATGTTCCACTCCGAGAGCGATGCCCACAGCTACAAGGCTGAGCTGGAGCTGCAAGAGCAAAACCGCGCCAGCCAGACTCAATAATCACCGACTTGAAAGCACAAACCCCGCTGATAAGCGGGGTTTGTCGTTTTACCACATCAGATCGTCAGGGATCTGGTAGGCCGCGTACGGATCGTCCTCGTCCGGCGCCTCGGTTGGCTCGTTGAGCTGCACGATACGTCGTGGGTCGCGCTCCTGGATCTTCAGCGCCGCCTCACGGGGGATCACTTCGTAACCGCCACCGTGATGCACGATAGCCAGCGAGCCGCTGCTCAGCTTGTTGCGCATCAGGGTGTTCACCGACAGGCGCTTGACCTTCTTGTCGTCGACGAAGTTGTAGTAGTCCTCGGTGGTTAGCTTGGGCAGGCGCGACACCTCGATCAGTTGCTTGATCTGGGCGGTGCGGGCCTTCTGCTCGGCCTTCTCCTGCTGCTGGCGGTTGAGCTCTTGGTCGCGCTTGACCTTCTCGGCCATGGCCTCCTGGGCCGCGCGCTGCTGGGAATCATCCAGCTCAATCTGCCCCTTGTGGGCCAGGCGCTGCTGCTTCTGTTTGTCTTTGCTGACCTGCTTGGCCTGCTTTTGGTTGACCAACCCTGCTTTGAGCAACTGGTCGCGAAGGGAAATGCTCATGATGCTTACTCACTTAGGCAACGGCCTCAGCCACAGCTGGGCAAATTCTTTTCCTGGCGTTTGGCTTCACCCCACAGGGCGTCCAACTCTTCGAGGGTGCAATCTTCTATTGGGCGGCGGGTGTCACGCAATGCCTGCTCGATAAATCGGAAACGTCTTTCGAACTTGGCGTTGGCGCCGCGCAAGGCCGTCTCCGGGTCCACCTTGAGGTGCCGGGCCAGATTGACCACGGAAAACAGCAAGTCCCCCAACTCATCGCTGACCCCGGCCGGGTCATTGTCGGCCATGGCCTCCAACACTTCATCGAGCTCTTCCCGGACCTTGTCCACCACCGGCAAGGCATGGGGCCAGTCAAACCCGACCTGGGCCGCACGCTTCTGCAACTTGGCGGTGCGCGACAAGGCTGGCAACGCCGTGGGCACATCGTCGAGCAAGGACAACTGCAGCGGCGCCTCGGATTTCTCGGCGCGCTCCTCGGCCTTGATCTCCTCCCAGCGCTGCTTGACCTGCTCCTCGTCGAGCCGCGCAATGTCCAGCGGCGCGTACAAGTCCCCAGTGGGAAACACATGGGGATGGCGACGGATCAGCTTGCGGGTAATGCTGTCGACCACCCCGTCGAATTCGAAACGCCCCTCTTCCCGGGCCAACTGGCTGTAATACACCACCTGGAACAGCAGGTCGCCCAGCTCACCCTGCAGGTGATCAAAATCTCCGCGCTCAATGGCATCGGCGACTTCGTAGGCTTCTTCAAGGGTGTGGGGGACGATGCTGGCGTAAGTTTGCTTGATGTCCCAAGGGCAGCCGTATTGCGGGTCGCGCAGGCGTGCCATGAGGTGCAGCAGGTCTTCAAGGCTGTACATCGATTGATCCATTTCACAGGCATGGCCATGGCCGTCGTCGCGGAGTGCGACAACGGCCACAGAGGATGGCTACGGCGTCCGGTTGCGACGGGTCTCGATGATGTTCGGCAACTGGGAAATACGCCCCAGCAACCGCCCCAACGCGTCCAGCCCCGGAATCTCGATGGTCAGGGACATCAACGCGGTGTTGTCCTCTTTGTTCGAGCGGGTGTTGACCGCCAGCACGTTGATCCGCTCGTTGAGCAACACCTGGGACACATCTCGCAGCAGACCGGAACGGTCGTAGGCGCGGATGATGATGTCCACCGGGTAGGTCAACACCGGCACCGGGCCCCAGCTGACCTGAATGATCCGCTCGGGCTCGCGCCCGCCCAATTGCAACACCGAGGCGCAGTCCTGACGGTGAATGCTCACGCCACGCCCCTGGGTGATGTAACCGACGATGGCGTCCCCGGGCAGCGGCTGGCAGCAGCCGGCCATCTGGGTCATCAGGTTGCCCACGCCCTGGATCTGGATATCCCCACGCTTGCCCGGCTTGTAACCGGCGGCCTTGCGTGGAATCAGTTCCAGTTGTTCGTTGCCACGCTCCGGCTCGACCAATTGCTGGGCCAGGTTGACCAGTTGCGCCAGGCGCAGGTCACCGGCCCCCAGGGCGGCAAACATGTCCTCGGCGGTTTTCATGTTGGCCTTTTCGGCCAACTTGTCGAAGTCCACCTGAGGCAAGCCCAGGCGATTAAGTTCGCGCTCAAGCAGGGTCTTGCCGGCAGCGACGTTCTGGTCCCGCGCCTGCAACTTGAACCAGTGGACGATCTTCGCCCGCGCTCGGGACGTGGTGACGTAGCCCAGGTTCGGGTTCAGCCAGTCACGGCTCGGCGTGCCGTGCTTGCTGGTGATGATCTCCACCTGCTCGCCGGTCTGCAGGCTGTAGTTGAGCGGCACGATGCGCCCGTTGATCTTCGCGCCCCGGCAGTTGTGGCCGATCTCGGTGTGCACCCGGTAAGCGAAGTCCAGCGGCGTGGCGCCCTTGGGCAAATCGATCGCGTGCCCATCAGGGGTGAAGATGTACACCCGGTCCGGCTCGATATCCACCCGCAACTGCTCGGCCAGGCCGCCGATGTCGCCCAGCTCCTCGTGCCATTCCAGCACTTGCCGCAGCCAGGAGATCTTCTCTTCGTAATGGTTGGAACCGGATTTGACGTCGGTGCCCTTGTACTTCCAGTGCGCACAGACCCCCAACTCCGCCTCTTCGTGCATCGCGTGGGTACGGATCTGCACTTCCAGCACCTTGCCCTCGGGACCGATCACCGCGGTGTGCAGCGAGCGGTAGCCGTTTTCCTTGGGGTTGGCGATGTAGTCGTCAAATTCCTTGGGGATGTGCCGCCACAGGGTGTGGACGATCCCCAGCGCGGTGTAGCAATCGCGCATTTCCGGCACCAGCACCCGCACGGCGCGCACGTCGTAGATCTGGCTGAACTCCAGCCCCTTGCGCTGCATTTTGCGCCAGATGGAATAGATGTGCTTGGCCCGGCCGCTGATATCCGCGTCTACGCCGGTGGCCTGCAACTCGTTCTGCAACTGGTTCATCACGTCGCTGATAAAGCGCTCGCGGTCCAGGCGCCGCTCGTGCAGCAGCTTGGCGATCTGTTTGTACTGGTCGGGTTCCAGGTAGCGGAAGGACAGGTCCTCCAGCTCCCACTTGATATGGCCGATCCCCAGGCGGTGAGCCAGGGGCGCATAGATGTCGAACACCTCGCGGGCGACCCGGTTGCGCTTCTCGTCGTCGGCGGTTTTCACCGCACGAATCGCGCAGGTGCGCTCGGCCAGCTTGATCAGCGCCACGCGTACGTCGTCGACCATCGCCACCAGCATTTTGCGCAGGTTTTCCACCTGGGCCTGGGTGCCCAGCACCAGGGACTGGCGAGGGCTGAGGCTGGCGCTGATGGCGGCCATGCGCAGCACGCCGTCGATCAGCTTGGCGACCACCGGACCAAAACGCTGGCTGACCGCCGGCAACTGGATCTGGCCTTCACGCACGCCACGGTAAAGTACCGCGGCCAGCAGCGAATCCTGGTCCAGCTTGAGGTCCGCGAGAATCTCGGCGATCTCCAGCCCCGTGCGAAAACTCGACGTGCCTTCGGCCCAGAGATTCTTCGCCGCATTGTGTTGTTGCTCGGCCTCACGAGCGAACTCGCAGGCCTCCTTCAAGGCTTCACGGTCCAGCGCGATGTCGACGCTGACCGCATGATCGAGCCATGCCTCGAGATTGATACTGCCGTCGGTGTTGATCGGCTGGTGCGCTCTCACCTGTACCATGTTGCTTTACCTTCCCTACGACGCACATTCAATGCGTCAAATCGCTGACCTTCGTTGCCAGTGCCTGCTCGCAGGGCCTACGAACGTTGCCTGGCGGGCCAGTCGGATTAGACAAGCCATCCTAGCTTGCTTCAAATAACGCCATGGCTTCGACATGCGCCGTCTGAGGAAACATATCGAGGATCCCGGCACGTTTTAACCGATAGCCCTGTTTGACCAATTCGACCGTGTCACGCGCCAAAGTTGCAGGGTTGCATGACACATAAACCAACCGCTTGGCGCCGAGGCTCGCAAGCTGGCGAACCACCTCGAAAGCACCGTCGCGGGGTGGGTCCAAGAGTACCGCAGAAAAGCCCTCGCTGGCCCATTCGGCAGCCCCCAGGGGCTGGGATAAATCGGCCTGAAAAAACTGCGTGTTATGCAAATTATTACTAGCCGCATTGTCTGCAGCGCGGGCCACCATGGTTGCCACGCCTTCCACCGCCACCACATGCTGCACAGCCTGGGCCAGGGGCAGGGCAAAGTTGCCCAGCCCGCAAAACAGATCCAGTACCCGCTCATGCGCCTGGGGCGCCAGCCAGTTCAGTGCCTGGGCGACCATGGCTTCATTGACCCCGGCATTGACCTGCACGAAATCCCCCGGCCGATAGGCCAGTTGCAGGTTCCAGGACTCCAGGCGATAGCCCAGGGGCTGGCTCGGGTCCACCGGTTGCGGCTCACCTTCACCGTGCAGCCACAGCTGGGCCTCATGAAAGGCACAGAATTCCTTGAGGATGGTCAGGTCCGCCTCGGACAACGGGGCCATGTGCCGCAACAGCACGGCAATCGCCGAACCGCTGAACAGTTCCACATGCCCCAGGGCCTGAGGTTTGCTCAAGCGTCGCAGCATGGCCGGCAAGCGGCTCATGATCGGTTGCAATGCCTGTACCAGCACCGGGCAATCGTCGATGGCGATGATGTCCTGGCTGCCGGCGGCACGGAATCCCACCTCAAGCTTCTTGCCCTTGGCGTCCCACCGCACGGCCACGCGGGCGCGCCGTCGATAACCGAACTCGGGGCCGCTCAAAGGCGCCGCCCACTCCTCGGGTTCAACCCCGGCCACCCGCGACAATTGCTCGGCGAGCATGCGCTGTTTCAGGGCAAGCTGTTCGTCGTGGGGCAGGTGCTGCACGCTGCAGCCACCACAACGGCCGGCGTGGGCACAGGGCGCGGGGCGCCGCAAATCACTGGCACTGAAGATCCGTTCGGCGCGGGCTTCCACCACTTTGGCATGGGCACCCAGCACCCGGGCTTCGACCTCTTCACCCGCCAGGGCGCCGGTGACGAACCAGGTACGGCCTTCCAGGAAGGCAATGCCGCGCCCATCGTTGGCCAGACGCTCAATGCTCAGGCGCTGTTTTTTACCGACGGGGATCTGCGGGGCCCGACTACCGCCCGAAGGCTGGAAGCGCAGGCCTCTCTCGTGCTTAGCCATCAGTTGGGCGCATCGAAAATGCCGGTCGACAGGTAACGATCGCCACGGTCGCAGATGATCGCCACCATGACTGCGTTTTCCAGCTCGCGGGACAGGCGCAACATGGCCGCCACCGCACCGCCCGACGACACGCCGCAGAAGATGCCTTCTTCACGGGCCAGGCGCCGGGTCACGTCTTCGGCTTCACTCTGGGCCATATCGACAATGCGATCGACGCGGCTGGCCTGGTAGATTTTCGGCAGGTACTCCTCGGGCCAGCGGCGGATGCCGGGGATAGCCGAACCTTCCATGGGTTGCAGACCGACGATCTGCACCTCGGGGTTCTGTTCTTTCAGGTAGCGCGAGGTGCCCATGATGGTGCCGGTGGTGCCCATGGAGCTGATGAAATGGGTGATGCCACCTTGAGTCTGGCGCCAGATTTCCGGGCCGGTACCGGTGTAGTGGGCTTCCGGGTTATCGCCATTGGCGAACTGGTCGAGCACCTTGCCGCGACCTTCGGCCTGCATGCGCTCGGCCAGGTCCCGGGCCCCTTCCATGCCCTCTTCCTGGCTGACCAGGATCAGCTCGGCGCCATAGGCAGTCATGGCCGCCTTGCGCTCGGCGCTGGAGTTGTCGGGCATGATCAGGATCATTTTGTAACCCTTGATCGCCGCAGCCATGGCCAGGGCGATGCCGGTGTTGCCCGAGGTCGCTTCAATCAGGGTGTCGCCCGCCTGGATCTGCCCACGCAACTCGGCGCGGGTAATCATCGACAGTGCCGGACGGTCCTTGACCGAACCCGCCGGGTTATTACCCTCGAGCTTGAGCAGCAGGGTGTTGCTGGTGGCGCCGGGCAGGCGCTGTAAACGAACCAGCGGAGTGTTGCCGACGCAATCGGCGATGGTGGGGTACTGCAAGGTCATGGCGTATTCGCAATCCAGACTGCGGGGGCGACTATCATACCGGCAAACGTGCGACGGCCATATCACGCAAAGTGCGGGACTTATCGCTGAAAGATATAAGCAAAAAACCTCTCACTATTAAGCCTGCGCCTAGGCATCAGCGGCGAGCAGGCGCATGTGCAGGCGCAGCCCATGGCCGGTGTTCTCGGCCCACAGATACCCACCCTGGCGCTGCACCGCATTGCGCGCAATGCTCAGGCCCAGGCCAAAGCCGCCATTGCCCGGGCGCGAACCATCCAGGCGGGTAAACGGAGCGAAGATTCGCTCCAACTCTTCCTCGGCCACCCCCGGCCCCTGGTCATCCAGCCACAGGTTCCAGTATTGGCCGTCCCGGTAACCGCCCAGGCTGACCACGCCCCCCGGCGGTGAATGGCGAATGGCGTTGCGCAGAATATTTTCCAGGGCCTGGGCCAGGGTATTCAGGTGGCCGCGCACCCAGCAGGACGCGTCCAGTTCACAGCTCAGTTGCCCCGGCGACCAGCCGCTTTCAAAGCAGGCGTTCTCGCTGAGCATTTCCCACAAGGCCTGGACCTGGATCCGTTCTTCGGCCAGCGGCGCACGCTCGGTGTCCAGCCAGGCCAGTTGCAGGCTGTCTTCCACCAGGCGCTGCATGCCATCCACCTCGCGCCCCAGGCGCTCACGCAAGGCCGGTAGGCTCTGTTCGCCATCGCAGGCCACCCGTAGGCGGCTCAGGGGCGTGCGCAATTCATGGGACAGGTCGCGCAACAACTGCTGCTGCACCAGCACCGTGCTTTGCAGGCGCTCGGACATCTGGTCGAAGGCCCGCCCCAGTTCGCCCAGTTCATCCTTGCGCTGAGTGGTTTGATGGGACACGCGTGCCGTCAACTGCTCGGCCCGCCAGGCGTTGGCCTGCTCACGCAGTTGATTGAGGGGCACCACCAGCAGACGGTAGAGGCCCACGCACAGCAACAGAGTAAAGACCCCGGGAATCACTCCGTTGGTGATGGCCTGCCAAAACACCCGATAACGCCCAGGCATAAAACGCTGGGGCAGTTCGATCACCAGGCTGCCGGCGGACGGGTCATCGGGGAAGGGGATTTTCAGCCAGGGCAAACCGCGGGTGTGCCGACTGACCGGCCAATCGATGCCCCGCAAGAAGGTCAGGCGCTGCACGTCCTGCCAGCGCAACGGCTGATTACCCAGGGACTGCAGGTCGCCGCCGATGACGCCGATCCAGGTGCTTTCCCGCTGGCTCATGCGCTGCAGCCAGGCATCGACGCCGTCACGGCCACTGCGATTCCAGGCTTGCTCCGCCGCTTGCGCGTAACGGTTCAGGGTGCGATGGGCATCGTCGGAGAGGTAGAGGTTGCGCTGCTCCACATAACGCCCCCAGGACCAACTCAGCCAGATCATCAGCAGGCAAAAGCCCACCAAGAGAAACGCCAGCTTCCAGAACAGCGAATGCCTGCCGGGCAAATCAGAGCATTTCATCGACGGCACTCAGCACATAACCCTTGCCCCAGACTGTGCGCACTTCACGCTCGGCATAGCCGACCGCCTTGAGCTTGCGACGAATCTGGCTGACGTGCATGTCCAGGCTGCGGTCGTGGGGCGCATAACCGCGCTGCAGCACATGCTGATAAAGGAAGGCTTTGCTGAGCACCTCTTCGCTGCTGCGGTGCAGGGTTTCCAGCAGACGGTATTCGCTGCGGGTCAGCCCGGCCCACTGTTCGGCGAAGTACACGTCGCACAGCTCATCGTCAAAACGCAGGCTTTGCGCATCACTGGGCAACGGCAGCGGCATGGGCCGACGATCCAGGGCCACGCGCCGCAGAATGGCTTCGATACGCACCCGCAACTCGGCCATGCTGAAGGGCTTGGGCAGGTAGTCGTCGGCGCCCAGGCGAAAGCCACTGATGCGATCGGCCTCCGCGCCCAGGGCCGACATCAGCACCACGGGGGTGGAATGGCTCTGGCGCAAATGGGTGAGCACCGCCAAGCCGTTCATGCCCGGCAGCAGGATGTCCATCAACACCACGTCGAACGCTTCACGGCGGGCCAGTCCCAGGCCTTCCTGGCCGTTCTGGCACCAAGTCACGTCAAAACCACAGTGAACCAATTGCTCGTGCACGTAGGCGCCGAGCACCAGATCATCTTCAATCGCCAGGATACGGGGCTGACCAATAGGTACGGGTGTCATTAGCTTCTGCAAGTCATTCTCAATTACGCGATTATTCGTGATTGCCCGAAAGCGATCAACCGGTGCCGGAGTCCCACCCGGACAAACCGCCCGCCGGTAGCGGCCACCCCGGATCAATTTGCCGGGATCACGCCCCCGCAAATCGCTACACTGCGCAGGTGGCGCAGGATGCGAAGCCTGCCAATCCTTTGAAAACACTGTGGTAGCGGGAGAGTTGGGTGCTTAAGAAACTGGGGATTAAAGGCCGCGTGCTGTTGCTGACCTTGCTGCCAACCAGCCTGATGGCCGTGGTGCTGGGTGGCTACTTCACCTGGATGCAGCTCTCGGACCTGCAAACCCAGCTTCTGCAACGCGGTGAAATGATTGCCGAACAACTGGCGCCCCTGGTGGCCCCGGCCATGGGCAACAAAAATGCCGACGTGCTGGAGCGCATCGCCACCCAGTCCCTGGAACAGCAGGACGTGCGCGCCGTGTCTTTTCTCGCCGCCGATCGCACGCTCCTGGCCCATGCCGGTCCGAGCATGCTCAATCAGCCACCGCTGGGTAACGGCAACCACATGATGCAGCGCACCGGCAGCGATGCGACCCGTTACCTGCTACCAGTGTTCGGCCGGCACCGCAACCTGGCCGGCGAGCTGATTCCCGACGAAGCCGATCGCCTGCTGGGCTGGGTGGAACTGGAGTTGTCCCACAGCGGCATGCTGCTGCGCGGGTACCGCAGCCTGTTTGCCAGCCTGCTGCTGATCATCGCCGGGCTGGCCTGCACCGCGCTGCTGGCCTTGCGCATGGGCCGCACCATCAACGACCCGCTGAATAAAATCAGCCAGGCGGTGGCCCAACTCAAGGACGGCAATCTGCAAACCCGCCTGCCGCCCCTGGGCAGCCAGGTGCTCGACGAGTTGGCGTCCGGCATCAACCGCATGGCCAGCACCCTGCAAAACGCCCAGGAAGAATTGCAGCACAGCATCGACCAGGCCACGGAAGACGTGCGCCAGAACCTGGAAACCATCGAGATCCAGAACATCGAGCTGGACCTGGCGCGCAAGGAGGCCCTGGAGGCCAGCCGCATCAAGTCGGAGTTCCTGGCCAACATGAGCCATGAAATCCGCACTCCGCTCAACGGCATCCTGGGCTTCACCCACCTGCTGCAGAAAAGTGAACTGACCCCACGCCAGCTGGATTACCTGGGCACCATCGAAAAGTCCGCCGACAACCTGCTGGGAATCATCAACGAAATCCTCGATTTCTCGAAAATCGAAGCCGGCAAGCTGGTGCTCGACAGTATCCCCTTCAACCTGCGGGACCTGTTGCAAGACACCCTGACCATCCTCGCCCCGGCCGCCCACGCCAAGCAGCTGGAACTGGTGAGCCTGGTCTACCGCGATACGCCGCTGTCCCTGGTGGGCGACCCGCTGCGCCTGCGGCAGATCCTTACCAACCTGGTGAGCAACGCCATCAAGTTCACCCGCGAAGGCACCATCGTCGCCCGCGCCATGCTCGAAGAGGAGCATGAAGACAGCGTGCAACTGCGCATCAGCATCCAGGACACCGGCATCGGTTTGTCCAGCCAGGACGTGCGCGCCCTGTTCCAGGCCTTCAGCCAGGCCGACAATTCCCTGTCGCGCCAACCCGGCGGTACCGGGCTGGGCCTGGTGATTTCCAAGCGCTTGATCGAACAGATGGGCGGCGAGATCGGCGTCGACAGCACCCCGGGCGAAGGCTCCGAATTCTGGATCAGCCTAAGCCTGCCCAAAACCCGCGACGATGCCGAAGACCTGCCCGCCCCGCCGCTGCTGGGACGTCGAGTGGCGGTCCTGGAGAATCACGAACTGGCCCGCCAGGCGCTGCAACACCAGCTGGAAGACTGCGGCCTGGACGTCATCCCGTTCAACACCCTGGAAGCCCTGGCCAATGGCATCACCGGGGTGCATCAGACCGATCAGGCCATCGACCTGGCGGTGCTGGGCATCACCAGCAACGACATGCCGCCCGAGCGCCTGAGCCAGCACATCTGGGACCTGGAACACCTGGGCTGCAAAGTCCTGGTGCTGTGCCCAACCACCGAGCAAACGCTGTTCCAGTTGACGGTGCCCAACCCCCACAGCCAGTTGCAGGCCAAGCCCGCCTGCACCCGCAAACTGCGACGCGCGCTCTCCGACCTGGTGATCCCGCGCCAGGTGCGCAACGAGCCGGGTGAGCCCCTGTCCAGCCGCGCCCCGCGAGTGCTGTGCGTCGATGACAACCCGGCCAACCTGCTGCTGGTGCAGACCCTGCTGGAAGACATGGGGGCCAAGGTGCTGGCGGTGGACAGCGGCTATGCCGCACTCAAGGCGATCCAGACCGAATCGTTCGACCTGGTGATGATGGACGTGCAGATGCCGGGCATGGACGGCCGCCAAAGCACCGAGGCGATCCGCCAATGGGAAAGCGAGCGCCACGGCACACCGCTGCCTATTGTCGCCCTCACCGCCCACGCCATGGCCAACGAGAAACGCGCCCTGCTGCAAAGCGGCATGGATGACTACCTGACCAAACCCATCAGCGAACGGCAACTGGCCCAGGTAGTACTGAAGTGGACCGGCCTGGCCCTGCGCAACCAGGGCCCGGAGCGCACCAGCGAATTCCACGGCAGCGGTTCCGAACTGCTGGTGCTGGACCCCGAGGAAGGCTTGCGCCTGGCGGCCGGCAAGGCCGATCTGGCGGCGGACATGCTGGCCATGTTGCTGGCCTCGCTGGAGGCCGACCGCGAAGCCATTCGCAACGCCCGCAGCACCGGCAACCACAATGCCCTGATCGAACGCGTGCACCGCCTGCACGGGGCCACGCGCTACTGTGGCGTACCGCAATTGCGCGCCGCCTGTCAGCGCAGCGAGACCTTGCTCAAGCAAGAAGACATTAAGGCCCCGGCAGCCCTGGATGAGCTGGACAAGGCCATCCAGCGCCTGGCGAGCGAGGCCCGGATCAACGCCTGATGACCCATGGCAATGCCGGTGCGACCGGGCACCGGCATGCTATGGCCCCCTCACGTGACAAGGATGAACACATGCGCACGATCCTCTTCAGCAGCCAGACCTATGACCGCGACAGCTTTCTCGCGGCCGAGCAACCGCCGGGCATCGTCTTGCAGTTTCAAGAGGCGCGCTTGAGCCTCGACACGGTCGCCCTGGCCGAGCGCCATGAAGTGGTCTGCGCCTTTATCAATGATGATTTGAGTGCCCCTGTGCTGGAACAATTGGCGGCCGGCGGAACCCGCCTGATCGCCCTGCGCTCGGCCGGCTACAACCACGTCGACCTGCTGGCTGCCAAACGCCTGGGGCTGAGTGTGGTCAGGGTGCCGGCCTACTCGCCCCACGCGGTGGCCGAACACGCCGTGGCCCTGATCCTGGCCTTGAACCGACGCCTGCACCGCGCCTACAACCGCACCCGCGAGGGCGATTTCACCCTGCATGGGCTGACCGGTTTCGACCTGGTGGGCAAAACCGTGGGCATCGTCGGCACCGGGCAGATTGGCGCCACCTTCGCCAGGATCATGGCCGGCTTCGGCTGCCAGTTGCTGGCCTACGATCCCTACCCTAACCCTGAAGTCCAGGCCCTCGGCGCCCGGTACCTGGAGCTGCCGGAGCTGTTGGCGCAATCGCAGATCATCAGCCTGCATTGCCCCCTCACCGCCGACAACAAGCACCTGATCAACCGCCAGAGCCTGGCCCACATGCAACCCGGGGCGATGCTGATCAACACCGGACGCGGCGGCCTGGTGGACACCCCGGCGCTGATCGACGCCCTGAAGGACGGTCAATTGGGCTACCTGGGCCTGGACGTCTATGAAGAAGAGGCCCAGCTGTTTTTCGAGGACCGCTCCGACCTGCCGTTGCAGGACGATGTGCTGGCCCGCCTGCTGACCTTTCCCAACGTGATCGTCACCGCGCACCAGGCCTTCCTGACCCGCGAAGCCCTGGCCGCCATTGCCGAGACCACCCTGCACAACATCGCCGCCTGGGCCGCAGGCCAGGCGCAGAACCTGGTGCATGGCTGAGCCTGCCGCGCCGGGCTGATCGAAGGTCGCCTGGCTGCAACCTTAGGCACGGAAGCGCGTGCTAGCATACGCCGCAGATTTGGAGGACCCATGGTCGAACACGATTTCCGCTACAGCCTGATGAACCCGCAACACACCCTTATTGAATGCCGCGCCCTGGTACCGGGCCGCTATCAAGTCACCGGCAACGGCGGCTCGATCCGCAACGACGACGTACTGATCGTCACCCTCAAGGGCAGCAAGGACCTGTCCATGCGCCTGACCGTGGAAACGGTGCGCCACCTGATCAACCCGGTGGGGCAATGGGTGGCCGTGGCTCGCGGCCCGGTATTTGGCGAACTGGCGATTCACCAGTGGCAAGTCAACTGCAACAGCTGCGAAACCCAACTGAATTTCGAGTTCGCGGTGGACGCCAAGCTTGGCAACAAAGCCCAGAAACCGGCCGCCAGCGCGCGAATCGCCGAGTTGGGCTGGGCCAGCGAAGGTGAACACCATCGCTGCCCGAAATGCCAGCGAGCGGCCTCATGAAACGCCTGTTACTCGCCACGGCCCTAGGCCTCGGCCTTTTCGGCTGTGCCGCCGAGCCGGTCAAGCCGCAACAGGACCGCAGCTATGTGCTGGAGTGGATCGGCGCACGGCCCTTGATCGACAACAGCCACCTGACCATCACCCTGGGCGCCGATGGCCGCGCCTATGGCAACGGCGGCTGCAATCATTGGTTCGCACCGTACAACCTAGACGGCGACAGCCTCAGCTTCGGCAAGGTCGGCAGCACCCGCAAACTGTGCGCCCCGGCCCTGATGGAGCAAGAGCGGCGGTTCCTGCAAGCCCTGCAAGGGGTGCAACGCTGGGACATCTCGCCGATCGACCAACTGCGTTTCTGGCCAGCCGAAGGCAAGCCGCTGCGCTGGTGGCTCGAAGAAGGTTGAAGGACATTCGCCGTCAGCCACCCCAGGGTTCACCCAGGGCGGCTGACGGCGAAAGGTCATTGGGCGCTACGCAGCGCCTGCAGCTTGGCGGTCACTCCGGCGGCCGTCTGTTCCCCCATCAGCTGCTCACGCACCTTGCCCTTGTCATCAATGATGAAGGTCACGGGTAGTGCTTCACTGCGCGGCAGTTCGAAGTGTTCCGCAGGGTCCTGGGCCAGTACGGTGAATTTGATGCCCAGTTTTTCACTGACGCTTTTCAATTCCTCGCCCTGCACATTATCGAAATTGACCCCCAATACCGTAACCGGCTGCCCCTTGAGCTGTTCGCTCAGGGCATTGAGCTCGGGAATCTCGGTCCGGCACGGGCCGCACCACTCCGCCCAGTAGTTGAGCACCAGCCAGTGCTTGTCCACGCGCTCGGCCGAGACCTTCTGGCCATGCTGGTCGACCCCGTAATCGTTGCCGCAGCCGCTCAGCAGCAGGGTGCCGAAAATCGCCAGTGCCGCCGCCAGTTGCCTTGTCATGCGCTGTTCCTTGTCTGAAAAATGATCTGAAACTTATTGCGGCTGCGACCCATCGCCTCCCACGGTTCAGCAGGGCCCGCCGCGCAGGTAGAATAGCCGCCACCTTACGCAAGATGCGACCCGCTCATGACCGATCTGACGCTTTATCACAACCCGCGTTGCTCGAAATCCCGTGCCGCCCTGGAGCTTTTGGAGCAACGTGGCCTGGCCCCGACCGTGGTCCGTTACCTGGAAACCCCGCTGGATGCCGAGCAATTGCAACGCCTGCTGGCCAAGCTCGGGATCAGCGCCCGGCAACTGCTGCGCAACGGCGAAGACGAGTACAAGGCCCTGAACCTGGCCGATACCGAGCTCAGTGAAAGCCAGTTGATCGCCGCCATCGCCGAGCATCCAAAACTCATGGAGCGGCCGATCCTCGAAACCGCAGACAAGGCCATCATCGGCGGCGCCGGAGAACGTGCTGGAGATCCTGCCGTGAGCACGCCCTACATCCTGGTGCTGTATTACAGCCGCAACGGCTCGACCAACGAGATGGCCCGGCAGATTGCCCGGGGCATCGAGCAAGGTGGTATGGAGGCCCGCCTGCGCACCGTGCCGGCGATTTCCAGCGAGTGCGAAGCCGTGGCGCCGAGCATCCCCGAAGCTGGCGCACTGTACGCCAGCCTCGACGACCTCAAGCATTGCTCGGGCCTGGCCCTGGGCAGCCCGACCCGTTTCGGCAACATGGCGGCGCCACTCAAGTACTTCCTCGACGGCACCAGCAACCTGTGGCTGACGGGCGCCCTGGTGGGCAAGCCCGCCGGCGTGTTCACCTCCACCGCCAGCCTGCACGGCGGCCAGGAAAGCACCCTGCTGTCGATGATCCTGCCGCTGCTGCACCACGGCATGCTGATCACCGGCCTGCCCTACAGTGAATCGGCCCTGCTGGACACCCGTGGCGGCGGTACGCCCTACGGTGCCAGCCACCATGCCGGCGCCGACGGCAAGAGCCCCCTGGACGAACATGAAATAGCCCTCTGCCGGGCACTGGGTCTGCGCCTGGCCAAAACCGCCGGGCTACTGGAGAGCAAGCGTGGCTAAGAAGCCGAAAGTCCTGCCGGCGGTGGAGTGGCTGGAGCCCCGGGTGCGTATCGCCCGGGTGCTGAGCCTGGTCTGCTTCTTCGCCCTGATCGGCCTGCTGGCCGGCTACTACCTGTGGGTCGCCGACCTGCATGGCGCCCGTCCCTGGGTGATCCTGCTGGTCGAGCTGGTGCCCCTGCTGTTGATGGCCCCCGGCATGCTCACCGGCAGCGCCCGCGGGCACTCCTGGATGTGTTTCGTGGTCAATCTGTACTTCATCAAGGGCGCCCTGGCCGCGTACGACCCGAACCGTCATCTGTTCGGCCTGCTGGAGATGCTCGCCAGCCTGGCTCTGTTCTGCTCGGCCCTGCTGTATGTGCGCTGGCGTTTCCAGCTCAACCGCAAGCTGGCCGGCGAAGGCGCATCCAGCCCGGCGTGAGTCGCGCCGCGGCCAGCCACCGGACTGGCCGCCGCTACCGCTTGGCAGACAGACGCCCTGATACCCACGACTTTTCTCGGAGCAGGCATGCACGATTACAAATGGTTGAATGAATACTGTCTTAACCGCTTCGGCTCCAAAGCGGCCCTGGAAGATCACCTGCCGAGCCCGGCCAGCCCCGAGTTCCTGCGCTCGCTAAGCGCTGATCGCTACCTGTCGACCCTCGCCCTGCGGGTGTTTCGCGCAGGCTTGAAACACAGCCTGGTGGACGCCAAATGGCCGGCCTTCGAAGAAGTGTTCTTTGGCTTCGACCCGGAAAAGGTGGTGTTAATGGGTGCCGAGCACCTAGAGCGACTGATGCAGGACACGCGCATCATCCGCCATCTGGGCAAGCTCAAGAGCGTGCCGCGCAATGCGCAGATGATTCTCGATGTGGAAAAACAGCACGGTAGCTTCGGCCAGTTCATCGCTGACTGGCCGAGCGACGATATCGTCGGGTTGTGGCAGTACCTGGCCAAGCACGGCAACCAGATGGGCGGTCTGTCGGCGCCGCGCTTCCTGCGGATGGTGGGCAAGGACACCTTCATCCCGACCTGGGACGTGGTGGCCGCCCTCAACGCCCAGAACATCGTCGACAAAGTGCCCAGCAGCAAGCGCGACCAGGCATTGGTTCAAGAGGTGTTCAATCAGTGGCAGCAGGAAAGCGGCCGCCCGCTGTGCCAACTGTCAGCCATGCTGGCCTACACCGTGAATCACTGATAACCCCGCCAAACCCAGGGCCAGGCCCCGGCAATGCCTGGCCTGGGCTGCTAGCCCCTCCAGCGCCGGAGTCAGGGCCTAGAGGTTGACCACATTGACGAAGCGCGAGGCCGCGCTTTCGTCGATCCGTAGGTTGTTGAAGTCGAACAGGTTGCGGTCCGCCAATTGGGACGGAATCACATTCTGTAGGCCGCGGAAAATACTCTCGGTGCGCCCCGGAGTCTTGCGCTCCCACTCCTGAAGCATCTCCTTGACCACCTGACGCTGCAGATTTTCCTGAGAGCCGCAGAGGTTGCAGGGGATGATCGGGAACTGCTTGAAGTCGGAATAGGCCTGGATGTCCTTCTCGTTGCAGTAGGCCAGCGGACGGATCACCACATTGCGCCCGTCATCGGCACGCAGCTTGGGCGGCATGGCCTTGAGCGAGCCGTTGTAGAACATATTGAGGAAGAAGGTTTCGACGATGTCATCGCGATGATGACCAAGGGCCATCTTGGTCGCCCCGATCTCGTCGGCAAAGGTGTACAGGGTGCCGCGACGCAGGCGCGAGCACAGTGAACAGGTGGTCTTGCCTTCCGGGATCAGCTCCTTGACCACCGAGTACGTGTCCTTCTCGACGATGTGGTATTCGATCCCCAATTCCTTGAGGTACGCCGGCAGCACATGCTCGGGAAACCCTGGCTGCTTCTGGTCCATGTTCACGGCGACGATCTCGAACTTGATCGGCGCGACCTTCTGCAGGTGCAGCAACACATCAAGCATGGTGTAGCTGTCCTTGCCGCCGGACAGGCAAACCATGACCTTGTCACCGTCTTCGATCATGTTGAAATCGGCGACCGCTTCCCCCGCCAGACGGCGAAGGCGTTTCTGCAGTTTGTTCTGGTTGACCGTAAGAGTGCCCATGGCGCTTGAAATCCGCGAGGTGTGTGACGAAAAGCCAGATATTTTACGCAAAAACCCCGGTTCGGCAAAAGCCTGGGCCGCCCGCCAGCCTGGGGTATGCAGGTGGCGATTAAGCGGCGGTTTTACAGCGCAATTTGCTCTAAGAGCCCCGCCCCTATTGGGCAAGCCCTTCTATACTGCGACATAAGGTCGCATGAATGTTCAGACCTTTACCTTACTTGGCCGCTGGCCTGTAGGCGCTCCACTGGGGGGCGATGGCAACACAACAGGAGTGACTGACTATGATCCATCATGTCGTAGGACTCTTCACCCACCCTGACCAGGAATGGCGCGAAATTCGTGGCGACAAAGAAGAAAGCATCAGCCACATGTACCTCACCCACACCCTGGTCCTCGCCGCGATCCCGGCGATTTCAGCCTTTATCGGTACCACCCAGGTTGGCTGGGTCATCGGCAGTCGGGCGCCGGTCATGCTGACCACCGAAAGCGCACTGTGGATGACCATCATGTCGTACCTGTCGATGCTCGGCGGTGTGGCGGTCATGGGCGCGTTTGTCCACTGGATGGCCCGCACCTACGATGCCAACCCAAGCCTGGCGCGCTGCATCGCATTCGCCACCTACACCGCGACACCGCTGTTCGTCGGCGGGTTGGCGGCGCTGTATCCCCATATGTGGCTGGGGATGATCGTCGGCACGGCGGCCATCTGCTACACGGTGTACCTGCTGTATGTAGGGCTACCGACCTTCATGAACATTCCTGCGGACGAGGGTTTCCTGTTCTCAAGTTCAGTGCTGGCCGTAGGGCTGGTGGTGCTGGTGGCGATCATGGCGTTCACCGTGATCGTCTGGGGCCTGGGCGTCGGCCCTGTGTATACCAACTGACGCCTTCCGAAAACTATAAATCTGCCAATACAGGCCGCCGCAAGGCGGCCTTCTAATTTCAGCGGGTGCATGTCATCGAACATGACCATTCGGCGCCTGAACGATTCGGCAAACCGGGTATTTGCGGCATACTCGCCCTCTCTGGAGAACCGTTAAGCATGCCCGAGCAACTCAATACCCGCGTCGAAGACTGTTTCCAACTCGCTGAATCCTTTTTCAAACGCCCTTTCAAACGCCCGGTGGTCAGCCTCAAGCTGCGCGGTCAGAAAGCCGGTGTCGCCCATCTGCACGAGAACCTGCTGCGCTTCAACCCCCAGCTGTACCGGGAAAACAGCGAAGACTTCCTCAAGCAGACCGTGGCCCATGAAGTGGCCCACCTGATTGCCCACCAGCTGTTCGGCGAACGCATTCAGCCCCATGGCGAAGAATGGCAACTGATCATGCGCGGCGTGTACGAATTGCCGCCCAATCGCTGCCACACCTACGAGGTCAAGCGCCGCAGCGTGGCCCGCTACATCTACCGTTGCCCCTGCCCCGACAGTGATTTCCCGTTCTCGGGGCAACGCCACAACCTGGTGAAGCAGGGGCGGCGCTACCTGTGCCGACGCTGTCGGAACACCTTGGTGTTCAGCGGAGAAACCCGGGTGGAGTGACGTCCGGCAGGTGCAACACCAACCATCTGCTGGTTAGACGATGACCTTGGCCCCACGCAATTCCTCGATGCGCTCAGGGCTGTAGCCCAGTTCAGCCAATACCTCCGCGCTATGAGCGCCGAGGCCGGCACCGATATGCCGAGGCGCCGGCAAGCCCTGGGAGAACTTCAGCGGGCAGGCGATCTGCGCCTGGCTGCTGCCGTCGCCACGAGGCACTTGCTGGACCAACTCTCGCGCCTGCAATTGGGGATGGGCCAGGGCTTCGGCCAGGCTCAGCACCGGCTCGACGCAAGCATCAAGGGGGGCGAACAGGGCACAGAGTTCGGCGAAATCGTGCTTTTCAAACTCGATCTGCAGGGCTTGCTTGAGCGCCTGTTGCTGGCCCGGTTCGGGCGACAGGCCCAAGACCGCCAGTTCCGGCCGCCCCAGGGCCTGACACAGCGCCTGCATAAACCCCGGCTCCAGGCTGCCCACCGAAAGCCAACGGCCATCACGGCTGCGGTAGTAGTCATAAAAGCTGCCGCCATTGAGCAGTTGGTCTTCCCTTTCAGGCTCCACGCCGCAGGCCAGGTAACCGGCGCCAGCCATGGCGTGCAGGCTGAACACACAGTCGGTCATGCTCACGTCCAGGTGCTGACCCTGACCGCTATGCTGGCGGGCGATCACCGCCGCCAGCAAGGCGATCACCCCGTGCAACGAACCACCGGCAATGTCCGCCGCCTGGATCCCCAGGGGCAGCGGCCCGCTGTCTTGGCGCCCGGTGTAACTGGCCAACCCCGACAGTGCCAGGTAGTTGATGTCGTGCCCGGCGCGATCCTTGTAGGGGCCGGTCTGGCCGTAGCCGGTGATGGAGACATAAATCAGCCGCGGGTTGATCGCCTTCAACGCCTCGTAACCCAGGCCCAGGCGCTCCATCACCCCCGGGCGGAATTGCTCGAGGACAATGTCATGCTCCAGCACCAGTTGCTTGACCACCTCCAGTGCCGCCGGCTGCTTGAGGTCCAGGGCCAGGCTGCGTTTATTGCGGTGTAGATAGGCATGGCTGGCGGAAGTCCCCTGGTCGTAGGGCGGCAGCACCCGCAACAGGTCCGTGCGACTCGGCGATTCGATGCGCAGCACCTCGGCGCCCATGTCAGCCAACAACAACGAGGCGAACGGCCCCGGCAACAGGGTGGAAAAATCCAAAACCTTGAGTGATGCCAACGGCCCCGGCATAACGCTGCTCCTCTGTGGATCGACTGTTCCACAGAGTAGGCAGCCGCGCCGCCAGCGGCAATTACCCTATGCATCCGCCAGACTGACCATTGCGCTCAAATTCCAGGCGATAAAAAACCCGCCGAAGCGGGTTTTTTAGTACAGCCTTGCTTACTTGACGGTTGGCGCCGGACCTTCGGCAACGCCCAGGTCGTCTTCTTCACGGGTGTCGGAGATGCCACGACCACCGGAAGCCAGCTCAACCTGCAGCTTGTCTTCGTCCAGCTCCTTGACCCACTTGGCAACCACCAGGGTAGCCACAGCGTTGCCCACCAGGTTGGTCAGGGCGCGGGCTTCGGACATGAAGCGGTCGATACCCAGGATCAGTGCCAGGCCGGCAACCGGCAGGTGGCCCACGGCGGACAGGGTCGCTGCCAGCACGATGAAGCCGCTACCGGTAACGCCTGCAGCGCCCTTGGAGGACAGCAGCAGCACCAGCAACAGGGTGATCTGGTGGGTGATGTCCATGTGGGTGTCAGTCGCTTGAGCGATGAACACCGCCGCCATGGTCAGGTAGATCGAGGTACCGTCGAGGTTGAACGAGTAACCGGTTGGGATCACCAGGCCGACCACCGACTTCTTGGCACCCAGGCGCTCCATCTTGATCAGCATGCGTGGCAGTGCCGATTCCGAGGAGGACGTACCCAGCACGATCAACAGCTCTTCACGGATGTAGCGGATCAGCTTCAAGACGCTGAAACCGTGGGCGCGGCAGATACCGCCCAGTACCACCAGTACAAAGAGTACGCAGGTGATGTAGAAGCAGATCATCAGTTGACCCAACTGCACCAGCGAACCTACGCCGTAGGCGCCGATGGTGAAGGCCATGGCACCCAACGCACCGATAGGCGCCAGTTTCATGATCATGTTGATGATGTTGAACATCACGTGGGCGAAGCGATCGATGAAGTCCAGCACCGGCTTGCCGTAGGCACCCAGGCGATGCAGGGCGAAACCGAAGATCACCGAGAACATCAGCACTTGCAGGATGTCGCCGGTGGCGAAAGCGCCGACGATGGTCGACGGAATCACGTTGAGGATGAAGCCGACAATGCTCTGGTCAGCGCCTGCAGTCACATAGGCAGCGACTTTCGAAGCGTCCAGGGTGGCGACGTCGATGTGCATGCCGTTGCCCGGCTGCACGACGTTGACCACGATCAGACCGATCAGCAGGGCAACAGTGGAAACGATTTCGAAGTACAGCAGCGCGTAGCCGCCGGTCTTGCCGACCGATTTCATGCTCTGCATGCCAGCGATACCGCTGACCACGGTGCAGAAGATGATGGGGGCGATGACCATTTTGATCAGTTTGATGAACCCGTCACCCAGCGGCTTCAAGGCCACGCCGGTCTGAGGATAGAAGTGACCGAGCAGGATGCCGATGGCGATGGCAACGATCACCTGGAAGTACAGGGTTTTGTAGAAGGGCTGACGAGTCGTCATTGCAAGTTTCCTCAAGAGCCTCGGTGTACACCATCCATCGATGCACACGACGCCTAAAGTGCGAACCCTCCTGCACTGGAGGGATTTGTTTTGTCGAGCTGCGCTCAGGCAGATCTACTCGCTCTATCGCAAAGCTCGTGCCATTGTTCAGAAATATCCTACAGGCCTTTAGACATCAGGCTATCAGCCCCATTGGCCCCCTCCAGCCCACGCGCCAGAGGTGGCGGATTTCCGCCAACCTGCCACTGATCGTTCTACAATTTGGCGGATATCCGCCTTGTTGCTCCCTGTCGCGCTGGCTAACATCCGCGACTCAATGGACGGACCGAACTTCATGCGCGAACGCACCATCGCCAGTCACTTTGCCCGCGCTGCCCTGGGTGGCGCGCGCCGCCGAGGCCATGACTATGCCCCCCTGCTGCAGCGCCTGGGGATCAGTGCCGAGCTGCTTAGCCAACCGAAGGCGCGGATCGCTCCCGAACAATTTGCCGGCCTGCTGCAACAGCTGTGGCTGGAGCTGGACGATGAATACCTGGGCTTCGGCCATGGCCCGAGCCGACGCGGCACCTTCGCCATGATGTGCCATGCCCTGATTCACTGCCGCACCCTGGAAAAGGCGCTCAATCGCGGCTTATTGTTTTATAGCTTATTCCCAGAGGCACCGCGGTTGAGTCTGACGTACGAGGGGGAAATGGCCCGCTTAAGCCTGGATGACTCCGAGCTTTGGGACCCGGATCACTTCCTCAGCGAGAGCCTGCTGTTGATTTGGCACCGCTTGGGCAGTTGGCTGATCGGCCAGCGAATCCGCCTGGAGCAGGCCAGCTTCAGTTACCCGAAACCTCAGCACGCCGCCGAATACGAGCTGCTGTTCCCCTGCCCGCTGCAGTTCGCCAGCGCCTCCAGCAGCCTGCTATTCCAGCGGCGCTACCTGGACATGCCGCTGCTGCAGGACGAACGCACCCTCAAGCATTTTCTTGAACGCTCGCCCGCTGACCTGCTCGCTCGCCCGGACGAAGGCGACAGCCTGAGCAGCCGCTTGCGCCGCTTGCTGAGCCGCGACACCGAATACTGGCCGGACCTGGAAAGCGTCGCCCAGCAATTGCACGTCAGCCCCCAGACCTTGCGCCGTCATCTGCGCGAAGAAGGCGCGAGTTTCCAGGGTTTGAAGGATCAACTGCGTCGGGACATTGCCATCTACCACCTGGGGCGCGCCGACCTGTCGTTGCAACAGATCGCCGAACAACTGGGGTTTTCCGAGCCTTCAGCCTTTCACCGGGCCTTCAAGAAGTGGACCGGGCTGACACCCGGCGCCTATCGCGCCGGAGAACATTGAGCCCAATAGCCCAGCGCAGGATCAGCGCAGTGGAAAGTGAATGCGGAACGCCGCGCCGCCCAATACCGATTCGCCCAGGGTCAGTTGTGCACCGTAGCTTTCAATGATGTCTTTGACCACCGCCAGGCCGATGCCCTGCCCCGGATGCTGGCGATCCAGGCGCTCACCGCGCTGGAGAATTCGCGCCCGCTGGTCTGCCGGCACGCCCGGGCCGTCATCCTCGACACACATCTCAGCGCCCTCCAGGGTGTCGCGCACACTGATGCGCACCGAGCCCAGGCACAGGCGATAGGCGTTTTCCAGCAAGTTGCCCAGCAATTCCAGCAAGGCACCGTGTTCGATCGGCACATAACAGCGTTCCGGCAAATCGAAAGACACCTGGACCTGCTTGTCGCGGTAAACCTTGTCCAGGGTGTCGCAAAGGCTCTTGAGCACCGGGCGCAAACGCACCCGGTGGCGTACCAGGCCGCTCTTGCGCAGGCTGGCCCGCTGCAATTGGTAGCTGATCTGCTGGCTCATACGCTCGATCTGGCTTTGCAGCACCCAGGCCTGCTCACGCTCGGCGGGCCGCTGGGCCATGTCTTCGCTCACACCCTGTAACACCGTCAGCGGCGTTTTCAGGCTGTGGGCCAAATCATCCAGGGAATCGCGATAACGGCTGCGCTGCTCGCGCTCACTGTGCAGCAAACGGTTCAGCGAGCCGGTCAGGCGCAGCAACTCTCGGGGGTGCTGCTCGCTGAGGCTTTCCCGGGTGCCGCTTTCGATCTGGTCCAGCTCCCGACTCAAACGACGCAACGCCTGCAAACCCCAGGTCAAACCGAGCCAGAGCAGGGCCAGGAGCACCAGCAGCGCGGCACCAAAGCCCAGGTAGAGGTTTTCCCGCACGCCTTCCAGGGTCTGTTCGTACTCGCGCACCGGTTGCAGGGCGACGATGCTGAACGCCGCGTTCTTGCCGCCCAGCAGCTTGATCTCGACGTCGTAGACAAAGTATTCCTGCCCATCGACTTCGTGGATCCGAGCAAACTCATTGCCACGCCCGTCATAGCGCGGCTTGTAATTGATGTTCTCTTCCTTGGTCGCCCGCGAGCGCCACACCAGCTTGCCGTCGCGGTCGTAGATGTAGCCCAGCAGGCGGCTGTCCGCCAGGTTGAAACGCTCATCGGGCAACTGCGCGGGCATCTGCAGGTGGTTGTTTTCAATCCGAGCGGCGGAGATCAAGGTGGTGACATCAGACGCCAGGCGCTGCTCGATGGAGTCCTGCAACGCCAGGCTGAAGGCGCCTTGCATGGCCGGCAGCAACGCCAGCATAAACAGCACCGCCAGGGTGGTGGCGGCCAGCATCAGGCGCAAACGCAGCGATCGAATCATCGGCAGCGCTCATTGAACAGATAACCCAGGCCACGCACGGTATCGATCGGTTTGAACCCCGAAGGGGCCTCCAGCTTGCGCCGCAGGCGCCCCACCAAGACCTCGATCACATTGGGATCGCGCTCATCATCATCCGGGTAGAGCTGCTCCATCAGCCGGTCCTTGGCCACCACTTGCTGATGATGACGCATCAGGTATTCAAGGATCCGGTACTCATAGGCCGTCAGCGCCAGGGGCTGTTCATCCAGCGAGGCCTGCTTGCGGTTGAGGTCGAGCAGCAAGGGCCCGGCGGTGATGGTGGAATGGGTAAAGCCGCTGGAGCGACGCAGCAGGGCATTGAGGCGCGCATCCAGCTCCTCGAACTGGAACGGCTTGACCACATAGTCGTCGGCCCCGGCGGCCAGGCCTTCGACCTTGTCCTGCCAGTTGCCGCGGGCAGTGAGGATCAGGATCGGAAACGTCTTGCCCCGGGCACGCAACTGGCGGATCAGGTCCAGGCCGCCCATGCCCGGCAGCCCCAGGTCGATCACCGCCAGGTCATGGTTGAACTGCTCGGTCTGATACAGGGCCTCCTCGGCATTGGCCACGGACTCGACCACATGACCGCTGTCGGTCAGCCGGGTTTGCAAGTGATGACGCAGCAGCGCCTCATCTTCAACGACCAGCAGTTTCATAACCCTCTCCCAGGCAACATTCATCATCTTTGCGGGCAACCCTGCGCCCTGCTTGCATACACGCCAACGCCGGATCTGCCCCAAGGCAAGATCCGGCGTCGTCCAGCAGCCACTGCGCGAGTCTAGAACGCGTAGTTGGCCGACAGGTAGGTCTGAGCGCTGCTGGTGAGGCTCAACGAACCCTGCTTGCTGCCGCCGCGCTCGCTCATCTCGGTGGCCGCGTTGCTGCGCAGATAACGGTAGCCAAGCTCCACCGAAGTGTTTTGCGCCACTTGCTGCAACACACCGGCCTGGAAGCCCACGGCGTAGCCGATATCACTGTCGCGGCTGAAACCGGGCGATTCCTGGGTCAGTTTGGTCAAGCCGGCGCTGGCACCGCCAAACAGTTTGGTGCTGCTGGTGATCGGCAGGAATCGATCGTAACTGCCCAACAGATTTTGCTGGCGCAGTTTAATGCCATTGTGCGATCCGGAAACGTAGTCATAGGTGGCGTAGTAACGCGACAGGTCGTTTTGCTGGCCGAGGCGCAGGCCCCAGGTCGAATCTTTAGCGATGACCCCATCGGCATTGGGATGGCCGAGGTTGTTGTTGAGCTGGGTGGATTTTTTCACTTTGTCGCTGGTCTGGCCGAGGGTCAGGCTGGCGAAGGTATCGTCGGCGGCTTGTGCAGCGGTGCTGGCGCCCACCACGGTGAAGGCAAGAATCAGTTTTTTCAGTGCGTTCATAGGAAGTTTCCTTTTGCGCTCTAGGCTTTTGGGTACGGCGCAAGGTTAAACACCTGGCGCTGAACTGCCCCTGAACGGTCTCTGAACCTGCCCTGAACCAGATCGACTAGGCTGTGTGAAATCTTTTTCACCGGAGAAACGACCATGCGTGCATTCCTCGCCTGCCTGTTACTGGCCATCAGTGGATGGAGCCAGGCTGCCATCAAGACTCAGGAAATGCCCTATCAAAGCTCGGACGGCACCCAGTTGATCGGTTACTACGCCTATGACGACAGCCTTAAAGGCGCCCGCCCCGGGATTGTGGTCGTGCATGAGTGGTGGGGGCTGAACGATTACGCCAAGCGTCGCGCGCGGGACCTCGCCGCCCTGGGCTACAGCGCCCTGGCCATCGACATGTACGGCGAAGGCAAAAATACCGAGCACCCGAAAGACGCCATGGCCTTTATGCAAGCCGCGTTGAAAGACAGCGCAGCCGCCAGTGCGCGCTTCAATGCCGGCCTGGCGCTGCTCAAGCAACAGCCCCAGACCGACCCCAACAAGCTGGCCGCCATCGGGTACTGCTTTGGTGGCAAGGTGGTGCTCGACGCCGCTCGCCAGGGCGTCCCCCTGGCCGGCGTGGTGAGTTTCCACGGGGCTCTGGTCACCAGTACGCCCGCTAGTCCCGGCAGCATCAAGGCCAAAATTCTGGTGGAACACGGCGCCCTGGACAGCATGGTCACGGCCGACAACGTCAACGCCTTCAAGGCCGAGATGGACAAGGCCGGTGCCGACTATCGCTTCGTCACCCTGGAAGGCGCCAAACACGGTTTCAGCAACCCGGACGCCGACCGCCTGAGCCACGGCGAACACGGCGGGCCGGACATTGGCTACAACCAGGCCGCCGACCAGCGCTCCTGGGCGGACATGCAGGCATTCTTCAAGACGCTGTTCAACTGACCCCCAAGCTCACTTAGCCGCCCGCGCGGGCGAGAACCAGACGAGGCTACCCTCGGCCCGCGCAACCCGGCAAAATGCCCTCCATGAATGCCCTCCCTGCCTGCTGCACCCCACTGGACGCTCACTGGCCACTGCCCGAAGCTCTTCCCGGCACGTGCCTGTTGAGTACTCACTTCAATCCCGCGCTGCTGGCGCAGGACGATTTCCAGCGCTGCGCGATCGCGCCGCCGGCGAGCATTCAGCGCTCGGTGGCCAAGCGCCAGGCAGAGTTCCTCGCCGGTCGCTTGTGCGCCCGGGCGGCCCTGCGGCAACTGGACAATCTCGACTGCATCCCGGCCATCGGTGAAGACCGGGCACCGATCTGGCCCGAACATGTCTGCGGTTCAATTACCCACAGCACCGGCCGGGCAGCCGCCATCGTCGGCTACAAACGGCAGTGGCAAGGTTTGGGCATGGACCTGGAAAACCTCCTCGACAGTGAGCGCGCCGAACGCCTGGCCGGGGAAATTCTCATCCCGGCCGAGTTGCAGCGCCTGCATGCCGGGCCCCACAGCCAGCTGGCCCTGCTGGTCACCTTGACCTTTTCGATCAAGGAAAGCCTGTTCAAGGCCCTGTACCCCATCGTGCAGCAGCGTTTCTACTTCGAACACGCCGAAGTCCTGAGTTGGGACCCCAACGGCAAAGTCCGCCTGCGCTTGCTGATGGACCTGTCCTCGGAGTGGCGGCAGGGGAGCGAACTGGAGGGGCAATTTGCCGTGCACGAAGGGCAACTGCTGAGCCTGGTGGCGATCAAGGCTTAGCCCGCCCCGGTCATGGGCGCAAAGACGGCTAGGGATGTTTCTCCTGGTGCCGGGGCCAGCTCAGGCTGAAACAGGCACCGCCCAGGTTCTTGCTGCGGCTGATCAGCGCCCGACCGTCATGCCAGTGAATGATCCGCCGCACAATGGAAAGGCCTAGGCCATGGCCGCCCGAGGCTCGGGTGCGACTGTCATCAAGGCGCAGGAACGGGGTGAAGATTTTTTCCCAGGCGCTTTCCGGCACCCCCGGCCCGTCATCCTCGACATCGATCCGGCAGCGTATTTGTCCGACCTGATAACTGATGGAAACCCGTGATTCGGCATGCCGCAGGGCATTGCCCACCAGGTTTTGCAGGGCACGGTGCAAGTAGCGCGGCTCGGCCTCGACCCACGCATCGTCGCAATCCGCTGCGGACAGGCACAACCCGCGTTGCACCTGGACAGTCGCGCGCAACGGCGCCAACTCGCTGATCACCTGATTGACCAAAGCATCGAGGTCGATGCGCTGGAAATTCAGCGCCGGCGAGCCCTGCTCCAGCCGCGCATAGGTGAGCATTTCGTCCACCAGGCGGTCCAGGTCCTGAATGTCGTTGTCCATGCCTTCGAGGTACTTCTCTCGGGCGGGGGCGGTGGTGGCGCTGGCGATCATTTCCAGGCCGAAACGCAGGCGCGCCACCGGGGTGCGCAGTTCGTGGGACACCGCCCGCACCAGTTCTCGCTGGATCGCCAGCAGCCGCTGCAGGTGCTCGGCCATGCCATTGAACGCCGCCGCCAGGCGCCCCACCGAATCCACGCCCCGGGCCGGAACCCGGGTGTCCAGGCTGCCTTCGGCGATCAGCGTAGCCGCCGACTCCAGGCCGCGCAGGCGCCGCTCCAACTGGCGCACCAACAGATAGACGATCAGCCCGATCAGGCTCAGGCCCAGCACGGCAATCAGCACCAGCCACTCGGGTGGATAGGGATTCATCTGGTACAGCGGGCCAATTTCCAGGACCCAGGGAGTGCCGACCATGCCGGCGAACACCCGAATGGAGTCACCGCCTTTGCCCAGCGCCATCACCGTATCGCCCTCGGCAACCCTCCGCCGCTGGTCCTCATCCATGTCAGCCTGGTCCAGGGGCAGCAGGTGCATGTCGAAACCAAAGCCCTTGCTCTCCTTGAGGGCCGCCAGACGCCCGGGCTGTTCAGCCACCGGGTAGCGCACCAACTCATCGGCCAGCAGATAGATGGTGGCCCGGGCCAATTGCTCGCTGATTTGCAGCACTTCGCCGGTGAGCAACAACGACTCCTTCTCGCTGACCAGGCGATAGACCCGGGCCGCATAGGGGCCTGTCTGCTCAACCAGCGCCTGCCCGCGCAGCACACGGTTGCGCTGGCCAAGGTCGAGATCGGTCTGGCTGAAGGTTTTCAACGCCAGGGGAATACCCAGCAACCGCTCCCACACCGCCAGGGCCCGCCGACGCTCAATGTCGCTCATCGGTTGCAGGTTGTCGGCCATCAGGGAAAAGGTGCCGTGGGCCAGGCGCTCGCGGTACTGCTCGCTGCGTACCTGGTTCAGCAGGTGCAACGCCAGCACCCCGAGCAAGGCCACGAGGATCAGTGCAGCGCACATGCCGCCATAGATACGCAGGAAAATCGAATTCACAGGGGCAGGTCGGCAAAAGCTTCAGGGACGAACAGGTAACCCTTGCTGCGGATGGTCTTGATCAGCCGCGGGTGCTCCGGGTCATCGCCGATCTTCGGGCGAATGCGGGAAATGCGCACGTCGATGGAGCGGTCCTGGCCGTCGTAACCGATGCCCCGCAAGGCGGTGAAGATTTCTTCCCGGGAGAGGATGCGCCCGGCATTGGCCACCAGCAGCCAGAGCAAGTCGAACTCGGCACTGGTCAGCTCGATGCTGCGCTCCTGCAACCAGGCTTCACGCAGGGCGCTGTCCACCACCAAGGGGCCGAACTGCAAGCGCCGTACGTTGGCTTCCGGCACTTCGCTGCGACGCAACAGGGCCTGGATCCGCGCCAGCAACAAACGCGGGCGCACCGGCTTGCACACATAGTCGTCGGCGCCCAGGTCCAGGCCCTGGATCTGGTCCAGGTCATCGGTGCGCGCGGTGAGCATGAGGATCGAGCCCGGGTAGCGATCACGCACCTTGCGGCAAATGCTCAAGCCATCCTCACCCGGCAACATCAGGTCGAGGATCACCAGGTCCGGCTGCTCGGCAATGATCCGCGCCGCCGCCAGGGCGCCATTGCCCTCGATCGACACCCGCAAGCCATTGCTCTCCAGGTACTCGCGGGTCAGCTCGGCCAGACGCTGGTCGTCTTCGACAATCAATACCTGCCAGGCTTCTTGCTCCACGGTCGACCTCTTATTTGCCCAAACGGATGAGGAAAGCAGCCCCCGTCTTGTTGTCATGAAGCCGGTGCATAACAGGGGATAAAGCGCGGGGGATTGTAGCAACGGCGGCCCTGGCACACACAAGCAGGTAAATCGGTTCAGTCAGGGCATTTTTTTGTGATAGGGTTCGCGCCCGCAAAAATCCGCACCCGGCTTTTTTTCACGGTAAAAAACGGTGACAAACGGTTATGTGCAGGAGGGCTGCGGCCTACATGAGCTTTGCCGGTTCCATACACAATTTACACACAACCTTATCCACAGGCTGTGCGTTGCAATCGCTCCCCAAAACGCATTATCTTGTAGCCCGTCGCAAAAAAAACCCTACATGTAGGGTTTTACTCCAAAAGACCAAACACAAATCAGACAAGAAACTCAAGCCCTTTTCTTGCTCCTGTTTGGTGAACCAATCGCTCTTTTAGAAGACCAAGACCGCGCCTGCGGATGGCAGCGTTTTCTACTCTATACAGAGGAAAACGGTACGGGTGTTGCAGCAACAGACTGTCACCCACCAGGAAAAGGTCGCGAGCCTTGCGCTCGCCACCCAAGACTTCGGCATGGAAGCGGCGCCACAAGCCCCCTTCCTGATCTGTCCCGAAGTGGTTATGCCCGGTTTGCGCCGGTTGTAGTGCTTCAGGACAGAACGGTGGGCACCCAGATGGTGCCCAATCAAACATAGAGAACGTGGAGACACCCATGCAAACCGACACAACTCGCGAGAACTCGCCGGCCAACGCGCCGCTGGCTGCTGATTCAAATCTGGATCTGTCTGCCACTGCGCCTGGCCAATTGCGCGTGATCAAGCGTAACGGCACTGTCGTTCCTTACACCGATGACAAGATCACCGTCGCCATCACCAAAGCGTTCCTTGCAGTTGAAGGCGGCACCGCTGCCGCTTCGTCGCGAATCCACGACACCGTTGCCCGCCTGACCGAACAAGTCACCGCGACCTTCAAGCGTCGCATGCCTTCGGGCGGCACCATCCACATCGAAGAAATCCAGGACCAGGTCGAACTGGCCCTGATGCGCGCCGGCGAGCAGAAAGTCGCTCGCGACTACGTGATCTACCGTGACTCGCGCGCCAAAGAACGCGCCACCCGCTCCAGCACCGACGAGCCGGTACAAGCTCACCCATCGATCCGCATCACCCGCACCGATGGCAGCTTCGCGCCCCTGGACATGGGCCGCCTGAACACCATCGTCAGCGAAGCCTGCGAAGGCCTGGAAGAAGTCGACGGCGACCTGATCCAGCGCGAAACCCTGAAGAACCTCTACGACGGCGTGGCCCTGAAAGACGTCAACACCGCCCTGGTGATGACTGCCCGCACCCTGGTTGAGCGCGAGCCGAACTACTCGTTCGTGACCGCCCGCCTGCTGATGGACACCCTGCGTGCCGAAGGCCTGAGCTTCCTCGAAGTCGCCGAAAGCGCCACCCACCACGAAATGGCCGACCTGTACGCCAAGGCGCTGCCGGCCTACGTCGCCAAGGGTATCGAGTTCGAACTGCTGAACCCGGTGCTGGCTGAATTCGACCTGGAAAAACTCGGCAAGGCGATCAACCACGAGCGCGACCAGCAGTTCACCTACCTGGGCCTGCAAACCCTGTACGACCGTTACTTCATCCACAAGGACGGTATCCGCTTCGAACTGCCGCAGATCTTCTTCATGCGCGTGGCCATGGGCCTGGCGATCGAAGAAAAGCAGCGTGAAGACCGTGCCATCGAGTTCTACAACCTGTTGTCGTCCTTCGACTACATGGCTTCGACCCCGACCCTGTTCAACGCCGGTACCCTGCGTCCACAGCTGTCGAGCTGCTACCTGACCACCGTTCCGGACGACCTGTCGGGCATCTACGGCGCCATCCACGACAACGCCATGCTGTCGAAATTCGCTGGCGGCCTGGGCAACGATTGGACGCCGGTTCGTGCGCTGGGCTCGTACATCAAGGGCACCAACGGCAAATCCCAGGGCGTCGTACCGTTCCTGAAAGTGGTCAACGACACTGCCGTTGCCGTTAACCAGGGTGGCAAGCGCAAAGGCGCTGTGTGTGCCTACCTGGAAACCTGGCACATGGACATCGAAGAGTTCATCGAGCTGCGCAAGAACACCGGTGATGATCGTCGTCGTACCCACGACATGAACACCGCCAACTGGATCCCTGACCTGTTCATGAAGCGTGTCTTCGATGACGGCAAGTGGACCCTGTTCTCGCCGTCCGAAGTACCAGACCTGCACGACCTGACCGGCAAGGCCTTCGAAGAGCGCTACGAGTACTACGAAGCCCTGACCGAGTACCCGGGCAAGGTCAAGCTGTTCAAGACCATCCAGGCCAAAGACCTGTGGCGCAAAATGCTCTCCATGCTGTTTGAAACCGGCCACCCATGGCTGACCTTCAAAGACCCGTGCAACCTGCGCAGCCCGCAGCAGCACGTGGGCGTGGTCCACAGTTCGAACCTGTGCACCGAGATCACCTTGAACACCAACAAGGACGAGATCGCCGTTTGCAACCTGGGCTCGATCAACCTGCCGAACCACATCGTCAACGGCAAGCTGGACACCGCCAAGCTGGAACGCACCGTGAACACCGCCGTGCGCATGCTCGATAACGTGATCGACATCAACTACTACTCGGTGCCGCAAGCGAAGAACTCCAACTTCAAGCACCGTCCGGTCGGCCTGGGCATCATGGGCTTCCAGGACGCGCTGTACCTGCAGCACATCGCCTACGGTTCCGACGCTGCCGTCGAGTTCGCCGACAAGTCCATGGAAGCGGTCAGCTACTACGCGATCCAGGCTTCCTGCGACCTGGCCGACGAGCGCGGCGCCTACGAGACGTTCCAGGGTTCGCTGTGGTCCAAAGGCATCCTGCCGCTGGATTCGCAACAGATCCTGATCGAAGCCCGTGGCCAGAAGTACATCGATGTGGACCTCAACGAATCCCTGGACTGGGCGCCGGTACGTGCCCGTGTGCAGAAAGGCATTCGTAACTCCAACATCATGGCCATCGCACCGACCGCGACCATCGCCAACATCACCGGCGTATCGCAGTCGATCGAACCGACCTACCAGAACCTCTACGTGAAATCGAACCTGTCGGGCGAATTCACCGTGATCAACCCGTACCTGGTTCGCGACCTCAAGGCTCGCGGCCTGTGGGACTCGGTCATGATCAACGACCTGAAGTACTACGACGGTTCGGTGCAGCAGATCGAGCGCATCCCGCAAGAACTCAAAGAGCTCTATGCGACCGCCTTCGAAGTGGAAACCAAGTGGATCGTCGACGCTGCCAGCCGTCGCCAGAAGTGGATCGACCAGGCTCAGTCGCTGAACCTGTACATCGCCGGCGCCTCGGGCAAGAAGCTGGACGTGACCTACCGCATGGCTTGGTACCGTGGCCTGAAAACCACTTACTACCTCCGTGCCCTGGCCGCCACCAGCACAGAGAAGTCCACCATCAACACCGGCAAGCTGAACGCTGTTTCCAGCGGTGGCAACCACGGTGACGACTCGGTCCTGGCTGCGCCAGCCGGTCCTGCTCCAGTGCCGAAGGCTTGCGCCATCGACGAGCCGGATTGCGAAGCCTGCCAATAAGCTGAGCCGATAAGCGCCGCCAGGCGCTTATTCGAACCCCCGATAGACCTCCGGTTTATCGGGGGTTTTCTTTTGCCCGGCCTTTACCTGTGCCAGCCACTGAAAGCGCCGCGTGGCACGGGGTGTTCAGGTGTAAGATGCGCGCCATTCAACTACAAGGATCGTTTGCAATGTTTGCCAGGTGCAGGGACGCAGCGCGTCGCCTTTTCGGCGTTTTATCAACCGTGACACGCCTGTTGTTGGGGTTGACCCTGTGGCTCGCCAAGCACCTGCTCGGCCAATGGCGCCCACCCTACTGGCTGCGCGCATTGATCCCTGCACTGGGGCGCGGCCTGAGCGCCGTCGGCCGCAAGATCCAGGCTTACCCACGGCAATTCGCCGCCGCTGTCGCGACCCTGGCCGTATTGGGCGGCGCCGGCCTGTATGGCTGGCACTGGTACACCAACCTGCCGCAACCGCACACCGTGACCTACAGCGTGCAGGCCCCCAGCCTGACCGACTACACCCGGCAACCCCTGGCCATCGATAGCCTGCGCATCCAGTTCCGCGAATCGGTGGCGCCACTGGAGGCCATTAATCAGACGGTGACTGCCGGTATCACCCTGAGCCCGGCAGTCAAGGGCACCTGGCGCTGGGTCGAGGACCGTACCCTGCAATTCACCCCCGAGCAGGACTGGCCGATCGACACCGAGTACCAGGTCGAGCTGGCCAGGAAAAAACTGCTGGCCGACGGCGTGCTGCTCAACCAATACAGCAATAAATTCTCCACACGCTCGTTCAGTGCCAGCCTGATCCAGAGCGAGCTGTACCAGGACCCGATCAACCCCAGCCTGAAACAGCAGGTCGCCACTGTCAGGTTCACCCACCCGGTGGACGAAGACAGCGTGCGCAAGCGGATCAGTTTCGCCCTGGGCAAAGGCCTGCAATACCGCGATGAAAAAGCCGCAAACCTGCCCGAGATCAGCTTCAACGACTTCAAGCTGGAGGCCTACATCCACTCCCCGGCACTGGCCACGCCACTGGAGAATACGCAGATCAGCCTGACCCTCGCCGAAGGGGTCAAGGCCCAGCACGGCGGCAATGCCAGCCCCTCTGCGCAAACCCGCTCGGTAACGGTGCCCGGCCGCTATAGGCTGACGTTCAGCAACAGCGAAATCACCTTTGCCGATAACGATCGCGGCGAACCCGAGCCGGTGCTGATGTTCAACAGCTCCAACGCCCTGGCCGACGAGGCGATTGCCGGCAAGGTCAAGGCCTGGCTGCTGCCGGAAAAACCCGAGGACGAACTCGAACCCTGGTACGCCAAGGATGTCGACGAAGCCCTGCTGGCCCGCTCGACGCCGGTTCCACTCAGCCACGTGCCCAGTGTCGAGCCGCTTAATACCCAGCACGCCTTCAAGTTCAAGGCGCCCGCCGGACGCACCCTGTACGTGCAGATCCCGGCGCGCATCGAGGCCCTTGGCGGCTATTTGGCGAAGGACCCTACGACCGCGCTGCTGAGCATGCCGGCGCACCCACGCACCCTGCGCTTTCTCTCCGATGGCGCGCTGCTCAGCCTCAACGGTGAAAAACGCGTGGGCTTCATGGCCCGCGGCGTGCCCGGCGCCCACGTGGAGATCGCCCGGGTACTGCCCAATCAACTGCAGCATCTGGTCGACCAGAGCAGCGGCAGCTTTGCCCGCCCCAACTTTGCCAACGACTATTTCGATCGCATGGTCGAACGCCAGTCCCTGGACATCGCGCTGCCGGGCAGCGACCCGTCCAAGACCCTGTACGACAACGTCGACCTTGCCAGCTACCTCAGCGCCAACGGCGGGCGCCGCGGGATCTTTGTGCTCAAGCTCAGCGCTCAGGACCAACCAAGCCAGCGCACCTTCGACGGCTACGCGCAAAGCGCGACCAACGACCTGCGTTTTATCGTGGTCACCGACCTTGGCATCATCGCCAAGCGCTCCAGCGACGGCAGCCACGACCTCTACGTGCAATCGATCGACAGCGGCCTGCCGGTCGCCGAGGCCCAGGTAGAGATCATCGGCCGCAACGGCCTGGCGGTCAGCAGTGGCAAGACTGACGCCCAAGGGCATGCACACTTCGCCAAGCTCGACGAACTGCGGCGCGAGAAAACCCCGTTGATGTACGTGGTCACCCGGGGCAACGATCAGTCGTTCCTGCCGATTGCCCGTCAGTCGCAACAGCTGGACCTGTCGCGCTTCGATGTCGGCGGCCTGCAGGAAGACGGCGCGAGCAACAGCTTGAGCGCCAACCTGTTCAGCGACCGTGGCCTGTACCGCCCGGGCGAGACGGCGCACCTGGGCATGATCGTGCGCAGCGGCGACTGGAAAGGCGCCCTGAAGGGCCTGCCGGTCGAGCTGCTGATCAGCGACCCACGGGGCCTGACGGTTATTCGCGAACCCTTGACCCTGTCCGCCAGCGGTTTTGAGCGTTTCGACTTTGCCAGCAGCGAAACGGCGCCAGCCGGCGACTACACCGCGACCCTGCAATTGATTGGCGACAAGCAACTGCGCACCCACCTGGGCAGCGTCAACTTCAAGGTCCGCGACTTCGAGCCCGACCGCATGAAGGTCAGCCTGAGCCTGCACGACACGCCAGTGGCGGGCTGGATCGCCCCAGACCAGGTACAGGCCAGGGTCAGCGCCCAGCATCTGTTCGGCGCGCCCGCGGCAGGACGGCGGATTACCGCCAGCCTGTCGCTGAACCCGGCATTGGCCGGCTTCGAGCGTTACCCGGATTACCGCTTCCGCCTCAACGACTCGCTGACCGAACCAAGCAACGAAGACTTGGCTGAAACCAGCGCCGACGACAACGGCCAGGCGGAGCTCGACCTGGACCTCAAGCGTTTCGCCAACAGCACCTATCGTTTGCAGGTCCTGGCCCAGGTCTACGAGGCCGAGGGCGGACGCAATGTCGCCGCACAAAGTTCGCTGTTGGTGTCTTCGGCGCCCTACCTGGTCGGGGTGAAAAGTGACGACCCGCTGTCGTATGTCGCCAAGGGCGCGGCGCGCCAGGTGCAATGGCTGGCCGTTGGCCCGGACCTCAACCCGCGTGCGGTCGAAGGCCTGGTCAGCGAAGTGATCGAGCACCGCTACGTGTCGGTGCTGGTCAAGCAGGTCAATGGCACCTACAAGTACCAATCGCGCATCAAGGACAGCGCCCGCCCAGCCTCGCCGCTGCCCCTCACCGAACACGGCGCGATCCAAGTGCTGGATACCCAGACACCCGGTGATTTCACCCTGCGACTCAAGGACGCCAACGGCAACCTGCTGAACCAGATCGACTACAGCGTCGCCGGCCAGGGCAATACCTCGCGCTCTCTGGAGCGCAATGCCGAGCTGCAACTGCGCCTGGATAAACGCAGCTACGCCAGCGGCGAAGAAATTGCCATCAGCATCCGCGCGCCCTACGTCGGTGCCGGGCTGATCACCATCGAGCGCGACAAGGTCTACAGCCAGCAGTGGTTCAAGGCCGACAGCACCAACAGCGTGCAGCACATCCGGGTGCCCAAGGGCCTGGAAGGCAACGCCTACATCAACGTGCAGTTCGTGCGCGACATCGGCTCGTCCGAGGTCTACATGAGCCCGCTGTCCTACGGCGTGGTGCCCTTCAGCATCAACCTCGACGCCCGGCGCATGCCGCTTAAAGTCGAAGGCCCGGCGCACATCGAACCGGGCCAGGTGCTGGACATCAAGGTCAGCAACGACCGGCCGACCCGCGCCGTGGTGTACGCAGTCGACGAGGGCATTCTGCAAGTCGCGCGCTATCAGGCACCCGACCCGTTGGGCCACTTCTTCCAGAAACGTGCCCTGGAAGTCGGCACCAGCCAGATCCTCGACCTGATCCTGCCGGAGTTCAGCCGCCTGCTCAGTGGCGCCGCCCCGGGTGGCGATACCGAGAATGCCCTGGCCTCGCACCTCAATCCGTTCAAGCGCAAGCACCAGCCGCCAGTGGCCTGGTGGTCAGGCCTGGTGGACCTGCCGGCCGGCGAAAGCGTGCTGCACTATCAACTGCCGGACCATTTCAACGGCAAACTGCGCCTGTTCGCCGTGGCGGTGGATGCCAACAGCATCGGCGTCAGCGAAGGCGCGAGCGAGGTGCGTGGCCCGCTGGTCATCACCCCGAACGTACCGGCCTTTGTCGCCCCTGGCGATGTCTTCAGCGTCAGCGCCGGGGTCTTCAGCAACCTTGAGGCCGACACGGCGGTGAAGTTCGAGCTGCAAACCAGTGCCGGGCTGCAGGTCGAAGGTGAACCCGGCCGTACCCTGCAGTTGCAACCGCGTAAGGAAGGCGTGGCAGAGTTTCGTATCAAGGTCCTGGAAAACCTCGGTTCCGCCGACCTGCGCTTTATCGCGACACTGCCCGACGGCAAACGCATCCAGGTGGCAGAAACCACCTCGGTTCGCCCCCTGAGCGAACACCGGGTGGCCCTGACTCTGGGTCGCTTCGAAGGCACCAGCCAGGAGTTGCTGCCGAGCCGCAATCTGTTCAGCGAACTGCGCAACGTGCAACTGGGTGTCGCCGCCTCGCCGCTGGTCTGGGCCGACGGCCTGAAACACTACCTGGACGACTACGCCTATGCCTGCACCGAGCAGTTGGTGTCCAAGGCAATGCCTGGCCTGATCTGGCGTGACCCGCAAGCCACACAGGGCTTCGACGGCCTGCTGCGGGTCCTGCGCCAGCGGCAGAACCAGGCCGGCGGTTTCGGCTTGTGGGCGGCCAACCCACAGGTCACGCCCTACGCCAGTCTTTACGCTACCGACTTCCTGATTGAAGCCCGCGAACGCGGCCTGGCTGTGCCCAACGACTTGCTGGAACGCGCCAACGCCTACCTGAGCGATGTCGCCAACGGCCCCAGCGAAGGCCTGCAAGAGTTGCGCAACCGCGCCTACGCCAGCTACCTGCTGAGCCGCCAGGGGATTCTGGTGAGCAGCGCCCTGAGCGATATCCGCGAACGCTACGAAACCTATCACCGCGATACCTGGCACAACGACCTGGGCGCGGCGTATCTGGCGGCCAGCTACAAGCTGCTCAAACAGGACCGGTTGGCCGACCCACTGTTCCGCAAGATCCCTTGGCGCACCCTAAACGACCGTTGGGACGGTGACGGCCTGTACTACGACCCGCTGGTGCACGATGCCGAACACCTGCACCTGTTGAGCAAGCACTTCCCCACCCAGGTGGACGATGTGCCGCTGGCGCTATTGGACAAACTCGGCAAGCGCCTCAACGAGCAGCGCTACAACTCGCTGTCGGCGGCGCTGTTGCTGCGCGCGCTGGACAACTACGGGCAGCGCGCCGAGACCGGCATGCACCTTAAGGCCAGCGCCTGGCTCAGCGACAAGTCCCAGCAGTTGCTGAGCATGGTCGGCCAGCCTCCGCGCAGCGCCGTGCCGGCCACTACCGAAAAACTGCTGCTGGAAAAAGCCTCGGGCCCTGCCGCGTTCTACATGCTCAGCGAGGCCGGTTTCGATCGCGGCGCCAATACCCAGGTACTGAGCAACGGCCTGGAAGTGATCCACGACTACCTCGACCTCAAGGGCCAGCCGGTCAGCCAGGTCAGTGTCGGCGATGAGTTCCTGGTGCGCCTGCGCCTGCGTGCCACCGAGCACGATCAGGTGCAGCAAGTGGCAGTGGTCGACCTGCTGCCAGGGGGCGTCGAACCGGTGTATCGCCTGCCACCCCAGCCGAAGCAGAACGACGATGAAAACCAGGACAAGGAGGCATCCGGCGAAGAGGACGATGGCGCCTGGCAAGCCCCGGTCGGTGAAAGCGAGCTGAGCAACTGGCAGCCAGAGTACATGGACGTCCGCGATGACCGCGTGGTGTTCTACGGCACTGTGCTGCGCGATGCCGCGACCTTTGTCTATCGCGTGCGCGCCACCAACGCCGGCACCTTCAACACGCCACCGGCCTATGCCGAAGGGCTCTACCAGACCACCCTGCAAGGTCGTGGCAAGGTAGGCCAGCTTGAAATCGTCAAGCCGTGAGCCACGGCGCCCCTTGAGCCGGCACTGGAAAACCCTGCTCAAGGGCCTGCTGCTGACGGTGCTCGGCCTGCTGCTGTTACGCCTGTGGCCCCATGCACCGTTGCAAGAGGCCGCGCCCACTTCCCGGGTGGTGCTGGCCGAGGACGGCACGCTGCTGCGCATGACGTTGGCCAGCGATGGCCAGTACCGACTGTGGCTGCCCCTGGAGCGTATCTCGCCGTCATTGGTCCAGGCCCTGCTGCTCAAGGAAGACCGCAACTTCTACTACCACCCGGGGATCAATCCACCGGCGCTTTTGCGCGCCGCGCTGGCCACTTACAGCGGAGGCCTGCGCCAGGGCGGCTCGACCCTGAGCATGCAGCTGGCACGGCGCCTGTATGACCTCAACACCCGGCGCGTGCCCGGCAAGCTGCAACAGATGGCCCTGGCCCTGTGGCTGGAGGCGCGCTACAGCAAGCACGACATCCTCGAGGCCTACCTGAACCTGGCGCCCATGGGCGGCAATATCGAGGGCGCCGAAGCCGCCAGCCGCATCTACTTCGGCAAACCGGCGGATCAGTTGTCATTGTCGCAAGCCCTAGCCCTGGCAGTGATTCCCCAGCAACCCACTCGCCGTGCCGCCTTCACCCACGACCTGCAACAGGCGCGATTGCGCCTGATGGATGCCTGGCGCGAGGCCTATCCGGATGACCCACGCAACCAGAGCCTGCTGGCGTTACCCCTGGAGGCCCGTAGCCGCCAGCAACTGCCGTTTCTCGCCCCGCACCTGAGTGAACAACTGCTGGCTGCCCATGCCGGGAATGAACTGCACAGCACCCTCAACCTGCCCCTGCAACGCCTGCTGGAGCGGCTGATCCAGGGCTATATCGGCGAGAAGCGCGAGCTGGGGGTGGAAAACGCTACTGCCATCCTGCTCGACACTCGCGACCAGAGCGTCAAAGCCCTGGTCGGTTCGGCCGATTACTTTTCGCGGCCGATCCAGGGTCAGGTCAATGGGGTGCTGGCACGGCGGTCACCGGGCTCGACCCTCAAGCCATTTCTCTACGGGTTGGCGATCGATCAGGGGCTGATCCACCCCATGAGCATCCTCAAGGACATGCCGAGCCACTTCGGTTATTTCCAGCCGGAGAACTTCGACGGCAGTTTCATCGGCCCGCTGAACGCGCGGGATGCGCTCATCCGCAGTCGCAACATCCCGGCGGTGTGGCTGGCCAGCCAGCTGAAAACCCCGACCTTGTACGACCTGCTGCAACGCTCGGGGGTCAAGGGCCTGCGCGCACCGGGGCATTACGGCCTCGCCCTGGCCCTGGGCGGCGGTGAAATGAGCATGGAAGAATTGGCGCGCCTGTACTTGATGCTGGCGGGCGACGGCCACTTGCGCCCGCTGCGCTACCTGAGCCAGCAGCCGACCGGCAGCGGCGATGCCCTGCTCAGCCCACAAGCCAGCTTTATGGTGCGCGACATGTTGCGCCACAACCCGCGCCCGGACGGACTGCCGGCCGACCCTCGCGGGCGGCACTGGCGCACGGCCTGGAAGACCGGAACCTCCTGGGGCTTTCATGACGCCTGGAGCGCCGGCCTGGTCGGGCCTTACGTACTGGTGGTGTGGGTGGGTAATTTCGATGGCCGGCCCAACCCGCAGTTCATTGGTGCCAAGACCGCCGCACCGCTGTTCTTCAGGATCGCCGACGCCCTGCCGCTGGCCTTGCCCAATGTCGCCGAACGCGCAGACAAGCCGCCGTCCGGGCTGACCCGGATCCAGGTCTGCAGCGCCTCGGGCGAGCTGCCCAACCGCTGGTGCCCGCAAACCCGCAAGACCTGGTACATCCCCGGCGTGTCACCGATCCGCGTGTCGAGCCTGCATCGCCCGGTGCTGATCGACACCCGCACCGGCAAGGCCGCCTGCCCGCCCTTCGAGCCGCAGTACACCCGCGAGGAAGTGTTCGAGTTCTGGCCCAGCGATCTGCGCCGGCTGTTTCGCGCCGCCGGCCTGCCACGACGCCCGGTGCCCAATGTGCCCCAGGCCTGCCAGCCCGAAGGCCTGGGCGATCAGAACGAAGCACCGCAAATCCGCTCACCGCTGACTCAGGTGACCTACCACTTGCGCCTGTCGCGACCGGAAGAAAGCATCGCCCTGAGCGCCAACGCCGGCAGCGACGCGCGTCGCCTGTACTGGTTTGCCGACCAGACCCTGATCGGCCAGGGCCCGCCCCAGGCCAGCCTGAACTGGCGGCCGCCCCGCTCGGGCAGTTATCAGTTGCGCGTCACTGATGACCTGGGGCGCAGCGTCGGCCGGGCATTGAGCGTGGAGTTCGAGCCCTGAGGCCACACAGGGGCTAGCCCAGGCAGACCCAGGCGAAGGTCATGCCACAGATCAACATCGGCAGGGCATCAAGAAAAAGGTTCATGCAGGCACGTTCATGGGTGGCGGGTGCCAGCACTGTAGACGCCGAAGATGACAATACGCCATCAGGCGCTGGCCAAACCGCATTCGTCCCAGGGTGCTTCAGTCCATCGTCGAGCCGGCCGCCGATGCCGACGCAAAAAAAAGCCCCGCAGGCGCGAACCTGCGGGGCTTTTTACAACCAGCGTGGCTGAAGGATCAGCCCACCTGCATCAGGTCATCTGAATGATGGTCTGCATGATGGTGCTCTGGGTGGAGATGGTCTTGGCGTTGGCCTGGTAGTTGCTCTGGGCCTTGATCAGGTCCACCAGCTCGTTGGTCAGGTTGACGTTGGACTCTTCCAGGGAGTTGGACACTACCGAACCCAAGGTGCCGGTTTGTGGCGCGTCGTAGCCCGGGATACCCGAAGCGAAGGTTTCTTTCCAGCTGGTGCCGCCTACTGGCTGCAGGCCTTGTTCGTTGGTGAAGCTGGCCAGGGAGATCTGGCCGATCGCCTTGGTCTGGCTGTTGCTGAAGTTGGCCAGCAACACGCCGCTGCCGTCGATGGTCAGGTTGGTGATCTGACCTGTGGCGTAACCGTCCTGAGCCGGGATCGAACGCGCGGTGTCGGCGTTGAACGAGGTGGTGTTGCTCATTTGGATGGCAATACCCGCGGTCGCACCGGTCGAACCGTTAGGGGTGAATACGCCGTTGGTCACGGTACCTGGGGTCCAGTCGCCCGCCGCCAAGGTGATCTTGGTGCCGTCCACAGCGTACGGAGAAACGGCTGGGGCCACCGGAGGATCAATCGAAACCAACTTGCCCGACGAGTTGAAGTTCATGGTCATCGGCGACTGATTGGCCATGGTAAAGGCCGTGCCGTCCGGGTTGCGACCATCGATCAGGGTGTAGGTCTGCCAGGTGTTGGGACCCGACTTGATCATGTACTGATCCATGGTGTGCTGGTTGCCCTGGCTGTCATAGATCGGGGTACTGAACGACTTGGTATAAGTAGCGGTATTGGTCGGATCGAAGGTGTAGGTCGCCGGCAATACAGGACTGGTATCAATCTCATCCGCACTGGAGTTGAGGTTGATGGTCGACGAAATCGTGGTGGTCGCTTTTGGCGCCAGGTTCGAGGTGTCGATGCGCAGGTCGGTCAGCACGCCGTTGATGATCTTGCCGTTGGCGTCCACGCCATAGCCTTGCAGACGCGCAGTGCCATCGCTGTTGGTGATGTAGCCGTCTTTGTCGGTCTTGAAGGTACCGGCACGGGTGTAGGTCAGGGAGCCGTTGTCACTCATGACAAAGAAGCCCTGGCCCTGGATACCCATGTCCAGCACGTTGCCGGTGTTGTTTACGTCACCCTGGTTGAACTGCTGGGAAACGTTGGCCAGGCGTACGCCGTTGCCGATGACTTTGCTGCCGCTGCCAAGTTTGGTGGCCGAGTAGACGTCGGCGAATTCCGCACGGGAGGATTTGAAGCCGGTGGTGGCGACGTTGGCGATGTTGTTGCCAGTCACGTCCAGTTGCTTGTTGGCAGCATAGAGACCGCTAAGGCCGATATTGAAAGACATATTCCACTCCTTGTGCCGGTTAGTCGGCTCTAGATACCAATGGTCTGTACTTTGGACAGGGCAACAGCGCTGCTCTGGCCTGCCAGGTTGAGCATCAACTCACCGCCAGTCTGGCTGATGGTGACGCTGTTGACCGTCGCCGGCAGGTTGGTGACCAGGTCGGTCGCCTTGCCATCGATGGTGGTGCTGGCCTTGAAGGTGTAATTGCCCGGATCCGCCTTGGTGCCGTCGGTCTTGGTGCCGTCCCAGACAAAGCTGGCGGAACCGGCGGACTGGCTGCCCATGTCGATGGTTTTCACCGCGGTGCCGTCTTTGTCGGTGATGGTCACTTTGATCCCGGACACACCGGTCGGCACGGTGATGGTGCCGGTCATGCTCTTGGTGGTGTCGACCTGGGTGGTGGCGGTTTGCACGATCACCGAACGCCCGACCAGGGACGAAGCCTGCAGGGCCTGGGTCGACTTGTAGTTGCCGGCAATCGCCGTCACCGAGTCGTTCAGGGTAGTGATGCCTTCCAGGCTACTGAACTGGGCCAACTGCGAAACGAATGCGCTGTTGTCCTGAGGGTCCAGCGGGTTCTGGTTTTTCAGCTGGGTCACCAACAGTTGCAGGAACGCGTCCTTGCCCAGGGACTTGCTGCCCGTGGCGCTGTTGGTGGCCGCAGCAATGCCATCGGCGCTGCTGCTGGTGGTGGTGACCGACGAGTTCGCCAGAATCTGGTTCAGGGTCAAGCCGCTGGTGGTATCCGTAATGCTCATCTGAGTCGCCCCTTATCACTGCCCGAGGGTCAGGACCTTCTGCATCATGGTCTTGGCGGTGTTCATCATTTCCGCATTGGTCTGGAACGAACGACTGGCGGAAATCATGTCGGCCATTTCTTCCACCACGTTGACGTTGGGGTAGTAGACGTAACCCTTGGCATCCGCAGACGGATGGTTTGGCTCGTAGCGGGCTTCGAGATTGCTGTCGTCCTCGACCACACCCAGCACCTGTACACCCTGGCCGGCAGCGTCCTGGTTCTGGAACAGCGAGTTGCTGCCGCCGCTCTGGGCACCCTGGAACATGGTGGCGAACACCGGGTGGCGAGCGCGGTAGGTCTGGTCGATGCTCGACGAGACGGTCTCGGCGTTGGCGATGTTACTGGCGACGGTGTTCAAGCGAGTGGTCTGGGCACTCATGCCGCTACCGGCGATATTGAAAACACTGGCAAGGGACATGAATTATTCTCCGCGCAGGGCTGAAACCAGCCCTTTGAATTTGCTGTTGAGCAGGGTGAAGCTGGCCTGGAAGTTGACCGCGTTCTCCGCGTAGCTCGATTGCTCGAGCTGGGCGTCCACCGTGTTCTGGTCGATCGACGGCTGCATCGGCGTGCGATACAGCAGGGACTCATCACCATTGCCCATGCCTTCGGCCTCGATATGACGGCTGTTGGTCATGTTCAAGGCAAAGGTGCCGTTCTTGACTTTCTCGTTCTGCTCGGCGAGCACGGCGGAGAAATCCAGATCCCGAGCCTTGTAGTTCGGGGTGTCGGCGTTGGCGATGTTGTTGGCCAGGACTTCGGCACGCTTGGCGCGAAAGCCAAGAGCCTCTTCGTGGATACCGAGCGCTTTATCGAAGCTGATGCTCATGTCGGGAAACCTTTGGGTGACCTGATTTTTCGTAATCTGGATATAGCAAGCCTCGTGCCAAGTAGCCAAACCCCGTAAATCAAGGCTTTGCGCCCGGCGGCAAGGCGGCAATGCCAGAAAAGCGGCAATGGATTTCCGCGAATCGGCGGCAAAGCGGCAACAGAACGGCCATAACCGACGTTTGGAGACACAAGAATGACGCCCATGAAAAAGGAGGTCCGAAGACCTCCTTTCAAGGATGCAACCTGCTACCCGGCAAAACTCACTTCGCCTGGTAGATGATCCCAGGGCTGCATTGCACCATCTGATAATGGTCCGGCAAGCCGTTGAGGGCTTCCGAAGCCCCCAGGAACAGATAGCCGCCCGGCTTCAAGGTGCTGTGGATGCGCAGCAGGATGTCCTTCTTCACCTCGGCGGAGAAGTAGATCAGCACGTTGCGACAGAACACGATGTCGAACTTGCCCAGGCTGGCATAGCTGTCCAGCAGGTTGAACGAGCGGAACTCCACCCGACTCTTGATCGGCGCCTTGACCACCCAGCGGCCAGGCCCCTTCGGGTCGAAGTAACGCTGCAAGCGCTCGGGCGACAAACCACGGCCGATGGCCAGGCTGTCGTACTCCCCGGTCTTGCAGTTGTTCAACATGGTGCCGGACAGGTCCGTGGCGACAATCTGCACCCCGCCCTTCAACTGCCCCATGTTGGTCCGTTCGAACTCGTCGATCGACATGGACAGGGAATAGGGTTCCTGCCCCGACGAACAGGCCGCCGACCAGATGCGCAAGCGCTGGCCCGGGCTGGCCTTGATGGCCTCCGGCAGGACCTTGTTCTTCAACACTTCGAAGGGATAGGTATCACGAAACCACAGGGTTTCGTTGGTGGTCATGGCATCCACCACCTGCTCACGCAAACCACTGCGCGGCTGCGTCTGGATACGCTGCACCAACTCACCCAAGGACTTGATGCCTTGCTGTTCCATCAGTTTGTTGAGACGGCTCGAGACCAGATATTGCTTGTTCTCACCCAGCAAGATCCCACAGGCTTTTTCCAGGAAGACCCGGAACTGTTCGAAATCCAAATTACCCGTAGACAATGATGCCGCCTCTTAAATCGTATGTTCGCCAGGGGCCGATGCCCCTAGCTGATATCTGCTGCTTTGATCCGGTCGACTACCCGGGATGCCAGGTCATCAGGACGGAATTTGGCGAGGAAGTCATCGGCTCCGACTTTCTTCACCATGGCCTGATTGAATACACCTGACAACGAAGTATGCAGGATGATGTGCAGCTTTTGCATGCGTGGGTCGCTGCGTATCTCGGCCGTGAGTGTGTAACCGTCCATCTCCGGCATTTCAATGTCGGAGATCATCATCAAAAACTCTTCTTCCGGCCGCTTGCCCTCATCCACCAACTTGCGCAGGTAGTCCAGGGCCTGCCGGCCGTCGTTCAGCGCCACGACTTCTACGCCCACCGTCTGCAAGCAACGGGTGACCTGCTTGCGCGCCACCGACGAGTCGTCGACCGTCAGCACTCGCAAGGACACGGCCTTGTTCTGGGTCTCGACATCGACCACGCCAAGGGAAATCGATTCCGAGGTCGGCGCCACTTCCGCCAGCACCTTCTCGACGTCGATGATTTCCACCAACTGATTGTCAACCCGGGTCACCGCCGTCAGGTAGTGATCGCGTCCGGTGCCCTTGGGCGGCGGATGGATCTCCTCCCAGTTCATGTTGACAATGCGTTCCACCGAGCGCACCAGGAACCCCTGGGTCTTGGTGTTGTACTCAGTGATGATCACGAACGGATTGCTCAGGTCCTTCAATCCACCGGAACCCGTGGCCATCGCAAGGTCCAGGATCGGAATGGTTGCTCCTCGAATATTCGCGACACCGCACACCACAGGACTGGATTTGGGCATCAAGGTCAGTTTCGGGCATTGCAACACCTCGCGAACCTTGAATACGTTGATCCCGTAGAGCTGCTGGCCATCCAGACGGAACAGCAGCAGCTCCAGGCGATTCTGCCCTACCAATTGCGTGCGCTGGTTTACCGAATCCATTACACCAGCCATGCCCAGACTCCCCAAGACTTTAAGATCCGACGCACGCTCATTGCTAAACGGCACGGGGCTTGCTTTTTAACGGTTATGAACGCAAAAACGACATTTTTCCGACGCCTGACATCAAACTACCGCAAATTGCTTTGCGGGCTGTCGGCATTGGCCTGTTTCAACCTTGGCAGCCCTGCCGTTGCTGACTCGCTCACCTTGCCTGATGTCCTTATCGGCGTCACTCAAGGGTTTCTTGAATTCACCGTAGAAGACTACCTGGCAACCAGTCAAACGCCAGGACGCTACGAAATCCAAGTCAACCAGCTAGACCCGCGCATGCACATGCCGGCGTGTGACAAGGAATTGACAGCGACCCTGGAAAGCCCGGCGCAGCCGTTGGGCCGGGTGACGGTCAAAGTGCGCTGCGAAGGCGCTTCGCCATGGACGGTGTTCGTGCCGGCCCAGGTCAAATTGTTTCGCGAAGTGGTCACCACCACCCGCCCCCTTAAACGTGCCGGCATCGTCGAGCCCGATGACGTCGCCTTGCGCGAACGGGACATCAGCCTGATCAGCCAGGGCTACCTGACCTCGGTGGACCAGGCCATCGGGCAAAAACTTGTCCGACCAATGGTCGCCGACCAACTCATCACCCTGGTTCATCTGGAACAGGCCGAGGTGGTGCGCAAGGGCGATCAGGTGGTGATTTCGGCGCGCAGCGGCACATTGAATGTACGAATGCCGGGAGAAGCCCTGTCCAATGGCGGCATGAGCGAGCAGATACGGGTCAAGAACCTCAACTCTCAGCGGATCATCAAGGCCCGGGTCACAGCCCCCGGGCAGGTGGAAGTTGCCATGTAGATCACTGGCGCTCAGCCCGGCCCTTCCCTAAACTGTGGCCCACGCATGGCCGCAGCCGCGGCCGTTGGCATATCGACAATTGCGCCTAAAGTTTTCCAGGGTATTGCCGAAAACATGGCAAGCGTCCAAATACCCAGAGGTTTTTTCCATCATGGTCATTGATTTCAGCCGTCTGAACAGTTCCCCCTCACTCACCGGCAGTACGCGTACCAGCGCCAGCAAGGAAACCGACGAAACCGGTAAATCCGCGTCGCTGACTACCTCCGCCGAACCGGCCAGTGCCAGCAAAAGCGGGGAATCGGTACACCTCAGCAATGAGGCTCAACAGTTGCAGAAGATCACTGACAAGCTGCGCGATCAGCCTGCCGTAGACAAAGCCCGTGTGGCCGAGTTGAAGCAAGCGATTGCCGATGGCAGCTACAAGGTCGATAGCAACCGTGTAGCCAGCAAACTGCTTAACTTCGAAGCCCAGCGCTAGCCAAAGGCCTGCGCCAGGCTTTTGGACGCTTAAAACCCAAGGCCAGCCATGCACGACACTAATTTACTGCAACTGATCACTGACGACTTTGCTCCCGCCCAACAACTGCTTGAGTTGCTGAGGACCGAGTCCCTCGCCTTGCACGGCCGCGACATGCTGCTGCTCGAGGACATTCTGGCGCAAAAGCAGGCACTGATCATTCTGCTGGAACAGCATGGCCGCAAGCGCACTGAGCTCCTTGCCAGCCTGAACCTGCCGGCCACTCGCGCCGGTCTGGAAGAGTTGGCCAGCCACTCCTCGATCGGCAGCCAGTTGCTCGAACAGAGCGATGTGCTGACCCAATTGCTGGCCGACTGCCAAGCGGCCAACGAACTCAATGGACGCTCGATCCAGGTTCAACAAGCCACGACCGCCAATCAGTTGAAGATTCTCACCGGCGGCGAACCTCCTGCCCTGTATGACGCTCGCGGGTCAACCGCCAAGCTTGCGAAGCCTCGCCCACTCAGTCAGGCTTGACCCCCCAAATGAGCGCGCCCTACCATGCCGCGAAACATGCTGGCAGAATGATATCATTCTGCGTGTAGCCGTATTTTGTCTGGAGATTGATGAACCGTGTTCAACGCCTTAAACGCGGAAGATGCTCCGCAGCCACCGAAGGTGCTCACCACCCCTTTGGAAATAGCCTCAAATCTGCGGCTGCTGCAGGAGAGTCACGACCCTCTGATCATCACTTTCCATGAACGCAGCCAGCGCTTTCAAAGCTATCTGGTGGATGTGGATCGCGACACCAACATGATTGCCCTCGACGAGATGATTCCTCGGGACGGCGAACGCTTCATGCTGGCGGGCGAGCCGTTCAAGGTCGAAGGCTTCCATGACGGCGTAAGAATCGCCTGGGACAGCAACGGTACCTTGACCCTCGACGAGTCCAATGGCGGCCGCTGCTACCGCGGCACCCTGCCCGATGAAGTGGTCTATCACCAGCGACGCAATGCCTTCCGGGCCGCGTTGAAGCTGGCCCAACTGGTGGATATCGAACTCAGCGGCGACAAACTGAAAAACCCGGTCAACGGCAAACTGCTGGATATTTCCGCAACCGGCTGCAAGCTGCGCTTCGACGGTGACATTTCCGACCGCCTGCAACTGGGCCAGGTCTACGAACGCTTTATCGCGGCCCTGCCCTTCGGCAGCATGACCGCGCCGGTAGAACTGCGGTACCTGCACCATGAAGAAAAAATCGACACCACCTTCGCCGGCGTACGCTTTCACAACATGAGCGGCCTGGTGCAACGTCAGGTAGAGCGCTTCGTCTACCAACTGCAACGGGAAGCCCGGCGCTTCGACAAAGACGATTTCTGATCGCCTTGCAGCTCAAAAAACGGGCAGTCCCTTGCGGTGACTGCCCGTTTTTTTATGCCGGCGTTTAAGGCCTGGCGCCGCTCAGGTGCTCGGGACCCATGTCCTCCGGACTGACGTCGGCCTCGCCCTCAGGTACTTCACTGCCTGCCTGCGCCGCCACTGCCGGATCCACCTCGGACTCAGACTCGGCCTGTGGCGCAACACTGGTCTGCATCTGCTCCTGGACCACCTGTTCATCGACACGCGGGTCAAGGGCCGCCACCAGCGGCGAACTGGACATGCTGTCCGGCATCGCCACGTGGTGCAGCGGCGCATCATCGACCTGGTGCAGGTTGGTCACGGCCTTCGGCCGGATACGCCAGACCAGGACCAAGGCAAAGAAGCTGAAGAACGCGTACAGCATCTGGCTGCCAAACAGCTTCATCAGCACCCCGGCCGCCAACGGCCCGATACTGGCGCCCACGCCATAAGTCACCAACAGCATCGCCGTCAGCGAGACCCGCCGATCACTCTCGACATGGTCATTGGAAAACGCCACCGCCAGCGGGTACAGGCAAAACTGCACCAATGAACAGAGAAAGCCGAGGATGAACAGAACCTCCAGCGGCACACTGGGCAACACCGCCAAGGGCAATGCCACCACCGCCAGGAACAGGGCAAAACTGCGAATCAGCATCGCCCGGTCATAACGGTCCGACAGCCAGCCCAAAGGCCACTGCACCACCAGGCCGGCGAAAATGCAGCTCCCCATGAACAGGCCGACCTGCTCGGTGCTCAGCCCTTGCTGCGACGCGTAGAGCGGTGCCAGGCCGTAGAACGAACCGACGATCAACCCGGAGCCCAGCACAGTGCTGAGGGACTGGGGCACGCGCTTGATAAAGAACCGCGGCTCCATCGGCGCCGGATGCAGGGGCGCCGGGTGAATCCGCCGAGTCATGGCCACGGGCACCAGGCACAAGGCAAAGCACAGGGCCACCAGCATCAGCAGCTCCAGCCCCAGGGCCGGGTGCATGACCAGAATCAGTTGCCCCAGGACCAACCCCAGGTACGAGGCAATCATGTAGCCGCTGAACACCAGGCCCCGCTGATTGGCATCGGCCTGCTCGTTGAGCCAGCTCTCGATCACCATGTACTGGCACATCATGCCCAGGCCGACAATCATCCGCAGCACCAGCCAGGCCGGCAGCCAGTCGACCAGGCCATGCCCCAGGACCGCCGCGCCGACAATACCGGCACAGGTGGCGTAGGCACGAATGTGCCCGACCCGGGCAATCAGCCGGTGGCCGATCTTGCCCCCCAGCACCAGGCCGAAGTAGTTGGCGGCCATCAGCGCACCGACCCACAGCCCATCCACATGATCGGCAGCCAGGCGCAGGGCCAGGTAGGTGCTGAGCAGGCCCGAGCCGATAAGCATCATCAGCGAGGCGAAATACAGCGCTCGAAAGGATTTCCAGATTTGGCGCATCGGCGTTCCGAGCGGCTCCTTGAATTGGGTATCGGGCCCTCTGAAAGATAGCCCGACGGCGACGGTTCGGTTAAGCCTGGGCTGCTAAAACGCGCCGCTCCCAGGGAGTGATTTCATTAAAGAAGCTGGTCAACTCCATGGTCTTCGAAGCGATGTAGCCTTCGATGAACTCGTTGCCGAACAGTTCCCTGGCCAACTGGCTACGCTTCAGACGCTCCAGAGCCGCATGCAAGGTACAAGGCAGCGACAAACTGTCCGGCACCTCGAATTCACCCTGGATCGCTGCCGCAGGCTCCAAGCGGTTCTCGATCCCGTACAACCCTGCCGCCAGGCTCGCGGCAATCGCCAGGTACGGGTTGGCGTCGGCCCCCGGCAAGCGATTCTCCACCCGTCGTGCCGCCGGGGAACTGGCGGGAATCCGCAGCCCAGCAGCCCGATTATCGTGGGACCAGCAGGCATTGTTCGGCGATGCGTAAGGATGGCACAAGCGCTGATAAGAATTGACGTTCGGCGCAAACAACGCAGTGAAGTCGGCCATGCCCGCCTGCTGCCCACCGATAAAGTGGCGGAACACTGCCGTCGGCCGCCCGTCCTCGTCACTGAACACGTTACGCCCGGTGCCGATCTCCACTACGCTCTGGTGAATGTGCATCGAACTGCCCGGCGTGTGGGCCAGCGGCTTGGCCATGCACACCACGGTCAGCCCGTGCTTGAGCGCCACTTCCTTGAGCAGGTGCTTGAAGAGGAAAGTCTGGTCCGCCAGCAATACCGGATCGCCATGAAGCAGGTTGATCTCGAACTGGCTGACGCCCATCTCGTGCATAAAGGTGTCGCGAGGCAGCCCCAGGGCCGCCATGCACTCGTAGACCTCGTTGAAGAAAGGTCGCAACCCGTTGTTGGAACTGATACTGAAAGCCGAATGCCCGTCCTCGCGGCGCCCATCCAGCCCGGTTGGCGGGACAAAGGCCAGGGTCGGGTCGGGGTTGGGGGCAAACACGAAAAATTCCAGTTCGGTGGCCACCACCGGCGCCAAGCCCAGGGCGGCATAACGGGCCACCACGGCCTTGAGCTGGCCACGAGTAGACAGCGGCGAACTCTCGCCACTCAACTCGTCCGCATCGCAAATGGCCAGGGCCCGTGGCGGCTGGCTCCAGGGCAGCCGATGAATCTGTTGCGGGTCAGCAGTAAGGGCCAGATCGCCGTCGTCGCTGCCGTAGAACCGTGCCGGCGGATAACCGCCCATGATGCATTGCAGCAGCACGCCGCGGGCCAATTGCAGGCGTCGACCCTCAAGGAACCCTTCGGCAGTCATTACTTTGCCCCGCGGCACGCCATTGAGATCCGCGGTGACACATTCAATCTCATCAATGCCCGTCAATCGCTGCGCGAGTGAAGCGTGGCCATCGGTTGTCATGACTCAATCCTTGTTGTTGTACGAGCCGATAACGGCGACCTGTACAAAATACGCACCACCCGTTCAGTATTTCAAGCAGGGCCTTGAATATAATTCGCGGCTTTTCTAGGCCGCTCATTCAACCTCGACTCAGCGGCAAAAGGCCCAAGCCGGACACGGCCTGAACCCGCCTGACAACCACAGCAGATCACTGAAAAACGGACGGGCTTCAACCTCGATGACCAGGGCGCCAGCGCGCCCCTGGCTCAGGGCAAGTAGAGCTTGAACAGCGCGCCGCCCAGGGGGCCGCCATTGCTGATTTCGGTGTGGCCGCACACGCCGTTGCGCTGGTGCAGCGCGGCAATCCGCCCGGCAAAGTACAGACCCAGGCCCGTGCTGCCACTGCTGTGATTGATGCCCTGCACATAATCGGCCTGCCGCTCGATCATCTGCGCCGGGTAACCTTCACCGTCATCATTGATGGTCAGCACCGTTTGCCCGGCCTCATCGTGCACGCTGATCAACAGCGCATGGCGTGCGTAGCGGATGGCGTTGTTAATGCTGTTGGCCAGCACCGAGGCGATCAGCTCCCGGTCGAAAAAGCCCAAGGGGCTCAAGGGGTCGACGTCGTAGGTCACGGCAATGCCCCGACTCTTGAACACGTCTTGGTGGCCAACCAGTTGCGCTTCGATAAAGTCATCCAGCTCGTGATAGGCCGGCTGCAAAGGCAACTGGTTGACCCCGAGCTTATAAAGACCCAACAGCTGCACCAGCATGCCGTTGAGGTGGGCGAACTCGAACTCGATCACCCCTTGCTCCGCGGATTGCTGCTGCGGATCGGGCAAGCGCGCCAGCCACTGGGCATGGGCCTGCATCAGCATGGTCAGGGAGTTTTTCATGTCGTGCACGGTGGACGCGATCACCGTCGAAAAATCTAGCGCCTGCTGGTCATCACTCATTCGCCGAACGCCTTGCTTCGCAGCTTCTGGTAGCGCGGATAACGCGCATCGGTATCGGGCATCATGCCAACCGTCTTCAAACAGGCCTGGCACTCTTCAAGCAGTGCCTGGTCGCGGCTGGCATCAATGCCATGCAACAGCGATTGCGCCATGTTCAGGGCAATACTGATGTTCTTCGGTTGCATCGCCAGGGCGCGCCGGAACAGCTCGCGCGCCTCATCCAGGGTGCCGGCCTTGTAGCTGCGCACACCCTGGCGGTTGAGATCGGCGGCCGCGTTGGAGGAACTGAGAATCTCCGGGTCGTCGGTGAGCTTGGCGATCCCCTGCATGACCTTGGGATCGTCACCGTAGATTTCCGCACAGTTCTTCAACATCGAGGCACCGGCGCTGGCCTGCCCCAGCATTTGCAGCTGCTTGGCCACCAACAACGCGGCCTCGGGGCTCATGAACTGCTCCATGCCGTCCAGGCGCATCATGGCCTGCTCGGTGAGCTTTTCGGCCGTCTCGGCGTCGTTGAGCAACAAACTGGTCGCCTTCATCAGCCGCGCACGGATCTGCAACCCCGGGTCGCTGGGGTTTTCCTTGGCCACGGCGCTGAGGGTGGTGTTGATTTCCAGGCGCGTGCGGGTATCCAGGCCCTTTTCGCTGCCCTTGCTGATCAGTGCATGGGCCAGGCCGAGGTTGCTTTCCGGGTCTTTGAAGCGTGACTGCGCGCCTTGGCTGACCGCCTGGCGATAGGCCCTGGAAGCGGTGTCGAAGTCTTCGTTGGTCATCGCCAACTTACCCAGCAGGGCCTGGCGGCGCACGGCCAGCGGCGACAGGCGCACCGCCTCTTCCAGCACCCGCTGGGCACGCTTGGCGTCGCCCTCGGCAACCAGCACGTCGGCCAGACCGTCATACAACCCCGGCATCATCGGGAAGACCTTCAAGGCCTTTTCATAGACCGCCTTGGCCTCCCCCATCTGCCCGCGCTTGACCAGCAGGCGGCCCAGGCCGACGAAAGCCCAGGGCAATGGCCGATCGGCCAGGATGGTGTTGTAGAGGCGCTCGAGGGTCTCGTTCTGATTCATGTCCCGCAGCGCGTCGGCACGGTAGCGCAGGCACAACGGCGCATAACGCGGGTCCTGCTTGCACAGGGCGATACAGGCATTGAGCACTTCGACCGGCTTGCCGCGATCCAGCGCCTGCAGGATCGGCTGCAGCAAGGTCTTGCGCTGTTGCAGGCGCTCCAGGCGCTGCGCCAGGCCGGAACGGTTGAAGGGTTTGGTCAGGTACGCATCCGGCTCATGCTCCAGGGCACTGAGCACCATGGCCTGGCTGCTTTCGGCCGTGACCATCAGGAACACGCTTTCGTGGCTGATGAGCTTTTCCAGCATCAGGTCTTCGAGCACCTGCTGGCCGTTCTTCTTGCCATCGCCCAGGTGGTAATCCTGCAGGATGAAGTCATAGCGCTTCTGCGCACACATGCGCAGCGCCTGCTCACCGCTGTCGGCGGTGTCCACGTCCTTGACGCCCAGCTCACGCAACATCGAGCGGACCGAGCTACGGAAGTCCGAGAAATCATCGACGATCAAAAAGCTTTTTTGGTGGTACGCCAGCATCGAAGATTCCAGGCAATTAAGAAGATGAAACCAAAGGCCAGTGCAATAACCCGCTCAGCTTCGCAGCCCATTTTTCGGCGCGCAGATAATAACTGCTGGCAAGGGGCTATCAAGCACTTTCCTGTAAACCTGTGATGCACCCGGCACACCCGGGGCACGGGGGCTGCCCGATCGACGAACACAGCCGCCCTTGGGGTTATCGGCCGACTACGGGATTCCCTTATAGACGCGTTGCAGCAATTCACGGCTTAGTGACTGCCCCTTGAACCCTCCACAGCAGGGCTGCCCCGAGAACGCCATCGAGGCCGCGCCTCACACCTTGGATTTTGAAACATCAACTGATAGTTTGCAGCGCCTCGTTGCCAGGACCGGCTACCTCACTTCACACACCTCGTTGTGGAGCCGATGTCGAGCGCAGGCAATGCACAAGTCATGACCAAATGGAGTTAACAATGACTGACCACAGTCGTGCGATCGGCGGCATCGAACTGGAACAATTCATGGACCGCCTCGAGGCCGAAGACCAGGGCAGCGAAACCCTGCTGGCCCAACTGCGCGCCCAACCACTGCGAGCCGACTCCCTGGTTTCGATCGACCGCCTGCATTCACTGTGGATGAACGCCGGCGATGCCACCGCAGCCCGCTCCGTGCTTGACCAGGACGGCGATGCCCTGCTGGCCGTCGTCCCCTCCACGGCCCGCGGCGAACTGCAGATGAACCTGAACATCCTGCGCCTGCGGGTGGCCAACTTCCTCGATCAAGACAGCGAAATCCTCAAGGTGCTCGAGTCCCTGGACCCCACTGCGGGCGCGCCGCTGGACTTCGACATCGAGCACTATCGTCGGCACCGAATTTTCAATGAACTGGAACAGGGCAGCCTCGAGGTCGCCCTGAAAACCATCGACGCACGCTACGCCCTGACCCTGATCAATCCGGCCCGTGAGCTACTGCGATCCTGGGACGCGACTGACCGCCATCGGCGCCGATCCTTGGTGCTGTGGCGCCACGAACGCCCTGAAGAAGCCCGCGAAGCTGCCCTGGAGGCGGTCAGCGCTCTGCGTGCGTCCGGCCCCGAGCAAGATGTCGATGCCAATGACTGGGTCTGGCTGGGCAACTCGCTGATCGAAATCATCCCCCTGCGCCTGGCGCTGTTCGAACAACCCGTCACCCAACTGACCGCCGGCCTGTCGCTGCCACGGCGCCGAGAGTGGGACGTGCGCCTGGCACGCCTAACGGCACGTGCCCAGCACGCCTTGGGCGATCTACCGGCAGCATTGAAAATCTGCACCAGCGCAGCCCTGAGCCTGGACTCCGAAGGCGGCGACAACTTCATCGAATACGAACTGCCCTGGCTTATGGAAAACCGCCAGGTTGACGCTGCCGGGCATCGAGCCTTCATCGACATCTATGAAATGCGCGGTGAGATGTGGCAAGGCACCGCACGCCTGGTTCATGAGCGCTTGCATCAGACGGACGACCCGTCGGTCTGGTGGCCCCTGTGTGTAATGCGTGCCTGCAACGACCATGAAGTGCTGCAGAACTTCCTTGTCGCACTCCCGGAAATCGACACATCGGTCCCGGCCCCAACCCCGCTGCTGGATGCGCTGTACCGTTCCATGGAAGACCCGCAAGCCCATCTGGACAACGTGTTTGCCGAGGCCAGGGCGGAGGCGCAACGACGCTCGCCGGAGCACCCATGGATCACCCGGCTGACCGCCGTGTATGACGCCGGTATCGGCGCGATCGATGCCGCCACAGAACTCGCGCTGTTGCAGGGCGCCATCCAGGCCGGGCGCATGCAGGACAATCGCAGCGCCTACGCCCTGTTCTGCGCTCAGGTAAAGACCCTGGGGCTGATCGAGGCACTGCAACTGCCGGTTCCAACCCTGCCCAGCGGCATGTATGCCTACAACTACGCCGCCTCGATTGACGACTTGGTGGAAAAAGAAACAGAGACGCTGCCTGAAGAGACCAGAGACCAAGCCTATACGCTGTTGAGGTACGCGCAAAAAGCCGTCTATGAACAGGGCCAGGCCAATATGGAGCGCTACTTCAGCACCGGCAGCGGGCACCCGTTCGACGCCTGCGCCCACCTCTACTCCATGCTCTGCAACAACCTGGCCATCAACTACCGCTTCTACAACGGGCAGAACCTGTACCAGGAAGCCATCGAGCTGCACCTGCGGGGCATCGCGGCCAGCTCCTTCGCCGAGCACTACCAAGGCCTGCTCAGCAACCGTATCGGCCTTGAAGACAACCCGGGCATCGTCGATGCGGCAGAGCAGCTGTGGCATTACGCCAGGGAATACGGCTACAGCCGTCACGCCCCGGACGACTACCTGCAGAGCGTGGTCTACGCCCTGTACCAGATGGATCGGGACGGGGAGATCCCGATCTGGCTTGAGCGCGCACTCAAGTGGCAGGAAGACCAAGGCATCAGCGATGAGCAATTGAGCGTTGCTTCGCTGTTCGCACGCCTGCAAGTGGCCCGCTACCTGGCCCACGCCAACCCGGAGAACGCCTATGGTCTGTGGCTGCGCTACGAGCCCCATGTGCACAGGCTGCAAGACAATTCGCTGATGTCCTCGGCGGTCTACATATTCAAGGCCCTGGGGCGCAACGACGAAGCGATCGACTATTGCCATCGGACCCTGGCGCTATGCGCCCCCGACGTGGACTACGACGTGCGCTGCCGGGGCTGGATCCAAACCACCCTGGCGGAACTCCAGGCGCCAGAGAAACCGGCGGGCAAAAGCTGGTGGCAGATATGGAAGTAAGCCCCGACAAACGCACCTCGGGCTACGCCCCACGCAACGCGCTGAATGCCGACGAACTGAAGCGCGGCATTCTTGAGCGCAGCCAGGCCCGGGGCGACGAGGGGCCGGTGCGCCAATGGCTGCTGAACCATTTCTATCGGCACCTGGTGGGCAACTTTGAACCGGCCCGAAGCATCCAGAGCCTTGAGGACGCAACCACGGCACTGGGCTCGGACGCCTTGCCACCGTGGGTTGCCGGGCACTTCAACAGCCTGGCCAAAAACTCGGCGCACGAGGCTCCAGCCGCCGCGCCCTTGGTCTGGGTCGATCCGCAGTGCCCGGCCCTGCTGCAACAAGAAGCGCTGCTGGTGGAGTTCCTGACGTCGCGCAGCGGCACGGCCCTGGCGGGCAAACTCGACCGCATCAACTGCCCGCAAGCCTTGGCGCTGTGGGAAAAGGAACACGCGCAAATGGCCGCCCGGGTCGAGCAAGGCTGGCGCCAAAGCCAGCCCGACGCCCTGCGCGTGGCGGTTGCGGCGACCGACCACGTTCTACTGGAACTGATCCACGACAGCCCCCATCTGCGCGCCGAGATGGCCTTTGAAAGCTACGTGATGCGCCACTGCCTCGGGCAATTCGCCGACCGCAAAGGCTTGAGCGGCGGCTACGGCGAGCGCTACGCCGAGTCAGTGGAACAACAGCACATGCGTGTGTTCAGCCTGCGCGACGCCCAGGGCCAGCCCCACATCACCATCAGCCTGATCGTGCAGGCCGATGGTTCGCTGACGGTGGAGCAAGTCAAAGGCAAGCAGAACCGCCCGCCCATCGAACGCTACTTCCAGGACCTGCTCACCTGCCTGAACGCCTTGGGCACCGATGGGCAAACGCCGGCCGACTGCGTCGCTATCGGCATTGTGCGCACCGACGCCGGCTGGCGGCGCATCGAAGACGTAACTGATCCAGCGGCTCAGACCCAACTGGTGGCGCGTTACCCGCAACTTTTCTATCGACTGGACGCACCGTCGGCGATGGTCGAGTGGCTAGTCGCCGCGCGCCAATCCGACCTGCTGCAGCAAGTGGCGCCCCGGGCTGCGTCGGTCAAATACGCCACCCGGCACATTTTCAACAAAAGCCCCTGGCCACCACGCCTGCCGGACGATCCCCTGTACACCACCGAAGGTGTGCAATGGGCGGACATGTCGCCGCAGCAGGCCGAAGAAATCAGCGCCTGGCAGGCCCGCAACTCCTGAGGCAGACCCAATGACTCCCCTAGTGATCCTGTTCGCGACGTGGTTTGGCATCTGGTACTGGCGCCGCAAGCGCAACACCAGCACGTCATCCTTCTCGCCACGCAAGCAATGGGCCCTCACCCTGGCCCAGCCCATGGTCGATGCCACCGGAATGACCGGTTTTTTCGACCCTGGCACCGACCATTTCGCAGACACCGCCAAGCTGTCCCTCAGGGCGCCACTGCTGCACCAGGGCGGCTTTCGCAACAACGCGACAGACGACGAAGTGCGCGAACACTTCAACACCACCCTGGAACGGCACTGGTTTCGCATCGACCTGCAAAACCTGTCCGCCACCGACGACCCGCGGGCCGCCATGGCATTTGCCTGCGTACGCAGCGCCTTCTTCGTACGTTGCGCCATGCTCATGAACTGGATCGAAGCCGAAGCCGGCTGGCGCGTGCTGCTGCTCAACGCCCAACGGGCCCAGGACTGCTTCGACGGTTGGGAAGCGTTCGGCGAGGCCTATATCCTCGGGCGCCGGCAATGGGTGGCCGCCTTCAGGGCCGACTCCCTGGGCAAAACCTTCAGCGAAGCCAGCCTCAACACCCTGTTAACCCCCAAAACCGGCGCCTGGGCCGGCCAGCCATGGCACGAACTGCCAGCGTTCAGCCCAAGGGCGACTGAATAGCGGTGGATGGCAAGATTGAAGCCCTGCCAAGCAAGTGGGGTTGTTTACATACGGCATGAGTGACCTGCAAGGCAGATCGTTAATCGAAGCCGCAAAAAATACAGGTTGAATATGGAAAAAGGGCGCCCTCTAAGTGGGCGCCCTTTTTCTTTCAGACTGAACCAACAGTGGCCACGCTCGGCCGCTCATAGTGATTAACAATGGCGATTCACAGCTGACACCCCATCAGCTCTTAGTCGGAAAATTTATTTGCAGCCAACTCTTAACTCAAATCATCGGCCTTTTGAAATTACGTCACTCATGTATTGATTCAAATCGCGAAAATCCTGAACCTTCCAGGAGAACGGCGGCACTTTCACACCATTTTCCTTCAATGTTCTTGGAATCAAGTCGCCATTGGGACGGAGTATTATCGACGACACAATGACGCCGGGATAATCATTCAGCCGCTTCTTGAACGCAACGGTTCTCAAATCAGGCGTAGGAGGATTGCTTTTATTAGCCAATGGCCCTGTGCCTTTGAGGTCCGCCCCGTGGCACATGACGCATCGCTGCAAATAGATGTTTTTCCCATTCGCATTCTCCGCAAAGGACAAGGGTGCTTGTATCAGCGATAAAACCCCTAACGAAGCGATGAATAATATTCTCATTTCCATATGGCCTTGTTGTGTAGGTCAGATCTGAATAGAGGGCAACAGGGGGGCAGCCGCTTTTGCAGCACTGAATAAGAATTCCCGCCGGCCTTCCATCAGCATCTTCCTTGAACGGTGAATACGAAAAAGCCCCTCCAGGTCATCCTGAAAGGGGCTTTATTTATTCTCCTGCTGCCACGTAGCTGTCATCGATAAACGCAGTAGCCAGGGGAATGGCCGGAAAGGCCGAAATATTTGGTGTCCCAGGGCAGGTTCGAACTGCCAACCTTCCCCTTAGGAGGGGGATGCTCTATCCAATTGAGCTACTGAGACAAGGCCGCAAGCGCCATGGAGGACACGGCGCGAAGGACGGCGTGCATGTTAACGGGCATGCCTGAATTTGTCATGTGATCCATAGGGCTTTTTATAACGGCGCAAAGGCCCGGCCAGCTTGATCGGGATGGCAGTCGTGCAAATTGCATCACCGCAAAAAGCCATCATTGCAAAATGCAATAAACCACCATCGGAAAAACAATATAAGTTATTGTTTTTAAAGTATTTTTAAATAGAATATCGATTGGCATGGGCGCTGCTTATTAACTCTGCAAAACAACAGCGGAGACAAGCCCCATGAGCAGCACACTCTTTTTACTGAACGCTATCGCCATCACCGTGCTGCTGGTTTTTCAATTTCAACCCGATAACCATGCCGTTCAAGCCGCCGCCAACGTCTCGCAATACACCCAGCGCCAAGCGCCGCAACTGGCCGTGATGAATAGCCAGACGGGCGTCGGCATGGAAACCCGAGTGACGCAAAAACAGTCACCGGCACCCACAGCGACTCCACGATCTGCAAGCTGGGTATTTTAAGACCGCTGACCCTGCCAAATAGGAAGCCATCATGCCCCTTCTCACCAAAAGCCTGCTGGCCCTCGCCCTCTTGAGCGGCCTCCTGAGTTTTGTGCTGCCGCAAGCGAGTACCGGCAACGTGCCGCTGATTGCCTGCGGGGTGTTTTTCAGCTTCTTCGTACTGGCCTTGATGATTGGCCGCAGGATTAAATTTGACCCGGTACTGCGCTGACGCCGGCACGACGCAATATCTGCAGGAAACGCCTCACTGCCGTGGCCAACTCGCCTGAGTTGTCCACTTGCTCAATAGCCTCGGCTTCGGCCTGAGTCACGGCGACAAATCTTTGGTTGCGCTGCAACCTGGCCTCGATGCCCATAGCACTTTCCCGACCACGAGCAATCAATCGTTGGCGCAAGACCTCGCAATCCACCGTCAAGAGAACGGGCAACAACAAGGGGTAGCGCAGGCGAGCCTGCTGCAGATGAGCCCTGGAACCGTTGACCAACACATGCACGCCTTCCGCCAGCCAGCGATCCACTTGCATGGGAATGCCGTAACCCAGCCCATTGGCGTGCCAGGACAAAGCAAACTCGCCGTGCTCGGCCATGCGCTTAAATTCAGCAGCAGAAACCTCTTGTGCCGCCTCCCCCACCGACTCTGCCGAACGGGTGATAACCCGCTGGGCCACGTGGCAGCCCATCTGCTGCAGCGACGGGCGGGCGGCATCGATCAAGCTGTCCTTGCCCGCACCGGAGGGCCCCATCAGATAGATCAGTCTACCGGGCATGGTTAAGCGTCCTGAGATACACACCTAGTAAATCGGCCATTTGCCACTATTCTCTAACAGGTAGGGAGCAACGTAAGAATCCGCATAGCCTGCGCCTTGGCGCAAGCAGTGACACCTTCTGTGGAGCAGCGGGATGCGGCCAGATCAGCGGACTAAAGCGAGCTTTTCAAACCAGTCCGCATTTCTGATAATTGGTGCTGGCATAACGCCTTTATCCAGTTCAATATTTGTCACAGAATTGACGCCAAGGATCTGGCAACTTTGAGGCATGATGCGGGCCTCTTAGCAATTCAGGTTGAACATTTGGCAGCAACGCTTGTCCTAACTGACATCCTGCGGCCAATCCCGAGAACCGCTCCCCTGAACTAACCGGTTAAAAATATGCGCCCATTGAAACAGGCAATTTATTCCAGCCGTACGGCTGACAAGTTCGTCGTACGTCTACCCGACGGGATGCGTGAACGCATTGCCGAGGTGGCTCGCAATCATCACCGCAGCATGAACTCCGAAATCATCGCGCGCCTGGAACAAAGTCTTATTCAGGAAGGCGCCTTGGGTGAAGAGCTCAGCATGCGCCTGGACAGCCCAGAGCTGTCTTTGCATGAACGCGAACTGCTTCAACGTTTCCGTCAACTCTCCCATCGTCAGCAAAACGCTTTGGTTTCGCTGATTGCTCATGACGCCGAAATGGCCGCAGACGCCACCTGATTACATCCCGAAAGCTAAAGCCAGCCTAGTGCTGGCTTTTTTTTGCCCGCCATTTGCCAAAGAAGCGCCACAAGGGCGCTTCTTCGTCTGGCATCAATAAAGGAATGGCGCAGCCCATCAGGCTACGCCAGGCACTCAAAGCAGGAAGATCGTCGCCAGCCCGAGGAAGATGAAAAAGCCGCCGCTGTCGGTCATGGCAGTGATCATCACGCTGGCCCCCATCGCCGGATCGCGCCCCAGGCGAGCCAAGGTCATCGGGATCAACACCCCCATCAAGGCCGCCAGCAGGAGATTGAGGGTCATTGCCGCAGTCATTACCACACCCAGCGACCAGCTGCCGTACAACAGGTACGCCACGACACCAATCACCCCCCCCCAGACCAAGCCGTTAATCAGGCCAACTGCCAGCTCCTTGCGCATCAAGCGAGAGGTGTTGCCGGTGCTGACTTGGTCCAGCGCCATGGCGCGCACGATCATGGTGATGGTCTGGTTGCCCGAGTTACCGCCAATACCTGCCACGATCGGCATCAACGCCGCCAAGGCGACCAGCTTCTCGATGGAGCCCTCGAACAAGCCGATCACCCGCGATGCAACGAAGGCAGTAATCAGATTGACGGCCAGCCAGGCCCAACGGTTACGCAGGGATTTCCAGACCGAGGCAAAGATATCCTCCTCTTCCCGCAGACCGGCCATGTTGAGGACTTCGGTTTCACTTTCCTCACGAATCAGGTCGACCATTTCGTCGATGGTCAAACGGCCGATCAACTTGTCGTTCTTGTCGACCACCGGGGCCGAAATCAAGTCGTAACGCTCAAAGGCCTGGGCCGCGTCGTAGGCGTCTTCGTCGGGGTGGAAGCTCACCGGGTCGCTGGCCATGACTTCCGAGACTTGCTTGTCCGGGTCATTGACCAGCAGGCGCTTGATTGGCAACACGCCCTTGAGCACGCCGTCGTAATCCACCACAAACAATTTGTCAGTGTGGCCCGGCAACTCTTTAAGACGGCGCAGGTAGCGCAACACCACTTCCAGGCTGACGTCTTCGCGGATGGTTACCATCTCGAAGTCCATCAGGGCGCCGACCTGCTCGTCGTCATAGGACAAAGCAGAACGCACACGCTCACGCTGCTGGCTGTCCAGGGCCTCCATCAACTCGTGGACGACGTCTCGCGGCAGCTCAGGGGCCAAGTCAGCGAGTTCGTCGGCATCCATCTCCTTGGCAGCAGCCAGGAGCTCGTGATCGTCCATGTCGGCGATCAGGGTTTCACGTACGGAGTCGGATACTTCGAGGAGGATGTCGCCGTCACGCTCAGCCTTGACCAGCTGCCAGACGGTCAGACGCTCGTCCAGGGGCAAGGCTTCGAGAATGTAGGCAACGTCGGCGGAGTGCAGGTCATCGAGCTTGCGCTGCAGCTCGACGAGATTTTGCCGGTGAACCAGGTTTTCTACCCGGTCCTGGTGATGGCCTTCCTGGCGATGAGTCAGGTCTTCGACCACTCGCTGGCGCTGCAACAGCTCAATGACTTGAGCCAGACGGTCCTGCAAGCTTTCTTGGGTCTTTTTTACTTCTACTACTTCGGTCATAGGCGAACTCCTCTCCCAGCAGAGGAGCACGCCGGAAGGATCAATCAGTCAATTCATGATTGTGAAAACGAGGTAATGAGCAACTACTGGGTAAGTCCATGGAGGTATTCCACAAGCCCCGGCGGGGCTGACGGGCGCAATCATACACCGCTTGGCAGCTTTAAACGTTAAAAAACCGTGGCAAGAACAAGCGCTTGCAGCACAAAGCTGAACAGCAGCCGAATCTATGAATCTGCGACGCATCATCCGAAAAAGAAAACACACGGGTGCGGAAAAAAGATCCAGGCAAACCGACACCCCCGGCGAATCGTTCCGACTGCCGCATAGGGTTGCCGGACGAAGACAAGTACACGCCCCTTACGACAGCTGCCGCGCAGGTAACGTTCAAATAAGGGGGCGGTTAAGAAGGGAGAGGAAAAAGTACAAACGGCAGAAAGCAAAAAGCCCGCATCAGATGCGGGCTTTTTGGTGTTTGGTGCACTCGACAGGATTCGAACCTGTGACCGCTCGGTTCGTAGCCGAGTACTCTATCCAGCTGAGCTACGAGTGCATTTGTGTTTTTAGACCAGATCACAACTGGTTGAAGCAAGTCATCTGCATTGCTGCCTACAACTCTTAAATGGTGCACTCGACAGGATTCGAACCTGTGACCGCTCGGTTCGTAGCCGAGTACTCTATCCAGCTGAGCTACGAGTGCATTTGTTGCCGCGCATTATAGGCCGTTAAATCTTTTTGTAAAGCACTTTTTCTAGTAATTTCAACAACTTACCGAAGAAGCCAGATTACAACGTACTACGCAAATAATGGCGGAGAACGGGGGATTCGAACCCCCGACACCCTTTTGAGGTGTACTCCCTTAGCAGGGGAGCGCCTTCGGCCACTCGGCCAGCTCTCCGCAACACGGGGCGTATATTAACCACCTTTATCCCCGTTTGCAAACATAAAAAACGATAAAAATTAATGGCTTGGTTCTTCGTCCTTCTCTTTCTTGATCCGCAGGTAGATTTCCTCACGGTGAACGGCCACTTCCTTGGGGGCGTTGACACCAATACGCACTTGATTGCCTTTGACGCCGAGCACGGTCACGGTGATTTCGCCATCACCAATAATCAGGCTTTCTGCACACCGACGAGTCAGAATCAGCATACCTTTCTCCTCACGCATTACATTTCAGGGACAACAGTCTGCAAAAAAAAGGGTGTCGGACTACAAGCACAATGGCCCTAGCCCTACACGCCTTAGTATTGACTAGCGCGGACAAAAGAACAGATTTCCGTCACGCCGATCAAAAACGACAAAGGGCGCGGTCAGACCGCGCCCTTTGCTCAACGCATCACTCGCCCTGGCGGGCAGGAGCGTCCAGTTCGAAAGCCGTGTGCAGAGCGCGCACAGCCAGTTCCAGGTACTTCTCTTCGATCACCACGGAAACCTTGATTTCCGACGTCGAGATCATCTGGATGTTGATGCTTTCCTTGGCCAGGGCTTCGAACATACGGCTGGCAACGCCTGCGTGAGAGCGCATGCCAACACCTACGATCGATACCTTGGCGATATCCACGTCACCGACGACTTCACGGGCACCGATCTCGCGAGCGGTGTTTTCCAGCACGGTCTGTGCGGCCACGTAGTCGTTGCGATGCACGGTGAAGGTGAAGTCGGTGGTGTTATCGTGCGCCACGTTCTGCACGATCATGTCGACTTCGATGTTGGCGCCGCTGATAGGCCCCAGGATCTTGAAGGCCACGCCAGGGTGATCTGGCACGCCACGGATAGTCAGCTTGGCTTCATCGCGGTTGAAAGCGATGCCGGAAATGATCGGCTGTTCCATGGATTCCTCTTCATCAATAGTAATGAGGGTGCCCGGACCCTCCTGGAAGCTGTGCAACACGCGCAGCGGAACGTTGTACTTGCCGGCGAATTCAACCGCACGGATCTGCAACACCTTGGAACCGAGGCTGGCCATTTCCAGCATCTCTTCGAAGGTGATCTTGTCCAGGCGCTGAGCCTTGGCCACTACCCGTGGGTCGGTGGTGTAGACCCCATCCACATCGGTGTAGATCTGGCACTCGTCAGCCTTCAAGGCCGCCGCCAGGGCCACACCGGTGGTGTCTGAGCCGCCACGACCCAGGGTGGTGATGTTGCCGTTCTCGTCAACGCCCTGGAACCCGGCGACCACAACCACTCGACCGGCCTTCAGGTCGGCACGAATCCGCTGATCGTCGATCTGCAAGATCCGCGCTTTGTTGTGCGCACTGTCCGTCAGAATCCGCACCTGGTTGCCGGTATAGGAAACCGCCGGCACACCGCGCTTGATCAGCGCCATGGCCAGCAAGGCGATGGTCACCTGCTCACCCGTGGAAACGATCACGTCCAGTTCACGGGGAACCGGTTTGTCTTCGCCACTGATTTGCTTGGCAAGATCGATCAGACGGTTGGTCTCGCCACTCATGGCAGACAGTACAACCACCAGGTCAGTACCGGCTTCGCGGAACTTCTTAACCTTGTCGGCGACCTGTTCGATTCTCTCGACAGAGCCGACCGAGGTGCCTCCAAATTTCTGTACGATCAAAGCCATTTTCTAAGCCGCCTCAGCCCGTAAAGGGGCGCCTATTAAACAATCAAACTGCACAGGGCAAGTAGCCCGCCACTAGACGACGGGCCCGGCCTGGAGCCTTAAATGCCCTGCTCGACAAAAGGTACGGTCAGCGCCAGCGCGGCATCCAGCGCGGCAGCGTCAACACCACCGCCCTGTGCCATGTCTGGACGACCACCGCCCTTCCCGCCCACTGCCGCAGCGGCTTGCTTCATCAAATCACCGGCTTTGAGTTGGCCAGTCAGGTCTTTGGTTACGCCTGCAACCAGAACGACCTTTTCCTCATGGACACTGCCGAGCAGGATCACTGCGCGACCGAGTTTGTTTTTCAACTGATCGACCAGCGCCAACAGCGCCTTGCCATCTTGACCGTCCAAGCGCGCCGCCAGCACTTTCACGCCCTTGACGTCCTGGGCCGAAGCCGACAGGTCGTCACCGGCGGCACTGGCCGCTTTGGCTTGCAGCTGCTCGAGTTGTTTCTCCAGCAGACGGTTGCGCTCCAGCACGGCCGAGAGCTTGTCGATCAGGTTGTCACGGCTGCCCTTGACCAGGCTGGCCGCTTCCTTGAGTTGTTCTTCCGCAGCGTTCAGGTAGGCCAGCGCCGCAGCGCCGGTGACCGCTTCAATACGGCGTACGCCGGACGCCACACCACCTTCGCTGATGATTTTCAGCAGGCCGATGTCGCCGGTACGGTTGGCGTGAATACCACCGCACAGCTCGACCGAGAAGTCGCCGCCCATGCTCAGTACACGCACGTTGTCGCCGTACTTCTCGCCGAACAGCGCCATGGCGCCTTTTTGCTTGGCGGTTTCGATATCGGTCTCTTCGGTTTCCACCGCGGAGTTCTTGCGAATCTCGGTGTTGACGATGTCTTCCAGGGCCTTGAGCTGCTCCGGCTTGATGGCTTCAAAATGGCTGAAGTCAAAGCGCAAGCGCTGGCTGTCCACCAGGGAGCCCTTCTGCTGCACGTGCTCCCCCAGTACCTGGCGCAATGCGGCATGCAGCAAGTGAGTGGCCGAGTGGTTCAGCGAAGTCGCGTGACGCACCTCAGCAGCCACCTGGGCCTCCACCGGGGCGCCAACAACCAGGCTGCCGGACGCCAACACACCGTGGTGCAGGAACGCGCCGCCGGTTTTGGTGGTGTCGCGCACGTCGAAACGCGCGGTGCCGGCCTGCAGGTAACCGCAATCACCGATCTGACCACCGGATTCAGCGTAGAACGGCGTCTGGTCCAGGACCACGACCCCTTCTTCACCTTCGCTCAGTACGTCGACCGATTGCCCTTCTTTATAGAGGGCGACCACTTTGGCCGAACCACTGGTGGCGTGATAGCCGGTGAACTCGGTGGCCACATCGACCTTGACCAGACTGTTGTAGTCCATGCCGAAGGAGCTGGCGGAACGGGCGCGCACACGCTGGGCTTCCATCTCGCGCTCAAAGCCGGCCTCGTCGAGGGTCAGGCTGCGTTCACGGGCGATGTCGCCGGTCAGGTCCATAGGGAAACCGTAGGTGTCGTAGAGCTTGAACACCACGTCGCCCGGCACCACGTCGCCTTTAAGCTCGGCCAGGTCCTGCTCGAGGATCTTCAGGCCCTGCTCCAGGGTCTTGGCGAACTGTTCTTCTTCAGCCTTGAGCACGCGCTCGATATGCGCCTGCTGGGATTTCAGCTCAGGGAAGGCTTCGCCCATCTCGGCCACCAGCGCGGCGACGATCTGATAGAAGAAACTGCCCTTGGCGCCCAGCTTGTTGCCATGGCGGCAAGCACGACGAATGATCCGGCGCAGCACGTAGCCACGACCTTCGTTGGACGGCAGCACGCCATCGGCAATCAGGAAGCCACAGGAACGGATGTGGTCAGCCACTACTTTCAACGACGCTTGGGCATCATTGCTGCAACCGATGGCCTTGGCCGCAGCGTTCAGCAGGCTTTGGAACAGGTCGATTTCATAGTTGGAGTGAACGTGCTGCATCACCGCACTGATCCGCTCCAGGCCCATGCCGGTGTCGACCGACGGCGCTGGCAACGGATGCAACACGCCATCGGCGGTGCGGTTGAACTGCATGAATACGTTGTTCCAGATCTCGATGTAACGGTCGCCGTCTTCTTCCGGCGAGCCTGGCGGGCCGCCCCAGATGTCGGCGCCGTGATCGTAGAAAATCTCGGTGCATGGGCCGCACGGGCCGGTATCGCCCATGGTCCAGAAGTTGTCGGACGCGTAAGGCGCGCCTTTGTTGTCACCGATGCGCACCATGCGCTCGGCCGGCACACCCACCTGTTTGGTCCAGATGTCGTAGGCCTCGTCATCGCTGGCGTAGACCGTGACCCAGAGTTTTTCCTTCGGCAGTTTCAGCACGCCGGTAAGGAAGGTCCAGGCGAAGTTGATCGCGTCTTGCTTGAAGTAATCACCGAAGCTGAAGTTGCCCAGCATTTCGAAGAAGGTGTGGTGACGGGCGGTGTAGCCGACGTTTTCCAGGTCGTTGTGCTTGCCACCGGCGCGTACGCACTTCTGGCTGCTGACAGCGCGGGTATAGGCGCGCTTTTCTTGGCCCAGGAAGCAATCCTTGAACTGGTTCATCCCCGCGTTGGTGAACAGCAGGGTAGGGTCATTGCCCGGAATCAAAGAGCTGGAGGCTACACGGGTGTGGCCTTGCTCTTCGAAGAAGCGAAGGAAGGCTTCACGGATTTCTGCGCTTTTCATTAGGTTCTTCCACGGAGACTGCGGCCAAAGGCCTGTGCGCAACGTCAATAGACGAAACGACGGCAAAGGGCGGCATTATATCGGCGTTAATCACTTGGTACAGCGTGTTTGTACGATACACACAGTCAATTGGACGGCTAACACGGTCAGTGGCGGGAAAAGTCGACGAAAGTCGCGATCACCTGCTCGATTTGCCCACGGCTGACGTCCATATGGGTGACCAGACGCAGGCGCGATGCCGCACTGAGCTTGATCCCCCGCTCTGCGGCAAAGGCCTTGATGGCCTCGGCCCGATCGCCCATCTGCACGTAGACCATGTTGGTCTGCACCGGCTCGACCTGGTAACCCGCGTCACGCAGCCCTTCAGCCAGCACTTGGGCGTTGGCGTGGTCATCGGCCAAGCGCTGCACCTGGTGATCCAGGGCATACAGCCCCGCCGCTGCGAGAATCCCGGCCTGGCGCATGCCACCGCCTACCATCTTGCGCAGGCGCCGGGCTTGGCGATCAACTCGGGGGAACCGCAGAGCACCGAACCCACGGGCGCGCCCAAGCCCTTGGACAGGCACACCGAGACCGAGTCGAAGTGCTGGGTAATCTCCCGGGCATCCACGTTCAGTTTCACCGCCGCGTTGTACAGCCGCGCGCCGTCCAGGTGCAGGGCCAGGCCATGTTCACGGGTAAAGGCCCGTGCCTGGGCCAGGTAGGACAATGGCAGCACTTTGCCTTGCATGGTGTTTTCCAGGGCCAGCAAGCGGGTCCGGGCAAAATGAAAGTCGTCCGGCTTGATCGCGGCGGCCACCTGGGCCAGGTCCAACGAGCCATCTGCCTGGACGTCCAGGGGTTGCGGCTGGATCGAGCCGAGCACGGCCGCGCCACCCGCTTCATATTTATAGGTGTGGGCCTGTTGACCGACGATGTATTCCTCGCCGCGCTCGCAATGGGCCATCAAGCCCAGCAGATTGCTCATCGTCCCGGACGGCACGAACAGCGCGGCCGCAAAGCCCAGGCGCCGGGCCAGTTCAGCCTCCAGACGGTTGACCGTGGGGTCTTCGCCGTACACGTCATCCCCGGTCACGGCCGTGGCCATGGCATCGAACATCCCTGCGCTGGGCTGAGTCACCGTGTCGCTACGAAGATCGATCACACTCATGAAAATCCGGCCTCATCATGGGGACACCAAGGTCCTGCCTAGTAGGGAACATCCCTTTCGAGCTGAATTTCTACGGTCGCACCCCGCATTAATCAAGGCTCCAAGGGGAAAAATCTGCGCAAATAGCGAAAAAATCGATGGGCATCATCCAAAAGCCCCCATGCGCCGTTGAAAAATATGTGTTAAAAACTCACCGCCGCCGAATAATCCGGTGGCAACGTTCTCAGGGCGGGGTGCAACTCCCCACCGGCGGTAATTGCGCGCAATGCGCATAGCCCGCGAGCGCTTGGTGGCAGGCACGGCTTAGGCGGTGAATGGCAGCAAGGTCAGCAGACCCGGTGTGATCCCGGGGCCGACGGTCATAGTCCGGATGAAGAGAGAACGGGATTGGCGCCAAAGGGCCGTCCGTGGGCAGTCGTGCGAACACTCGCGCAATCGGCCGGCACGTACCCTTAAATCCCATTCGATTCATAACGCCCTGTTTTTCACACAAACAGGAGTCAGAACAGATGCAACCCACCGCAATCGATAGCAAGAGCAAACACCACCCCAACGACCGCGTCGCCTTTATCCAGGCTTGCTGGCACAAAGACATTGTCGATCAGAGCCGTAAAGGCTTTGTTGCCGAGATGCTGGCCCAGGGTTACCAGGAAAGCGACATCGACTTCTTTGAAGTCGGCGGTGCCTTTGAAATCCCGCTACACGCCAAGTTGCTGGCCAAGTCCGGTCGCTACAGCGGCATCGTCGCGGCAGGCCTGGTGGTGGACGGCGGCATCTACCGCCACGAGTTCGTCGCCCAATCGGTGATCAGCGGCCTGATGCAAGTGCAGTTGGAAACCGAAGTGCCGGTGTTCTCGGTGGTGCTCACGCCCCATCACTTCCATGCCGGCGAAGAACACCAGAAGTTCTTCTTCGAGCACTTCGTGCACAAGGGCCAGGAAGCGGCAAAAACCTGCGCCGACACCCTGCACAAGACCCGCGCCCTGCGTCGTAACGAGCCACGCGCTGTTGCGGTTTAAGCGTTAGCAGCATCGCCGGCAAGCCGGCACCTACCCTGTGGTGTAGGTGCCGGCTTGGCAGCGATCAGGCCAGTTGCTCGTCCGAGCTCGGCACAATCAGAATCCCCGCACGCAAACCGTTCTTCACCTTAGGGTTGGGGAAAATGATCCGTGCGCCCTCTTCTTCCACAATCCAGCGGGTCTGGGCGATGTCTTCGGCCAGCAGATAACCCACGTCCAATTCGGAAAAGTTCTCGATGTCCGCCGGCAGGTGCAGGTGGAAGCTGTCGCTGTGCTTGATGATTTCGCGGGCCACGCTGAACAGTTGCAAGCCCTCCAGGCTCTCTTCGCTCAACGGCGGCTCATTGCCTTCGATGATCTGCTGAAGACGGGTTTCCAGGCGTTCGACGTTAACGCCCTGGTTCTGCCCGAAAGGCCGAGCCTTGCCCAGCTCCAGAGTGAAAGCTTCAGCCCCCAGCTTGTCGTAGGTGTATGAGCTGAACACGATGGACGGTTTGTTCTGCAACAGCACCGCCTCCATGCCCGCCGCACGCAGCCGCGCCAACTCGGCACGGGAATGCTGACGACCTTCTTTCCACGGATAGAGGGCAAACTGCTCGATCTTCGAACCGCGAATGGCGGTGTGCAGGTCGTAATGCAGGCGGTTGCGGTTCGGCAGGCTGAAAAAGCTCGCCGCCAGCCGCTCCAGTTCACAAGCCCGCAGGGCTTCGGAACCGCTGCTCTGCTCATGCCGGCCGTTGAACAGCCGGTTGACGTCCTGCTCGACAAAACGCTCACCGCGGCGCATGGCCTCGGGGTTGCCGAACAGAAACAAAATACGTGCACGGGGCTTGAGGTCGCCACGGGCAATGTCATGCAATAAACGATCGAGCAACTCGATCGGCGCGGTCTCGTTGCCGTGGATCCCTGCCGACAACAACAGGTCCAGGCCGTTGTCACGAGCTTCGGGAGGCCGGACTTCCAGCGCCCCCTCGCTCAACCAGCGCATCCGCACGCCTTCGACAGTCAGTTGAGTCTTCTCCGCCGGTTCGCGACCGGCGAGGGTCAGTTCAAGCAGTTTGCCGAGGGCGAGCATAGAGCGAGCTTCCTTAGTGGGCGTGACCGCAGTCAGGGCCATGCACGTGATCATCGTCACCGGCGTCGGCCGGTTCCATTTCCAGTTGCAGACTGACCAGATTAGTCGCCAATGGGCGAAGCAGCAGGTTGGCGTATTCAGCGTCACCCTCTTCCACGTCCACGCCGATCAGCAGTTGGCCGCGGCGTCTTGCTGGATCCACAGTTCCTTGCCTTGCCACAGCACCGCCACGCGGGTGCAGGAGGTTTCCAGTTGAGTGCCGTCGGTGTCTTCAAGGATCAGCTGCAGGGAATCGCTCATGTATTACGCTCTCATCTGGGGAAAAGGCGACGCGCCCGACTCACATGAGGCGGGCGCGGGCTTTCAATTGATCTGGAATGGATAAACCGCGCCCAGTTTAAGGATTTGCGTCAGTTCATCCAATGCCGTCCGGCACTCAAGCAGCAATTGCGGGTCCGCCAGATCGCTTTCGCTCAGACGGTCGCGGTAGTGCTTGTCGACCCATTGGGTCAGGGTGTCGTACAACGGCGCGGTCATGATAACCCCGGGGTTGACCGCCGCCAGCTCGGTTTCGTTGAGAGCCACGCGCAGGCGCAGGCACGCCGGGCCACCGCCGTTCTGCATGCTCTGCTTGAGGTCGAACACCTTCACCTCGCGGATCAGGCCGCCGGAGCTGGTGAGGCTTTGCAGGTACTGCCAGACCCGCTCGTTGGCTCGGCACTCTTCCGGCACGATGAGCAACATCGAACCGTCGGCACGGGACAGCAACTGGCTGTTGAACAGGTAAGAACGCACCGCATCTTCCACCGTGACCTGGGCCCGTGGCACGCAGATCGCCTGGAAGTTGCCGCCACGCTGGGCCAGCTTGCCCTGCAACTCGGCGAGCATGTGCTCGGTCTCGAGGAACGCGTCCTCGTGGTAGAACAGCACCTCGCCGTTGCCGACCGCGATCACGTCGTTGTGGAACACACCCTGGTCGATCACCGAGGGGTTCTGCTGGGCGTACACCACGCCCTGCTCGCTCAGGCCATGCAGGCGTGCCACGGCTTGCGAGGCTTCCAGAGTCTGGCGGGCCGGGTACTTCTGCGGCGCCGGAAAACGGTTGTCGAAGGCGCTGCGGCCAAAGACAAAGAACTCGACACCGGCCTGGCCGTACTCACGGCAGAAGCGCGTGTGGTTGGCTGCACCTTCGTCACCGAACTGCGCCACCGCCGGCAAGGCCGCATGGTGGGCGAAGTGTTTCTGGTCAGCGAACATCGCCCCCAGCACACGACTGGTGGTCGGGTGCTCGATGCTGCGGTGGTACTTGCAGTTCAGGTTGGCAGCGGTGAAATGTACCCGGCCATCGGCGGTGTCGGCACTCGGGCTGACGGTGGCGGCGTTGGCCACCCACATGCTCGATGCCGAGCAACTGGCCACCAGCAGGGGCATGGCCTGCTTGGCCGCCTGCTGGATCACTTGGGCGTCGGTGCCGGCAAAACCCAGGTTGCGCAAGGCCGCCACATCTGGACGTTCCTGGGGTGCCAGGACGCCTTGCTGAAAGCCCATTTCCATCAGCGCTTTCATTTTCGCCAGGCCTTGCAAGGCCGCTTCCCGAGGGTTTGACGACTGCTGGCTGTTGCTCTGGGACGCGACGTTGCCGTAGGACAGGCCGCCGTAGTTATGGGTCGGCCCCACTAGACCGTCGAAATTGACTTCATAGGATTTCATCAGCGAGGCTCCACGAATCTGTTGTTATAGGCATCGGTATCTATACAGGGCGAGCGTATTGCACTCGTTCGCCGGCAAGCCGGCTCCACAGGAATCGGCTTACCGACAAAGAGGCCACAACGGCCTCCCCGCACACTCAAATCAGGACAGGCGCACGCCCGGGGTCAATGCACTCGGCAGCAACAGGCTCGGGGTTTCCAGGGAAGCCACCGGGTACGCGCAGTAATCCGCCGCGTAATAGGCACTGGCCCGATGATTGCCCGACGCGCCTACACCACCGAACGGCGCGCTGCTGGCCGCACCGGTCAACTGCTTGTTCCAGTTGACGATCCCGGCGCGGCTCTGCAGCCAGAACTGCTGATAATGCGCCTCGGAATCCGAGAGCAGGCCCGCCGCCAGGCCGTATTGGGTGTTGTTGGCTTCAGCAATCGCGCCGTCGAAGTCGACGTAGCGAATCACCTGCAGCAACGGCCCGAACAATTCTTCATCAGGGCGCTCAGCCACAGCGCTGACGTCCAGGATGCCCGGGGTCAACAGCGCGGCCTGGGCCCGTGGCTGGGTCATTTCCAGCAAGGCCACGGCGCCATTGGCCAGCAGCTGTTCCTGGGCATCCATCAAGGCACGTGCCGCGCCCAGAGAGATCACCGAACCCATGAACGGTGCGGGCTGCTGATCGAACGCACCCACTTCAATCGTCGAACTGACCGCCACCAGGCGTGCCAGCAACTGGTCGCCCCAGGCACCCTGCGGCACCAGCAGACGGCGTGCGCAGGTGCAACGCTGGCCGGCGGAGATAAAGGCCGACTGAATGATGGTGTAGACCGCTGCGTCCAGGTCCGCGACCTGATCCACCACCAGCGGGTTGTTGCCGCCCATTTCCAGGGCCAGGATCTTGTCCGGGCGCCCGGCGAACTGCTGGTGCAGGTGGTTGCCGGTACGGCTGGAACCGGTGAAGAACAGGCCGTCGATGCCCGGGTTGGCAGCCAGGGCGATGCCGGTTTCCCGCGCCCCCTGCAGCAGGTTCAGGACACCCGCCGGCAGGCCGGCTTCGACCCAGCACTGGACCGTCAGCTCGGCAACTTTAGGCGTCAATTCGCTGGGCTTGAACAGCACGCTGTTGCCCGCCAGCAACGCCGGAACGATGTGCCCGTTGGGCAAGTGGCCCGGGAAGTTGTAAGGCCCGAACACGGCAACCACGCCATGGGGCTTGTGGCGCAACACAGCGGTGGCGTCGCCCAGGGGGCCGCTCTTCTCGCCGGTACGCTCACGGTAGCTCTGCACCGAGATGGCAATCTTGTTGACCATGCTGGTGACTTCAGTCGCGGCTTCCCACAGGGGTTTACCGGTCTCTTCGCCAATGCAACGGGCCAGTTCGTCAGCACGGTTCTTCAGGCTGGCAGCAAAGGCTTCCAACACGCCGATGCGCTCTTCCAGGGAACGCTTGGCCCACTCCGGAAAGGCTTGGCGCGCGGCCTGTACGGCGCTGTCTACCTGATCTGCGGTGGCACCGTTGCCACTCCAGATAACGGCCTGGGTGACCGGATTGACCGAGTTGAAGGCTTCGCCCTGGCCGGCCAGCCATCGGCCGGCAATGTACAGCGTGCTCATTATTTCGACTCCCGAGTAGCAGACAGCGGAACCGCACGGACCTGATCGCCGGCGTTGAGTTGCAAGCGCTTGGCGGTCAACGGATCGACCACCAGGGTGCCTGCGGCAAAACGCGCCGGAGCGGCCGTGATGCGACAGTCTTCGCGCTTGCGGTTGTGAATCAGGAATGGCGTGGCGTCATCGCCCGGGGTGCCGATGGCCAGCACCAGCGCCTGGCTGTCACGGATCGCACGGATCTTGCCGGTTTCGCATTCCACCGCCGGGCCGGCGTCGAAGATGTCGACATAACCCTGGTAGCTGAAACCTTCGCTCTTGAGCATGGCCAGCGCCGGTTCGGTGTCGGTGTGGACCTTGCCGATCACGTTGCGCGCGTCCTCGGAGAGGAAGCAGGTGTACAGCGGGAATTTAGGCATCAGCTCGGCGATAAACGCCTTGTTGCCCACCCCGGTCAGGTAGTCGGCCTGGCTGAACTCCATTTTGAAGAAGTGCCGGCCCAGGCTTTCCCAGAACGGCGAGCGTCCGGATTCGTCAGACATACCCCGCATCTCGGCGATGATCTTGTTGCCGAACAGCTGAGGGAATTCCGCGATAAACAGCATCCGCGCCTTGGCCAGCATGCGGCCGTTGAGGCCGGTGCGGTAATCGGCATGCAGGAACAGCGAGCACAATTCAGAGTTGCCGGTCAGGTCGTTGGCCAGGAACAGCGTCGGGATCTCGCGGTAGATGTTCAGCTCCTGGGAAGCGCTGACGGTCAGGCCGACCCGGAAGTTGTACCAGGGCTCACGCAGGCCGACGGCGCCGGCGATCGCGGAAATGCCCACCACACGGCCGTTGTCGTCTTCGAGCACGAACAGGTAATCCGCATCGCCCCGCCCGGCTTCGCCACGGAAGGTTTTTTCCGCCCAGCCGACCCGGTGGGTCAGGCGCTCTTCGTTGGCCGGCAAGGTGGTGAGGCCGGTACCGGTGCTGCGGGCCAGGTCGATCAGAGCGGGTAAATCGCTGCTGCGTACGGGACGAACAATCATGCTATCTCCTCAGACGGGCGCCGCTGGCGGCCCCCGCGAAACTCGCTACTTTCCAGGCATTAAAGCCGGCGTTAAACAGCCACCAGGCGCACGCTGGCACCCTCACCGACACCCAAGGCCTCGGCCGCCTGCAGGTCCAGGGTCACCGGTTTGCCCGGGGCGTAATCCAGCTCCAGCAGCACGGCGCGGTAATCCTGCAACTGGGCGTTGGAGACCAGGTACTGACGTCCGCCGCCTTTGGCCAGCTCGCCGATTTTCACCGGCACCACCCGGCTCTGGGCGATGGAGCGGATGCCGGAAACCCGTGCGTGCAGGGTCGGGCCACCGTCGAAAATGTCGATGTAATGATCGGTCTCGAAGCCTTCGCGCATCAGGATGTCGAAGGTGATCTGGGCCCGTGGGTGCACCTGGCCCATCGCCTCTTGGGCGGCGTCCGGCAGCAACGGTACGTAGATCGGGTAATGGGGCATCAATTCAGCGAGGAAGGTGCGGCTTTTCAGGCCACACAGGCGCTCGGCCTCGGCGTAGTTGAGGTCGAAGAAGTTGCGCCCGATGGCATCCCAGAATGGCGAATCACCGTGCTCGTCGCTGTAACCGACGATCTCGGTCACCACCGAATCGGCGAAACGCTCGGGGTGGCTGGCAACGAACAGCAGGCGCCCGCGGGAGTTGAGCTCCGACCAAGGCGAACCCACCAGTTCCGGCACCACGTAGAAGCTGGTCAGCAAGCTGTTGCCGGTCAGGTCATGGCACTGGGAAAGCACGTGAATCTTGTTATGAATCTTCAGCTCGCGGGAGGCGTGCACAAAGGTTTCATTGCGGAAGCTGTAGAACGGCTCGGAGTAGCCGGCCGAGGCAACGATGGCCGAACAGCCCACCAGCTTGCCGGCTTCGGTGTCTTCAAGGACGAAGAAGTAGCTCTCTTCACCGTTGAAGCTCACTTCGGCGGCGAAAGAGGCTTCGGACGCGGCAATCTTGTCGCTCAGGCGGCCGACATCATCCGGCAAGGAGGTGACACCAATCGGGCTGTCTGCAGCCAGACGCTGTACCTCGCCCAGATCAGCCATTTGCGCGGGGCGCATCACCAGCATGGTGTCACTCCTTACTTGAAACAGGTCGGAAAACGTCCGACTCAGGGAAAAAAATGCCGGGACAGCCCGGCACAGGAATGTGGCTCGACGCAGCCCGTTGAGGATCGGCGCCGAGCGGTGTTACGGCCTGAATCAGGCTTGGGTCAGGCTGGCCACGGCGCGCTCGAAACGATCCAGACCGGCATCGATGTCCGCATCGGTGACCACCAGGCTCGGGGCGAAACGCACCACGTCCGGGCCGGCTTGCAGAATCATCAACCCTTCTCGCTCGGCGGCGTTGAACACGTCCTTGGCCTTGCCTTTCCAGGCTTCGCTCAGCACGCAACCGATCAGCAGGCCCAGGCCACGCACTTCGCTGAACAGGCCGTACTTCTCACCGATCTGCAGCAGGCGGGTCTTGAACTTGTCGTGCTTGGCATTGACGCCGCTCAGCACCTCAGGGGTGTTGATCACGTCAATCACCGCTTCGGCCACTGCACACGCCAGCGGGTTGCCGCCGTAAGTGGTGCCGTGGGTGCCGACAACCAGGTGCTTGGCCAGCTCCTCGGTGGTCAGCATCGCGGCGATCGGGAAACCACCGCCCAGGCTCTTGGCGCTGGTGAGAATGTCCGGGGTCACGCCGTAATGCTGGTAGGCGAACAGCTTGCCGCTGCGGCCCATGCCGGTTTGCACTTCGTCGAACACCAGCAGTGCGTTGTGCTCGTTGCACAGCTCACGAGCGCCTTGCAGGTATTCAAGCTCGGCCGGCAGCACGCCGCCTTCACCCTGGATCGGCTCCAGGACCACAGCGCAGGTCTTGTCCGACACCGCGGCTTTGAGTGCGGCCAGGTCGTTATAAGGAACGTGGGTGATGCCGGTGATTTTAGGGCCGAAACCGTCGGAGTACTTCGACTGGCCACCGACGTTGACGGTGAACAGGGTACGGCCGTGGAAGCTGTTGAGCGCGGCGATGATTTCGTACTTCTCAGTGCCGAAACGATCGAAGGCTACACGCCGAGCCAGCTTGAAAGCGGCTTCGTTGGCTTCAGCGCCGGAGTTGCAGAAGAACGCACGCTCAGCAAAGGTGGCGTCGATCAACTTATGGGCCAGGCGCAGGGCCGGCTCGTTGGTGAATACGTTGGACACGTGCCACAGCTTGTTGGCTTGTTCGGTCAGTGCGCCAACCAGCGCCGGGTGCGCATGACCCAGCACGTTGACCGCGATGCCGCCGGCGAAATCGATCAGCTCCCGACCCGACTGGTCCCAGACTCGGGACCCTGCGCCACGCACAGGAATAAAAGCTGCAGGTGCATAGTTGGGAACCATAACCTGGTCGAAATCGGCGCGTTGCACCGGAGCTTGCTCAACGGACATCGGAGTCTCCTGAAGAGGAACGCCTGCCTGAAACTGGCGAGCGATGGGGGGATTGTAAGGACAGTTTTCAGCCCGGCCTTGCCGCCAAGCGACAACTTCTTATAGCGCCAACCCCCGTTTTAGGCGGGTTTATGGCAATGCGACAAATAGCGTCGCAAAGGCGCAGTTTAAACTGCGCGCAGGCTCAGCGGCAGAGTGACCGGGCAATTCGCCCAAGCTAATTATCCAGGTAGTTAGCGGTATCACCGGTCCAGAAGTTGACCGTCAGGACGCCTTCGCCGGCACGCTGGCGCCAGCTAGAAGAAGATCAGCCGCGCTCGGCAGGTACGGAGGAGAGTTCGAACGGGCTGCTGCTGCGCCGCTGGTTGCGGTCTTCCCGCGGGGTGGCGCCAAAGAAGTTGCGGTAGGCGCTGGAGAAATGGGGCCCTGAGGAGAAACCGCAGGACAGGCCGATCTGAATGATCGACTTGCTGGTCTGCATCAACATCTGCCGCGCCTTGTTCAAGCGCAACTCCAGGTAATACTGGCTCGGCACACGATTGAGGTACTGCTTGAAGATCCGCTCCAACTGCCGGCGGGACACACAGACATGCTGGGCGATCTCGTCGGTGGTCAGCGGCTCTTCGATATTGGCTTCCATCAGCAGCACGGCCTGGGTCAGCTTCGGGTGGCTGGAACCCAGACGATTCTGCAACGGAATTCGCTGGCGCTCGCCGCCCTCGCGGATGCGCTCCACCACCAACTCTTCCGACACCGCGCCCGCCAGTTCCGCCCCATGATCCCGGGCCAGCACCGCCAGCAGCAGGTCCAGCACCGACATGCCGCCGCAGGCGGTCAGGCGATCCCGATCCCAGTCGAACAGATGGCTGGTGGCGATCACCTTGGGATAGCGCTCGGCAAAATCATCCTGCCAACGCCAATGCACCGCAGCGCGATAACCGTCCAGCAAGCCCAACTGCGCCAAGGGATAGACCCCGGCAGACAAACCACCGATCACACAGCCGGCGCGCACCAGTTGCTTGAGCGCACTGCTCAAGGCTGGCGCCAGGCTCGCTGGCGGCTCGTCGGCCAGCAGGAACAGCTTCTGACAACCTTCCAGCTTGCCGGCCCAAGGCTCACCCGGCAGCTGCCAAGCACCTTCGCCGGGCGCTTCGGCCTGCAGGAAAGACAACTCGTAGACCACGTCCGGATGCACCCGCTGAGCAACACGCAAGGCCTCCTCAGCCAGCGCCAGCGTCAAGGCTTTAGTGCTGGGCCAAATCAGGAAACCAATTCGATGGGCAGTCATGGCGGGCAATCCAAAACGAAAACAGTGTTAGAGGCCGAAAGCGGCAGCAACCAAATTAGACCATCGGCCGCGCGCTGCGCAGCATGACCTAATTTGGTGCATAACGGGAGCGATTACTTGAGGCTACCGGAGAGGAATTGTTGCAAACGTTCCGACTGCGGATTGACCAGCACTTCACGCGGGTTACCGCTCTCTTCCACCACGCCTTTGTGCAGGAATACCAGTTGATTGGAGACTTCCCGGGCGAAGCCCATTTCGTGAGTCACCACCACCATGGTCCGACCTTCCTGAGCCAGGGCCTGCATGACTTTCAGCACGTCACCTACCAGCTCAGGGTCGAGGGCCGAGGTCGGCTCGTCGAACAGCATGACTTCCGGCTCCATGGCCAGGGCCCGGGCAATCGCCACACGCTGCTGCTCACCACCGGACATGTGCCCCGGGTAAGCATCCTTGCGATGGGCCACGCCCACTTTGGCCAGGTAGTGCTCGGCCTTTTCACGGGCTTCGGCCTTGGGGACGCCGAGCACATGCACAGGCGCTTCCATGATGTTTTCCAGGGCGGTCATGTGCGACCACAGGTTGAAATGCTGGAACACCATCGACAGCCGCGAACGCATGCGCTGCAGTTGCTTCGGGTCGGCGGCCTTGAGCGCGCCGTCCTTGTTGGGCACCAGCTTGAGCTCTTCGTTGTTCAGCAGGATCTTGCCAGCATGGGGCTGCTCCAGCAGGTTGATGCAACGCAGAAAGGTACTTTTGCCGGAGCCACTGGAGCCGATGATGCTGATTACATCGCCGGCGGCCGCTTTCAGGGACACGCCCTTGAGCACTTCGTGACTGCCATAGCGTTTATGCAGGTCTTGGACTTCAAGTTTGTACATGCTGTCGGTTCTCACAAAAAGCGGTCAGTCAGTCGTTGAGCAAGCGCCCGTGACGCAGCGCTTCGCGCCCCGCCACCTTGGCCAGCCAGAAACCGGGTTGGGCGTAACGTAACCGTTCAACGGCAAACAACACGCCGCTGGTGCCAGCACACATAATGCTGACCCGATCGGATAAGGGATCAATCACTTCGAAAATCGGCTCGCCCTTCTCGACCCAGCTACCGGCCGGGCGCAGAAAGCTCACCACGCCAGGGTGGGGCGCGAACAACAGTTCAGTGCCCTCGAACGGCATCGCCTCACAGGCTTCATTCGCCGGTGCAGGCCATTCGCCACGGATCAGGCCCTGCTCCGCCAGGAACGCCAGAATGCCTTCGGCATAGGCCTCGGCTTCAGCGCGACCGGTATCGGCCTGACCGCCCAGCTCCAGGGTAGTGGCCAGGCAAGCCAAGGGAATCTGCGCTTCCGGGAAGGCGCGTGACAAACGCAGCCAAGGCAATGAGCAGGCTTCGTCGAATGAACTGCCGCCCGAATCTTCCGCAAGCAAGCCCACCCGCACATTCAGGTGCGCAGCCAGGGAGCGCCATTGCGCCCAGTGCTGAGGCAAGGCGTACATGTGCAGCGCCGCTTCGGCGTCGCAGTGCAGGTCCAGCACCACATCGGCGGTACAGGCATGGCTCAGCAGCACGCGCTGCATGCCCTGCAACTGACTGGCCGCCGGTGGCAAGGCAGCCAGCACATCGCTCATGGCCTGACGGATCAGCCGGACATTGGCGTGCGGGTCATCGCCCAGGCGCCCTTCCAGCCGCTCGGCCACCGGTGCGCTCAACTCGACGAAATCCCGGTTGAAGTTCTTGCCGCTACCCGCTTCGAAACGCCCCTGATGATTGCCTTGGAGCAATTGCCCCAGGCCCAGGGGATTGGCCACCGGCACCAGCTCGATCACGCCGTTCAGCGCACCCTGGGTTTCCAGTTCCGCCAGGCGCTTTTTCAGCTCCCAGGCGGTGCGCATGCCCGGCAGCTCATCGGCGTGCAGGCTGGCCTGGATATAGGCCTTGCGCTCGCCGCTGCCAAAGCGGAATACCGAGATCTGCCGCTCGCTGCCCAGATGACTCCAGGGCAATGCATGGTCGATACGTTCCATATCAGTGCTTCCGCGGAGCCAGGTAGCCCAGCCAGCGACGCTCGGCCAGCTTGAACAGGCGCACCAGGATGAAGGTCAGGCACAGGTAGAACACGCCGGCGGTGATGTAGGCCTCGAACGGCAGGTAATACTGGGCGTTGACCGTGCGTGCGGCACCGGTGATGTCGATCAGGGTGACGATGGAGGCCAGGCTGGTGGTCTGCAGCATCATGATCACTTCGTTGCTGTACTGCGGCAGTGCGCGGCGCATGGCCGACGGCAGCAGAATCCGGCAGTACATCTTATAGCGCGACATGCCCATGGCCTTGGCGGCCTCGATTTCACCGTTCGGCGTGGCCCGCAGGCTGCCGGCGATGATTTCAGCGGTGTAGGCACTGGTGTTGATGGCAAAGGCCAGGCAGGCACAGAACGTGGCGCTGGACAGCCATGGCCAGAGGAAGCTTTCCCGCACGGCTTCGAACTGGGCCAGACCGTAGTAGATCAGGAACAGTTGCACCAGCATCGGTGTGCCGCGGATCACGTAGGTGTAAAGCCAGGCACTCATGTTCACCACTGGCTGCTTGGACACCCGCATCAGCCCCAGGGGCAAGGCCGCCAGCAAGCCGAAGAACAGCGACAGGGCCAGCAGTTTCAGGGTGGTCAGCAGGCCGCTCAGGTACAGCGGCAATGCTTCATAGATGACGTTGTAGTCGAAGATCATAGATCAGCCGCCCTTACGCCTACCGAGTAGCGCTTCTCAAGTTGACGCAGTGCCAGCAGGGAGACACTGGTAATCACCAGGTACATCGCCGCCACCGCGAGGAAGAAGGTAAAAGGTTCGCGGGTGGCATCAGCCGCCTGCTTGGCCTTGAACATCATGTCTTGCAGGCCCACCACCGAAATCAGCGCGGTGGCCTTGGTCAGCACCAGCCAGTTGTTGGTAAAGCCGGGAATCGCCAGGCGAATCATCTGCGGCACCATCACCCGGAAGAACACCTGAAAACTGCTCATGCCGTACGCCACACCGGCTTCCGCCTGCCCCTTGGGGATCGCCATAAAGGCGCCACGGAAGGTTTCCGACAGGTAGGCCCCGAAGATGAAGCCCAGGGTGCCGATGCCAGCCGCCAGTGGATTGAGGTCGATGTAGTCGTCATACCCCAGCAGCGGCGCCACGCGGTTGAGCAGGTCCTGGCCGCCGTAGAAAATCAGCAGGATCAGCACCAGATCGGGAATCCCGCGGATCACGGTGGAATACAGATCGCCCAGCCAGGCCAGCCAGCGGATCGGCGAGAGACGCAAGGCGACCCCGATCAGACCCAGAACAATGGCCAAGGCCATGGACGACAAGGCGAGCTGAAGCGTCAGCCAAGCGCCATCGAGGATGACAGCCCCGTAGCCTTTCAACATGATTCAGGTCCTCGGAAATTGGGATGAAAAAATGGCGCAAACCTCAGAGATCCTGCTGCTTGCGCCATCTCGGACTTGTTGCTGCGACGGTTTACTGGCCGTAAATGTCGAAGTCGAAGTACTTGTCCTGGATCTGCTTGTACTTGCCGTTCGCGCGAATGGCAGCAATGGCACCGGTGATCTTGTCTTTCAGGGCATCGCCCTTGCGCACCGCGATACCTACGCCGTCGCCGAAGTACTTGACGTCGGTGAAGGCCGGGCCGACGAAGGCGAAGCCTTTGCCTGCGTCGGTTTTCAGGAAACCGTCATTCAACAGGGTAGCGTCTGCCACGGTGCCGTCGAGGCGACCCGCGGCCACGTCCAGGTAGATTTCATTCTGCGAGCCGTAAGGCTTGATCTCGGCACCCAGCGGCGCCAGGACTTCGCGAGCGAAACGCTCGTGGATCGAACCGCGCTGCACGCCAATGTTCTTGCCCTTGAGCTCAGTCAGGCCGTCGCTGATCTGGGTACCGGACTTCATCACCAAGCGCGCTGGGGTGTTGTAGTACTTGCCGGTGAAGTCCACGGACTTCTTGCGGTCGTCGGTGATGGACATCGACGACAGGATGGCGTCGATCTTGCGCACCTTGAGGGCAGGGATCAGGCCGTCGAACTCTTGCTCGACCCACACACACTTGACCTTCATCTCTTCGCACAGCGCGTTGCCGATGTCGTAGTCAAAACCAACAATGCTGCCGTCCGGCGCCTTCGAGGCAAACGGAGGGTAGGCCGCTTCGATACCAATTTTCAGAGGCTTTTCATCGGCAAACGTCGGCAGGGAAAGCACGGAGGACAGTGCCAGGGCGCCAAGAAGCACGAGTTTCTTCATCTTAGGACTCCATCGGTAAAGGGCGAAAACGGCAGAGTGAGCGACAGCCCAATATGCGAATGGGTGGAAACTGATAGCGGTGCGGCGCACCTGAGGAAACCGGGGTGGGTTCAGTACAGGCAACGACCAGCGAGTGATCGGCATTCTAACGAGAGGCCGGAAGCCGATATTTCTTCAATGCGACAACAAATTACAGAAGCATCGAGAAAGCCAGGCAAACGCATTGACAGCTCTTCAAGTTTATGCAAGAGCAAAAGACAGTGAACCGATCTATGCTGCAAATTGCGGGCCTATTATTGGCAAAGCCTTCTATTCCGGCAAGCGCAGCATGATGGCTTATTTTTTAACCGGGTAAAAACAGCTCTGGAATAGGGCCCGGCGTTTCCCATTGCCCCGAAAGCGAGCGCGGGGTTACACCTTCTGTCCCATCGGTAACATTCTGATACGCCTAGCGAACAAAACCGATATTTATTTGCACCCTCGTCGCCAGCAAGCACCTGCTGGCGGCGCAGCAACCGGCTTGCCGGCGATCAGCCTCTCCCCTGCCCCATAAAAAAAGCCCCGCCTGGCGCAACGCCAGGCGGGGCTCGATGACTCAAGAGACGTCTCAGGCGACGTTCATGGTCTTGTGGGTATCAATCAAATGTTGCACCACACCCGGGTCGGCCAGGGTAGAGATGTCCCCCAGACCATCGTACTCAGCCGTGGCGATCTTGCGCAGGATGCGCCGCATGATCTTCCCGGAGCGGGTTTTCGGCAGCCCTGGTGCCCACTGGATGACATCCGGCGAAGCAATCGGACCGATCTCTTTGCGCACCCAGTTTTTCAGCTCCAGGCGCAAGGCTTCGCTTGGCTCTTCGCCACCGTTGAGGGTGACGTAGACGTAGATGCCCTGCCCCTTGATGTCATGGGGCACGCCCACCACCGCTGCTTCGGCGACTTTCGGGTGGGCAACCATGGCGCTTTCAATCTCGGCGGTGCCCATGCGGTGCCCGGAGACGTTGAGCACGTCGTCCACGCGGCCGGTGATCCACCAGTAGCCGTCTTCATCACGGCGAGCACCGTCGCCGGTGAAGTACATGCCACGGAAGGTCTTGAAGTAGGTGTCGACGAAACGGTCGTGATCGCCATACAAGGTGCGCGCCTGGCCTGGCCACGAGTCGAGGATCACCAGGTTGCCTTCGGCAGCGCCTTCGATGATGTTGCCCAGGTTGTCCACCAGCGCCGGCACGACGCCGAAGAATGGCCGCGCCGCCGAACCCGGCTTGAGGGCGTGAGCACCCGGCAGCGGGCTCATCAGGGTGGCGCCGGTTTCGGTCTGCCACCAGGTGTCGACGATCGGGCAGCGGGAGTTGCCCACGTTCTTGTAGTACCAGTCCCAGGCTTCCGGGTTGATCGGCTCGCCCACCGAACCCAACAGGCGCAGGCTGCTGCCGTCAGCGCCCTCACAGGCAGCGGTGCCGGCCGCCATCATGGCGCGGATCGCGGTCGGGGCGGTGTAGAGGATATTGACCTTGTGCTTGTCGACAATCTTCGCCACGCGGGTCACGTCCGGGTAGTTCGGGACGCCTTCGAACAGCAGAGTGGTCGCGCCATTGGCCAGCGGGCCATAGACGATGTACGTGTGGCCAGTGACCCAGCCGACGTCGGCGGTGCACCAATAGATTTCACCCGGGCGGTAGTCAAATACACGCTCGTGGGTCAGCGCTGCGTACAACAGGTAGCCGCCTGTGGTGTGCTGCACACCTTTCGGCTTGCCGGTAGAACCCGAGGTGTAAAGGATGAACAGGGCTTCTTCAGCCCCCATTTCCTTCGGCGCACACACGGTGCCCGCCACTTTCATCAGGTCTTCGTACCAGATGTCGCGATGCTGGTTCCACTTGATGCCGCCACCGGTGCGCTTGCACACGATGACCTTCTGGATGCTGCTGGTTTCCGGGTTGGTCAGGGCGTCGTCGACGTTGGCCTTGAGGGGGATTTTCTTGCCGGCACGGATGCCTTCGTCAGCAGTGATCACCACTTTGGAGCGGCAGTCGATGATACGGCCGGCCAAGGCTTCAGGGGAGAAGCCACCGAACACCACCGAGTGGATCGCGCCGATGCGGGTACAGGCCAGCATGGCCACCACGGCTTCAGGGATCATCGGCATATAAATAGTCACCACGTCGCCGCGGTGCACGTCCTGGCCACGCAGGGCGTTGGCGAACTTGCAGACTTCTTCGTGCAGTTCGCGGTAGGTGATGTTGCGGCTTTCCGCTGGGTCGTCGCCTTCCCAGATGATTGCGATCTGGTCGCCACGCTCGGCCAAGTGGCGATCCAAGCAGTTATAGGAGACGTTCAGGGTGCCATCGGCAAACCATTTGATGTCGACGTGGTGATCGTCGAAGGAGGTCTGTTTCACCGTGGTGAAAGGCTTGATCCAGTCGAGACGCTTGGCCTGCTCGCGCCAGAAGCCGTCGGGGTTGACCACCGACTGCTGATACATGGCCTTGTAGGTCGCCTCGTCAGTCAACGTGTTGGCTGCAACCTCGGGACGAACGGGATACAGAGAAGCCGCACTCATCTTTCTTACCTCGGTGAAATAGTTGTTTTTGTATGACCCCGTTGTAACGGGGGCGGCGCTATAGAACCATTCGACGATGGTAGTAACAACCCCCCACAAAATGTCCTGATATTCACTGCAACCGCTCAAGCACAGGACTTTCAGCGCTTTATAGCGTTTCCGGAAAATACTCCCCTTCGCCTCTGCCGGCTGGCTTTCCGGCGGATTGTTACAAAAAACGCCAATAGTCTTTATCAAAAGCACGTCTATATGCCTGTAACTCACAGGCCTAAAATCAACCTCGCCAACCCGGCAACTGATTAACCAAGTGACAGCCCCCACGAAGGCAGTTAATCAAACTTCCATTCAAGTTCCGCACGCAGCCCCATAAAGGCTGCGCGACCCAACTCGAACTTAAAAGGTGAATTCAAGATGAAAGCTTTATTAGTTCTGGCCCTTACTGGTCTTTGTGCAACCGCCATGGCCGACGAGGCGCCCACTGATGTGGCCAGTCAGCAAACCCCGGTCGAGCAATACACTTACTCCACGGATCTGGACATCGCCAAAGTTGTCTCCATGAGTGACGTACCCAATGTATGTGAAGTTGTACCGGCTCGCATGGAATATGAAGACTCCCATGGCCAACGGCATATTCTGCAATATCGCGTCATGGGCAGCGGTTGCTCTAACGGCTGATATTCCAGCCAGTGACAAGCCGGCTTACACACACTCGCCGCAAGAAATCGCTCTTGCGGCAAAGATGCCAGGCGAACGACCCTCCATGGGACGAACCCAGAGCCTCCCCTGATGCCAAGCCACGCCCTGCCCTCTTCCTGCTTCGCTGACGCTACTTCCCGACAAACCCTCAGCCCTCACACAGGGTGATCGCGCCAGCACCGCGCGAGCCTGTCCAAGTACGCGGCAAGCACGGGATTTGAGCGCTAATCCAGCCAACTTCAGTTGTGTCTCAAACCGGCGAAAGCCTCTCGAAAACACAACATCTAGTAAAAACACGCGTTTCAGCGGATTTTCTGCGGCTGATTTCCAAGCGCAAAAAAAAATCTTCACCAGCCAAAGCCCTGTAAACCCTCGCTTTGCCTTGAATGCCCCCCCTTTCCAAGCCTTCCTGCGCCACTTGGTCACCCCACAGACGTAAAAAAATCCCTATAATGCGACCTCAAAACGGGCCTGCAACATTCCCTTACCGGACTGGAAAGACATGCTGGGGCCACCGCAGGAGCCGAAACGCTCGGTTCCGCCCCACGACCCGCTTCAGGACACCCGTGCACACATTCTGTTTATTGCCTGCGTTCACTGCTGCAACAAACGATTCCTTATAGATCTAACGCGGCCAGTAGGGTCGTGTGAAAAGCCAACCCTTTTGTTTTCACACGGGCATCTGGCCCTCAAGCAGGAGACGACACGTCATGCTGAGCTGGGACGAATTCGACAAAGAAGAAGGCGAAGTTGCCGTTAAAGGCGCCAACGCCGGCCATGCTTCTGAAGCCAACATGGACCGCCTCGACAGCGCTGGCGGTGCCGCCGCGCTCGAAGCCCGCGCCGTGACCGCCAGCGACTCTGCGGCCATCGCTCGTGCCAAGGCTGCACTGGACAAGCTGGACGTGGCCGAAGGCCTGGCCGAGCTGGAAGGTGCTTCCGCCCGTGTAGCTGTCGATGAAAAGCGCATGATCAACTGCCGCGCCGACCTCAACCAGCTCGTGCCGTTCAAATATGACTGGGCCTGGCAGAAGTACCTGGACGGTTGCGCAAACCACTGGATGCCGCAAGAAGTCAACATGACCGCCGACATCGCCCTCTGGAAAGACCCGGAAGGCCTGACCGACGACGAGCGCCGCATCGTGATGCGCAACCTGGGCTTCTTCTCCACCGCCGACTCCCTGGTTGCCAACAACCTGGTGCTGGCCGTGTACCGCCTGATCACCAACCCGGAATGCCGCCAGTACATCCTGCGCCAGGCGTTCGAAGAGGCGATCCACACCCACGCTTACCAGTACTGCATCGAATCGTTGGCCATGGATGAAGGCGAGATCTTCAACATGTACCACGAGATCCCGTCGGTCGCGAAGAAAGCCGTCTGGGGCCTGAAGTACACCCGTTCGATCTCCGATCCGAAGTTCGAAACCGGCACCGTCGAGACCGACAAAGAACTGCTGCGCAACCTGATCGCCTACTACTGCGTTCTGGAAGGCATCTTCTTCTATTGCGGCTTCACCCAGATCCTGTCCATGGGTCGCCGCAACAAAATGACCGGTGTCGCCGAGCAGTTCCAGTACATCCTGCGCGACGAATCCATGCACCTGAACTTCGGCATCGACGTGATCAACCAGATCAAGATTGAAAACCCGCACCTGTGGGATGCCGAGATGAAGGAAGAAGCCACCCAGATGATCCTCCAGGGCACCCAACTGGAAATCGAATACGCTCGCGACACCATGCCGCGCGGCGTACTGGGCATGAACGCGGCCATGATGGAGGACTACCTCAAGTTCATCGCCAACCGTCGCCTGTCGCAGATCGGCTTGAAAGAAGAGTACCCAGGTACCACCAACCCGTTCCCATGGATGAGCGAAATCATGGACTTGAAGAAAGAGAAAAACTTCTTCGAGACTCGCGTGATCGAGTATCAAACTGGCGGCGCGCTGAGCTGGGATTGATTCCTGACACCACTGTAAGTTGTCTATTCACCCGTTGAATAGATTGCTCTAAAAAAGCCCTGACCTGTTCAGGGCTTTTTTATTGAAGCGAAAAAACATTCAATACTTTTTCATCCTGCACCTGGCTTACAAGTCATCAACTTTTGAGCACGTTTTAATTATCAGAGTGGCTGACTTCAAGTACGGTTTCGAATCATCCCCAAGCCATTTCCCACTGATTGTTACAGTCAGTTTTTTACTGTTGCTGATCCCGGCTTCAAGCTTGCCAAAGTGCGCACTGGGCGGCTCTATCGTTCTGTTGCGCCGAAGCTCGCATTAACAAAATCGAGAAAATTTCGGTGCACGAACAAAGCCCAACCGCTATAAAAGCCCCTTCGCGCACAAGGACCTACGCCGCCATGAAATTCGACAACGCCTACTGCATCAGCCTCGACGACAAGCTGTCGATCTATGACGTGCGCGATCTGAATTTCGATGAAACCCAGGGCTTCGACTCGGCCAAGGAGCGCTTTCAGTGCCCCAATGATCAATGCCGTGCGGCCTTTGATGCGGAAAACGGGCTGGGCACCTTCAATGCCAAGAACGTCAATTATCGCCGCACCCCGCACTTCAAGAACCTTCCCGGCACCCGGCATGTGGACGGCTGCCCCTATGGCACTCGCCACGCCCTGATTGAAGGCCTGGAAGGCGCGGAGGCCGAGGATAACCGGGAGGAACACTTCCCTTCCGAGTTGTTGCTGGCTCGACGTGAATATGTGCGCAAGCCGAGCAGCCCGGTGCCGGCCGTCGATACTCCGACCCTCCAACCGCAGTCGTCCTCCTTCAACGCAAGCGCGGCGCCCACCAGCGATCGGGCGCCGGACAAAACCAGCGTCTTTGCCCATCCGGTGGAATGCTTCGTGTCGAACATCGACGACAAAGACTTGCTCAAGCGCATGCCACTGAAGATTGGCGAGCACAGTGCGTCCTACGCCACCTTCTTCAAGAAGATCGAGTACCTGCAGGACAACAAGGGGCTGATCTACTGGGGCAAGATCAAGGAAATCAAGGACTACACCCAGAGCTTTCGCATCGACTTCGAGCAAAAGGTCTGGTTCAAGGCCGCGGACGACGCCAAAAAGAAGCCCTATTCGGTCAATGTCTACCTGAGCAAGAAGCTCATCGAGGGCTACCGCAAGCGCAAGGCGTTTCTTGAGGAGATCAAGCATGCCATCGACAGCGAACAGGATTTGTACTGCTTCTTCTATGGGGTCACGCCGGAGTTGAAGCAGGTGCCCAGCAAGAAGAACCCCGAGCAGACTTTCGGCGTGTTCAGCGCCAATATCGAGAACCTCGACCACTTCATCGTCCGTGAAGCACCGGCACTGAACACCCAATAAACGTCAGTCCTCAGGCAACTGCAACGCCACTGCCCCCGGGTGCTGGCGGACCAACGCGTACGGCAGTACCGACCAGTCCGCACCGTCGCACGAGCGCTGCACGCGGGCAAAGTAGGAGCCCAGGTACAAGCCCTTGGGCGTGAAGTACCACGAGGAATAGCCCCAGACACTCTCATCGGTAAAGTTGCAGCTGTCTTCATCATCAGCGGCCGGCGTTTGCATCTGCTCGGGGTACAGCTCGCGCCAACGGGCGATCAGCCAAGGTACCAGGACTTTGCTCCGATACTCGTAGCTGGCGTGGCTCTGCTCCTCAGTCGAAGGCGGGTCGCCCGGGTTATTGCGATCCGCGTGCAGCGTTGGCCGCCCCTCACCCACCCAGAGCACATCGCTCAGGAACAACTGCTCGCCACTGCGCACATCGATGTTCAGCGGTGAATCGCCAAAGTCCGGATGGGCACCGCCGCAGAAATAGCTGGTGGTGATGTTCAGGCTGATCACCCCCGCCGACATGAACTGCGGTTTCACCGTTTGAAAATACTCCCCCAAACCCAGACGGCTGGCCCTCAGCATGCACCCGTGGAAACTGGCCACTTCGTACCAGAACCGTCCCAGCAGTTGCTGATTGATGCGCTGTTGTTCGGCGGGCGTATAACCCGAGACGAGGGTGAACATCGACAGTTTGGAGCCCGGCTCGGTCCACCATTGCAGGGTGCGCCCCATGAAACGCTCTTGCTTGCCCTGCTTGAGGACCAGGCCCTGCAACCGCAGGTACTCATAGACATCCCCCCGATACAGCTGCGCCAGGTACTCCGGGGCATCCGCCTTGGGTGCTTCGGCCTGGGCCGCGACCAATTCAACCGGAAGGGTCTTGCCCTTGGCGCTGCGCCATTGGCCCTGCCAGCCATCGGCAGTCTTTTGCAGGGTCAGGCGGGGCCGCGGCGAGTTATCGCCATAGGGGTTCTGGCCCTCGTCGAGGCTGAGGGCCTGGCCTTCGAGGCGGCCGCTCAACCCCAAATCGCGGCGGTACTTCTGATAGAAATAACGACCTGTCAGCTCACCCGGATCCCGGTGGTCCAACTCCAGCACAATCGGCATCTTGCCCAGGGTTCCGGTGAACACCTGCAGGGCTTCATCAGCCTGGCTCGACGGCAGCAACAGCATCAGCAAAACCAACAACGGCACCCGACGGGCCAATCCTTTGAGCATGAACAGTTCCTTGATTGAAGAGGCCTGGCGGGCATCGCCGTGGCGAAAGCGCGACCGGATTATGGCGAGGTTGGCCGGCAGAATCGAGCGCGGCGCTGAGCAGATCCGGCTCGCTCAGGTGATCCACATGCTCAACATCACCAGCACCACCAGGCTGATGTACACCCGTGCGTGCAACCGGTCTGCAAGGACGCCGATCCAGCGCGACGCCAAGCGAATACCCAGCAGTGAACCCAAGGTCAGCACGCCAAACGCCAGCAGATCCACATAACCGATAAACCAGGGGCCCAACTCGACAGGGCTGAACCCGGCCAGGGCCATGTAGGTCAGGGTGCCGGCCAGAGCCACCGGGACACTCAGCGGATTGGCCATGGAGGTGGCCTGGGTCATGCTCAACCCGCATCGACGCAATAAAGGCACGGTCATCACACTGCCGCCCACGCCAAGGAAGGTGGCAACGGTGCCGATGAGCAATCCGCCGCCCAGGGTCTGGGCCATGCCCAAACGTCGTGGCGACTGGCCGTGCAGCGGTTCGAGAAAGCCGCGACGCAGTAGGCAGTCGGCAATGGTCAGGCCGAGGTAGGCGATAAAGGCGTAACGGATGACTTCTCCGCTGACCCAAACGGCCGCCATCGCACCCAACACCGAACCCACGCCGATGTAACCCGCCAAGGGCCACACGTAATGCCGGATCAAATGGCCCGCCCGCTGATGCCTCAAGGTCGCGACCAGGGCATTGACGATCATCACGCAGGTGGAGGTGGCGACCGCGATATGCATCGCCGACTGGCCAATGGCGCTGTCTGCCCCGTAGACGGCCGACAGCATGTGATAAAGCAGCGGCACCACCACAAAACCGCCACCAAAACCGAAGAGCACCGCGGTAACACCAGTCATGCAGCCAAAAAGCATCAACAGTAGATAGAACATCACGCAGCATCCATTACAGGGGAACCCGGACAATAGCCAGCGCGCCCCTGGCCGGCTTTAGCAGATAAGCCAATAATGTTCGCGTTCACGCCAATGGCAAGGGGCTCGCGGCCATGCGCAATACCTCAATCAACCTGCTCGACCAGACACCGCGCCCGGTGGTCGCCATCGGCACGGATTACCCCGACGGCCACCTGCTGCCTCGCCATCAACATCGCCGCGGACAATTGCTGTATGGGGCCACCGGGGTCATGCAGGTGAGTACCGAGGCGGGCAATTGGGTGGTGCCGCCCCAGCGCGCCGTGTGGATCGCACCTCAGGTGCCTCATGCGGTGCTGATGCTGGGCGTGAGCACCCGCAGCCTGTACATCGAACCGGACGCCGTGCCGTTTAATGAGGCCCCGTGTCGAGTCCTCAATGTCTCGCCGCTGATGCGCCAACTGTTGCTGGAAGCGGTGGACATCCCCCTTGAGTATGAAACCCACGGGCGTGACGGCGTGCTGATCAGCCTGTTGCTGCATGAGTTGGGGCGCAGCACCCCGCTGCCACTGCACATTCCCCTGCCAGCCGAACCCCGCCTGCTCGCCCTGTGCCAAGCTTTCCTGCAGCAGCCGGATATTCATCAATCGCCGCAGCAGTGGGCGCAGCAGCTACACGCCAGCCTGCGCACCTTCAACCGATGGTTTCGTCAGCAGACCGGCATGAGTTTCGTGCAGTGGCGCCAACGTGCCTGTGTGGTCCTGGCCCTGGCACGCCTGGCGGCGGGCGAAGCGGTGACGCGGATCGCTATGGATTTCGGCTACGACAGCCCGGCGGCGTTTTCGACGATGTTCCGCCGGGTACTGGGGCAGGCGCCCACGGCCTACTTGCACAGCGCGGCCTGATCCTCGGGAAAGAACTTGTCACCAAAGGGTCGATAGAAACCGCAAAAATGAGTTTGATCAGCGGTCAAAACAACTGTACAAATAAACAGTGTTTTATTGACTCTGCCTTTGATCCTCCCGGAGGAAACTATGGCCTCGCTCGCGATGAAAATCACCCTGGAACGTATCGCCCTGTTTCAATTCACCCCGACGCACTGTGCCCAGGCCCGCCAGTTGCTGGGTTGGGACATGGATCAGCTGTGCCAAAAATCCACCGTCTCTGTGCAAGCCATCCAACGCTTCGAAGCCGGCTTTGAGGTACGCGATGTCACTCGCCTGGCCCTGGCCTTCTGCTTCGAAGCGGAAGGCCTGGTGTTCTTCCCCGGTTTCGAGCCTGGGCGCGGCATGAACGTGCGAGGTGCAACCCCCAACCCGATGGAGCGCGCGGATTACGCCCTGATCGAATGATCCAGAGCGCTCATTACCGGCTCCAACCAGTGCTGCACCGAGTGATCGGCGGCAACCAGCCGGGCAAGCTGGCAATTGAGTTCCTTGATCCAGGTTCCATGGCGGCGCCGGCTGCGGGTGCCATGACCGCCACCATCGTAAACAGCCACCCAGGCCTGGAAAGTCTGGGTGGCAAGGTGGGATTCCCCCCCGATGAAAATCTGCTCACTGCAGGGAAAGCTCACAGGGCGGCAACGCAACACCGGGGGTTCAGGAGGACTGGGTTTCCAGAGACGTGGTTTGTGCCTCGCCCTCCACGCTCAGCCACCAGGTGCTGCCGCGCTGGGGTTGCGACAGGCTGAAGGCTTGGCCCATCTGCGGCGTGGTGATGGCGATGCTGCGTTCCCAGGCCAAGGCCAGGATACGGTCAAAGGGTTCGTACCAGGCATGCATCGACAAATCGAAAGTGCCGTTGTGGATCGGCAGCAACCAGCGGCCCTTGAGGTCGATATGGGCCTGCAGGGTCTGCTCTGGCTGCATATGCACGTGGGGCCACTCGACGTTGTAGGCACCGGTTTCCATCAGGGTCAGATCAAACGGGCCGTATTGCTGGCCGATGCGTTTGAAGCCATCGAAGTACCCGGTATCCCCACTGAAAAAGATCCGCACAGGGCCGTCGATCATCACCCACGACGCCCACAAGGTGCTGTTGCCATCGAACAAACCACGCCCGGAAAAGTGCTGCGCTGGCGTCGCAATAAACCGGATGCCGTCGACCTCCGTGCCCTGCCACCAATCCAGTTGCCGGACCTTTTCCGCGGGGACGCCCCACTTGATCAAGGTCTCGCCCACGCCCAGGGGCGTGAGGAAGTGTCGGGCCTTTTCCGCCAGATGCAGCACAGTGCGACGGTCCAAATGGTCGTAGTGGTTGTGGGACAAAATCACCGCCTCGATGGCCGGCAGCTCTTCCAGGCTGATGGGCGGTTGGTGAAACCGTTTGGGGCCGGCCCACTGAACGGGCGAGGCGCGCTCCGCGAACACCGGGTCGGTGACCCAGAATTTGCCGCGCATCTTCAGCAGCACCGTCGAATGCCCAAGACGGAAGACACTGTGATCCGGCGCCGCCGACAATTGCTCGCGAGTCAAAGGCTGCACCGGGATCGCCCCCGCGGGGCGCGTGTTGCGCGGCTTGTGGAAAATCATGTTCCAGAAGATGCGCAGGGTTTTGCCGAAACCTGCATGTTGAACGGGGGCGTGGTTGCGATAGGCGCCTTGTTCCTGGCGCGAGGTTTCAAGGCGAGCGGCGCCGTCGGCGTTGGGCGAGATAGTGGCCATGACTGAAGTGACTCCAAGGAACTCAACACGGTTCCGGCAATTCTCTGCGGGACGGTCCAGACCAACGCACGCAAGCATCAGTTGACTGTCATTGTTTGGATTTGAAGAGCGGATCAAGAACTACACTGCACAGTGTAGTTTCTACATTGCATGAAGCAGAAGACTAAGTAAACTGCCGATTGCAGTGCCCCTTCAGCCAACTCGAACCTCACTTATGACAGCTCCAAAGCGCCTCACCGACCGTAAACGCGAAGCCATCATCCAGGCGGCGATCAACGAATTCCGCGCCAGCGGTTTCGAGATCACCAGCATGGATAAGATCGCCGCCACCGCCGGTGTCTCCAAGCGCACGGTGTACAACCACTTCCCCAGCAAAGAGGAACTGTTCGCCGAAATCCTGCATAAGTTGTGGGCCAACATCTGTGCCCAGCCCGACGTCCAGTACCGCAGCGACCTGCCGCTGCGCGAGCAATTGCACACACTGCTCCAGGCCAAACTGCGCATGCTGGGGGACGATAACTTTCTGGACCTGGCACGAGTCGCCATCGCCGCCACCATCCACTCCCCTGAACGCGCGCAGAACATGGTGGCGCGCCTGAGCCAGCGCGAAGAAGGACTGAGCATCTGGATTCGCGCAGCCGTGGCCGATGGCCGTCTCAAACCGGTGGATGCAGAGTTTGCCTCCCACCAACTCCAGGGCCTGATCAAGACATTCGCATTCTGGCCACAGATCAGCATGGGGCAACCTACACTGCCGCTCGCTGAACAAACCCAGGTCATCGAGTCGGCCCTGGACATGTTTCTGTCCCACTATCAGGTTTGATTTCCCGCCCGATCCGTCTCTTCAGGAAGCCTCTTCCCTAGCCCTTAACGGCCCCTCTCAACGCTCTGAAACGACCTCGCAGCGCCCCTCCCACTGTTAAATGGCTTCGAAGGACACTGATTATTCTTCTTGGAATAAATGACAATATTCACCAGACTTATCCGATCAACGGCTATAGCGCATAAAACACCACAAGGTGTTTCAGAAGCAGATCTGGTGCATGACATTATGGAAATTCAACAAGGCAAAGGGTTGTCATTTGCCAGGCGCATCTATCGCCCAAGGACCATTGGCTTGGGCATCGGTGGCATCAGTGTCTTCGCCGCGCTCTATCCCATTGCCCTGCCCAGCTGGATCTGGGCCCTGCTGCTGTTCAACGGCCTGATCTGGCCACACCTAGCTTACCAACTGTCGATCCGTTCGCGCTCGCCCTACCAGGCTGAACGGCGCAACCTGCTGTATGACTCGCTCTGCGGCGGTTTCTGGGCCGCGGCCTTTCAGTTCAATCCGCTGCCGGCGGTGACCATCCTATCGATGATGTCGATGAACAATGTCGCCGCTGGTGGACAACGCCTGCTGATTCATGGCGCCGTTGCCCAGGTGACTGGCGTCCTGGCGGCCTGGGCGCTGCTGGGCATGCACTTCAGCACCCAAATCAGCCAAATCCAGATCTACGCCTGCCTGCCGATGTTGACCCTCTACCCCCTGGCACTGGGCATGGTCTGCTATCGGCTGGCGATGAAACTGTCCGAACACAAGCGCACCTTGAGTACCCTGAGTCGCACCGACAGCCTCACCGGCCTGCTCAACCACGGTTCCTGGAAAGACCTGCTGCAGATTAAATTCCTCAAGTGCCTGGAGCATAAGGCCCAGGCCAGCATCGCCCTGATCGACGTCGATCACTTCAAGCTGATCAACGACAGCTACGGCCACATCATCGGCGATGCGGTATTGCGCCAGTTGAGTGGCGAGTTGCGGCGCAACTTGCGCCAGGATGACCAGGCCGGCCGTTACGGTGGCGACGAATTTTGCGTGATCCTGCCCGGCCTGCACCCGCAGCAGGCAGTGGAGGTGATGGAGCGCTTGCGTGAAGCCTTCAGCCATTACCGACACCCGGACGTTCCCGAGTTGCGCGTCAGCCTGAGCATCGGCCTGGCAGCCTTTCAGCAGGGTTTCAATGACACCGCCGACTGGCTCAACGAGGCCGACAAAGCCTTGTACCAGGCAAAAAACACCGGGCGCAATAAAATCACCAGCGCCGCAATGCCCCCTGAGCCCGCCTTTGCCTGAGCCGCTGCCCGGCCAAAAACTTATACAAAATCTGGATAAATGCAGTTTTTGTACAAGTTTATTTAGATTTGTACGGTGTTAGCCATCATAATGCCGCCACTGCTCCCCCCTCCTGGAAGAGCGGCATCGCCCCATAGAATGAACCGCCGACCCACCCCAATTTGAATTGATTTGTAGACATGACGCCCTTCCTCCAACGACACCTCAAGGCTCAGCCCGGGTGCCGTGAAGGCTGAAATACCCGCTACCAGTTCAGTGTCAGTCATGGAGCGCTGGCACCCAGCAGACCCTGCCCAAGACCCTCGGGATCTTTTGGCATACAGGCGCACTCAATAGGGACCCACTCGACGCTTCCCACCGAGCACCAGCCACCATGCTATTCAACCGCCACAACAAGACCATCGAAACCCTGCAGCACACCGTTGCCCAACAGGCTGGCCTGCTCGAAGCCCTCGAACGCTCCATGGCCGTCGTCGAGTTCGATCTACAGGGCCGAGTGCTGCGCGCCAATGACAACTTCCTCAAGACCATGGGCTACCGCGCCGAACAGGTGCTGGGCCAATCCCACCAGCAGTTTTGCAGCACCGAGTTCGTGCGCAGCAATGGGTACCGCCAGCTCTGGACGCGCCTGCAAAACGGCCAGTTCGAATCGGGCACCTACGAACGGCTCAACGGCAGCGGGCAACCAATCTGGCTGGAGGCGACCTACAACCCGATCAAGGACGCGACGGGCAAGGTCATCAAGGTGGTCAAATACGCCCTGGATGTCACCGCCAAGGTGCAACAGGAAACGGAAGCCAAGGCCAAGCTGCAAGCCATCGACCGCGCCATGGCGGTGATCGAGTTCAACCTCGACGGCAGCATCATCAGCGCCAACCAGAACTTCCTCAATCGCATGGGCTACACCCTGGCCGAACTGCAAGGCAAACATCACCGGATATTCTGCAAGCCAGAGCTGGCCAACAGCAGCGCCTACCAGGATTTCTGGCGCCGGCTCAATCAGGGCGAGCTGTTCAACGGCCAGTTCGAGCGTGTCGACAAACAGGGCCGCACCCTGTGGCTGGAAGCCAACTACAACCCGGTGTATGACGCCGCTGGGCGCCTGATCAAAGTGGTGAAGTTCGCCTCGGATGTCACCCAACGAGTGGAACAGCACGAGCAGGACGCCCGCAGCGCCAGCCAGGCCTACCACATCTCCATGGAGACGCGGAAAGTGGCCGAACAAGGCACCGAGGTGATCCAGCAAGCGGCCAGCGAAATGCGCCACATTGCCAGCAATATCGAAGACTCCTCGGCCTTGATCGCCAAACTCGGTGACCGCTCCGAACAGATCACCGCGATCGTCAACACCATCCGTTCCATCGCCGACCAGACCAACCTCCTGGCCCTCAATGCCGCCATCGAGGCCGCCCGCGCCGGCGAGCAAGGCCGGGGCTTTGCCGTGGTAGCCGATGAAGTCCGGCAACTGGCGGCCCGCACCAGCGGTTCGACGGCGGAAATTTCCGAGATGATCGAGAAGATCCAGAACGAAACCCAGCAAGCGATCAAAAGCATGGACGGCACCCGCGACCGGGCGGCCAAAGGCGTGGGCCTGGCCGATCAGGCCGGTACCGTGATCCTGCAGATACGCGAAGGCACCGGCCACGCCGTCCAGGCGGTGAGCATGTTCGCCAGCGAACGCGGCGCACTCTGAGCCAGGGGATGCCGACGCGGGTTAACGCGTCGGCGGCACGGGGTGGCGCTATAGTTGCGCGATCGTCTGCCCGGTAGAAAATCCCCATGACCACCAAACGCCCTGAAGAAACCCCAGCCCCAGCTGTCGACCACCTGCGCTTCCATCGCCGCCACGCCCACCTGGCCCCCACCTTCGGCACCGACGCCTTCGCTTTGAGGGCCGAAGCCTTCGCCCGCTTCTTTGGCACGCCGACCTTTCTCGGGGCCCAGACCCTGATCGTACTGGTCTGGATCGGCCTCAACCTCAGCGGCGTCACCACTTTCGACGTCTACCCCTTTATCCTCCTCAACCTGGCGTTCAGCCTGCAGGCAGCCTACGCGGCACCGCTGATTTTGCTGGCACAGACCCGCCAGGCCGCCCGTGACAAAGCCCAGGCCGATGCCGATGCGCAACACCGCGAAGCCCTGGCCGTGGCCAACAGCGAGCGGCAGGCCCAAGCCGCCCACAGCAGCGCGCAATTACTGGAGCTGCTGGAGCAAAACACCCGCCTCACCGAAATGACCAAGCAACTGACCGAACGCATCGAAAACCTGACCAGCGAGATGCATCAGCACTTTGTCCGCAAGGAACCGCCCCAGGCTTGAGGGTCAAGGCAGGCGAACGTGGCGCGCCAGTTCGTCGAACAGGGCCACCACCGAGCGCAGCGCCCGACAGTCCGGGCGGGTCAACAGCCACAGCCCGGTGTCATGGCCCAAGGGTTCGCTCAGCGGCTCCAGCCCACCGCCGATAAGGAAGTCCGGCAGCGCAGCCACCCCCAAGCCCGCACGCACCAACTCGGTCACCGACTGCATGCTGTTGCAGCGGTAGCTGGGGCGCACACCCGGCCATTGACTGCGGCGCCAGGTCACCGTGGGGTGATCGGGCAGAAAATCGTCCGGGGCAATCCAGGCCACGCGAGACAGATCAGTGCAGTCGACCCGTTGCCGATAGGCAGCACTGGCACACACTCGATAAGCCACGGTTCCGAGGCGCCGGCCCACCAAGTGCTCCGGTGGCGCGGCAGTCAGGCGCAGGGCGATATCGGCGTCGCGACGGCTGAGGTTGGCAAAGTCGTTGGAGGTGCACAGCTCCACGGTCAACGCCGGGTAGCCGGGCATGAACTGCGCCAGGGCCGGCAGCAGCAACCCTTGCAACACCGAATCGGTGCAGGTCAGGCGCACGGTGCCACTGATGATTTCCCCGCCCTGGTCCACACCGATCCGCGCCGCTTCCAGGGCTTGTTCGGCGCGCTCGGCCTGTTGCGCCAGAGTCTGCGCCAGGCTGGTGGGCAGGTAGCCCGCCCGGCTCTTATCGAACAGTTGCTGGCCCAGGGCGGCCTCCAGACGGCGTACCGCGCGAAACACCGTGGACACATCGACCCTGAGCAGCGCCGCGGCACGGGCCAGTGACCCGCCGCGCACCAGGGCAAGAATCAGGACGAGGTCGGGGTAGTCAAGCTGATAGTGCGTGGCTGCATTGATCAATTGGATAAACGCCAATATTGATTGCGTGGGCGCCAATTTATAGTGGCCACCAGGAATCAACAAGCCATCGTCCCCCAGGGAGCCTCCATGCACGCCAACCGACCCCAGCCCCACGTTCGCATCGCCCTGATTGGCGACTACGACCCGCAGATCACCGCCCATCAAGCCATTCCCCAAGCCCTGGAGATGGCCGCGGCCGCCACCGAGGTCGAGCTGACCTACCAATGGCTGGGCACCGATACCCTGAATGCGGACGCTCAGTTGGAGGGCTTCGATGGCATCTGGTGTGTGCCCGGCAGCCCTTATCGCCACCTTGATGGCGCGCTACTGGCAATCCGCGTGGCCCGGGAGCAACAACGGCCCTTCCTCGGCACCTGCGGCGGCTTTCAACATGGGGTGCTGGAATACGCGCGCCATGTCCTGGGCTGGGCGGACGCCGAGCACGGTGAACTGCACCCGGAGGCGCAACGGGCCCTGCTCACGCCCTTGAGCTGCTCACTGGTGGAAGCCGTCGACAGCATTCGTCTGCAGCACGGCAGCCGCATCGCCGAGGCCTATCAAAGCCTGGAGATCATCGAGGGTTATCGCTGTCGTTACGGGGTCAATCCGCAGTTCGCCGACGTGCTGCTGAGCGGTGCGCTGGTCGCCACCGGGCACGACACAGCGGGCGACCTGCGAGCGGTCGAGCTCAAGGGCCATCGGTTTTTTGTCGCGACCCTGTTTCAGCCCGAACGCGCAGCCTTGGCCGGCAAGGTACCGCCCCTGGTGCGCGCCCTGCTCAACGCTTGCAAGGAGCCACACTGATGATCGGCAGCACACCCGCCCCCCCTTATTACGCAGTGATCTTCAGCTCACAACGCAGCGCCGCCGACCCGGACTACGATCAGGCCGCCCAGCGCATGGTCGAACTGGCCAGCCAGCAACCGGGGTTTCTCGGTGCGGAGTCCAGCCGCGATGAGCAAGGTTTTGGCATCACCGTGTCTTACTGGCGTGACGAAGCAGCGATCCTGGCCTGGAAGCACCATGCCGAACACAGCGTCATCCGCGAGCGCGGCCGTGCAGACTGGTACAGCCATTGCCACACCCGGGTGTGCAAAGTCGAACGGGCGTATCGCTTCGAACGCTAGAGTTGATCCAGGCGCTGACGCAGGTCGTCGGCCTGGGCGCTCACCGCGTCGCGCATCTCGTCCGGCATTTTGGCCAACTGCCGATACACCATCCCCAGCCGATGATTGCCTTCGAGCAACGGCTGGTGGCGGGCGAAAAAGTCCCAGTACAGCGCATTGAGCGGGCAGGCACGCTCACCGATGCGGACCTTTTTGTCGTAGTGACAGCCCCGGCAGTAATCGCTCATGCGGTCGATATAGGCCGCACTGGACACATAGGGTTTGGTCGCCAGCAGGCCACCGTCGGCAAACTGGCTCATGCCCAGGGTGTTGGGCAACTCGACCCATTCGAAGGCATCGATGTAGACCCCCAGGTACCACTGGTGCACCTCATAGGGATCAAGCCCGGCCAGCAGGGCAAAATTGCCGATGACCATCAGCCGCTGAATATGGTGCGCATAGGCCTGCTCCAACGACTGGCCGATGGCATGGGCCAAACACCGCATGCGGGTCTGGCCGGTCCAGAACCATGACGGCAGCGGCAGGTCATGGGCAAACACGTTGCTGCGTTCGTAACCGGGCATCTGCGCCCAATAGACCCCGCGCACATACTCGCGCCAACCGAGAATCTGTCGGATAAACCCCTCGACCGACGCCAAGGGTGCCAGGCCCTGGTGATAGGCGTCTTCGGCCCGCTGCACCACTTCCCGGGGGTTGAGCATCTTGGTGTTCAAGGCAAACGACAGCAACGAATGAAACAACCGCCAGGCCCGGCTGCTCATGGCGTCCTGGAACTCGCCAAAATGCTTCAGCTCGTGCTCGATAAACCCCTGCAACTGCTGCAGCGCTTCGTCGCGATTCAGCGGCCAGGCCAGTTGTTCGGCGGCTACGCTGCCAAAGCTCTTGACCCCTGCGGCCTGAATGCTCTGCCACAGCAGGGAATGGTCATGCCGCGGGCGACTGTCCGCTGATTCGAACGGCATCCCGGGCCACGCCTGGCGGTTGTCATGGTCGTAATTCCACTGGCCGCCCAGGGGCTTGCGCTCAGGGTCCAGCAGCACGCCTTCGACCACCCGCAGCGTGCGATAGAAGTGCTCCATCAACCAGTGCTCGCGCCCGGCGAAGATCAACTGCGCCTGCTCACGGGCGGTGTAGAAGTGCTCGCTGTCGACCATCGTCGAGGGGATGGCCAGGGCCTCGCAGTAACCCAGTAATTGCTGGTCCAGGCGCCATTCATCCGGGGCCTGGTACTCGAAGTGGCTGGCCCCGTGCCGCGCCAACAGGGCATCCAGGTTGCGGGTCAGGCACTGGGTGTTGTCCGGGTCGTCGATCTTCAGGTAACAGACGCGATGCCCGGCGGCCTCCAGGCTCGCGGCAAAGTCACGCATGGCGGCAAAGATCGCCAGGACCTTCTGCCCGTGATGCAGGACGTAATCGGTCTCCTGGCGCACCTCCATCAGCACGTGAATCGCCTCCGCGCACGGTTGGCGAAACCAGCTGTGCAGCGGGTTGAGTTGATCGCCGAGGATCAGTCGCAAAAGGGTCATGGCAGGCCGGAGGGTTGATACGCAAAGGTGCAGAATGCCACACGTGGCTGCAGGCCGGCAGCGACAATGCTGCCCAGCCCGCGCCCGTCCACCGGCCTGAGGATCAGCTGCGTGCGGTGGCCACCAGGCTGCGCACGGCACAGATCTCCGGTACGTCAGTGCGACGCATGTACACCCGCAGCGGCTCGGTGATGTGAATCCGATCGTCGATGTTCTGCTCCAGCAGCAACTGGATGAGCTCGCGCTTGAGGGTCATGGTCTGGTCGGTGGCCGGGGCCCAGACGAATTCGCTGGTGGGAATGATGGCGTCGTCGGCGACGTCCATGCCGAAGGAGTCTTCGCTGAAACGCACAATGTGCTTGCCGGTCTTGCGGTTGAACCCGACAAAACCCTGAAGCTGGTCGGCGGCCTGACAGATAAGTTCGGACGTAATGCGCATGGTAAACCTCACTCAAGGTCCCGCAGGACAGGTGGTCAATGGTTTACACGCTTGGCAGAGGGCACAGATGCTTATGGGGTTTCCCTCTGATGGGGAAACTGCAGGGGCCAAGACTACTGCAAAGCCGAGGAAAAAAACGCCCGAATAATTTTTTTGACACACAGCCATGGCGCTATGGCGATAGCGTAAGGCGTTGCCTATTGATAAAAGAGAACGCTCCCCCGGCCCCGAAAGGAACTCGAAGATGCCCGCGACCTTTTCCCTGAACGCCCTGCTGCTGAGCCTGCTGCTTGCCGCCAGCCAAACCCAGGCCGCCAGTGCGCCCGATCCCAAGGCCGTGGCCGCCAGCCATGGCATCGCCTACCCGGCGGTGATCGCCCACCGCGGCGCGTCCTACGATGCACCGGAATCCACTGCAGCGGCCTACAAACTGGCCCGAGACCTGGGGGCCGACTATTTGGAGCTGGACCTGCAACGCAGCAAGGATGGTGTGCTGCTGGCCCTGCATGACGACAACCTGCTGCGCACCAGCGACGTAGCCAGCAAGTTTCCCGAGCGCAAGAACAGCTCCGTCAGCGCCTTTACCCTGGCCGAACTGAAAACCCTCGACGCTGGCAGTTGGTTCAACCAGGCCTATCCACAACGCGCCCGCCCCAGTTATGTCGGCCTGCAGATCCTGACCCTGGATGAAGTGATCGATATCGCCCAGGGCAATCCGCAGCACAAACCCGGGCTGTATATCGAGACCAAGGGCCCCAGCCATTTCCCGGGCATCGAGCAAGACCTCAAGGCCAAGCTGCAGGAACGTGGCTGGCTGAACACCTCCGGCGTCCCTTCGGAAAAAGGCCAGCAGGCCATCGGCGAGGGCAAGGGCCGTGTGGTGTTGCAGACCTTCGACAAGCACAGTCTGGAACTGCTGCGCCAGGCCATGCCCAACGTGCCCGCCGTGTTGCTGCTGTGGGTGGCTGAAGGCAGCATCGAACCGCTGTCCAAGGTCAAGTTCGCCGACAGTGGCGAGCCTGACAAAGCCCACTATTACGCCAAGCAACAACCCAAGGACCGCGCCGCGTTCCAACAGTGGGTCGACTACGCCAAGGCCCAGGGCGCCGTCGGTACCGGCCCTTCCGTGGCCCTGCGCCAGGGTGGCGACCAGAGCTACGCGGACCTGGTGCAACCCTGGATGAATCAATACACCCACGAACAGGGCCTGCTGGTGCACGCCTACACCGTCGATGAGCCGGTGGACTTCAAGCAGGTGCTGGACGCCGGTGTCGACGGCATCTTCAGCAACCGCAGCGCGGAGTTGCTGACCTACCTCAAGCGCCCGCCCAGCCGCAGCGTGGCCCAAGTGCTTGACGCCAACGGCTACTGAGGATGGCCCTGCAACAGTGGCGCGGCCGGTTGTGGCTGGGGCCTGACTACGCCCTGCTGCAAGGCACCCTGGGGCCCACCGCGGCCCATGCCCACTACGCCCATCAAGTACTGATTGCGCCCGAGCAGCCGGTCACCCTCAGCCTCGATGGCGTGGTGCAAACCACCCACTGGCTGTTGATTGAAAGCTTGCGGAGGCATGCCATTGTCGAGGCCCCCGGCGAGGTATTGAGTGTCTACGCCGAACCACGGCTGCTGAATGGCGGCACCTTGCACAGGCATCTGCAGGGCGCCGAATGTTCGTTGCCGGGCCTGGAAGCGGCCCTGCGCCAATGCCCGCGCCAGCCCCTCAGTGACAGCCGGGTCAGCCTGGCACTGATGGCCCTGGATAACGCCCTGACAGACAAGGTCCCCGCGGCGACCCTGGCGGCCCGGGCCCACCTCTCCCTGAGCCAGCTGGAACGCCTGTTCGCCCGGGACGTGGGCCTGCCCGTGCGGCGCCTGGTGCTGTGGCGACGCCTGCGCCTGGCGATGGCCCTGGTACTGACCGGGCAGCGGGTCACCGAGGCCGCCCATGGCGCCGGGTTTGCCGACTCGGCGCACTTCTCCCGGACCCTCAAGAGCCTGTTCGGCGTCACGGCCGGGCAAGCCCTGCAAGGTCTTGAACTGCGCGTACTGGATTGACTCAGGAGCGCAGTGGCTTAGGCACCGGTGGCTCATCGCTCAACGTCACCGCCAGGAATGGATCACACAACTGCGCCCGGTAATCCCGTGGAAAGTCCGGGCGGCTGCCAATGCCCAGGTCGCCGTCGCGAATGGGGTACTCGGCACTGTGGAAGGCCGTGCCCAACAGCCAGTCCCAAAAAGTGAAGAACAAGGCGAAATTCACATCGCCGGCCTTGCCGTACTTCATGTGATGAAAGCGATGCACCGGGGCCCAGGCAAAGACCCAGCGCAAAGGCCCCAGGCGCATATCGACATTGGAATGCTGCAACAACAGCTGGACGGCAATGGCCCAGGCCAGCAACTCGGCCACCGATAGGGGAATGCCCAGCACCAGTAACGGCAAAAAGCCGGCGGACGCTTCCACGGCCTGGTGCAGGGGATGCTTCATCAAACCGTTGAACCCGTACAGCCGTTGCACGCTGTGGTGCACCGCGTGCAGGCGCCAGAGCCAGGGCAGCCGGTGACTGAAGTAATGGGCCAGGGTGATGCCACAATCGGCCACCACGATTGCCAGCAACAACTGCCCCCACAACGGCCATTGCCGGGGCCACAGGCCATCCACCGCCAGCAGGCTGACCATTACCGGCAACAGCAACAGGCCCAAGGCATTCAGGCTCTCATTGACCAAGGCGTGCAGCGCATCGCGCCGGCGATCCTGGCGAGCACGGTTCCAAGCGGGCTCATAAGGCAGCCACCACTCGGCCAGAAACGACACCCCGAGCGCCAGCGCGAACAGTGCCAGCAGCCACCCCGCCGATGCCCCGCGCTCGCCCACCCAACAAATTCCGGCGCCGATAAAACCGCCCCAGAACAACGGCCCGTACAGCACTTTGATGATCCACCGCATAACCGCCTCCATTGATTGAGGCGCCAGCTTGCCGCCCGGTGAATAAGCGGCGATTGAACAAACGGCGCAAAGCGTCCGCGTAATTAAGGGTGAATTAAGTTCGGCTGGTTAACCTGAGGCCACTTAAACAGCTCACCCAAGGAATCAAGACATGAAAAAGCTCACTGCCCTGTTCGCTGCCACTGCCCTGACCCTGACTGCCGGCCTGGCCCAAGCCGACGTTCGCCCGGACTTGATCCCTGGCCTGCTCAAAGCCGGCAGCATCATGGACCTGGAAAAACTCAACCAGGCCGCCCTGGCCCAGCACCCAGGCACCACCGCGACCAATATCACCGACACCGAGCTGGAGCAGACCGCTGCTGGCACCTACGTCTACCAAGTCGAACTGCGTGACACCAAAGGCGTGGAATGGGACGTGGACCTGGACGCCAAGACCGGCAAAGTCCTGAGCAACAAGCAAGACAAGTAACCCCCACACAAAAACGCCGCGCGACCCCAAGGTCGCGCGGCGTTTTT
>NZ_JALQCW010000130.1 GCF_023241715.1 Pseudomonas morbosilactucae
CAACCAGTTCCAGCAGCTCTGCGTCGTCAACCATGTCAGCCTTGTTCAGGAAGACAACGATGTACGGAACACCTACCTGACGGGACAGCAGGATGTGCTCACGGGTTTGTGGCATCGGACCATCAGCGGCCGAGCAAACCAGGATTGCGCCATCCATCTGAGCAGCACCGGTGATCATGTTTTTTACGTAGTCGGCGTGACCTGGGCAGTCAACGTGTGCGTAGTGACGCACGGCCGAATCGTATTCAACGTGAGCGGTGTTGATGGTGATACCGCGAGCTTTTTCTTCTGGGGCGCTGTCGATCTTGTCGAAGTCAACCTTGGCCGAACCGAAAACTTCGGAGCAGACGCGGGTCAGAGCAGCAGTCAGAGTGGTTTTACCGTGGTCAACGTGACCGATAGTGCCAACGTTGACGTGCGGTTTGTTACGTTCAAATTTTTCTTTAGCCACGACAATTAACTCCTTGCCTAAAGGGCTGAATCAGCCTTGTTTTTTGGTTACAGATTCGACGATGTGCGACGGAGCTGTATTGTATTTTTTGAATTCCATAGAGTAGCTTGCGCGACCCTGAGACATGGAACGGACGTCGGTCGCATAACCGAACATCTCACCCAGCGGAACTTCGGCGCGAATCACTTTGCCGGAGACCGTGTCTTCCATACCCAAGATCATGCCGCGACGACGGTTAAGGTCACCCATCACGTCGCCCATATAGTCTTCAGGGGTAACAACCTCTACCGCCATGATCGGCTCCAGCAACTCACCACCGCCCTTCTGGGCCAGTTGCTTGGTTGCCATGGAAGCAGCCACTTTAAACGCCATCTCGTTGGAGTCGACGTCGTGGTAAGAACCATCGAACACGGTAGCCTTCAGGCCGATCAGCGGATAGCCGGCAACAACACCGTTCTTCATCTGCTCTTCGATACCCTTCTGGATAGCTGGGATGTATTCCTTAGGAACAACACCACCGACTACTTCGTTCACGAATTGCAGACCTTCCTGACCTTCGTCAGCAGGAGCAAAACGAATCCAGCAGTGACCGAACTGACCACGACCGCCGGACTGACGAACAAACTTGCCTTCGATTTCACAGTTCTTCGTGATGCGCTCACGATAGGAAACCTGAGGCTTACCGATGTTGGCTTCGACGTTGAATTCACGGCGCATCCGGTCAACCAGGATGTCCAGGTGAAGCTCGCCCATGCCAGAGATGATCGTTTGACCAGTCTCTTCATCAGTCTTGACGCGGAAAGATGGATCTTCCTGAGCAAGCTTGCCCAGAGCGATACCCATTTTTTCCTGGTCATCCTTAGTCTTAGGCTCTACGGCAACCGAAATAACCGGCTCCGGGAAGTCCATGCGAACCAGAATGATTGGCTTAGCAGCGTCGCACAAGGTCTCACCAGTGGTGACGTCCTTCATGCCGATCAGGGCCGCGATGTCACCAGCGCGTACTTCCTTGATCTCTTCGCGGGCGTTTGCGTGCATTTGCACCATACGACCCACACGCTCTTTCTTGCCCTTGACCGAGTTGATCACGCCGTCGCCGGAGGCCAAAACGCCCGAATAAACACGGACGAAGGTCAGGGTACCCACGAATGGGTCGGTTGCGATCTTGAACGCCAAAGCCGAGAACGGCTCGCTGTCGTCAGCATGACGCTCCATCTCTTCTTCCTCGTTATCAGGGTTGGAACCCTTGATAGCAGGAATGTCGGTTGGAGCAGGCAGGAAGTCGATAACGGCGTCGAGAACCAGGGGAACACCCTTGTTCTTGAAGGAAGAACCACAAACAGCCAAGACGATCTCACCAGCAATAGTACGCTGACGCAGAGCAGCCTTGATTTCCGCGTTGGTGAGCTCTTCACCTTCGAGGTACTTGTTCATCAGTTCTTCATTGGCCTCGGCAGCAGCCTCAACCATGTTGTTGCGCCATTCGTCAGCCAGCTCCTGCAATTCAGCAGGGATAGGCTTACGAACAGGAACCATACCTTTGTCAGAATCATTCCAGTAAACAGCTTCCATGTTGATCAGATCGATCTGACCCTGGAAGTTGTCTTCGGAACCGATAGCCAATTGAATCGGCACCGGAGTATGACCCAGACGCTGCTTGATCTGACCGATCACGCGCAGGAAGTTGGCACCAGCACGGTCCATCTTGTTTACATAAACAAGACGTGGAACGCCGTACTTGTTGGCTTGACGCCATACGGTTTCCGACTGAGGCTCAACACCCGAGGTACCGCAGAACACAACGACAGCGCCGTCGAGTACACGCAAGGAACGCTCAACTTCAATGGTGAAGTCTACGTGGCCCGGGGTATCGATTACGTTGAAGCGGTGCTCGTCTTTGTACTGCTTCTCAGAACCTTTCCAGAAGGCGGTGATAGCAGCAGAAGTAATGGTAATACCACGCTCCTGCTCCTGCACCATCCAGTCTGTGGTCGCGGCGCCATCATGCACCTCGCCCATTTTGTGACTTTTGCCAGTGTAAAAAAGGACGCGCTCGGTGGTGGTGGTTTTACCAGCATCCACGTGAGCAACGATACCAATGTTACGGTAGCGGCTAATCGGTGTAGTACGAGCCATAAAGCCCTCGCAAATTGAGTGACGCTAAAATTAGAAGCGGTAGTGCGAGAAAGCCTTGTTGGCTTCAGCCATACGGTGCACGTCTTCACGCTTCTTAACTGCAGCACCTTTGCCTTCGGCGGCGTCCAACAGTTCGCCAGCCAAACGCAGGGCCATAGACTTTTCGCCACGCTTGCGCGCGAAGTCTACCAACCAGCGCATTGCCAGCGCGTTACGACGGGACGGGCGAACTTCGACCGGAACCTGGTAAGTAGCACCGCCTACACGGCGCGACTTCACTTCGACCAGCGGAGCGATGGCGTCGAGAGCTTTCTCGAAGATTTCCAGGGGATCGCTGTTCTTGCGCTCTTTAACTTTGTCCAGCGCGCCATAAACGATACGCTCGGCAACGGCTTTCTTGCCGCTTTCCATTACGTGGTTCATGAACTTGGCGAGAATCTGGCTTCCGTATTTCGGATCGTCCAGAATCTCACGCTTGGCTGCTACGCGACGTCTTGGCATTGATAAGCCCTCAAACGGTCTTCAGGTTAGCCCGGGACAGTCAATCCAAAGGATTGTGTGCCCGACCTTACTCTTATCGACTCAATAAAATTAATAACTGCAAAACGACCGATTACTTCGGACGCTTGGTACCGTACTTCGAACGACCTTGGTTACGACCTTTAACGCCGGAGGTATCCAGGGAGCCGCGAACGGTGTGGTAACGAACACCTGGCAAGTCTTTTACACGACCGCCGCGGATCAGTACCACGCTGTGCTCTTGCAGGTTGTGGCCTTCACCGCCGATGTACGAGGAAACCTCGAAACCGTTGGTCAGGCGCACACGGCATACTTTACGCAGTGCCGAGTTAGGTTTTTTCGGCGTAGTGGTATACACGCGAGTGCATACGCCACGACGTTGCGGGCAGTTCTGCAGCGCAGGCACGTCGGATTTCTCGACGATACGCTTACGCGGCTGACGTACCAGCTGGTTGATAGTTGCCATCTACTAGCTCCACTGTTGTCTTGCGACGCTATTGTCTTGCAAGAAAAGCAAAATGGCAGGAACGAATTCCCGCCAAATTTAGGGGTACAAGAGTCTAAAGAGGATCTTGCCCCCAGTCAAGGCAAGGCCCCGACCTCCCCTCTCATCGAACCGAGGCAAAATTGCCTCGATCCGACGAATGGGGCTGCCAGGGCCCGGACTTATTTATCGCAGAACTCAGTTACCGCTAGAGTTCAGCGCTTCGGTCAGTGCAGCTTCCACTTCACTGGCGCTTACGCGCAGCGGCTTGTCTGCATCACGGCGACGCTTGCGCTCGCTGTGGTAGGCCAAACCGGTACCAGCCGGGATCAGACGACCCACGACCACGTTTTCTTTCAGACCGCGCAGGTAATCGCGCTTGCCGGTTACCGCTGCTTCGGTCAGTACTCGAGTGGTCTCCTGGAAGGAGGCCGCCGAGATGAACGACTCAGTGGACAACGACGCCTTGGTGATACCCAACAACACGCGAGTGAACTTGGAGACAAACTTGTCTTCCGCGCCCAGACGCTCGTTCTCTACCAGCACGTGAGTCAGTTCCATCTGGTCGCCCTTGATGAAACTCGAATCGCCGGATTCAGCGATTTCAACTTTACGCAGCATCTGACGCAGGATGGTCTCGATGTGCTTATCGTTGATTTTCACGCCTTGCAGGCGGTAAACGTCCTGGATCTCGTTAACGATGTACTTGGCCAGCGCACTCACACCCAACAGACGCAGGATGTCGTGTGGATCGCTCGGGCCGTCGGAGATAACTTCGCCGCGGTTTACCTGTTCGCCTTCGAAGACGTTCAGGTGACGCCACTTCGGAATCAGCTCTTCGTACGGATCCGTACCATCGTTCGGGGTGATAACCAGACGGCGCTTGCCCTTGGTCTCTTTACCGAATGCGATGGTGCCGCTGACCTCAGCCAGAATCGACGCTTCTTTCGGACGACGAGCTTCGAACAAGTCGGCAACACGCGGCAGACCACCGGTGATGTCACGGGTCTTCGAAGTTTCTTGCGGGATACGAGCGATAACATCACCGATCGCGATCTTCGCACCATCCGCTACACCGACCAGGGCGTTGGCTGGCAGGAAGTACTGAGCGATAACGTCAGTGCCTGGCAGCAACAGATCCTTGCCGTTGTCGTCGACCATCTTCACGGCAGGACGAATGTCTTTACCGGCAGCTGGACGATCTTTCGCGTCGAGAACTTCAATGTTGGTCATACCGGTCAATTCGTCAGTCTGACGCTTGATCGTGATGCCTTCTTCCATGCCCACGTAGGTCACGGTACCTTTCATTTCGGTAACGATTGGGTGAGTGTGCGGATCCCACTTGGCCACGATTGCGCCAGCGTCGACCTTGTCACCCTCTTTAACCGAAATCACAGCACCGTACGGCAGCTTGTAACGCTCGCGTTCACGACCGAAGTCATCAGCGATAGCCAGCTCACCCGAACGAGACACAGCAACCAGGTGGCCATCCACTCGCTCAACGTGCTTCAGGTTGTGCAGACGGACGGTACCGCCATTCTTCACCTGAACACTGTCGGCCGCGGAGGTCCGGCTTGCCGCACCACCGATGTGGAACGTACGCATGGTCAGCTGGGTACCCGGCTCACCGATGGACTGGGCAGCGATAACGCCGACCGCTTCACCGATGTTCACCTGGTGACCACGAGCCAAGTCACGGCCGTAGCACTTGGCGCAGATGCCATAGCGGGTTTCGCAGCTGATCGGCGAACGCACGATCACTTCGTCGATGCTGTTCAGCTCGATGAATTCAACCCACTTCTCATCGACCAGGGTACCTGCAGGAACGATCACGTCCTCGGTACCCGGCTTGAATACGTCACGGGCGATAACACGACCCAATACGCGCTCACCCAATGGCTCTACAACGTCACCGCCTTCAATGTGCGGAGTCATCAGCAGACCATGTTCGGTGCCGCAATCGATCTCGGTTACAACCAGATCCTGCGCTACGTCTACCAGACGACGAGTCAGGTAACCCGAGTTCGCAGTTTTCAACGCGGTATCCGCCAGACCTTTACGAGCACCGTGAGTCGAGATGAAGTACTGGAGTACGCTCAGACCTTCACGGAAGTTCGCAGTAATCGGCGTTTCAATGATGGAACCGTCCGGCTTAGCCATCAGGCCACGCATACCGGCGAGCTGACGGATCTGCGCAGCAGAACCCCGTGCGCCCGAATCGGCCATCATGTACATCGAGTTGAAGGATTCTTGCTCGACTTCGTCGCCGTGACGGTCGATGACTTTCTCTTTCGAGAGGTTGGCCATCATCGCTTTGGAGACTTCGTCGTTCGCTTTCGACCAAAGGTCGATCACTTTGTTGTACTTCTCGCCCTGGGTTACCAGGCCGGAGGCGTACTGACTTTCGATCTCTTTCACTTCGTCGGTGGCAGCACCATGATGCGAGCTTTCTCATCTGGGATAACGAAGTCGTTAACACCGATGGAAACGCCGGAGATGGTCGAGTAAGCGAAACCGGTGTACATCAACTGGTCAGCGAAGATCACGGTCTCTTTCAGACCCACTACGCGGTAGCACTGGTTGATCAGCTTGGAAATCGCTTTCTTCTTCATCGGCAAGTTGACGACGTCGAAGGACAGGCCTTTAGGCACAACCTGGAACAGCAGCGCACGGCCGACAGTCGTGTCGACAATACGGGTGCCGCTCACGCTGCCACCATCACGATCATTAACGGTTTCGTTGATACGAACCTTGATCTTGGCGTGCAGTGCAGCTTCGCCGGCGCGGAATACGCGGTCGACTTCCTGCAGGTCAGCAAAAATACGACCTTCGCCCTTGGCGTTGATCGCTTCACGCGTCATGTAGTACAGACCCAATACAACGTCCTGCGAAGGAACGATGATTGGCTCACCGTTGGCTGGCGACAGAATGTTGTTGGTCGACATCATCAACGCACGCGCTTCCAACTGGGCTTCCAGCGTCAGCGGTACGTGCACGGCCATTTGGTCGCCGTCGAAGTCGGCGTTGTACGCAGCACAGACCAGAGGGTGCAGCTGGATAGCCTTACCTTCGATCAGTACCGGTTCAAACGCCTGGATACCCAGACGGTGAAGGGTCGGTGCACGGTTGAGAAGGACCGGGTGTTCGCGAATCACTTCAGCGAGAACGTCCCAAACCTCTGGCAGTTCGCGCTCGACCATTTTCTTGGCCGCTTTGATAGTGGTCGCAAGACCGCGCATTTCCAGTTTGCCGAAAATGAACGGTTTGAACAGCTCGAGAGCCATCTTCTTCGGCAGACCGCACTGGTGCAGACGCAGGGTCGGACCTACGGTAATTACCGAACGACCGGAGTAGTCAACACGCTTACCGAGCAAGTTCTGACGGAAACGACCTTGTTTACCCTTGATCATGTCAGCCAGGGATTTCAGAGGACGCTTGTTGGAACCCGTGATAGCGCGGCCACGACGACCGTTGTCGAGCAATGCGTCGACAGCTTCCTGCAACATACGCTTTTCGTTGCGCACGATGATGTCCGGAGCGGACAGATCCAGCAGGCGCTTCAAACGGTTGTTACGGTTGATCACTCGACGATACAGATCGTTGAGGTCGGAAGTCGCGAAGCGACCGCCATCCAGCGGAACCAATGGACGCAGGTCTGGCGGCAGAACCGGCAGCACGGTCAGCACCATCCACTCTGGCAGGTTGCCGGAACCTTGGAAGGCTTCCATCAACTTCAGACGCTTGGACAGCTTCTTGATCTTGGTTTCCGAGTTGGTTTGCGGAATCTCTTCACGCAGACGGCCAATCTCGTGCTCCAGGTCGATAGCGTGCAGCAGCTCGCGAACGGCCTCGGCGCCCATACGGGCATCGAAGTCATCACCGAACTCTTCCAGCGCTTCGAAATACTGCTCGTCGTTCAGCAACTGACCTTTTTCAAGAGTGGTCATGCCTGGATCGATAACGACATAGCTCTCGAAGTAGAGAACACGTTCGATATCACGCAAGGTCATGTCCATCAGCAAGCCGATACGGGACGGCAGAGACTTCAGGAACCAGATGTGGGCAACCGGCGAAGCCAGTTCGATGTGCGCCATGCGCTCACGACGAACCTTGGCCAGTGCAACTTCAACGCCGCACTTCTCGCAGATCACGCCGCGATGCTTCAAGCGCTTGTACTTACCGCACAGGCACTCGTAATCCTTTACCGGGCCAAAGATCTTGGCGCAGAACAGGCCGTCACGCTCAGGTTTGAACGTACGGTAGTTGATGGTTTCCGGCTTTTTAACTTCACCGAACGACCACGAACGGATCATCTCAGGCGATGCCAATCCGATACGGATGGCGTCGAACTCTTCGACTTGACCCTGGTTTTTCAGCAAATTCAGTAGGTCTTTCAAGGCCTTTCCTCCTGGCGGAGCAGAGAGCGGGCAATCCTGCCCCGCTCTCGATTCGCGTCACGTGTTATTCGGTTTCCAGATCGATATCGATGCCGAGGGAACGAATTTCTTTGATCAACACGTTGAAGGACTCGGGCATGCCGGCTCCATACGGTGATCGCCGTCCACGATGTTTTTGTACATCTTGGTACGACCGTTCACATCGTCCGACTTCACTGTGAGCATTTCTTGCAGAGTGTATGCAGCACCGTATGCTTCCAGTGCCCAGACCTCCATCTCCCCGAAACGCTGACCACCGAACTGCGCCTTACCACCCAGCGGCTGCTGAGTAACCAGGCTGTAAGAACCGGTAGAACGAGCGTGCATCTTGTCGTCTACCAAGTGGTTCAGTTTCAGCATGTACATGTAGCCAACGGTAACTGGACGCTCGAACTTGTTGCCGGTACGGCCGTCGGTCAGTTGCATCTGGCCGCTTTCTGGCAGGTCCGCCAGTTTCAGCATGGCCTTGATTTCGCTTTCCTTGGCACCGTCGAACACCGGAGTGGCCATCGGTACGCCGCCGCGCAGGTTTTTCGCCAGATCCAGGATTTCCTGGTCAGAGAAGCTATCCAGATCTTCGTTACGACCGCCGATCTGGTTGTAGATCTCGTCCAGGAAAGTACGCAGTTCTGCAACCTTACGCTGCTCTTCGATCATGCGGTTGATCTTCTCGCCCAGACCTTTGGCCGCGAGGCCCAGGTGAGTTTCGAGAATCTGACCAACGTTCATACGCGAAGGTACGCCCAACGGGTTGAGGACGACGTCGACCGGAGTGCCATTGGCATCGTGCGGCATGTCTTCAACCGGCATGATCACGGAGACCACACCTTTGTTACCGTGACGACCGGCCATCTTGTCGCCCGGCTGGATGCGGCGACGGATTGCCAGGTAAACCTTGACGATTTTCAGCACGCCTGGAGCCAGGTCATCGCCCTGCTGCAGTTTGCGCTTCTTGTCTTCGAACTTGTCGTCCAGCAGACGGCGGCGATCAACGATGTAGGCCTGGGCCTTCTCGAGCTGCTCGTTCAGAGCATCTTCAGCCATGCGCAGTTTGAACCACTGACCGTGCTCAAGACCGTCGAGTACTTCGTCGGTGATGTCCTGACCTTTCTTCAGGCCGGCGCCGCCTTCGGCTTTGTGGCCGACCAGAGCGGAACGCAGACGTTCGAAAGTTGCGCCTTCAACGATACGGAACTCTTCGTTCAGATCCTTACGAATCTCGTCGAGCTGGCTCTTCTCGATGGACAGAGCACGAGCATCACGCTCTACACCGTCACGAGTGAAGACCTGTACGTCGATGACAGTACCCTTGGTGCCGGTAGGCACACGCAGGGAAGTGTCTTTAACGTCGCTGGCTTTTTCACCGAAGATGGCACGCAGCAGCTTCTCTTCCGGAGTCAGTTGAGTCTCGCCTTTCGGAGTGACTTTACCGACCAGAATGTCGCCAGCGCCAACTTCAGCACCTACATAAACGATACCGGCTTCGTCCAGCTTGTTCAGTGCGGCTTCACCCACGTTCGGGATATCCGCAGTGATTTCCTCTGGCCCAAGTTTGGTGTCACGAGCCACACAGGTCAGTTCCTGGATATGGATCGTGGTGAAACGGTCTTCCTGAACAACACGCTCGGACAGGCAGATGGAGTCTTCGAAGTTGAAGCCGTTCCATGCCATGAACGCGATGCGCATGTTCTGACCCAGAGCCAGCTCACCCATATCGGTGGACGGACCGTCAGCCATGATGTCGCTGCGTTGAACCCGATCACCCTTGCTCACCAGCGGACGCTGGTTGATGCAGGTGTTCTGGTTCGAGCGGGTGTATTTGGTCAAGTTGTAGATGTCGACACCGGCTTCGCCAGTTTCAACTTCATCATCGGCAACACGAACCACGATACGGCTGGCATCAACGGAGTCAATCACACCGCCACGACGAGCCACGACGCAAACGCCGGAGTCACGAGCAACGTTACGCTCCATGCCGGTACCTACCAGCGGCTTGTCAGCGCGCAGAGTCGGTACAGCCTGACGCTGCATGTTCGAACCCATCAACGCACGGTTGGCGTCGTCGTGCTCGAGGAACGGAATCAGCGACGCAGCAACCGAAACTACCTGTTTCGGCGAAACGTCCATCAAGGTGACGTCTTCTGGCGCCTTGACGGTGAATTCGTTCAAGTGACGAACAGCTACCAGCTCATCGATCAGATGACCTTTGTCGTTCATGGTCGCCGAAGCCTGGGCGATCACGTGATCGGCCTCTTCGATAGCGGACAGGAAGACGATCTCATCGGTTACCAGCGCGTCTTTCACCACACGGTACGGGCTCTCGAGGAAGCCGTATTGGTTGGTGCGAGCATAAGCAGCCAAGGAGTTGATCAGACCAATGTTCGGACCTTCCGGCGTTTCAATCGGGCATACACGACCGTAGTGAGTCGGGTGTACGTCACGAACTTCAAAGCCTGCACGCTCACGAGTCAGACCGCCCGGACCGAGTGCGGACACACGACGCTTGTGGGTGATCTCGGACAGCGGGTTGTTCTGGTCCATGAACTGCGACAGCTGGCTGGAACCGAAGAACTCTTTCACCGCCGCAGCCACTGGCTTGGCGTTGATCAGGTCTTGCGGCATCAGGCCTTCGCTTTCAGCCATCGACAGACGCTCTTTGACCGCGCGCTCTACACGCACCAGGCCAACGCGGAACTGGTTCTCGGCCATCTCGCCTACGCAGCGAACACGACGGTTACCCAGGTGGTCGATGTCATCGACGATGCCTTTGCCGTTACGGATATCGACCAGAGTCTTCAGGACTGCGACGATATCTTCTTTGCACAACACACCCGAACCTTCGATCTCGGTACGACCGATACGACGGTTGAACTTCATCCGGCCGACCGCAGACAGGTCATAGCGCTCAGGGCTGAAGAACAGGTTATTGAACAGGGTCTCTGCAGCGTCTTTGGTTGGCGGCTCGCCAGGACGCATCATGCGATAGATCTCGACCAGGGCTTCCAGCTGGTTGCTGGTGGAGTCGATCTTCAGAGTGTCGGAGACGAACGGACCGCAGTCGATATCGTTGGTGTACAGAGTCTCGATGCGAACGACTTGGGCCTTGGCGATTTTCGCCAAGATTTCAGTGTTCAGCTCGGTGTTGCACTCTGCCAGGATTTCGCCGGTTGCCGGGTGCACGATGGCCTTGGCGGTGGTGCGACCCAGGACGTAGTCCAGAGGTACATCCAGCTCCTTGATCCCGGCCTTCTCCAGCTGGTTGATATGACGAGCAGTGATACGACGACCTTGCTCGACAATAACCTTGCCTTTGTCATCCAGGATATCCAGGACGGCGATCTCACCACGCAGACGCTGAGGCACCAACTCCAGGCTCAGGGTCTCGCCCTTCACGTGGAATACGTTGGTGGTATAGAACGCGTCCAGCACTTCTTCAGTGGTGTAGCCCAGCGCACGCAGCAGTACCGATGCAGGCAGCTTGCGACGACGGTCGATACGCACGAATACGCAGTCTTTCGGGTCGAACTCGAAGTCCAACCACGAACCACGGTAAGGAATGATCCGCGCGGAGTACAACAGCTTACCGGAGCTGTGCGTCTTGCCACGGTCGTGGTCGAAGAAAACGCCAGGGGAACGGTGCAGCTGGGAAACGATTACACGCTCGGTACCGTTGATTACGAAGGTACCGTTCTCAGTCATCAGGGGGATTTCACCCATGTAGACTTCTTGCTCTTTGATGTCCTTGATCGCTTTGTTCGACGATTCTTTGTCGAAAATGATCAGACGAACTTTTACCCGCAAAGGTACGGCGTAAGTTACACCGCGCAGCACGCATTCTTTGACATCAAACGCCGGTTCGCCCAGACGATAACCGACATACTCCAACGCAGCATTGCCGGAGTAGCTGATGATCGGGAAAACGGATTTGAAGGCCGCATGCAGGCCAACGTCGCGGAACTGATCTTTAGTCGCTCCCGCTTGCAAGAATTCACGATACGAATCCAGCTGGATGGCCAGGAGGTACGGCACATCCATGACGTCCGGCAACTTGCTAAAGTCCTTGCGGATACGTTTTTTCTCAGTATATGAGTAAGCCATCAGCGTTCCCCAGCTTGGTCACCTGCTTATTTGGCCCCTCCCGACGGGAGCAGCCAGAAAATCGTGCAAACCCTTTGGTTTGCTCCACCGCACAGGGTGGTTACAGCACGTTAAAGGCGCCGACCCAGTCGGCCGCCAATAACGGAAAAAGGCCGGTGGCAAGAGCCACCAGCCATCAGCCTTCGCTTAACGCTTGGGCTGGAGACGCAAAGTCGATGCTTACTTCAGCTCGACTTTAGCGCCTGCTTCTTCCAGAGCTGCTTTGGCTTTGTCAGCTGCTTCTTTAGCTACAGCTTCCAGAACCATGGCAGGAGCGCCGTCAACTACAGCCTTGGCTTCTTTCAGGCCCAGACCAGTCAGTTCACGTACAGCCTTGATCACGTTAACTTTCTTCTCGCCAGCTTCGGTCAGCATGACGTTGAATTCAGTTTGTTCTTCAACAACGGCAGCAGCAACAGCTGGACCAGCGGAAGCAGCAGCAGCGGAAACGCCGAACTTCTCTTCCATGGCCTTGATCAGCTCAACGATTTCCAGAACGGATTTTTCGCCGATTGCTTCGATGATTTGGTCGTTAGTCAGAGACATGACTATAAATTCCTGTATTGGGGTGACAGCCTACGCGGCCATCGAAATAAACAATAAACGCAAAAGAGGTTGCTGAGCCTTAGGCTGCTGCAGCTTCTTTCTGGTCGCGAAGAGCCGCCAGAGTACGAGCCAATTTGCTGGTTGCGCCTTGAATCACGCTCATCAGCTGAGAAATTGCTTCGTCACGGGTCGGCAGGCTTGCCAGTACGTCGATCTGATTAGCTGCGAGGAACTTGCCCTCGAACGCAGCTGCCTTGATCTCGAACTTATCCTGACCTTTGGCGAATTCCTTGAACAAACGGGCGGCAGCGCCAGGATGTTCGTTAGAGAATGCAACCAGGGTCGGGCCAGTGAACACGTCGTTGAGCACGTCATATTGAGTGCCAGCAACAGCGCGCTTCAGCAGGGTGTTACGTACAACACGTACGTAAACGCCAGCTTCACGGGCCTCTTTACGGAGTCCGGTCATAGCGCCTACTGTCACACCACGGGCATCAGCCACGACAGCGGACAGAGCTACTTTGGCAGCCTCGTTGACTTCAGCGACGATGGCCTTCTTGTCTTCGAGTTTAATTGCCACGGGTTTAACTCCTGCTTGTTACCGTTTCATCCAACCGAGGCCGGATGTCGTTTTGGTGTCTGATTCGGTAAGGAACCGGGAGCACCATCTGCGTAGGCTTGTGGTTTAAGACTTACGTCGCCTACGGTCTTGGATAGCCCCCGCCAGGCAGGGACCCCAATCTTTCAACTGGCGCAATTGCTTGCGCCAGTCTGTGTCTTATACGTCCAGCGAGCCTTGGTCGATGACCAGACCTGGGCCCATAGTGGTGCTCAGGGTAACGCGCTTGACGTAGATGCCTTTCGAAGAAGCAGGCTTGATACGCTTCAAATCAGCGATCAGGGCTTCAACGTTTTCCTTCAGCTTGACGGCATCAAAGCCGACCTTGCCAACGGAAGTGTGGATGATGCCGTTTTTGTCGGTGCGATAACGAACCTGACCAGCCTTGGCGTTTTTAACCGCGGTAGCTACGTCTGGAGTTACGGTGCCGACTTTAGGGTTAGGCATCAGGCCGCGTGGACCGAGGATCTGACCCAACTGACCCACAACGCGCATTGCATCCGGGGATGCAATCACTACGTCATAGTTCAGGTCGCCGCCTTTCATTTCGGCAGCCAGGTCGTCCATACCTACGCGATCAGCGCCGGCAGCCAGAGCAGCTTCAGCAGCTGGACCCTGAGTGAACACAGCAACACGTACAGTCTTGCCAGTACCGTGTGGCAGCACAGTAGCGCTACGAACGACCTGGTCGGACTTACGTGGGTCAACACCCAGGTTCACAGCAACGTCTACAGACTCGCTGAACTTGACAGTCGACAGCTCGGTCAGCAGAGCAGCAGCGTCTACAAAGTTGTAGGCCTTGCCTGCTTCAATTTTGCCGGCGATAGCCTTTTGGCGCTTGGTCAGCTTAGCCATTACACACCCTCCACGTTAAGGCCCATGCTACGAGCAGAACCGGCGATAGTACGCACGGCTGCATCCATATCAGCTGCAGTCAGATCCGCGTTTTTGGTTTTCGCGATTTCTTCCAGCTGAGCACGGGTAACGGTGCCGACCTTAACGGTGTTCGGACGAGCGGAACCGCTGGTCAGGCCAGCAGCCTTCTTCAGCAGAACCGAAGCCGGGGTGCTCTTAGTTTCGAAAGTAAAGCTGCGATCACTGTAGACAGTGATGATCACAGGAGTCGGCAGACCTGGCTCAAGACCCTGAGTACGGGCGTTGAACGCTTTGCAGAACTCCATGATGTTCACGCCGTGCTGACCCAGAGCTGGACCAACAGGTGGACTTGGGTTGGCCTGTGCGGCCTTCACTTGCAGCTTGATGTAAGCAGTAATTTTCTTAGCCATGAGGCACTCCAATTACGGGTTCTAGCGCCTAGAAAGGCTCCCCGGTTACTTGCGCGTTTATCCCAGTGACGAAAAAACCCCACAGCCTGAGGCTGCGGGGTATGGGATTCTCGTTCAGTTATGCCTTCTCGACCTGACTGAACTCTAGCTCTACCGGAGTAGAGCGACCGAAAATGAGCACAGCCACTTGGATGCGACTCTTTTCGTAGTTAACTTCTTCAACAGTACCGTTAAAGTCGGCAAATGGACCGTCCGTAACGCGAACAACCTCGCCTGGCTCAAAGAGAGTCTTAGGCTTAGGCTTGTCACTACCATCAGCGACACGACGCAGAATTGCTTCCGCCTCTTTATCGGTAATAGGTGCAGGCTTATCAGCAGTACCACCAATGAAACCCATGACACGCGGAGTATCCTTGACCAAGTGCCAAGTACCCTCATTCATGTCCATTTGCACCAGCACATAGCCTGGAAAAAACTTACGCTCGCTTTTGCGCTTCTGGCCATTACGCATTTCAACCACTTCTTCAGTGGGAACCAGAATTTCGCCGAAGCCATCTTCCATGCCAGCCAGCTTTACACGCTCAACCAAAGAGCGCATCACATGCTTCTCGTAACCCGAGTAAGCATGCACAACGTACCAACGCTTAGCCACGGGACACCCTTAGCCGACAATCAAGGAAACAAGCCAGCCGAGCAGGGAGTCAAGCCCCCACAACAGCAACGCCATAACCAATACAACAGCCACAACAATCAGCGTGGTCTGCGTGGTTTCTTGACGAGTTGGCCATACGACTTTACGGATCTCGGTACGAGCTTCCTTAACCAGCACAAAGAACGACTTACCCTTGGCAGTCTGCAAACCCACAAAGGCAGCAACTGCAGCAATAGCAAGAAGCGCAAGCACGCGGTACAGGATCGGCGAAGCAGAATAATACTGATTGCCAACAACGCCAACGACAACCAAAGCAACTACTACAAGCCACTTGAGCATATCGAAGCGAGAGCCTTGAGCTTCAGCCTTAGGAGTCATCTATGAAGATCCTGTGAAAAGAAAGCCAGATACACCGAGTGAATCTGGCAGGTCAGGAGGGAATCGAACCCCCAACCTACGGTTTTGGAGACCGTCGCTCTGCCAATTGAGCTACTGACCTAAAAAACAAAAATCAAGGCCGACCATTATGCCGGCCTGATGGAGATATATCAAGAACTTACTCGATGACTTTGACTACGACGCCAGCGC
>NZ_JALQCW010000131.1 GCF_023241715.1 Pseudomonas morbosilactucae
GAGGATGGCCGGCGCGTGGCCACGGTCGAGAATGGTCACCGTGCCGCCGATTTCCGCCGAGGCCCAGAGGCGCGAGCCGGTCCTGGTTGAACTCGACAAACGCGGGCGCTGGCCCACGGGCAGGGTCTCGGTGACGGTCAGGGTCTGCATGTCGATCAGGCTCAGGCTGTTGTCCTTTTCGTTGGAGACCCAGGCGGTGCTGGCCGCGGCGTGCCCGGCGGCAAGCAGCAGGGCGCATGAAAGCAGGGTGCGGCGCATGGTGGATTCCTTGTTTTTGTTGTGGGGGATCAGGGGTAGCGGCAGGTCACCTCGGGCTGGTCGTAGCCCAGGCTGTCCATTTCATTGAACGGGTGCAGGAAGCCTTCCTGGGGTGACGTGCTGACCAGCGCCCGCGGCTGCACCAGCGGGATGGGCTGTCGCAGTTCGCCATTCCAGGGCCGGTAGCTGAGCTTGCGGCCCTTGAAACCGTCCAGGGGCATCTGGTCGCTGAGCAGCAGTTGTTGCAGGGCCCGGGGTTCGGTCTGGCGCAGCTTGCCCACGGCGCTGGCGACACTGCGCACGGCCATCCAGGCGGCGAAGTCGCGGTCGTTCATCCAGCGTCCGGCCAGGGCTTCAAAGCGTTTTTGCAATTGCGCGGCGCCGAAGGTTTCCACGGTCTTGTGCCAGCCGGTGGCGATCAGGCCCTGGGTGCCGGCCACGGGGCGTGGGTACCAGGTCTGGTAGGGCACGTACTCGCCGAAGTCGCCGCGCTCGTCGGCCACCAGCACCACGTCGTACTCGGCGGTCTGGGTGAACAGCGGCATGTCGGCCTGGGCGCTGCGGCGTTGATCGTTGTCGAAGCTCCAGGGCTTTTCCGCGACGATTTTCATGCCGAAGCGTTTCATGGCCCGGCGCAGGGCGGCGGCGTAGGCCTCGTCCACTGGCGTCTGGCCGACGATCAGCAGTGCGCGCGACCATTTGCGCAGCACCATGAATTGCACCAGGGCGTCGGCGAGCATGGCGCGGCTGGGCAGGCTGTGCAGCACGTTGGGCAGGCACTGGGTGCTGCGCAGGGCGTCGTCGGCGCTGCCGGCGTTGAACAGCAGGCTGTCGGGCAGGGCCGCGCTGAGTTGGCGCAGGCTGGCGCCCGGGGCGTTCACCACAAACAGTCGCAAGCCCTGGGCGTGCTGGGCCTGGGCGGCTTGCAGCAGGGCTTCGGGGCTGTCGACGCTGGCGCTGCTCAGTTGGTAGTCGTGCTTGAGAAAACGCCCGGTGCTGTTGCTGTCGATGATCGCCAGTTCGGCACCCCGCAGCCCGGCGTCGGCGGGCTCGGCGATGACATTGGACAGCAGCGGCCCCGGGTCCGGGCGGTAGCCCAGGTAGCCGATGCGAATCTGCAACGGGCCCTCGTCGGCCTGGCTCTGGGTGGCCAGTAACGCGGCGCTGGCAATCGCCAGCAGGTAGAACAGGGCGTAAGGGGCGAGCTGGCGCATGGGGCACTCCACTGCAGGTAGCGCCAGCATAGGAACCGCGCCGGGTCGGGGGAATATGCAGAAAGTAGCGCCCGGCCAGTACCAAGGTAGTAGCCCGCCCCGGGCGGCGCGGTTTTAGCATGGGTTTCGACAGTCATCATCCACGGCGAGGACGGACCATGCGTATTCTGAAAACCCTGCTCTTGCCGTTGCTGTTGATCCTCAGCCTGATCGGTGTCGACCGCCAGCAGCCGCCACGCCCAGCGCAGCCGTCGAACCTGCCGCTGGTTCCGGTGCGCTAGGCATGTCGGCGCTGTGGCGGATCAACCTCTGGGTAACGGCGTTCTTTGCCTTGGTGACCTTGGCCTGCACCGGTTTGCTGCTGCACCAGGCGGTGGCCGACGTGGAGCGCGAACTGCAATCGGCCGAGGCCGTGGTGCAGTACCTCAGCGAGACCGCCGAGCGCGATCCCGCTAGCCTGCAACCGCGCCTGACCCAAAGCCTGCGCCATGTGCGGGTGCACTGGCTGCAGCCGGGGCAGCAGATGATCCTGGCTCCGGAGGAAGGCCTGGATGCCTGGCTCGGCCGCCAACTGTTCAACGACAGCCGCCACAGCGCCCGCGTCCTGGACCTGAAGGACGGCCGGCGGGTGCTGATCGCCGTCGACCCGGGTGACGAGATCGATGAAGTCTGGGATTCCCTGCAACAGTTGCTGAGCCTGTGCGGGCTGGCCCTGTTGCTGAGCCTGTTGACCATCCGCTGGGCCGTGGGGCGCGGCATGGGGCTGCTGGCGGAGCTGCTCCAGGCCTTGCGCCAGGTGTCCGGCGGCCAGTTGGCGGTGCGCCTGCGGGCCGCTGGCCTGCCGGAAGCGCGGCAACTGGCCGAACACTTCAACCGCATGACCACCACCCTGGAACAGACCCGCGCCGACAACGCCCAACTGACCCAGACCCTGCTGGCGGTGCAGGAACAGGAGCGTACCCACCTGGCCCAGACCCTGCACGACGACCTCGGCCAATACCTGGCGGGCATCCGTGCCCAGGCGTGCCTGCTGCGGGTCGCGGCCGGCCAGCCGACGGTGGTGGCGCAGACCGTCCAGGCCCTGGAACTCAATTGCGAACACCTGCAGCAAGGCTTCCGGGCCCTGGTCCACGACCTGTACCCGGTGGTGCTGCAACACCTGCCGCTGCCCGAAGCCCTGGGGTTGCTGGTCAGCCAGTGGCAAGGCAGCCAGGGCATTGCCTGCCGGTTGCAAGTGGGCCAGCACCTGCCGACCCTGCCTGGCGCCAGCAAGACCCACCTCTACCGCCTGTTGCAGGAAGCCCTGACCAACGTCGCCCGGCACGCCGGCGCCAGCCAGGTGCGGGTGCGCCTGCAACACAATGCCGGGCGCTTGCGCCTGCTGATTCGTGACAACGGCCGCGGCGCGCCACAGCCCCAGCGGCCGGGGGTGGGCTTGTATTCGATGTTTGAGCGGGCCCGCAGCCTGGGGGGTGAGTTGCGCATCATCAGCCGCCCCGGCGCCGGCTGGGCCCTGGCCTTGAGCATTCCTTTGGAGGCGTGATGAATATTTTGTTGGTGGATGACCATGCGGTGGTGCGTCAGGGCTATGCCAGCCTGTTGCGGGCCTTGCTACCGGCGATCCAGGTCCGCGAGGCGGCCACCGGTGAAGAGGCCCTGACCCGGGTGCAAGAAGAAGTGCCGAACCTGGTGATCATGGATTTTGGCCTGCCGGGCATCAGCGGCCTGGAGACCACCCGGCGCTTGCGCCAGCGTTTGCCGCAACTGCGGGTGCTGTTTTTCAGCATGCACGATGAGCTGCCCCTGGTGCGCCAGGCGCTGGACGCGGGGGCTTCGGGCTACCTGACCAAAAACTCGGCGCCGGAAGTGCTGATCGAGGCGGTGCGGCGGATTCTCGCGGGGCACGCCTACATCGAACAGCCCCTGGCAACGCAGCTGGCCTGTGCCCCGCAACGCAACGCCAGCGACCCGCGCTTGCAAAGTATGACCCAGCGGGAACTGGAGATCTTCGTGATGCTGGCCAAAGGCACGCCCGCCCGATTGATTGCGGAACAGCTGTGCATCAGCGGCAAGACCGTGTCGAACTATTTGACCTTGTTGAAGAGCAAGTTGCAGGTCAGCTCCCATGCCGAGCTGGTGCACCTGGGGATTGATATGGGGGTGGTGCGAGTGGCGGGGTGAGGGGTGTATAGTTTGGCAAATTTTGTCAAAAGTGGACAAAGCCATGAGCACCATGAACATCTCCCTGCCGGACGCTCTCAAGTCCTTTGTCGATGATCAAGTCAGCCAGCGCGGCTACAGCACCAGCAGTGAATATGTGCGTGAGCTGATTCGCAAGGATCAGGATCGGCAACATCTGCGTGGCCTGTTGTTGGCGGGTGCTCAATCGGCGCCGGGCACTGCTGTGGAGGGTGACTATTTCGAATCCCTGCGTGCCAGGGTTCGCAAGGCGCGAGGATGAAAGCCAAGCCGGTCATTCCACGCGCCCTTGCCAGCCAGGACGTGGAAGGCGCCATCAACTACTACCTTGACGAACAGGCCGAGCGGGCGGCGCTCGGTTTTATCGATGCTCTGGAAAAGGCCTATGCCCACATCGGCCGCCATCCGGCCTCGGGTATGCCTCGCTACGCCCACGAGCTGGATCTGCCGGGGCTGCTTTGCTGGCCACTGAAGCGCTACCCCTACCTGGTGTTCTACGTTGAACGCGATGACCACATCGACGTATGGCGCGTTTTGCACGGTATGCGGGACTTTCCTGAGTGGTTGGCTGAAGGTGTTTCCCGCTAGTGGCGGGGGATGCCGGGGGCTTTTTGTGGTGAGGGGAGGGGTATATCCGTTGCTGCGGTCACGGCCGCTGAGGGTTTCGCCCTTACGGCGACTCACTTTT
>NZ_JALQCW010000132.1 GCF_023241715.1 Pseudomonas morbosilactucae
CGACCAGACCACGCGATTGTTCCAGGACATGGTTGCTCCGTTTGCCTATTGGGCAGGGCTGGATGGGGACGCCGCGACCGCACTGCGCACTGCGCGCGCGTCGAGGCTGATCAAGTATTCGCTGTGCTGGCGCGACGGCACGTTGACCACGGTGCGCCACTGCGCCTGGTCGATTTCGCGGTAGCCCACCAACAGGCCGAGGTGACGGGTAGCCGGGTCCAGGGTGCGTTCCAGGCTCAGTTGGTCACCGGGCTGGATCAGCACCTCGTCCTGATCGATCAGGTCGGCACCCAGGGTCGCCGGGGCGCGTTCGGCCAGGGCGAAATAGTCGGAGCGCAGGAACAGCGCCGGGTTCTTCAATTCGAAGATGCGCACCCGCACCGGCGCAGGCTCACCGCCAGGACCGGGGTTGAGCCCGGCCTCGGCCTGAAAGCGCAGGACCAGGCTGGCGGTGTCCGCCGCCTTGGCCGCCTCGGCAACGCTGGGCGGCGCATCCTTGGCACAGGCGGCCAGCAGGAGCATGGCGGCCAATGTCAGCAATCGTTGAATCATCCTGCGTCCTCAATGACGTATCAGCTGTCCGTGTTTCGGTGTTTACAAGGTGATCCGGACCCGCTCAGGAACGCCGCAGCCGGTGGGTGTGCTCTTCATAGGCACGACTGAATTCACGCCCGAACAGGTCCTGGAAGTCGTCCTGGGCCTCGCGGGAAATCTGGCTGTAGAGCGCAGTGAATTGCTGCCAGTACTGAGCCTGGCGCGAACCACTGAACAGGTTGCTCAAGCCGCCGGGCTTGCCCATGCGGGTTTCCAGCTCGGCCGGTTCGAAGCGCTGCAACAGATGCTTGATGGCCGCTTCCACCCCGGCCATGACCGCCAGCTGGTGAGCCCGCAGGTCATCGAAACTGTCCTGCACCGCCAGGTCCGGCGCCATGAATGCCTGGTTGCTGCGCCGCAGCATCAGCAACATGGCTTCATCCACATTGGGGGCGAACTTCAGCGGGTTGTTCTCCACCGGGCGAATCATGGTCTGCTGCATGCGGAACTCGCCCTTGAGGCTGCTGCGGGCGCGCAACACATCGATCAGGCCCTCAACCATCAAGCGGTAGCTGCGACCGAGGTTTTCCATCTGCGCCTCGGCCTGCTCCCGGTCGATGCGCAAGTGATCAATGCCGGCGCCGCGCAAAAAGGCCTGCAGCAGGTCGGCTTGCGGGGCTGTCGCGGGCGCTGCCGGCGCCACAGGTGCAGGTGCAGGTGCAGGTGCAGGTGCAGGTGCAGGCGAAACCAGGGGCGAGGTTGCCGCAACAGGGACGTCAAGTGGCAGGGGTTGTGGCGGCGGCGCGATCGGTGCGCTGGCAACGCCAGGCTGTGCAAACGGCAGGGCTGCAACTGCAATGTCCGCCCAGGGGTCGGCGGCAGGCGCCGGCGTATCGGCAAACAGATCCCAGTCTGCGGGGATCATCGGCGCGCCACTCACCGCCGCGGGTGCGACGACCGGCGCCGGAGTGGGCGTTGGCGTTGGCGTTGGCGTTGGCGGACGGAAATCATGCTGTTCGGCCGGCACATGATCGGCCTGGGTGGCCGGCGGCGTGGCGCTGGGCGTCAGGAAGTCGAACAGGTCGGGCATGGTGGCCATGGACGAGCCGCCCTGGAAGTGGGCAATCAGCGCCGGGGCAATGACTGGAGTCGGCGCCGGATCGTGCGCCTGACGCCCCATCAAGGCGTCAAAACTGTTGGAACTGTTCTCGGCAAAGCCCTGGGCACCGCCCACGCCAAGATCGAAATCGATGCGCGCACTGATCTCGTACTCGCCGATGCGGATCACTTCGCCATCGGCCAGCGGCTCGCTATTACCCCGGCGCAGACGCACACCGGCCTTGACCAACTCCACACCATTAGTGCTGTTATCGGTTAAGTAGTAGCGGCCTTCTTTATATTGAATAACGCAATGTAGCGCGGAAACTAAGCGCTCTGGATCTGGAAGTACCCAATCATTATCCGCGCTGCGGCCAATTGCCATCACACCCCGATCCATTACTTTCTCGGGGCATTGGCCGGGGGTAATCTTGTGATAACTAGTGATAGTCAGACACAGCGACATCGCGCCTCCTTGCTGTACTTCGCCTGCGAACCGCCGCTAGGAAAAAAGTTCCGTCACGCTTGAAAAAAAACCACAAAAAAGCCTCAAAACAGCGTCTCTATCCGCCTGAAAGCCCAATTCTAAAGGCCACAGATGACAAGAACTGTTTTTCGACCAGCAAAACTGACTTGATAGTCAAAGAAGTTTATTGGCGACATCTCAGTGTCACGAAGAGTGAATAGCTTACCTTGACAAGCCCCAACTACTACACCAAAAATGCACAACTTCTTGTACACGGATGATGGCTCACTAACATCAATGAGTCTATATAAACCAAGAAATGTGACCTGGTTCACAAAGAACTAAGCCTTAGTTACCCGACTGTTCAGCGGGCTGATACGGAGATCAAATCAAGTGGATGTGCCCCTGTTGCTCGCCGCCGTTTCCGCGACTTCGCCCTGTGGCGAAGACCTGGAATATGACGCGAACTTTCTGCACTTGGAGCGGGCCGCCCAAGGCCAGCCCGAGCGCAGCATGGGCGACTCGATCCTGCCTGCCGAACCGCCGGACTGGCGCAGCATACGCCAGCAAAGCCTGGACCTGCTGGCCCGCAGCAAAGACCTGCGCATCACCCATTTTCTTCTGCAAAGCACCCTGGCCCTCGATGGCCTGCCGGGGCTTGCCGACAGCCTGCAACTGATCGAACAACTGCTCGCCACCTACTGGCCCGAGTTGCACCCGCGCCTGGACGCCGATGACGACAACGACCCCACGGTGCGCATCAATGCCCTGGCCGGTTTGACCTGCGACACCACCGTCGGCCTGCTGCGTGAAAGCATCCTCACCCGCTCCCGGGCCTTCGGGCCGGTCAGCCTGCGTGCGGCCTTCAACGCCAGCGGCTTGCAGCATTTCAACGGCGAAAGCCTGAGTGCCGAGCACCTGGCCGGCGCCCTGCAAGACAGCGACGCCGAGCAGCTGGAGCTGGTACGCAACGCCTTGCGCAGCGCGCGCGCGTCCTGCGAGGCCATCGAGCAATACGTCAGCGAACACGTGGGCAGCGCCAGTGGCGTGGACCTTTCGGCCCTCAAGCAGCCGCTCAAGCTGGCCCTGCAAGTGCTCGGGCAACACGCCCCGCAAGGTGCCGACAGCGTTGAGGCGGACGTCGCCGAACAGGCCCCCGACAACGACCCGGCCCAGCCAGTGGCCAGTGCGGCGCCGCGCGTCTCCGGCGAGATCAACAGCCGCGACGACGTGCTGCGCAGCCTCGACCGGATCCTCGCGTACTACCAGCGCCACGAGCCGTCCAGCCCGCTGCCGATGCTGTTGAACCGGGCCAAGAATCTGGTCAACGCCGACTTCGCGGCCATCGTGCGCAATCTGATTCCCGACGGCATGTCCCAATTTGAAAACCTGCGTGGCCCGGAAGGCGAATAAGCCCCCAAGGCGCCCGCAGCCCCGTTAACGGCAACCACCGATGACGCCAACACCGTCGCAGCAGCGACCAGGAGCACAACGTGGCGAAGCAAAGTTCTCAGAAGTTCATCGCGCGCAACCGCGCGCCCCGGGTGCAGATCGAGTACGACGTGGAACTCTACGGCGCCGAGAAGAAGGTCCAGTTGCCCTTCGTCATGGGTGTGATGGCTGACTTGGCGGGCAAACCGGCCGAGCCACTGGCCGCCGTTGCCGACCGCAAGTTCCTGGAAATCGACGTCGACAACTTCGACTCGCGCCTCAAGGCCATGCAGCCGCGGGTGGCGTTCCACGTGCCCAATGAACTGACCGGCGAAGGCAACCTGAGCCTGGACATCACCTTCGAAAGCATGGACGACTTCAGCCCGGCGGCCGTGGCCCGCAAGGTCGATTCGTTGAACCAGTTGCTGGAAGCCCGCACTCAGCTGGCCAACCTGCTGACCTACATGGACGGCAAGACCGGCGCTGAAGAAATCATCATGAAAGCCATCAAGGATCCGGCGTTGCTCCAGGCCCTGGCGAGTGCGCCAAAGCCTGTGGACTCCGAGCCCAACGCGTAAATCAGGACCAACGATCATGACCGAATTGATGCGTGACAATCAGGGCCAACCGGCCGCCACCGAGCAAGCCAGCGAGTTCGCCTCCCTGCTGCTGCAGGAATTCAAACCCAAGACCGAGCGCGCTCGCGAAGCCGTGGAGACCGCGGTTCGCACCCTGGCCGAACAGGCCCTGGCGCAGACCGACCTGGTGTCCAACGATGCGATCAAATCGATCGAATCGATCATCGCCGCCATCGACGCCAAGCTCACCGCCCAGGTCAACCAGGTGATCCATCACCCGGAATTCCAGAAGCTGGAAAGCGCCTGGCGCGGCCTGCACTACCTGGTGAACAACACCGAAAGCGACGAGCAGCTGAAGATCCGTGTGCTCAACATCTCCAAGCCGGAGCTGCACAAGACCCTGAAGAAATTCAAGGGCACGGCCTGGGACCAGAGCCCGCTGTTCAAGAAGATGTACGAAGAGGAATACGGCCAGTTCGGCGGCGAGCCGTACGGCTGCCTGGTGGGCGACTACTACTTCGACCAGTCGCCACCGGACGTGGAGCTGCTGGGCGAACTGTCCAAGGTCTGCGCGGCCATGCACTCGCCGTTCATTGCAGCGGCATCGCCGACCGTGATGGGCATGGGCTCGTGGCAGGAACTGTCCAACCCACGGGACCTGACCAAGATCTTCACCACCCCGGAGTACGCCGGCTGGCGCTCCCTGCGTGAATCGGAAGACGCACGCTACATCGGCCTGACCATGCCGCGCTTCCTGGCGCGCCTGCCGTAC
>NZ_JALQCW010000133.1 GCF_023241715.1 Pseudomonas morbosilactucae
GGGGTGCTGTAGGAGCTGGCTTGCCAGCGATGGCGATTTTCAGGGCGGTGCAGGGCTTGAGGGCCGATCGCCGGCAAGCCGGTTCCTACAGGGGGATGGTTTTGCGGGGGGCTGTGGGCGCTGGCTTGCCAGCGAGGGTGTCCTGCCAGCCGCCGCCCAGTGCTTTGAACGTGGCCACCGCAGCGCGAGCCGATTCGGTTTGGGCCTGGGCCCTGCCGTCCGATGCCGCCAGGAGATGCTCATCGGCATCCAGGACTTCGATCAGGCTGACCACGCCTTTTTCATAGGCGCTAAACGAGGTCGCTCGGGCCTTCGCATACGCCGACTCACCCTGGGCAAGCCGGGTCGATTGCTGCTCGCGATTGATCCGTGCCGACACCGCGTTTTCCACCTCTTCGCAGGCCCGCAGGACGGACTGTCGGTAAGCCGCCAAGTCTTCAGCTTTCTGGCCTTTTGCCAAGTCAATCTGGGCGTTGATGCGGCCAAAATCGAACAGTCTCCAGCGTAACCCCAGTGCCGCCGAGGCCTGGCTGGCGCCGTTGCTGAACAGGTTTGCGCTAGAGACCGAGGTGGCACTGCCGAGCAGTGCCGCCACGGACAGTTTGGGGTAGTACTCGGCCATGGCTTCGCCGATGCGGGCGTTGGAGGCCGCAAGGCGGCGCTCGGCAACGATCAGGTCTGGGCGCCGCCGCAGCAGGTCGGCGGGCGTCCCCATGGCGGCAAGACGTGGGACATCCGGGATGGGCGCGGGCTCACTCAGCGATGCGCGGTAAGTACCCGGTGGTTTGCCGAGCATCACGTCCAGCGCGTTCAGGGTTGCATCCAGACCAGCTTGCAGGACCGGCACGCTGGCCTGGGCTTGACTCAGCGCGCCTTGGGCCTGGTTTAGCTGCAGTTCGGCAGCCAGACCTTTTGCATAAAGGTGTTCGAGGGTGCCGAGCAGTTGCTGTCGTGTGCCCACTTGCTGCCGGGCAATGTCCAAGCGCGCTTGCAGGCCTCGGATGCTGATGTAAAGGTCGGCGGTTTGTGCGACCACTGCCAGTCGTGTGGCCGTCGCCCCGGCTTGCGAGGCCTGGTAATCGGCGAGGGCGGCTTCTTGGCCTCGGCGTAGGCCGCCGAACACATCCAGCTCCCAGCCGGCATTCAAGTTCATTTCATAAGCACTGCCGTAGCGATCATAGGATGGGGTTGAGTTGAGCACTTGGCCCAATGGCGTTTCCAATGACTGCCGGGCTCGGGCTGCTTGGCCGTTGACGGTGGCGGAGGGCAGCAGGGCCGCATCAGCAGCCCCCAAGCCGGAACGAGCCTGCTCGATCCGTGCGGCGGCTTGGGCTAAATCGAGGTTCTGCGCGAGCGCACTGTTTATCAACTGGCTGAGTAGTGGGTCATTGAATGCGTTCCACCACGCGGCGAGCTCGGCAGGGGCGGCGACGGTTTGTGATGCCGTTGCGGTTGGCGCCGAGAAAGACGCGGGCAACTCCACAGAAGGGGCTGAATAGTCAGGGCCCACGGCACAGCCTGAAATCATGCCCATACACAGCAGCACGGCAAAACGAGGAGGAGGGTGCATGGGGTGCCTGCAAAAAGGTTGATTTGTGACGATATTACAATTTGGTCACAAGTTGTCAACCACCTTGGGGATGCGTAAGCTGCTCCCATGAATCAGCTATCCGTTTCTTCGCCCAGCCTCCGAGGCCCCGCCGATCACGACATTCGAGACCAGATTGTCGCGGCGGCCAACGAACATTTCAGTCAGTACGGTTACGCTAAGACAACCGTCTCGGACCTCGCCAAGGCCATTGGTTTTTCCAAGGCTTATATCTACAAGTTCTTTGATTCCAAGCAGGCCATAGGTGAAGCCATCTGTAGCCACTGCCTGTCGCAAATGATTGCGGCGGTGGAACAGGCCATCAATGTCGAGGGCATCTCGCCGACCGAGCGTTTTCGGCGCCTGGTCAAAACCCTGATCGCAACCGGCGTTAGCCTGTTCTTCAACGACCGTAAACTCTATGACATTGCAGCGTTCTCGGCGTCGGAGCGCTGGCCCAGTTCGCAAGTCTATGACGCTCAGATCAAGCACTTCGTCTTGCAAATCGTGCGTGAGGGGCGAGAACTCGGTGAGTTCGAGCGCAAGACGCCGCTGGATGAAACCGTCGATGCGATTCACCTTGCCTTGCGACCGTTCATCAATCCTTTGCTCTTGCAGCACAACCTCGATTTTGTTGAAGACGCCCCTGCGCTGATCTCCAACCTGGTCCTGCGCAGCCTGATGCCTTAAGCACCCAGACGGGCGGATGCGTCCTGCATCCGCGCCGGCGTGCGCCTGGAAAAACCAATCCTCAGCTTCTCTGCGGCGTTCTGGTCAGCGGGTTGACCTTTGTTCGCTCGCTTTGTGACTATTGACAGAATTGGTCACTTGAATAAGCATGGCGCATTCGCTACCCAGAGGTCTCTATGATCCAGCGCCACTCTCCGTCATTCATGTTCATTGCCTTGTTGCCGTTTGCCCTGACGGCCTGCAACGAGGCCACGCCTGCCGATCCTCGCCTGCAAGTGCCCTTGGTACGCGTGGCTACGGTTCAAGCCTCCGCGCCTGCGCAACGTGTATTCAGCGGCATCGTCGCGGCTCGGGTGCAGAGCGACCTGGGGTTTCGGGTACCGGGGAAAGTCCTGGAGCGCCTGGTGGATGCAGGCCAGCGCGTCAAACGTGGTCAGCCCCTGATGCGCATCGATGCCAACGACCTGACGCTGGCCGCACGGGCGCAACAGGAAGCGGTGCTGGCGGCCATGGCACGAGCCCGTCAAACCTCCGATGATGAGCTTCGCTACCGTGACTTGGTGTCTGTCGGCGCGGTATCGGCCTCGGCTTACGCTGGGATCAAAGCGGCTGCCGACTCGGCAAAAGCGCAGCTCAATGCGGCCCAGGCCCAGGCGGATGTGGCAAAAAACGCGACCGGCTATTCGACGTTGCTAGCGGATGCTGACGGGGTGGTGGTGGACACCCTAGCGGAACCGGGGCAGGTGGTGGGTGCCGGGCAGGTGGTGGTACGGGTGGCTCATTCAGGGCAGCGCGAAGCCGTCATCCAACTGCCCGAAACCCTGCGTCCTGCGTTGGGTTCGGTGGCGGCGGTTGAGCTCTACGGGCAGAGCCAGCTTGGGGGCAGTGCGCGTCTACGCCAGTTGTCCGATGCGGCTGATCGACAGACGCGAACCTTCGAGGCGCGTTATGTGCTGGAGGGGGCGTTGGCCAACGCCACCCTGGGTTCGACCGTTTCGGTAGTGATCGCAGCGGCGCAGGGGGCCGAGGTCCAGGCCTTGCAGGTGCCGATGGGAGCGCTCTACGACGCCGGCAAAGGGCCAGGGGTCTGGGTCGTGGGCGGTGACCCTGAACAGGTGACATGGCGCCCGATCCAGGTTCGCAGCCTGAACGACCAGGCCAGCGTACGCGTCACGGGTGACCTGCAGGTGGGTGAGCGCGTGGTCGCGTTGGGGGCGCACTTGTTACGCGAAGGGGAGAAGGTCCGGACTGAACGTGCCGGTCTCGATCAACATCCAGTGGTCGAGGTGAGTCGATGAGCGGCTTCAATCTTTCCGCACTGGCGGTTCGCGAGCGCTCGATCACCCTGTTTTTGATCCTGCTGATTTCCGTGGGCGGCTTGTACGCCTTCTTCAAACTGGGGCGTGCGGAAGACCCTGCCTTCACGATCAAACAAATGACCGTGGTCACCGCCTGGCCCGGGGCCTCGGCCCAGGAGATGCAAGACCAGGTGGTAGAAAAGCTGGAAAAACGCATGCAGGAGCTGCGGTGGTATGACCGCACCGAAACGTTTACCCGGCCCGGTTTGGCCTTCACCACGGTGTACCTGCTCGACAGCACGCCGCCTTCAGCGGTCCAGGAGGAGTTTTACCAGGCACGCAAGAAAATCCTCGATGAGCAGAAGGGCCTGCCGCCTGGGGTGATTGGGCCGATGGTCAATGATGAATATGCCGATGTCACCTTCGCGCTCTATGCGCTCAAGGCCAAAGGTGAACCGCAGCGTTTGCTGGTGCGCGAAGCCGAGAGCTTGCGCCAGCGCCTGCTGCATGTGGCGGGTGTGAAGAAGGTCAACATCATCGGTGAACAGGCCGAGCGCATTTTTGTCGAGCTGTCCTACGAGCGCCTGGCGACACTGGGCATTTCCGCACGAGAGATCTTCAGTGCGTTGAATGCGCAGAACATGATGACCCCTGCCGGTTCAGTGGAAGCGCACGGTCCCGAGGTGTTCATTCGCCTGGATGGCGCGTTTGATGACTTGCAGAAAATTCGCGACACCCCGCTGACTCTCCAGGGCAGAACCCTGAAATTGGCTGATGTGGCGCAGGTCACGCGCGGTTATGAGGACCCGGCGACGTTCCTGGTGCGCAACAACGGCGAGCCGGCCTTGTTGCTCGGCGTGGTCATGCGCGACGGCTGGAACGGCCTGGATCTGGGCAAGTCGCTGGAGGCCGAGGCCACTGCAATCAATGAGCAGATGCCTTTGGGCATGAGCCTGACCAAGGTCACTGATCAGGCGGTGAACATCGACGCCTCGGTCACCGAATTCATGGTGAAGTTTTTTGCCGCCCTGGGCGTAGTGTTGTTGGTGTGTTTTATCAGCATGGGCTGGCGTGTCGGCGTCGTGGTAGCGGCGGCAGTGCCGCTGACCCTCGCCGCTGTGTTCATTGTCATGGCCGCCACGGGCAAGGACTTTGACCGGATTACCCTGGGGTCGTTGATTCTGGCGCTGGGACTGCTGGTAGACGACGCCATCATTGCCATTGAGATGATGGTGGTGAAGATGGAAGAGGGCTACGACCGCATCAAGGCCTCGGCTTATGCCTGGAGCCACACAGCCGCACCGATGTTGTCGGGGACGCTGGTGACGGCGATCGGCTTTATGCCCAATGGCTTTGCCAAATCCACGGCCGGTGAGTACACCGCGAACATGTTCTGGATCGTCGGCATTGCGCTGATTACATCCTGGGTGGTGGCGGTGGTGTTTACTCCCTACCTCGGGGTCAAACTGCTGCCACCGATCAAGGTGCCGGAGGGCGGGCATGGGGCGATATACGGCACCCCGAACTACCAGCGTTTCAGGCGCCTGCTGGGCAGTGTGATACGTCGCAAAGGCCTGGTGGCGACCTCCGTCGTCGGATTGTTTGTGGTGGCGATCCTGGGCATGGGGGTGGTCAACAAACAGTTCTTCCCAACGTCCGATCGGCCAGAGGTGCTGGTTGAAGTGCAGATGCCCCACGGCACTTCGATCGAACAGACGGATGCTGCGGCGGCCAAGGTTGAAGCCTGGTTGGCCCAGCAGCCGGAAGCGAAGATTGTCACTGCCTACATTGGCCAGGGCGCGCCGCGCTTTTACTTGGCCATGGCCCCGGAGTTACCCGATCCCTCCTTCGCCAAAATCGTTGTGCTGACCGCCAGCCAGCAGGAGCGCGAGGCACTCAAGCTGCGCCTCAGGCAAGCGGCGGCCGATGGCTTGGCGCCTGAAGCCCGAGTGCGAGTCACGCAGCTGGTGTTTGGTCCTTATTCACCCTATCCGGTGGCCTTCCGGGTCATGGGCGCCGACCCTGCCGTGTTGCGCGGTATCGCCGAGCAGGTGCGTGGAGTCATGAGCGCCAGCCCGCTGATGAGGACTGTCAACACTGACTTGGGCGAGCGCGCACCGGCACTTCACCTCGCCCTGGATCAGGACCGCCTGCAGGCATTCGGCTTGACCTCGAGCGACGTTGCGCAACAGTTGCAGTTCCTGCTGACGGGGGTGCCAGTCACTGAGGTGCGTGAGGACATTCGTTCGGTCCAGGTGGTGGCTCGCTCGGCGGGAGAGACGCGCCTGGATCCGTCGAAACTGGCGGCCTTCACCCTGACCGGTGCCCAAGGCCAGCGCGTGTCGCTATCCCAGGTGGGGACGGTGGAGGTGCGCATGGAGGAACCCATCCTGCGGCGTCGTGATCGCACGCCGACCATCACCGTGCGCGGTGACGTGGCTGAAGGTCTCCAGCCGCCGGATGTCTCCAATGCCCTGATCACGCAGTTGCAGCCCCTCATCGAAACGCTGCCCAAGGGGTACCGCATCGAGCTCGCCGGCGCGATCGAGGAGTCGGGTAAAGCCAACAAGGCCTTGCTGCCGTTGTTCCCGATCATGATCGCGCTGATGTTGCTGACCATCATCATTCAGGTGCGCTCGATGTCGGCCATGTGGATGGTGTTTGCCACCGCGCCCCTGGGCCTGATTGGTGTGGTGCCGATTCTGCTGCTGTTCCAGCAACCATTCGGGATCAACGCCTTGGTGGGGCTGATTGCGTTGTCCGGCATTCTGATGCGCAACACGCTGATCCTGATTGGCCAGATTCATTCCAACGAGCAAGCCGGCTTGTCGCCCTACAACGCGGTGGTCGAAGCCACTGTGCAGCGTGCACGGCCGGTGATCCTCACCGCGCTGGCGGCCATGCTGGCGTTCATTCCGCTGACCCATTCGGTGTTCTGGGGAACGCTGGCCTACACCCTGATTGGCGGCACCTTTGCCGGCACCGTGCTGACCCTGGTGTTTCTGCCGGCGATGTATGCCCTGTGGTTCAAGATCAGGCCCGAAACCGCTCAGGAACCCTCGACCCACCCACACCCAGCCTGAATGAGAGAGCAAGCGCCCGCGGAGGCGGGCGAGCTTCTTTCTCAAGGCCGCCGAAGACAGTAGCTAATCAGGGCCCCGATTAACCGGGCCCTGACGAAGATCGCATGAGGTGAATCAATGTCATTGGAAAGCAAACGTATCGTAGTCACTGGTATGGGAGTCGTTTCTCCCTTGGGTTGTGGTGTGGAGGAAGTCTGGCGCCGTTTGTTGGAGGGGCAGTCCGGTATCACCGCCTTGCCGGATGAATTGAGTGAGGGGGTCGGATGCGCGGTAGGAGGCCGGGTGCCTTCACTGGAGCAGGACCCTGTTGCGGGTTTTGATCCGGAGTTGGCCGCCTCGGCAAAGGACCGGAAGAAAATCGACCGGTTTATCGAATTTGCCCTTCTGGCGGCAGGCGAGGCCTTGGCGCAAGCCCAGTGGTCACCCGGGCAGGGCACTGAGCAGGAGCGGACGGCGACGATCATTGGCACGGGGATTGGCGGCTTCACCGCGATAGCCAATGCGGTTCGCACCACTGACGAGCGCGGGCCCGGTCGGCTCTCACCCTTCACCATCCCGTCGTTTCTTGCCAACCTGGCGGCGGGTCATGTCTCGATCAAATATCACTTCAAGGGGCCGCTGGGGGCTCCGGTCACTGCCTGCGCCGCCGGGGTGCAAGCCATTGGCGACGCGGCTCGGCTAATCCGCTCGGGTGAAGCCGACATCGCGTTGTGCGGCGGGGCTGAGGCGGCGATTCATCGCGTCAGCCTCGCTGGGTTCGCCGCCGCTCGAGCACTGTCCAGCCATTTTAACGATCGCCCCGAGCAAGCCTCTCGCCCCTTCGATCAGGATCGGGACGGTTTCGTCATGGGCGAGGGCGCCGGGTTACTGGTGATCGAGTCCCTTGAACATGCCTTGGCACGGGGAGCGCAGCCGATCGCCGAGTTGATCGGGTATGGCACCAGCGCGGACGCCCATCATCTGACCGCAGGCCCTGAGGACGGTAATGGTGCCCGCCGTGCAATGCAGCAGGCGCTGGATCAGGCCGGGCTCAACCCCGAAGACATTCAGCACATCAACGCCCATGCCACCTCAACGCCCATCGGTGATAAAGGTGAGTTGGCGGCGATTCGTGGGTTGTTCGGCTCTTCCTCGCACGTTGCGATTACGTCGACCAAGTCCGCCACCGGTCACTTGCTGGGGGCGGCTGGCGGCCTGGAAGCCGTGTTCACCGTTCTGGCACTGCGCGACCAAATCGTTCCGCCGACGCTCAACTTGCTCAACCCGGATGAAGCGGCTACGGGCTTGAACCTGGTCGCCCTTCAATCCAGGCCGATGGCAATCCAGCACGCCATGTCCAATGGCTTTGGCTTCGGTGGGGTAAATGCCAGCGTGCTGTTTCGCCGCTGGACTGATGCGTCGGATGGCGGAGCCGTGACATGAGTTCGTTTGCCCAGCTAATCAAGCAATTTGATCCGTCGCTGCCGTTCGATTCACCGGCCAATTGGCGACAGGGGCGCACGGTTTTTGGCGGGTTGTCGGCGGCACTTTCCCTCGAGACCATCCTGCGCAATGAAACAGTCGACTTACCGCCGTTCAAGTCTGCGCAGGTGTCGTTCATCGGGCCTGTCACGCAGCCTCAGACCTTTAACTCCAGCGTCTTGCGCGAGGGGCGATCAGCGACCTCTGTGGCCGTCGATTGCCTGTCGGGCAACGAGTTGGCGTTGCGTACAACCCTGTCGTTTGTGCGGCCACGGGCCAGTCGCATTGTCCACGACTCGTGGTGTCGCCCACCCGTGGGCGGCCCTTCCGAGTACACAACACTGGAGTTGGACCCTGCTGTAGCCCCGGCGTGCGCCTACAACTTTGAAATGCGTCCTGCAGGTGGGTCGCTACCGGTGTCGGCCGCGGAAAATCCCGAGTTGCTGATGTGGGTCCGTCATCTGGATGCGCAAGGTGTTGACCCGGCGGTCGCCCTGATTGCCCTGGCTGACAGCCTGCCGCCAGCTGCCATGACCTGCTTCACCGAACCGGCGGCGATCAGTTCGGCATCCTGGATGATTGACTTGCCGCAGCCGGCCGTTGCCGGCGAATGGTTCCTCATCAACTCCTTTAGCCAGCAGGCACTGGAGGGGTATTCCTTGCAGGACATGGAAATCTGGGATGAAAGCGGCCGAAGGGTACTTTGGGCCCGTCAGACCGTAGCGATTTTTACCTGACGTGGTAGGTGGGGGGGGAGCCTCAAGCGGCGAGCTTCAAGCTTCAAGGGTTGATCGCCGGCGGGCTGGCTCCTACAGAGGGATGGTTTGCGGGGTGCTGTAGGAGCTGGCTTGCCAGCGATGGCGATCTTCAGG
>NZ_JALQCW010000134.1 GCF_023241715.1 Pseudomonas morbosilactucae
CCGGATGATCGCCGGGCTGATCATTCCTTGCAGCGTGGTCGGCGTGGATCTGGCGGCGGGCACTGTGCGTGTTTCCGATGGGCGCCGGCTGGACCAGCGCCTGGGTTCGCTGGCATAGCCAGGCCGCCGGCAAGGCCCGCCACTGGCGAGCACCCAGCCTGGGCGAGCAGGGGGCCTTGATCAGCCCCAGCGGCGAGCCGGCACAGGGCACGTTTGTCGCGGGCCTTTACGGCAACGCTGGCCCGCAACCGGACAACCGCGACCACGTCGAGGTCTGGCGGTTTGATGATGGCGGCTCGCTGGTCTACGACTGGCAGGCCAAGAGCTACACCATCAGCCTGCCCACTGGCACGGTGACCATTCAGGTCGGCGGCAGTACCGCGGTGATCACGGACGGCGCCATCACTGGCCAGGCCGACACCATCACGCTGACCGGGCAGATCACCTTGAACGGTGACGTGCAAATCAACGGCTCCAGCCTGCAGCACAACGGGGTGAATGTCGGTCGACCCATACCCATTCAGGTGTGACGCCTGGCCCTGGATCAACCGGAGCGCCTCAGTGAAGCGCAGCAACCCTTACTGACACCCAACCGCCGAGAGCGGTTTTTTTGTACCTGGAGAAAACCATGGTCAGCCCCAAACGAATCACCGACGAGTCGGCCAGCGCCGGTCCTTCGGTGTTCCGCGACACCCTCTATACCTCCCGCGTTCTGATCCTGCCAGACGGCCGCCAGTTGGCGGTCGCCAAGGGGCAGGTGTCCGCCGATCCCGGCGACACCGTCGCCCAGGACTACCTGACCGCGCACCCGGATCTGCAACTGCAGGAGTAACACGATGATCGGAATGGATCGCCGCACCGGCTTGCCGCTGTCGGGCATCGAGCACCTGCGGCAGTCCATCG
>NZ_JALQCW010000135.1 GCF_023241715.1 Pseudomonas morbosilactucae
CCGGCTGGACCAGCGCCTGGGTCCGTTGGCATAGCCAGGCCGCCGGCAAGGCCCGCCACTGGCGAGCGCCCAGTCTGGGCGAGCAGGGGGCCTTGATCAGTCCCAGCGGTGAGCCGGCACAGGGCACGTTTGTCGCGGGCCTGTACGGCAACGCTGGCCCGCAACCGGACAACCGCGACCACGTCGAGGTCTGGCGGTTTGATGATGGCGGCTCGCTGGTCTACGACTGGCAGGCCAAGAGCTACACCATCAGCCTGCCCACCGGCACGGTGACCATTCAGGTCGGCGGCAGTACCGCGGTGATCACGGACGGCGCCATCACTGGCCAGGCCGACACCATCACGCTGACCGGGCAGATCACCTTGAACGGTGACGTGCAAATCAATGGCTCCAGCCTGCTGCACAACGGCGTGAATGTCGGTCGACCCATACCCATTCAGGTGTGACGCCTGGCCCTGGATCAACCGGAGCGCCTCAGTGAAGCGCAGCAACCCTTACTGACACCCAACCGCCGAGAGCGGTTTTTTTGTACCTGGAGAAAACCATGGTCAGCCCCAAACGAATCACCGATGAATCGGCCAGCGCCGGTCCTTCGGTATTCCGCGACACCCTCTATACCTCCCGCGTTCTGATCCTGCCAGACGGGCGCCAGTTGGCGGTCGCCAAGGGGCAGGTGTCCGCCGATCCCGGCGACACCGTCGCCCAGGACTACCTGACCGCGCACCCGGATCTGCAACTGCAGGAGTAACACGATGATCGGAATGGATCGCCGCACCGGCTTGCCGCTGTCGGGCATTGAGCACCTGCGGCAGTCCATCG
>NZ_JALQCW010000136.1 GCF_023241715.1 Pseudomonas morbosilactucae
CGGCCGCTGGATCCGCGAGATCGCACTCTACGATGCAGACGGCGACATGGCGCGGTGGCCAACTGCGCACCGAGCTTCAAGCCTTGCTGGCCGGCACCGGCAAGACCCAGATCATCCGCATGAACTTCATCGTGGCCAACACGGCGCAGATCGTGCTGAAGATCGACCCCGCGGTGGTCCTGGCGACTCGCGAGTACGTCGATAACGCCGTGATCGAAGCCCTGGCCAAGTTGGACTTCAAGCACTCGGCGCTGGTGGCCACCACGGCCAATATCGTTTTGAGTGGCTTGCTGACCTCGACGGGGTGCTGCTGCCGGCCGATGCCCGGGTGCTGGTGAAGAACCAGACCCAGGCCAAGGACAACGGGCTGTACGTGGTGTCATCGACGGGCGTCTGGAAGCGGGCCACGGATGCCGACAGCAGCCTGGAGGTGACCCCGGGTCTGTTCGTCAGTATCGAGAAGGGCACGGTCAACGGTGACAGCGTCTGGCAGTTGGTGACCGATGGGCCGATTGTCCTTGGCACCACGGCCCTGGTGTTTGAAATGGCCGTCGGCCGGACCGGCATCAGCGCGGGTTCCTATGCCAATGTCACCGTCGACAAGTACGGCCGGGTGATCGCCGGGACCAACCCGACCACGCTGGCCGGGCACGGTATCACCGACACTTACACCAAGGCGGAGATCGAGGCGATGGTGGCTCAGGCCTCGTCGTTGCCGGTGGGCTCGATGGTGGCGTTTCCCAAGGGGACCGCTCCTGCGGGCTTCCTTGAGGTCAATGGCGGTTCGTGGAGCATTGCAGCCTTTCCCGATCTGGCCGCATATCTGGGCACGACCTTCAACAAGGGCGACGAGGGAGCCGGTTACTTCCGCTTGCCGGATTCGCGGGGCGAGTTCCTGCGAGGCTGGGACAATGGGCGCGGGGTCGATGCTGGGCGGGCCCTGGGCAGTCTTCAGAGCGACGAACTGAAAGCACACCCGCACTACAACAACTTACGGACATCACCAGTTGTCAACGCACCTTCGGCAGTTACGAACTATGGGGCTGCTTCGAATGTTGCAACCAGTAGCGTGTTTGAGACAAGCACAGGCAGCTTTGCGGGCGCTGGTAACTTTCCGGTATCAACAACCGGCGGCACCGAAACCCGTCCGCGCAACCTGGCGGTTATGTGGTGCATCAAGGCCTGGAACGCGCCGATCAATCAGGGAAACATCGACGTTGCAGCGCTTGCCCCGCTGGCCGCTCAGGCGACTGAGGTCAATCAGGGCACAGCGAAGGTGGCCAGCGATGCGCAGATGCTGGACGGCGCTAATGACCTGGTGATGCTGACCCCCAAGAAAGCCCGCAGAGGGTTCTCGATCAGTCTCACGACGAATGGCTATATCACCTTCCCGACCTGGCTTGGCGGCTTGGTGCTTCAGTGGGGTTTAAGTTCTCAAATTGCTAATAACGGACACTCACGGTGCCATTCCCCGATCGAATTTCCGACGACGTGTTTGTGTGCGTTGGCAACAACTTCAAATCCGGCACCTGCTGTTATGGGGCAGACGGTGTCATCAACGTGGCTGGAGTTTCAAAGAGCTCTGTGATGCTTCTGGCCAACGATAACGGCTCAGGTACGAACTCGTTGCAAGGTGCTTTCTATCTTGCGATTGGC
>NZ_JALQCW010000137.1 GCF_023241715.1 Pseudomonas morbosilactucae
AGATGGCGGCGAAGCGGCTCGCGAGCGAGCTGCATTTTTCCGCCGAGGAAATCACGACCATGCGCTTTAGCGACATGGTCTGGTGGCTCACGGACTGAGCTGATCACTTATCGAGCATAGGGGCGACAGATGGCGAGCAGACTGGCGATAGGGTTGGTGATTGGTGGCGCCGTCAGCGCGACTGTGGGCGCCGCCTTCAAGACGGTTGAAGGCCGGATCAAGAAGCTGGAAGAGCAGGGCAACCGGGCCAAAGTGCTGAAGAGCACCATCGGCGAAACCATGCGCTTGCGAGATGAGTGGAAGAAAGCCCACGACACCGGCGCCGCCTCGGCGGCCGGGCTGCTGCGCAAGTTGGAGGGGAACCTGGACAGCCTGCGCAAACAGGGTGTTCAGGTGCACAAGCTGCGCCAGGAGTACCAGGCCCTCGGCCGGGTGGCCAAGGGTGCAGATCTGCAGATGAAAGGGCACCAGCAGATCAAGGAAGGTAAGGAGGGCCTCAAGTCCGGGATCGGCCAGGCGGTGGCCGGGGTTGGGGTGGTGTCGATCCCTACTAAAATCAGCGCGGACTACCAAGCAATCATCCGCGACATTGCCATCAAGGCGGATGTGGCCAACAAGCCACAAGAAGCCGAGATGACCCGCACCATCATTCAGACTTCGAAAGACACTGGGCTGGGCCGCAATGATGTGGCCGACCTGGTGAACCAGATGGTCGGTGCCGGCATGGAACTGGATAAGGCGCTGTCCTATGCCCCAGTTGCGGCCAAGTTCGCGGTGGGACAGGGCTCCAGCGGCGTCGACACGGCCAACATGATTCAGGCGCTGCAGCAGAACGCCAAGATCGTCGACCCCAAGATGATGGAAAAGGCCCTGGAAGCTATCGCCATGCAGGGCCAGGCGGGCAGCTTTGAAGCCGCGGATATGGCCAAGTGGTTTCCGCAGATGCTGGCCGGCATGGAGAAGATCGGCATCACCGGGCTGGACTCAGTGAGTCAGCTGGGCTCAATGCTGCAGGTGCAAATGAAGACCGCCGGCGGCTCCGATGAGGCGGCCAACAACCTGAAAAACTGGATGGAGAAAATCGGCTCCGGGGAGGTGGTCAAGGCCTATAAGGACGCGGGCATCGATTACCAGTCCTCGCTGAACAGCGGTATTCAAAAAGGCATGTCGACCCTGGAGTCGAGCTTTGCCCTGGCCCAGCGTTACGTCGAGGCGACTAACCCTGAGCAGGCCAAGAAGATGGCCGAGGCGACGGCCAATATCAGCAAGGAGACGGATCCGGCCAAGGCGAAGGCCATGCTGGAGTCGTTGGAGAAGGCCCTGCGCACCGGTGATATCTTCGCTGACATGCAGGTCAAGGCGGCGCTCACGGCCTTCTCTCAGAACAAGGCGCTGTATGAGCAACTGAAAGCCGAGTCGAAGAACGCCACCGGCATTCTCGACAAGAACCTGGCTGAACGCCGGGAAACCTCCTCTCAGCTGTGGGCCGAAACAGGCCATGCCATGAACGATGCCATGCGTGCGGTGGGTGATGCATTGCGCCCGGCCACGGATGCCGTGGCCAAGCACATCACTGTTGTAGCCAACTCGCTGACTCGCCTGACTGAAAAGGCGCCTCCCCTGGTGCTGGGGATCACCGCACTGGGCGCTGGGCTTGTCGCCCTGAAAAGCGTGGTCTCAGCGTTCAAGATCGGCAAGGGCATGCTCAACGTGGCCCGCGGATCGATGATGGGTAACCCGAACGTGATTCAGCGGGTCTTTGTCACCAACCCAGGGGCGGGCGGTGATTACGACACGGATGATGGTAAGGACAAGAAGGGCCGTAAGGGCGGGCGTGGCGGTCGTGGTCGTGGTGCTGGCCGTGGGCTGGGTGTCCGCGCTGGTGCTGCCAGCATCGGTCGCGGTGTCACTAACTTCATTAAATTTGGCACCCTGCTGGCTGTGGTCGGGGCGGTCGTCAAGGCCAAGGACACCTACGACACCGCCGTCACCCGAGACGAAAAGGCTGAGGGGTATGGCGGTGCGGTGGGTGGCTTAGCGGGCACCATCGTGGGAGCCAAAATGGGTGCGGCGGCTGGCGCTGCCCTGGGCTCCATCGTGCCAGGGCTTGGCACAGCCATCGGGGGCGCTATCGGTGTCGTCGTTGGTGGTGCTATCGGCTACTGGGGCGGTGACGCCCTGGGCTCCTTTGCAGGCAAATCGCTGTTCGGTTCCGACGAGTCGCTTAAAACCATGCCCATCGCTGGGCCGCTCATGATGGCGAACGCCGGGAAGAACATCCCACCGGTCCTGGGCGATATAGCGAAGTCGTTCAAGACCGGCCAGACGCCCCCGCTGATGGGGCAGGTGGTGCGCTCGATGGGGACCGGCACACCGTCTGCTGCGGCGCCGGCGATGCTCAAGGCGCCTGAGTCTGCGAAAGCAGCACCGCCCAAGGTCGACCAGCAATTCACCTTTGCGCCAAACATGCCCGTCTCGGTCCAGGGAGACGTCAAAGACCCCGCTCAACTGGCCCGCGAAGTCGAGCCCCACCTGCGCCGGATGTTCGACGAGTTCAGCCGCCAGGCCGCGGCCCGTCAGCTATCGGATGAACCACACGTTTAGGAGGTGCCATGGCTTACATGGAGCAACTGCAGTCAGGGCTCCAGTCCCTGGTGGCCGCGGGAGAGGCTGGCCGACGTAGTGCCGATGACATGCTGGGGCCTATGAACGGTGCTATCAGCGACATCAGCGGCGCCGCATCGGAGCTTGAGAACGTGCCCTTTGTGGGGCCAGCGCTGGGCGCAAAGCTGCAGCGAACCCTGCGCGGCATCTCGGCTGCCCAGTCCGTGATCGGCGAGGTGGCCGCGCAAGTACAGCCAGGCGGTGAGCGCGGCGGGGCAGATCCAGGAGCGCCTCGGCACACTGAAGGAACAGGCTGCCAAAGCCAGCGCGGCGATCAATCGCCATCAGCGGCCAGATCAGCCCGTCCCTGGGCAAC
>NZ_JALQCW010000138.1 GCF_023241715.1 Pseudomonas morbosilactucae
GCTGCATTTTTCCGCCGAGGAAATCACGACCATGCGTTTTAGCGACATGGTCTGGTGGCTCACGGACTGAGCCGATCACTTCGGGCATAGGGGCGACAGATGGCGAGCAGACTGGCGATAGGGTTGGTGATTGGTGGCGCCGTCAGCGCGACGGTGGGCGCCGCCTTCAAGACGGTTGAAGGCCGGATCAAGCAGTTGGAAGAGCAGGGTAACCGGGCCAAGGTGCTGAAGAGCACCATCGGCGAAACCATGCGCCTGCGGGACGAATGGAAGAAAGCCCACGACACCGGCGCCGCCTCGGCGGCCGGGCTGCTGCGCAAGTTGGAGGGGAACCTGGACAGCCTGCGCAAACAGGGTGTTCAAGTGCACAAGCTGCGCCAGGAATACCAGGCCCTCGGCCGGGTGGCCAAGGGTGCAGATCTGCAGATGAAAGGGCACCAGCAGATCAAGGAAGGTAAGGAGGGCCTCAAGTCAGGGATCGGCCAGGCGGTGGCAGGGGTTGGGGTGGTGTCGATCCCTACTAAAATCAGCGCGGACTATCAGGCAATCATCCGTGACATCGCGATCAAGGCGGACGTGGCCAACAAGCCGCAAGAAGCCCAGATGACGCGCACCATCATTCAGACCTCGCAAGACACCGGGATGGGCCGCAATGACGTGGCTGACCTGGTGAACCAGTTGGTCGGTGCCGGCATGGAGCTGGACAAGGCGCTGGCCTATGCGCCAGTGGCGGCCAAGTTCGCCGTGGGGCAGGGCGCAACCGGGGTCGACACGGCGAACATGATTCAGGCGCTGCAGCAGAACGCCAAGATCGTCGACCCCAAGATGATGGAAAAGGCCCTGGAGGCTATCGCCATGCAGGGCCAGGCGGGCAGCTTTGAGGCCGCGGACATGGCCAAGTGGTTTCCGCAGATGCTGGCCGGCATGGAGAAGATCGGCATCACCGGGCTGGACTCTGTGAGTCAGTTGGGCTCGATGCTGCAGGTGCAAATGAAGACCGCCGGCGGCTCTGATGAGGCGGCCAACAACCTGAAAAACTGGATGGAGAAAATCGGCTCCGGTGAGGTAGTCAAGGCCTACAAGGATGCGGGCATCGATTACCAGTCCTCGCTGAACAGCGGCATTCAAAAAGGCATGTCGACCCTGGAGTCGAGCTTTGCGCTGGCCCAGCGTTACGTCGAGGCGACCAACCCTGAGCAGGCCAAGAAGATGGCCGAGGCGACGGCCGCTATCAGCAAGGAGACGGATCCGGCCAAGGCGAAGGCCATGCTGGAGTCGTTGGAGAAAGCCCTGCGCACCGGCGATATCTTCGCCGACATGCAGGTCAAGGCGGCGCTCACGGCCTTCTCTCAGAACAAGGCGCTGTATGAACAACTGAAAGCCGAGTCGAAGAACGCCACCGGCATTCTCGACAAGAACCTGGCTGAACGCCGGGAAACCTCCTCTCAACTGTGGGCCGAAACAGGCCATGCCATGAACGACGCCATGCGTGCGGTGGGTGACGCATTGCGCCCGGCCACGGATGCGGTGGCCAAGCACATCACGGTGGTGGCCGGTTCGCTGACTCGCCTCACTGAAAAGGCGCCTCCCCTGGTACTGGGGATCACCGCATTGGGCGCTGGGCTTGTCGCCCTGAAAAGCGTGGTCTCCGCGTTCAAGATCGGCAAGGGCATGCTCAACGTGGCCCGCGGATCGATGATGGGTAACCCGAACGTGATTCAGCGGGTCTTTGTCACCAACCCAGGGGCGGGTGGTGGTGATTACGACACGGATGGCGGTAAGGATAAGAAGGGCCGTAAGGGCGGGCGTGGTGGTCGTGGGCGTGGTGCTGGCCGTGGGCTGGGTGTCCGCGCTGGTGCTGCCAGCATCGGTCGCGGTGTCACTAACTTCATTAAATTTGGCACCCTGCTGGCTGTGGTCGGGGCCGTCGTCAAGGCCAAGGACACCTACGACAACGCCGTCACCCGAGATGAAAAGGCCGAAGGGTATGGCGGGGCGGTGGGTGGTTTAGCGGGCACCATCGTTGGAGCCAAAATGGGCGCGGCGGCTGGAGCTGCTCTTGGCTCAATCGTGCCAGGACTTGGCACAGCCATCGGGGGCGCTATTGGTGTCGTCGTTGGTGGCGCTCTCGGTTACTGGGGCGGTGACGCTCTTGGCTCTTTTGCAGGCAAGTCGCTGTTCGGTTCCGACGAGTCGCTTAAAACGATGCCCATCGCTGGGCCGCTCATGATGGCGAACGCCGGGAAGAACATCCCACCGGTCCTGGGTGATATTGCGAAGTCGTTCAAGACCGGCCAGACACCCCCGCTGATGGGGCAGGTGGTGCGCTCGATGGGGACCGGTACACCGTCTGCTGCGGCGCCGGCGATGCTCAAGCGCCCGAGTCTGCGAAAGCAGCACCGCCCAAGGTCGACCAGCAATTCACCTTTGCGCCAAACATGCCCGTCTCGGTCCAGGGAGACGTCAAGGACCCCGCTCAACTGGCCCGCGAAGTTGAGCCCCACCTGCGCCGGATGTTCGACGAATTCAGCCGCCAGGCCGCGGCCCGTCAGCTATCGGATGAACCACACGTTTAAGGAGGTGCCATGGCCTACATGGAGCAACTGCAGTCAGGGCTCCAGTCCCTGGTGGCCGCGGGAGAGGCTGGCCGACGTAGTGCCGATGACATGCTGGGGCCCATGAACGGTGCTATCAGCGACATCAGCGGCGCCGCATCGGAGCTGGAGAACGTGCCCTTTGTGGGGCCAGCGCTGGGCGCCAAGCTGCAGCGGACCCTGCGCGGCATCACGGCAGCTCAGTCAGTGATCGGCGAGGTGGCCCGCGAAGTACAGCCAGGCGGTTGAGCGCGGCGGGGCAGATCCAGGAACGCCTCGGAACACTGAAGGAGCAGGCTGCCAAAGCCAG
>NZ_JALQCW010000139.1 GCF_023241715.1 Pseudomonas morbosilactucae
CGCACCACCTGCACTACACCGCGCTGCCGGACTGGGCGCAGTCGCTGGGCATGGTGATGTCGCTGATCCTCCTGGCGCCAAGCTGGGGCGGCATGATCAACGGCATGATGACCCTCTCGGGCGCCTGGCATAAGTTGCGCAGCGACCCGATCCTGCGCTTCCTGGTGGTGTCCCTGGCGTTCTACGGCATGTCGACCTTCGAAGGTCCGATGATGGCAATCAAGACCGTCAACGCCCTATCCCACTACACCGACTGGACCATCGGCCACGTACACGCCGGGGCCCTGGGCTGGGTTGCGATGATCTCCATCGGCGCCCTGTACCACATGATCCCGAAAGTCTTCGGTCGCGAGCAGATGCACAGCATTGGCCTGATCAACGCGCACTTCTGGCTCGCCACCATCGGCACCGTGCTCTACATCGCCTCGATGTGGGTCAACGGCATCGCCCAGGGCCTGATGTGGCGCGCAGTCAACGAAGACGGCACCTTGACCTACTCCTTCGTCGAAACCCTGGTGGCCAGCCACCCTGGCTTCATCGTGCGGCTGGTAGGCGGGGCCATCTTCCTCAGCGGCATGTTGCTGATGGCCTACAACACCTGGCGCACCGTACGTGCAGCCCAGCCTGCCGAAGTCGCCGCCGCGGCGCAGATGGCCTGAGGAGTCCGCCATGAAACACGAAGTAATCGAGAAAAACGTCGGCCTGTTGATGCTGCTGATGGTCTTCGCCGTCAGCATCGGCGGCCTGACCCAAATCGTCCCGCTGTTCTTCCAGGACGTCACCAACAAGCCGGTGGAAGGCATGAAGCCCTACACCGCGCTGCAACTGGAAGGCCGCGACATCTACATCCGCGAAGGCTGTGTCGGCTGTCACTCACAGATGATCCGTCCGTTCCGTGCTGAAACCGAGCGTTATGGCCACTACTCGGTGGCCGGTGAAAGCGTCTGGGATCACCCGTTCCTCTGGGGCTCCAAGCGTACCGGTCCGGACCTGGCCCGGGTCGGCGCGCGCTACTCCGATGACTGGCATCGCGCGCACTTGTACAACCCGCGCAACGTGGTGCCCGAGTCGAAGATGCCGGCCTATCCCTGGCTGGTCACCCAGGCCGTGGACAGCAGCCACACCGAAACCAAGCTGCGCACCATGCGCACCCTGGGCGTGCCTTACACCGACGACGACATCGCCGGCGCCACGGCCTCCCTCAAGGGCAAGACAGAAATGGACGCTCTAGTGGCCTACCTGCAAGTGCTTGGCACTGCCATCAAGAGCAAGAGGTGAGCCATGGCTTTTGCACTCGATAGCGGAATGATCCGCGGCCTCGGCACCCTGGTGGTGATGATCGCCTTTGTCGGCCTGTCGATCTGGGTCTTCAACGCCAAGCGCAACCCCGAGTTCGCCCAGGCACGCCTGCTGCCGTTCGCCGACGATCCCTTGCCGGACGCCGCCGACAACCCACCTGATGACGCTCAATCCCAAGAGCCTGTGACAAGGAGCATTCGGCCATGACTACCTTCTGGAGTGCATGGATCTGCGTACTGACCATTGGCAGCCTGATCGGCCTGACCTGGCTGTTGATCGGGACCCGCAAGGGCGAAACCAAGGGCAGTGTCGACCAGACCATGGGCCACGCCTTCGACGGCATCGAGGAGTACGACAACCCGCTGCCACAGTGGTGGTTCATGCTGTTCGCCGGCACCCTGGTGTTCGCCGTGGGCTACCTGATCCTCTACCCCGGCCTGGGCAACTGGAAAGGCATCCTGCCGGGCTATGAGGACGGCTGGACCCAGACCAAGGAATGGGAAAAGGAAATGGCCAAGGCCGACACCAAGTTCGGCCCGATCTTCGCCAAATTTGCCGCCATGCCCTTGGAGGAAGTGGCCAAGGACCCACAAGCGCTGAAAATGGGCGGTCGCCTGTTCGCCTCCAACTGCTCGGTGTGCCACGGCTCGGATGCCAAGGGCGCATTCGGCTTCCCTAACCTGGCCGACAACATCTGGCGCTGGGGTGGCGATGCCGAAACCATCAAGACCACCATCCTCGGTGGGCGCATGGCGGCGATGCCCGCCTGGGGCGAAGTGCTCAAGGAAGACGGCGTGAAGAACGTCGCGGCGTATGTGCGTCATGAGTTGCCGGCCTGCCCCTGCCTGAAGACAGCAACGCCGACCTGCAAGCCGGCCAACTGGCTTTCAGCACCACCTGCGTGGCTTGCCACGGCGCCAACGGCAAAGGCACCGCGCTCATGGGCGCACCGGACCTGACCCAGCCCGCCGGTTTCATCTACGGCACAGGCCTGGCGCAGTTGCAGCAGACCATTCGCCATGGTCGCCAGGGCCATATGCCAGCGCAGAACGAACTGCTCGGCAACGACAAAGTGCAACTGCTGGCGGCTTACGTGTACAGCCTCTCCCACACCAGCAATAACCCGCCTCAAGCTGAAAACCAGCCGTAAAAATCAACGGCAAGCTGTGAGTTTTCACTTGCAGCTTGCCGCTTGAAACGCCCCCCGCCTCTTTGCGACCAAGTGTCGCACCCCTTCCAAGGTACGCCTTTCCACTCATCGGATTCGGGTCTAAGCTCACCCCGAAGTGGACTGGCAACGGCCGGTCACAGGCCAACGGTAGCCGTTAAGTTCGAAGCTCAGGTTCGATGACAGACCGCAAAGGCTGGTATCTACCGGCTGTCGTGAGACTTACCGCCTGTCAGCTATTCGGCCTTCTTCCACACACCCGGTTACAACTAACCTGGACCCTCGTTTTTATCGTCCGCTGTGACATTTTCTGACAGGGCATTTTTGTCCCTACTCGGCACATGGAAAGGCCGCAGAATAAGCGCTGTAAAGCATTGACCCAGGTCATGGCGCGTTGCAATGACCCCCTGCTTTCTCCATACTTGCGGCCGAATTTTAATCCTAATAAAACATCAAAACCGTGGAACCTTAGAATGAGCACAGCAATCAGTCCGACTGCTTATAACTATAAGGTAGTCCGCCAGTTCGCCATCATGACGGTGGTCTGGGGGATCCTTGGCATGGGGCTTGGCGTCTTCATTGCCTCACAACTTGTGTGGCCTGAACTGAACTTCGATCTTCCCTGGACGACGTTCGGACGCCTTCGCCCACTGCACACCAACCTGGTGATTTTCGCCTTCGGTGGTTGTGCATTGTTCGCCACTTCCTACTATGTCGTGCAGCGAACCTGCCAGACGCGACTGATTTCCGACAGCCTCGCTGCCTTCACCTTCTGGGGTTGGCAAGCGGTGATCGTCGGCGCAATCGTCACCTTGCCGCTGGGTTACACCACCACCAAGGAATACGCAGAGCTGGAATGGCCCCTGGCCATTTTGCTGGCCATTGTCTGGGTCACCTACGGCTTGGTGTTCTTCGGCACCATCGTCAAGCGCAAGACCAAGCACATCTATGTGGGCAACTGGTTCTACGGCGCCTTTATCGTGGTCACGGCGATGCTGCACATCGTCAACCACGCTTCCCTGCCGGTCAGCTTCTTCAAGTCTTACTCGGCGTACGCCGGTGCCACCGACGCCATGATCCAGTGGTGGTACGGCCACAACGCCGTGGGCTTCTTCCTGACCACCGGCTTCCTGGGGATGATGTATTACTTCGTGCCGAAACAGGCCGAACGTCCGATCTACTCCTATCGCCTGTCCATCGTGCACTTCTGGGCATTGATTACCCTGTACATCTGGGCCGGCC
>NZ_JALQCW010000014.1 GCF_023241715.1 Pseudomonas morbosilactucae
AGGGGGGTGTGAGTCGTGACCTAGTGTAGGAGCTGGCTTGCCAGCGATGGCGTCAACGGGCCTTGCGTCATGTTCACATGCCCCATCGCCGGCGAGCCGGCTCCTACAAGGGGGGTGTGAGTCGTGATCTGGTGTAGGAGCTGGCTTGCCAGCGATGGCGTCAACGAGCCTTGCGTCATGTTCAAAGGCCCCATCGCCGGCAAGTGGGCAAACAAAAACCCGCACGGGGCGGGTTTTGTTTTTAGCCGTGGCTGCGGTTAGTCAGCCAGACGCCAGGTGGTTCCACCTTTGCCGTCTTCCAGGATCACGCCCATGGCCGTGATCTGGTCGCGAATACGGTCGGATTCCGCCCAGTTCTTGTCGGCACGGGCTTGCAGGCGAGCCTGGATCAGCGCTTCGACTTCGGCGCCATCGACCCGGCCTTCGGCACCGGCCTGGAGGAAGTCATCGGCCTCCAGTTGCAGCACGCCCAGCACGCTGGCCAGTTCCTTCAAGCGCGCCGCCAGACCGGCTGCGGCATTCAGGTCGCTGTCACGCAGGCGGTTGATCTCGCGCACCATCTCGAACAGCACCGCGCAGGCTTCCGGCGTACCGAAGTCGTCGTTCATCACCTGGGTGAAGCGCTCGACAAAGGCTTCGCCGCCAACCGGCGCCACGTTCGGCAGGCCTTTCAACGCATGGTAGAAACGCTCCAGGGCGCCCTTGGCGTCCTTGAGGTTGTCTTCCGAATAGTTGATGGCGCTGCGGTAGTGGCTGGACACCAACAAGTAGCGCACCACTTCCGGGTGGTACTTGTCGAGCACGTCGCGGATGGTGAAGAAGTTGTTCAAGGACTTGGACATCTTCTCGCCATTGATGCGAATCATGCCGCAGTGCATCCAGGCATTGGCGTAGGTCTTGCCGGTGGCGGCTTCGCTCTGGGCGATTTCGTTTTCATGGTGCGGAAACTCGAGGTCGCTGCCGCCGCCATGAATGTCGAAGGTCTCGCCCAGGCAGCAGGTGGACATCACCGAGCATTCGATGTGCCAGCCCGGACGCCCGGCGCCCCACGGCGACGCCCAGCTCGGCTCGCCCGGCTTGGCGGCTTTCCACAGCACGAAGTCCAGCGGGTCCTGCTTGGACTCGTCGACTTCGATCCGCGCGCCGATGCGCAGGTCTTCGATCTTCTTGCGCGACAGCTTGCCGTAGCCCATGAACTTGCCGACGCGGTAATACACGTCGCCGTTGCCCGGGGCGTAGGCGTAACCCTTGTCGATCAGGGTCTGGATCATTGCGTGCATGCCGGGGATATGGTCGGTGGCACGAGGCTCCATGTCCGGCTTCTTGATGTTCAGCCGGGCTTCGTCCTCGTGCATCGCCGCGATCATGCGCTCGGTCAGCGCTTCGAACGCTTCACCGTTCTCGTTGGCCCGATTGATGATCTTGTCGTCGATATCGGTGATGTTGCGCACGTAGGTCAAGTCGTAGCCGCTGAAACGCAACCAGCGGGTCACCAGGTCGAACGCCACCATGCTGCGGCCGTGGCCCAGGTGGCAGTAGTCGTACACGGTCATGCCGCACACGTACATGCGCACCTTGTTGCCGTCCAGGGGCTTGAAGACTTCTTTGCTCTTGGTGAGCGTGTTGTAGATCGTTAGCACGTTAGTTCCTTGACTGAATCACTGACCCCAGGAGTCGCGCAGGGTCACGGTACGGTTGAATACCGGGGCACCTGGTTTCGAGTCCTTGATATCCGCGCAGAAGTAACCTTCGCGCTCGAACTGGAAACGGTCTTCCGGCTGTGCGTTGCCAAGCGATGGCTCGGCACGACAACCAGTGAGCACTTGCAGGGAGTCAGGGTTGATGTTGTCGAGGAAACTGGCGCTGTCTTCGGCCTTTTCAGGGTTCGGCGAGCGGAACAAGCGATCGTACAGGCGCACTTCGCACTCGATGCTGGCAGCGGCCGGCACCCAGTGGACCACGCCTTTGACCTTGCGGCCTTCAGGGTTCTTGCCCAGGGTGTCCGGATCGTACGAGCAACGCAGTTCGACGATGTTGCCGTCGGCGTCCTTGATGGCTTCGTCGGCGCGGATAACGTAGCTGCCGCGCAGGCGCACTTCGCCGTTCGGCTCCAGGCGCTTGTAGCCCTTTGGCGGCTCTTCCATGAAGTCGTCACGGTCGATGTAGATTTCACGGGCGAACGGCAGCTTGCGCACGCCGAGTTCTTCTTTCTGTGGATGACGCGGCAGTTCGAGGTTCTCGACCTGGTCTTCCGGGTAGTTGGTGATCACGACTTTCAACGGACGCAGCACGCACATGGCGCGCGGGGCATTCGCGTCGAGGTCCTGGCGGATGCTGAATTCCAGCATGCCGTAGTCGACCACGCCGTCGGAGCGGTTGGTGCCAACCATCTCGCAGAAGTTGCGGATCGATGCCGGGGTGTAGCCGCGGCGGCGGAAACCCGACAGCGTCGACATGCGCGGGTCGTCCCAACCATTCACGTGCTTCTCATCCACCAGTTGCTTGAGCTTGCGCTTGCTGGTGATGGTGTAGTTCAGGTTCAGGCGGCTGAATTCGTACTGGCGCGGGTTGGCCGGCACTGGCAGGTGCTCGAGGAACCACTCGTACAGCGGACGGTGGCTTTCGAACTCCAGGGTGCAGATCGAGTGGGTGATGCCTTCAATGGCATCCGACTGACCGTGGGTGAAGTCATAGTTGGGGTAGATGCACCACTTGTCACCGGTCTGGTGGTGATGGGCGTGGCGGATGCGGTACATGATCGGGTCGCGCAGGTTCATGTTCGGCGAGGCCATGTCGATCTTGGCCCGCAGTACCCGGGCACCGTCCGGGAATTCGCCGGCACGCATGCGAGCGAACCAGTCCAGGTTCTCTTCTACCGAACGCTCGCGGAACGGGCTGTTCTTGCCCGGCTCGGTCAGGCTGCCGCGGTATTCCTTGGCTTGCTCGGGGGTCAGGTCGCAGACGTAGGCCTTGCCCGCCTTGATCAGTTCCACGGCCCAGTCGTGCAACTGGTCGAAATACTGCGAGGCATAGCGCACTTCACCGGACCATTCGAAGCCCAGCCACTTGACGTCGCTTTCGATGGCGTCGATGTATTCCTGGTCTTCCTTGGCCGGGTTGGTGTCGTCGAAACGCAGGTGCGTGACACCGCCGAATTCCTGGGCCAGGCCGAAGTTCACACAGATCGACTTGGCGTGGCCGATGTGCAGGTAGCCGTTGGGTTCAGGGGGGAAGCGGGTCACGATCTGTGTGTGCTTACCCGAGTCCAGGTCCGCCTGGATGATCGGGCGCAGGAAGTTGACCGGCACGGCCGGTCCAGTCTTGGAATTCGAGGTAGGGTCGACAGTGGGCTTGCTCATAGGATCCTTGAACGTACAAGTGCGCGGCCAGGTGCGGCCTGATAAATCAAAACGGCTATCATAGCCGATGCTGTCAAGCGCCTGACAGCACCGCTGCCAAAACTGCCCTTATTAATGCAACTCAATTGAAAAAACAGCCTCGAATTTCACAGCTGTCACGCTAAACTGCGCACCTTGGCCGCTATGCGCCAAACCGGTTCGGGCCCGCAGGCGGCATCCGCGCCCCGAAACCCACGAATTCCTTGAATGAGTAATGACCATGACCCAAGTCAAACTGACCACCAACCACGGCGAGATCGTGCTGGAACTGAACGCCGAGAAAGCCCCGGTCACCGTGGCCAACTTCGTTGAATACGTTAAGGCCGGCCACTACGAAAACACCGTATTCCACCGGGTGATCGGTAACTTCATGATCCAGGGCGGCGGTTTCGAGCCAGGCATGAAAGAAAAGAAAGACAAGCGTCCAAGCATCCAGAACGAAGCCGACAACGGTCTTTCCAATGACAAGTACACCGTGGCCATGGCCCGCACCATGGAGCCGCATTCGGCCTCCGCCCAGTTCTTCATCAACGTGGCTGACAACAGCTTCCTCAACCACAGCGGCAAGACCGTTCAGGGTTGGGGCTACGCGGTGTTCGGCAAAGTGGTTGCCGGCAACGAAGTGGTCGACAAGATCAAAGGCGTGGCCACCACCATGAAGTCCGGCCACCAGGACGTACCAGCAGAAGACGTGATCATCGAGAAAGCCGAGATCATTGAGTGATATTGCTGATTTCAGATTTGCATCTGGAAGAGGAGCGCCCGGACATTACCCGGGCGTTTCTGGATTTACTCGGCGGGCGAGCCCGCGAGGCAGAGGCGCTGTACATACTCGGGGACTTCTTCGAGGTGTGGATCGGCGACGACGCCATGACCCCCTACCAGCTTTCCATCTGCCAGGCATTGCGGGATCTGAGCGATAGCGGCACGCCGATATTCCTCATGCATGGCAATCGCGACTTCATGCTCGGCAAGGCCTTTTGCAAGGCCGCGGGCGCCACCCTGCTCAAAGACCCGAGCGTCGTCGACTTCTACGGCGAACCGGTGTTGCTGATGCACGGCGACAGCCTGTGCACCCGTGATGAAGGCTACATGCGCCTGCGTCGCTACCTGCGCAACCCGCTGACGTTGTGGGTGCTGCGTCATCTGCCCCTGCGCACCCGGCACAAGCTGGCGCGCAAGCTGCGCAATGAAAGCCGCTCGCAAACGCGGATGAAGGCCAACGACATCGTCGACGTGACCCCGGACGAAGTGCCGCGGGTGATGCGCGAGTTCGGCGTGCGCACCCTGGTGCACGGCCACACCCACCGCCCCGCTATCCACAAGTTGCAAGTCGGTGAGCACGCCTCCAAGCGCATTGTGCTGGGAGACTGGGATCGACAAGGCTGGGCGTTGCAGGTGGATGAACAAGGCTTTCACCTGGCAGCGTTCGACTTCGTACCAACGCAACTGGCGTTGCCTGGCTCGCCCTGAACGGACGCCTTCGCTGGCAAGCCAGCTCCTACAACGAATTAACGACCGTAGGAGCCGGCTTGCCGGCGATTGCCCCTCAATGCCCCGCTGAAGCAGGCCCCGCCTTGGCGGCAAACGGCGGTTTGGCCAGCCACACCAGCAGGATCAAGCCCATAAACCCCCACCCCAGCAATGTGAAGTAATCCACGGTCGACAGCATGTAGGCCTGGCTGGTCAGCACCTGGTCTAACTGCGCGTAGGCCTTGGTGCCCGCGCGCCCAGGCTGTTCAGCGCATCTCGGGTAGCGGGGTCGAAGGTGCTCAGGCTTTCACTCATGTAGGCATGATGCTGATCGGCCCGGCGAATCCAGATCCAGGTGGTCAGCGACGCCGCAAAGCTGCCGCCCAGGGTCCGCAGGAAGGTCGCCAGCCCGGCGCCGTCGGCAATCTGGCTGGGCGGCAAGTCCGACATCAGGATGCTCAGGGTCGGCATAAAGAACAGTGCCACGCCAATCCCCATGAACAGCTGCACCAGGGCAATGTGCTGGAAGTCCACTTCATTGGTGAACCCGGCGCGCATAAAGCAGCTCAGGCCGATGGCCAGGAACGCCAGCCCGGCCAGCAGGCGCAGGTCGAACTTATGGGCGTACTTGCCGACAAACGGTGACATCACTACCGGCAGGATGCCGATCGGCGCCACAGCCAGCCCCGCCCAGGTCGCGGTGTAGCCCATCTGGGTCTGCAACCACTGGGGCAGGATCAGGTTGATGCCGAAGAACCCGGCGTACCCCCCCACCAGCACAATGGTGCCAATGCGGAAGTTGCGGTGGGCAAACAGCCGCAGGTTGACCACCGGGTGGCGATCGGTCATTTCCCAGATCACGAACACCGCCAGGGCCACCACCGAGATCAGCGTGCCAATGATGATGAAATTGGACTCGAACCAGTCCAAGTCATTGCCCTTGTCGAGCACCACTTGCAGCGCCCCGACCCCAATGATCAGGGTCAGCAGGCCGATGTAGTCCATAGGCTGGCGACTGGTCACCACCGGCCGCGCTTTCAACTGCTGCCGGACGACCCAGGCGGCGAACAAACCAATGGGCACGTTGATAAAGAAGATCCACGGCCAGCTGTAACTGTCGGTAATCCAGCCGCCGAGGATCGGCCCGGCAATCGGCGCCACCACCGTGACCATGGCCAGCAACGCCAGGGCCATCCCCCTTTTGGCCGGTGGATAGACGGCAATCAGCAAGGTCTGGGTCATCGGGTACAACGGCCCGGCCACCACCCCCTGGAGCACCCGAAAGCCCACCAACTCGGGCATGGAGGTGGAGATACCGCAAAGAAACGAGGCCAGCACGAACAGGATGGTGGCCCAGATAAACAGCTTCACCTCGCCGAAACGCCGGCTGAGCCAGCCGGTCAGGGGCAAGGCGATGGCGTTGCTCACGGCAAACGAGGTGATGACCCAGGTGCCCTGCTCCGAACTCACCCCCAGGTTGCCGGAGATGGTCGGCAAGGCCACGTTGGCGATGGTGGTGTCGAGCACCTGCATAAAGGTCGCCAGCGACAGGCCGATGGTGCTGAGCAACAGGCTGGGCGGCGTGAAAGAGGCGTTATTGCTCATCGCAAATCCTTGGAAACGAGGCAGGTGCTGCGACCACCAGGGCCGCAGCAGGCGGATCGGCGAATCAGCGCTGGGCGGTCTTGCCGATGGCCGCGCTGTTGTCGTGGATCAGGCGAGTGATCAGGGCATCCGCTTCACCCAACTGACGGTCGTAGACGTTGGTGCTGAAGGACGCCTTCTGCGGCGGCTGCTGGGCCAGTACCGGGCCACTCTGGTCGCGCAGGTTGACGCTGACCTGCGTCGACAGCCCCACTCGCAACGGGTGCTTGGCCAGTTCTTCGGCATTGATGTGCACGCGCACCGGCACCCGTTGCACGATCTTGATCCAGTTGCCGGTGGCGTTCTGCGCCGGCAGCAAGGCAAAGGCACTGCCGGTACCCGCGCCCAGGCTGTCGATGGTGCCGCTGTACTTCACGTCGCTGCCGTAGATGTCAGCTTCGATGTCCACCGGCTGGCCGATGCGCATGTCACGCAGTTGGGTTTCCTTGAAGTTGGCGTCGATCCACAGTTGGTCCAGGGGAATCACCGCCATCAGCGCGGTGCCCGGCTGGACCCGCTGGCCCAGTTGCACGGTGCGCTTGGCCACGTAACCGGTCACCGGCGCGATCAAGGTGCTGCGGGCGTTGGTCAGGTAAGCCTGGCGCAGTTGCGCGGCGGCGGCCTGCACATCCGGGTGGGACGACACCACGGTATCGTCCACCAAGGCATTGGTGGTGTTGAGTTGCTGCTGGGCATTGGCCAGGGCGTTCTGCGCCGAGGTCAGGTCGTCGCGAGCGTGGGAGAGTTCTTCCTGGGAAATCGCCCCGCTGGCCGCCAAGTTCTTACGGCGATTGAAGTTGTCCCGGGCTTTCTGCACTTCGGCCTTCTGCGCCGCCACCTGGGCGCGCATGCCATCGACGTTGCTGTACAGGCCACGGACCTGGCGCACGGTGCGGGCCAGATTGGCCTCGGCACTTTGCAGGCCGACCTGGGCATCGTTGGGGTCGAAATTGATCAGCACCTGGCCTTCATGCACCAGGTCGCCCTCGTCGGCGCCGATGCTGACCACGGTGCCAGTGACCAGTGGGGTGATCTCCACCACGTTGCCGTTGACGTAGGCATCGTCAGTGCTTTCATTCCAGCGCCCGTAAAGCTCGTGCCAGGCGAACACGCCCACGCCACCGAGAATGACGATCAGCGCCAGCCCCAGCAACATGACTTTGCGCTTGCGCGAATTGCCTGCGTCCTGGGTGTTTTCAGCTGTTTGAGTGTCGGCAGTGGCCATGACAATTCCCTCTAATTATTCAGTCTGCGTGGCGGCGGTCGGGGTGGCCGAAGCCAGGTTGCCGGGCTCGAAGCCACCCCCCAACGCCTGCATCAATTGGATCGACAAATCGATTTGCAGGGCATTCAAGGTCGCCAGCTGGCGCTGGGCCTGCAGCAGTTGCTGCTCGATGCTCAGCACGTCCAGATAGTTACCAATGCCCGAGCCGAAACGCTGGACCACGGTGTTGTAGGAGTCCTGGGCGATGTCGGTGGCGTGTTGCTGGGCGGCGATCTGCCGACCGGTGTCACGCAACTGGCCGAGGGTGTCGCTGATATCCCCCAGCGCACTGACCAGGCTCTTGTTGTACTGCGCCACCGCCAGGTCGTAGTCGGCGTCACGAGCATCCAGGTCAGCCCGCAGGCGCCCGCCGTCGAAGATCGGCAACGACACGGTCGGCGCGATATTGAAGAAGCGACTGGCGGACCCGAACAGCGCATCTCCGAGCAACGACTGGGTGCCGGCGGCGGCACTCAGGTTGAGGTTGGGGTAGAAGCGGGTCTTGCCGGCGGCGATGTTCTTGCTCGCCGCCTCCACACGCCAGCGGGCGGCGATCAGGTCTGGCCGGCGCCCCAGCAGTTCGGCCGGCAACACCGCTGGCAGGGCCACGGCACTGGCTTGCAGGACTTTGGGCCGGGCGATGTCATGGCTGCGATCCGGGCCTTTGCCCAGCAGCACGGCCAAGGCAATGCTCGCGCTCTGCAGCTTTTTCTCGGCATCAATCAGGCTGGCCTGGGCACTGGCTTCCAGGCTTTCGGTCTGCTGGTACTGGTACTGGCTATCGATTCCGGACTGCAGGCGGCGGCGGCTCAAATCGAGCATCTGCCGGGTACGCTTCAGGTCTTCCTGGGCCAGGTCGTGGAGGATGTGGGCCTGGCCCAGGTCGCTGTAGGCTCGGGCCACGTCGGCCGCCAACGTCAGTTGGGCGGCCTGGCGATCGACCTCGGCGGCACGGGCCTGGCCCAGGGCGGCTTCCCAGGTGGCACGCTGGCCACCCCAGAGGTCGAAGGTGTAGTTGAAGTCCACGCTCAGGCTGCGCAGGGTGCTGTAGGCCCCGCCCTGCCCCATCGGATCCTGGTCACGGGCCAGGCGCGAACGGCTGACACTGCCGCTGGCATCCAGGGTCGGCATCCGCGAAGCGTCGGCGGCATAGGCGGCGGCGCTGGCCTGGTGGGCGCGGGCGCTGGCGATCTGCATGTCCGGGCTGTCGCGCAGGGCTTCCTGGATCAGGCCATCCAACTGCGGGTCGCCCAGGCTTTTCCACCAGTCGCTTTTCGGCCAGGCCGCCGGCGACAGGGTCACGCCGCTCAGGGACTGCCCGGCCTTGAGGCTGTTGGCCTCCAGGTTCTGGCCTTCAGTGGTCAGGCCGCTGTAGCTGGCACAACCGGCCAGGCTCATGGCTAACAGCACCAGGCTGGCTCGGTTACGCAAGGTTTTACTGCTCATTTATCACCTACCCGCAGCACGGTGATCGGGTCACCGGCCGCCAGCAAAATTTTCTTGAGGATCTGTTCCAGGGTGTCCAGCTCTTGGGCACTGATGGCGCCGGCCAGCTCGTTCATCGCCTCGGCGCCGATGTACGGCAAGCGATCGGCGAGCGCCTGCCCGTCCACGGTGAGCACCAGTTGCACCTGGCGCCGGTCGCCTTCGGAACGTTTGCGAGCCAGGAAGCCTTTCTGCTCCAGCCGATCGAGCATGCGGGTCATCGAACCGCTGTCCAGGGACAGGTAGCGGCACAGCTCCGCCGGGGTGTCGACGCCGAACTGGGCCATGATGATCAACACCTTGAACTGCGCCGCGGTGATGCCGTGGGGTTCCATGTGGGTGTCGATGATCCGGTCCTTGAGCAAGGCGGCGCGGCCCAGCAGCAATCCGAGATGGCAATGGAGGAAATTTTCCGGGGTGAAGTGCTTCATCTGACCACCAAATAGCTGCCTAGGCAGAGAGTGTGTGTCGAGATGTTACTGCCTAGGCAGCGAATGTCAAAACAATTATTAGCTTGCTTTGTATTTTGCTGATCAGCGGCCAGCCCCCAGCACCCGCTCCTGACTGACAGGAGCGGGGGAATGGCAGGCGGGGTTAGAAGTCGCGCTTGTAGAAGATGTCCAGGGAGCTGGCGATACCGCTGGCCGCTTCCAGATAGACCTTCTTGCTGAGCTTGTAGCGCAGGGCGATGGTGTTGGCCGGCTCAAACACACCGACGCCGTAGCGCAGGCTGAGCTTCTCGGAGATGTTGCCGCTGGCGACCACACTGGTGGCGGTGCCGCTGCCCTGAGTGTCGAGCTGAAAGTCCTGGATCCCCAGGTTCTTGGCCAGCCCGCCGGTCAAGTCGGCGCTGCCCATCAACCCCAGGCCCAGGGCAGCCTGGGCCAGCATGTTGCTGTCTTCACCGGTGGTGCTCAGCGGGCGCCCCAGGACCAGGTACGACAGTGCCTGCTCCTGGCTCATCGCCGGCTCGGAGAAGATCTGCGTGGTGGGCTGTTCGGCGCTGCCGCTCAGGCGGATCCCGGCGATCACGTCGTCGGTCTGGCGCACTGCTTCGATGTCCAGGTACGGCTGGTCGAGGGGACCGGCAAACAGCAACCTCGCGCGGCGCACCGTCAGGCGCTGGCCGTAGGCACGGTAACGCCCGTCGTTGAGCCACAACTCGCCGCGGGTGTCCATGTTGTCGCCAATGTGCACATGCCCCTGAACGTTGGCGGTCAGGCCGAAACCGGCAAAGCTGAGCTTGTCCTCGCCCACCACCACATCGATGTCCATGGCCATGGCCAGCGGGGCTTTGCCCTCATCGGTCTGCTGCCCAACGATCACCGTGTCGTCCGAGACCTTGACCGTGGATGGCGGCAACTCACGAATGGTGATCTCGCCCTTGGGAATCTGCACTTTGCCGGCGATCGCCAGCTTGTCACCCTGCATGGAAATCTTCAGGTCCGGCGCCACTTCGAGGGCCGCATAGGGCTCCACGGTCACCGGCAACTGGCTGCCTTTGAGGTTCAGGTCCACCAGCAGCGCCTGGCCCCAGGCGACCTGGCCATTGAGGCTGCCCTGCCCGGCCTTGCCGCTTTTCCAGGTGCCGTTGAGGAGCAGGCTTTCACCGGCAATCTGCGCCTGGACCTGCAAATCCTCCAGGCTGGTGGGCAATTCCGCGCCCGAGACCTGGCCATCGCTGAGGGTCAGGGTGCCATTGACCTGGGGCGCCAACAGCCCGCCAGACAAGCGCCCGCTGCCGTTCAGGTTGCCCGCGAGTTTCTCCACCATCGGCACAAAGGGCCGCACCACGGCCAGGTCCAAGCCGCTAAGGCGAAACTCACCGGACAACGGCTTGTTCTTGGGCAGCGGATTGATCTGCGCCTGGACCAGCAACTGGCCCAGCTTGCCGCCATTGAACTCCAACTGGCTGTCGATACGCCGTGGCGCCAAGGTGGTGTTGAGCTTCAACGCCTGATAGGGGAAGTCCAGCCATTGGTCCTTTTCCCGTACCCGCAGGGTGCCGCCGCTGGCGTCCACGAGGATCTGGCCCTTGGGCCCGCTGGCCGGCACGTCCAATTGCACATCGGCATTGAGCAGGCCCTTCCAGGCAAAGTCCTTGGGCAGCCACTGGGCCAGGCTGTCGATGGGGAAGCGCTTGAGGTGATAGCGCAGCTTGGGATCAGGCATCAGCCGCTGATCTTCGCCGCAGAGGCTGGCGTCGCCACTGGCCCAGCAATGGGCGCCGAAATTCAAAGTGCCCGTGGCCAGGTATTCCAGCTTGGCCGGGCTTTGCAGCTTCCAGTCCTGGCCACCGGTCTGCACATCGCCGCTGGCCAGGCGCCCACGCCAGTTGCCTTGATTGAGCACACCGTCCAGCCCCAGGGCCAGTTTCAACAGCGGCCCTTGCAGGTTCAATTGCAAGGCCTGGTTCTTGATGTCGCCCTGGCCGGCCAGGGTCAGCGTGCCCAGCTGGGTGTCGCCGACCTGAATCCCGCTGCCCTTGAGGTCGACCTTGGCCCGCTGGCTAGCGTCCAGGCGCGCATCGAGCTTGAGGGCCTGCAGACGGTTGTCGGCATACGCCAATTGTTGGCCCGACAGGTCGAGCTGGCCCTGGGGCGCCTGCAAGGTGCCGGCAACATTCAACTGGCCATTGAGCTGGCCGCGCAATTGCGGCCAGAGCTGGCCCAGGCGCGGCATCTTGATCTGCACCTGCCCCGCCAGCTTCTGCTGCAGGCTGCCGGAGCCGTTGATGCGGTTGTCTCCCAGGCGGATGTCCAGGGCGCTGAGATTCCACTGCTGGCCCTGGCCGTCGGCCTTGGCTTGCAGCACCGCCGGCTGGCCACGCAATTTACCCTTGAGGTCGAGGTTAGCGTTGAGCTTGAGTTGCTCATTCTTCAGCTCGCCCTGACTGTGCAAAGGCCCGGCCAGGGTACCGGGCAGCTCGGCCAGCCAATAGGCCGGGTTAAGGGCAGACAGGTCGAGCGCGGTGTCCCAGGCGATACCATCGGCAAACTGCAGGTTCAGGTGGCCCTCGGCCTTGCCCTGCCCGGCCACCAGCTTGAACTCCGGCAGAAAGATCTTTGTCAGGTCGCCACTGAACGGGCTGCTCAGGCTGAATGCGCCAGCGGGGCCGTCCAGGTCTCCCTTGAAGTTGCCCAGGTAGTTGCCATCGCGGTAGGACACTTCGCCGTTGAAGGTGCGCAAGGCCACGGCCGGTTCGTCGATCAACGGATAGAGGCGGTGCCAGGGGAAGTCTTTCCAGAGCACCTTGCCCTCGGCCGAGAAACCTTCACTCCAGTCCAGTTGCCCGGATACCTTGAGCTGCTGCTGGTCATTGGCGGTCAGGTCCAGGGCGGCGATCTGCGCGCCCTTGGCATCGACCCGGCCTTGCAGGGCCAAGGCCACCGGCCCCTGTTCGGCGGGCAAGCTGGCGCTGCCCAGCAGTTGATAGCCGTTTTTCAAGTCGCCCTGGCCCGTCAACTGCAGTTGATTGAGTTGCAGTGTGTCTGGCAGGTCGGCGCTGGGCTTGAAGCCGTCGGCGGTGATCCGCACCTTGGCCGGCAGGTTGTCCGCCAGGGCTTGCAACTCGCCGCTCAACTGCCCTTGCAGATAACCGCTGCTGTCGGCATTCAACTTGAGGGTCTTGAGCAGCTCGCCTTCGACCTTCAGCGCCAGGCTCCAGGGCTGATTGCCCGGGGCCGGCAGCGTAAGGTTGCCACTGGCGGTCAGCGGCCAGTCACCCTGGGGTTGCAGCAGCCCGCTCAGATCCAGGCTCAGGTCATCGCGTTGCAGGTGCACCGAGTCAATCTGCAAACCCTTGACTGTCCAGTGGGCGGCCAGTTGCAGCCCCCGGAGTTCTTCAGTGCCGTTGAACACCAGGCTGCCGACTCGCACCTGCCCCAGCTCGATGGCCAGCGGCAGTTGCAGGTCCGGCAGGCTGATGGGGCCGCTGCTTTCTTCGGTGCCGGGGGGAAATTGCAGGCTGACCTGCTCCACGTCCAGTTGCTCGATGCACAGGGTCATGCGCAGCAGGCACAGCGGCGACCAGGCAAAGGTCGGCGCTTGCAACTCGACCCGGCTGCTGCCCTGTTGCCACAACAGGTACTCGGCGCTCCAGTGCCCGCCGAGGCGCCCGGCAAACTGCTCCACGGTCAAGCCCGGCACGCGGGCCAGGGCCCAGCGACTGCCGGCCTGGGTCCCGAGGATCAGCGTCACGGCCAGGACCAATCCCATCACTAGCGCCAGAAGCGCCAACAGGGTTATTTTCACACCACGCTTCAAAGCTCCGGCCCCATGGAAAAGTGCAAACGAACGCCGCCGTCATCGTCCAGCGCATGGGCCAGGTCAAGACGAATCGGCCCCACCGGCGACACCCAGCGCACGCCCACGCCGACCCCGGTCTTCAGGCTGGGCAGCTCCAGCTTGTTGAACGAGTTGCCCTGGTCGACAAAGGTCGCGATGCGCCATTTTTCGGCGATGGAATATTGGTACTCAAGGCTGCCGGCCACCATGTAACGCCCGCCGATGCGATCACCGTCGGAGTTTTCCGGCGACAGGGTCTGGTAGTCATAGCCGCGCACGCTCTGGTCGCCACCGGCGAAGAACCGCAGCGACGGCGGAATCGACTTGTAGCCGTTGGTGGCACTGCCGCCGAACTGCACTCGCCCGAGGAAGCGATGGTTGTCCCACACGGTGGTCAGGCCCTTGAGCAGCACGGTGCCGTACAGCAGATTGGTGTCCGACAGCAGCCCTTCCTTGGCCACCTTGGTGTCGAATTGCAGGCGGTAACCGTTGTGTGGATCGATGCGGTTGTCACTGCGCAGGTAGGAATAGCTGACGCCCGGCATCAACAGGTTGCTCAACCCCGAGTCGTCCCCCAGGCGATATTCCTCACGCTGCCATTTCAGAGACACCACCCGCTGCCAGCCGCTGGGCAACTTGCTGTGCCACTCGGGGCCGATGGTCAGCAGCTTGCTCAGGGTGTCGGTGTTGGCGATTTCTTCGTTCTGATAGCCGCCGGCGAAGCGCAGCTTGTCGGTCAGGGGCGGATCCAGGGGCACGTCGTACCAAAGGCCGACGTTCTGCCGAGGCGCCGAGACTTCCGCTTCCCAGCCGTAGCTGTGGCCTTGCGGGTTGACCCAGTGCCGGGTCCAGTTGGCCTTGACCCGAGGCCCGACGTCGGTGGAATACCCAAGCCCCAGGCCCATGGTCCGAGGCTTGCGGGTTTCCAGTTGCACGGCCACCGGAATCACGTCATTGCTCGCCGCGGCAGGGGCCGCGTCCACCCGCACGCCTTCGAAAAAGCCACTGGATTGCAGGGCCTGGTTGAGTTCGGCGATCAGTTCGGAATCGTAAGGAGTGCCCGCCTTGAACGGCACCATGCGTTGCAGCAGGTCCTCATCGAAGGGCGTGTCACCTGTAAAGTGCACCGGCCCCAAGGCGTAACGCGGGCCACTGTCATACACCAGTTCGATATCGGCGACGCCGGCTTGAGGGTCCACCGCCAGTTGCTGACGGGTGAAACGCCCGCTGAAAAAGCCGTAGCGCGACGCCTGGTTCATGATCAAGCGCTTGGCGTCTTCATAACGCCCATGGTTGAGCACCGCGCCACTTTTCAACTGGTCGCTGCGGGGCACGCGAAAGGCCTTGAGGGAGGCCGCCGGCCCTTCGATGCGCACCGTGACATTGCGCAGGTGCACGGGCTCGCCCGGATCGATGCGGATCAACAACCGGGGCTTGTCACCGCCCCTGACTTCACTGGCAATCTGCGGCTGGTAGTAGCCCAGGGCCTGGGCCGCCTTCTTCGCCTGCTCCTCGGCGCCGCGACTGAAGCGCAGCAAGGCTTCTTCATCACGATCGCCGACGCTGCCAATGTAACCCTCCACATTGGCCTTCAGTTCGTCGTTGGCCGGCTTGACCCGGACATCCAATTCGCTCTGCGCCAACGCCACACAGCTTGTGAACAGCAGCAGAAAGCCGCTGGTGAATCTTCCTGAAAACTTCATAGGCGCGGATGCTATCACGAGCTTGGGAGCGGGATAGAGCGCCCAGGTGCGTTGAAAGTTCGACTCAAACTGTTGCGGTTTGTATGAGCTGGGGGTTGGCGTGAAAAAACACATGCTCGCGAATCGGCCCCACGGCGATCTCGCCAACCTCTTCATAACCCTGGCGTTTATAGAATTCCAGGTAACGCGGGTTGCCCGTATTGAGCACCACGCCCTGGGAGTGCTGGTCCACGGCGCACCAGTTATGCACCGCCGCCAGTAACTGCTCGCCGTAATGCTGGCCCTGAAACTGCGGATGAATCCCCAGCAGCGGCAAGACATGCACCGAATCGCTGGGCAGGCAGGCACTGATGGCCGCGTGGTATTCCAGGTAGCGCCGTGTGCAACGAAACCCGGCACTGAGCACCATGCGCAGGCGCCAGGCCCAGCTTTCGGTAATCCCCAGGCGCCGTTGCGGTGGGGCGATCAAGGCCAGGCCAACCAGGCGATCGTTGACCAACAGGCCAATGGCCGGCAGGTCCTGAAGAAAATGCTGTTTGGTCAACTCGCGGACCGTGGCCCGCACCCGTTGCTCGTAACCGGGGTGCTCGGATTCGAAGATGTAGCCAAACGTCGGCTCATGCCGATAGGCCTGGTACAGCAAGGAGCGCGCCTCGCGGGAATAACCGCTGTCGAGCATGTGGACGTCGGCGATGACCGTGGATGTGTCAGGCATGGCGGTGAATCTCCCCTGGACCCGGTTCAAATGGCCGGGCTCTTGTTGTTACGAGCCTTGCGTACCGCTGATCGTTCCCACGCCCAAGGACATTAGCAGCGCATCCCACGGGCTGCCACGCTGGTGGCCGCCAGACTTGTCGGCTAGCATCGCTGTTTTTGCCAGGACCGCCGACCATGAAAATCGTCTCGTTCAACATCAACGGGCTGCGTGCCCGCCCCCATCAGTTGGCGGCGCTGATCGACAAGCATCAGCCGGACGTGATCGGCCTCCAGGAAACCAAAGTCAGCGACGAACAGTTCCCCCTCGCCGAAGTCCAGGCCCTGGGTTACCACGTGCACTTCCACGGGCAGAAAGGCCATTACGGCGTGGCCCTGCTCTCGCGCCAGGCGCCCCTGGAGTTGCACAAAGGCTTCGAAAGCGATGAAGAAGACGCCCAGCGACGCTTTATCTGGGGCACCTTCGCCGATGCCAATGGCCAGCCGGTGACCATCATGAACGGCTACTTCCCCCAGGGCGAAAGCCGCGACCACCCCACCAAATTCCCGGCTAAAGCGCGCTTCTACCAGGACCTGCAGCATTTGCTGGAAAGCCGCTTCAGCAATGAGCAGTCGCTGGTGGTGATGGGCGACGTCAACATTTCCCCGGAAGACATCGATATCGGCATCGGTGCCGACAACGCCAAACGCTGGCTGAAAACTGGCAAATGCAGCTTCCTCCCGGAAGAACGCGAGTGGATGGCGCGCCTGAAGAATTGGGGCCTGGTGGACAGCTTCCGCCACCTCAACCCCGAGGTCAGCGACCGCTTCAGCTGGTTCGACTACCGCAGCCGCGGCTTCGAGGACGAGCCCAAGCGCGGCCTGCGCATCGACGTGATCATGACCTCCCAGGGCTTGCTGCCACGGGTCAAGGCGGCCGGGGTCGACTACGACCTGCGGGGCATGGAAAAACCGTCGGATCACGCGCCGATCTGGCTCGAACTGAGCTGATCCAACCGGCCTGAACAAGCCCATCCCCGGATGGGCTTTTTTTCGCCGCCAGGTTGCCCGCAGCAGCCGTCACATCGCTGTCACCTCACGGACTTAATCTCGGCGCACGCTCCCTTCCCCTGCACAAGGCCCGCGCCCCATGCCCCGCGCTGCTACCCCCTGCGAACGAGATATCTGGTGTCGAACCATCAGCCTGTTGGTTATCGGTTTCATTTGTTATGCCCTGCCCTGGTCGGTGTTTGCCGCACTGCCCGTGGCCAGCGATTCCGCCAGCGTGCTGCGGGTCCAGGGCTCCAACACCATCGGCGCCAGCCTGGGGCCGCCCTGGTCAAGGGCCTGCTGGAAGAACAAGGGCTACAGAAGATCAGGATCGAGCGCAGCGGTAAGGACAATGAACAGCAGATCGTGGCGCAGACCGCCCAGGGCCGTCCGGTGCGCATCGACCTCGCCGCTCACGGTTCCAGCACCGGTTTTGTCGCCCTGAAAAGCGCCCAGGCCGACCTCGCCGCCGCCTCCCGCCCGATCAAGGACAGCGAGCTGGTGGAACTGGAACCCCTGGGCGACCTGAAAAGCCCGGGCGCCGAACACGTGATCGCCATCGATGGGTTGGCGATCATACTGCACCCGCAAAACCCCTTGGGCACCTTGAACACCGAGCAATTGGCGCGGCTGTTCAGCGGCGAGGTCAAGACCTGGGAGGAATTGGGTGGCGTCGGCGGGCCGGTGCACCTGTATGCCCGCGATGAACAATCCGGGACCTACGACACCTTCAAGGAACTGGTGCTCAACCGCCGAGGCAAAACCCTGAGCAGCGCCGCCCGGCGTTTCGAGTCCAGTGAGCAACTGTCCGATGCGGTCAGCCAGGACCGCCAGGGCATCGGCTTTATCGGCCTGCCCTATGTGCGCCAGGCCAAAGCCGTGGCCCTGGTGGACGGCGACTCCCAGCCGATGCTGCCGCTCAACAGCCTGATTGCCACCGAGGACTATCCGCTGTCACGGCGGCTGTACCTGTACCTGCCGCCCAATGGGCACAACCCCTGGGCCGAGGCCCTGGTGAATTTCGCCCAGAGCGCCAAAGGCCAGGCGATTGTTGCCGCCAACGGTTTTATCGCCCAGACCGTGCAAGCCATGAGCGTGCCCCCTAGCCCGCAAATGCCCACGGACTATCAGCGGCTGGCGCAACAGGCCCAGCGCCTGACGGTGAATTTTCGTTTTGAGGAAGGCAGCGCCAGCCTGGACAACAAGGCGCGCCAGGATTTGGGACGGGTGCTCGATTTCCTGCGCCTGCAGCACAAGCTCGACCGCCAAGTGACCCTGGTCGGGTTTGGCGATGCCAAGAGCGACCCGGCGCGGGCAGCCCTGCTGTCCAAGCTTCGGGCCATGGCCGTGCGCCGGGAACTGGTGAAAAGCGGCGTGGTGATGCGCGAGATCCGCGGCTTTGGTGCGGACATGCCGGTGGCAGCCAACACCGCCGATGAAGGCCGGATCAAGAATCGACGGGTGGAAGTCTGGGTCTACTGAGACCTGAAACAAACGCTTGCGAGCGCGCCGCCCAAGGGTGGTGCGCGCTCACAAGCGACGATCAATGCCCGCTGCGCAGCATCTCCTTGGGCACGTACTTGCCGATTTCGAACTTGCCGATCGCCGCCCGGTGCACTTCATCCGGGCCATCGGCCAGGCGCAATGTGCGCTGCATGGCGTACATGTAGGCCAGCGGGAAATCGTTGGACACCCCGGCCCCGCCATGGATCTGGATCGCACGGTCGATCACCCGCAAAGCCACATTGGGCGCCACCACCTTGATCTGGGCGATTTCACTCTTGGCCACCTTGTTGCCCACGGTGTCCATCATGTAGGCCGCCTTCAGGGTCAACAGGCGCGCCATGTCGATCTCCATCCGCGAGTCGGCGATCTTGTCGATGTTGCCCCCCAGGCGCGCCAACGGTTTACCGAAGGCGGTCCGGTTCACCGCACGCTTGCACATCAGTTCCAGTGCACGCTCGGCCATGCCGATCGAGCGCATGCAGTGGTGAATGCGCCCCGGGCCCAGGCGCCCCTGGGCAATTTCAAAGCCACGGCCCTCGCCCAGCAGCACGTTCTCGTAAGGCACACGGACGTTTTCAAACAGCACCTCGGCATGGCCGTGGGGCGCGTCGTCGTAACCGAACACCGGCAGCGGCCGCAGGATCTTCACCCCGGGGGTGTCCACCGGCACCAGGATCATCGAGTGCTGCTGGTGGCGCGGCGCGTCCGGGTTGCTCAGCCCCATGAAGATCAGGATCTGGCAGCGCGGGTCGCAAGCGCCCGAGGTCCACCATTTCTTGCCGTTGATCACCCATTCATCGCCATCACGCACCGCCCGCGCGGCCATGTTGGTGGCATCGGACGAGGCCACGTCCGGCTCGGTCATGGCGAACGCCGAACGGATCTCGCCGCGCAGCAATGGCGCCAGCCAGCGCTGCTTCTGTTCTTCATTGGCGTAACGCACCAGCACTTCCATGTTGCCGGTGTCCGGCGCCGAGCAGTTGAACGGCTCCGGCCCCAGCAGCGAGCGGCCCATGATTTCCGCCAGGGGTGCGTACTCAAGGTTGGTCAAGCCGGCGCCCAGTTCCGACTCCGGCAAAAACAGGTTCCACAGGCCTTCGGCCTGGGCCTTGCGCTTGAGCTCCTCCATGATCGCGGTGGGCTGCCAGCGGTCGCCTTCGGCAACCTGGCGCTCGAACACCGCTTCAGCCGGATACACGTACGTGTCCATGAACGCAGTCACGCGTTCACGCAGTTCCTGAACCTTGGGGGAATAGGCGAAATCCATGGGCAGCTCTACCTTTTTTCGAAGGTGATGGGGGGATGTGGGTCTCTGTGGATTCGATGCTAGAACAGGCTACGAAAATTTACCTAACCTATTCTCAGCGTGTATTAACATTCATCACCGATATATGATCGGCTGATCGACAAGGCCCTCCCGCCCTGACAAGACGCCTTAACAATAAGAGTGCAGCGCCATGAATCTGAGCAAGGTCGACCTTAATCTCTTCATCGTTTTCGACGCGATCTACACCGAAGCGAACCTGACCCGTGCCGGGCAGATTGTCGGCATCACCCAACCGGCTGTCTCCAACGCCCTGGCCCGCCTGCGGGAGACCTTCAATGACCCGCTGTTTGTGCGCACCGCCCAAGGCATGGTGCCCACGCCCATGGCCCAGAACATCATCGGCCCGGTGCGCAACGCCCTCTCGCTGCTGCGGGTATCGGTGCAGGAAAGCCGCATCTTCAACCCGCTGCAGGCGGTCAAGACTTACCGCATCAGCATGACCGACCTCACCGAGGCGGTGATCCTGCCACCGCTATTCCAGCGCCTGCGCCGCCTGGCCCCGACGGTGATCATCGAGAGCTTCCTGTCCAAACGCCGGGAAACCACCAAGGAACTGGCCGCCGGGCGCCTGGATTTTGCAGTCGACGCCCCACTCAATACCGACCCTCAGGTGCGCCACGTCAAGCTGATGGAGGACCGCTACGTCTGCGCCATGCGCAAGGGCCATCCCCTGGCAGGCAAAGAGAAATTCACCCTCGACGATTACCTGTCCCTGACCCATATCCATATTTCCAGCCGCCGCAGCGGCCTGGGCCATGTCGACCTGGCCCTGGGCAAAATGGGCATCCAGCGCAAGATTGCCCTGCGCTCCCAGCATTACTTGATGGCCTCCCAGGTGCTGCAACAGACCGACATGGTGATGACCGTGCCGGAACGTTTTGCCCGGCGCCATGACCTGCAAGCCTTCAACTTGCCGGTGAACGATGTACCGCCGGTGGAAACCCACCTCTACTGGCACGAAAGCACCGACCAGGACCCAGCCAACCGCTGGATGCGCGAACAAATGATCGAGCTGTGCCAGCAAGTCACGGCCCATGAGAAGAAGCTCGACCAGCAAACGGCTTGAGTGCGATTCGCTGGCAAGCCGGCTCCTACAGGAATGGGTAGGAGCTGGCTGGCGAGTGCTATCCATGGACATTGCTTGACGTATACGTCAAGCAGGAATTAGCTTAGCGCCAAGACTTTCCTTGAGCGCCTCCATGAGCAGCCAGACCTACAGCATTTCCGACCTCGCCCGCGAGCTCGACATCACTACGCGGGCCATTCGCTTCTATGAAGAACAAGGTCTGCTGGCCCCCGAGCGCCGCGGCCAGGAACGCATCTATTCGCCCCGAGACAAGGTCAGCCTGAAGCTGATCCTGCGGGGCAAGCGCATTGGGTTTTCCCTGGCTGAATGCCGAGAACTGATCGAGCTCTACGACCCCAGCAGCGGCAACCTGAAACAGCTGCACAGCATGCTGGCGAAAATCAGCGAGCGCCGTGACCAACTGGAGCAACAGTTGCTCGACATCGAACAGATGAAGCTGGAACTGGACACCGCCGAAGAGCGCTGCACCCAGGCCCTGGAACAGACCATCAAGAATCAGCAAGCCCCTCAATAACCCCCTTTTCGGCACTGCGAGCTCCCCTGCTCGCCTTGCATCCGCACAGGTACCCGCCATGTCACTGCCAACCCACGTACGCCTGATCGAAGTCGGCCCCCGCGACGGCCTGCAGAACGAAGCCCAACCCATCAGCGTCGACGACAAGGTGCAACTGGTGGACGCCCTGAGCGCTGCCGGCCTTGGCTATATAGAGGTGGGCAGCTTCGTCTCGCCCAAATGGGTACCGCAGATGGCCGGCTCGGCCGAGGTGTTTGCCCGCATCCAGCGCAAGCCGGGCGTGGTCTACGGCGCTCTGGCCCCCAACCTGCGCGGCTTTGAAGACGCGCTGGCGGCTGGGGTCAAGGAAGTGGCGGTGTTCGCTGCGGCCTCTGAATCCTTCTCCCAGCGCAATATCAACTGCTCCATCAGCGAGAGCCTGGCGCGCTTTGCCCCCATCATGGACGCCGCCAAACAGCATGGCGTCAGCGTGCGCGGTTACGTTTCTTGCGTGCTGGGCTGCCCCTACGAGGGCGACGTAGCGCCGGAACAAGTGGCCCTGGTGGCCCGCGAGCTGTATGCCATGGGCTGCTATGAAGTGTCCCTGGGCGACACCATCGGTACGGGCACCGCCGGCGCCACCCGCAAGATGTTCGAGGTGGTGGGCGCACAGGTGCCAAGGGACAAGCTCGCCGGGCACTTCCATGACACCTACGGCCAGGCCATGGCCAACGTGTACGCCAGCCTGCTGGAAGGTATCGCGGTGTTCGACAGCTCGATTGCCGGCCTCGGCGGTTGCCCTTACGCCAAGGGCGCCAGCGGTAACGTCGCCACGGAAGACGTGCTCTACCTGCTCAACGGCTTGGGCATCGAAACCGGGGTCGACCTGGATCAGTTGCTCTTGGCCGGCCAGCAAATCTGCAACGTATTGGGCCGCCCCACCGGCTCCCGCGTGGCCAAGGCCCGTAACGCCGGCTGAGCCCTGTGCGCGACGGGTGTTACCGCTCCCCGTCGCCGCGTAGCAAAAACGAGTAACACGGAAACAGTTTGTCGATTTTCCAGTGGAACAGTCGACAAGCAAAAATACCAAGTTATTGATTTTAAAGGACTTTAAAAAGTTGGCACGGCTTCTGCTATCTCTATGGCATAACAAGAATAAAAAGCAGCAAAGCTAATAAAAATAAGACGTAACGACTCTGACATAACAAAAACAACACGGCAGAGACGCAGCTAACAGATTTTTTTGGAGAAGGTGTGCTTTTCAGGGTGCTCTCAGAGTCACCCGCAACCGGGCAGAGAACAATAAAACTACCTTCAGATAGCTCCCGAACTGGTTGGATCGCTTAGTCGAGAAAGCAGATCAGCGCTCAAAAAAATACGTTTGCTCTTGACCCCGGATGGGGGTCGCCAAAAACAGCGGTAAAGGGCCACGGTTGCCAAAAACAACAACAGACCGCCCCTCAATAATAAAAAAGAGCACGCAACGACAAAATTAAAGGGGAGCTTCGGCTCCCCTTTGTGCTTTCTGCGATTCCTCGTTTATTCCCCGCTTCTGTGAATGCCCCCTAAGCCTTGCGTCGATGCGGGGGATTGTCATCGCTGGCAAGCCAGCGCCTACACAGGTGGGTTCAGCGCCCTCCCGCAGGAGCCGGCTTGCCGGCGATCAGCCCTCTGGCCTTGCGCCGACGTAGGCCGAGGATGTGATTCAGGGATGCTTCAGCTCTTCGATGCTGATTTCTCGCATACGAAACTTCTGGATTTTGCCGGTCACGGTCATGGGGAAGTCTTCCACGAACTTGAAATAACGCGGCGTCTTGAAGTGCGCGATGCGCTCCTTGCACCAGGCTTGCAGCTCTTGCTCGGAGGCACTGTGACCCGGGTGAAACTTGATCCAGGCGACGATCTCCTCGCCATAACGCGAGCACGGAATGCCAATCACCTGCACATCGGCCACCGCCGGATGGGTGAAGAAAAATTCCTCCAGTTCCCGCGGATAAATATTCTCGCCCCCACGAATGATCATGTCTTTGTTACGCCCGGCAATGCACACGTAACCCTGCTCGTTCATGGTCGCCAGGTCGCCGGTGTGCATCCAGCCGGCCGAGTCGATGGCCTCGGCGGTGCCTTGGGGGTTGTTCCAGTAGCCCAGCATCACGCTGTAACCCCGGGTACAGAGTTCGCCGATGGTGCCACGTGGCACCACATTGCCGGCCTCATCGATGATCTTGCTCTCCAGTTGCGGCTGGGTACGGCCCACGGTGGTCACCCGCAGTTCCAACTCGTCCGCCGGGCCGGTCTGCAACGACACCGGGCTGGTTTCAGTCATGCCGTAGGCAATCTGCACCTCACTCATGTGCATCTCGCTGATCACCCGGCGCATCACTTCGATGGGGCACGTGGCGCCGGCCATGATCCCGGTGCGCAGGCTCGACAGGTCGAACTCGTGGCGCCGAGGCTGATCGAGCATGGCGATAAACATGGTGGGCACGCCATACAGGCCCGTGGCCTTTTCCTCGGCCACGGCTGTCAGGGCCGACAACGGGTCAAAGGCGTCGCCCGGGTAAATCATGGTAGTGCCGTGGGTAACGCAACCGAGGTTGCCCATGACCATGCCGAAGCAGTGGTACAGCGGCACCGGAATCACCAGACGGTCGCTGGCACTCAGCCCCAGGCTCTCGCCCACCATGTAACCGTTGTTGAGAATGTTGTAGTGACTGAGGGTGGCGCCCTTGGGAAAGCCCGTGGTGCCCGAGGTGTACTGGATGTTCACCGCCTGGTCGAAGTCCAGGCTGTCCTGCCGGGCCTGCAACGCTTGTGGCATGACGCTCGCACCCAGCGCGGCCAGTTGCGACCAGGGCAGGAAACCCGAAGGCGGCTGGGCATCCAGGCTGATGACCCCGCGCAGTTCCGGCAGCCGGGCGCTGTGCAATTGGCCGATGGATTGTTCGGCCAGTTCGGGCACCAGGCCCTGCAACATCGCATGGTAATCAGAGGTCTTGAACGCACCGGCACAGACCAGCCACTGGCAGCCCGACTGCTTGAGCACGTACTCCAGTTCGGCGCTGCGATAGGCCGGATTGATGTTCACCAGGATCACCCCGATCTTGGCGCTGGCGAACTGGCTGATGCACCACTGGGCGCAGTTGGGCGCCCAGATGCCGAGGCGATCACCGGTCTGCAGCCCCAGGGCCAGCAGCGCCCTGGCATGCAACTCGACGGCCTCGGCCAACTGCTGCCAGGTGTAACGCAGCTGCTGATGGCGAACCACCAGGGCCTCGCCGAGGGGGTACTGAGCGACGGTGCGATCGAAGGCCTGACCAATGGTCAGGGCCAGCAAGGCTTTGTCCTGGGCGCCGCGACTGTAGCTGCGGCCCGGTTGAGAACCTGGTTGTTCCATGACGACCCCTATTGTCTTTATTAGTGGGTATGCAGGAGCGCGGTGCGGGTTGCGAGGGAGGCCGGCTCCAATCGAAAACGCTGCTACTCTGGCGCAAGTTGACGTTTACGTAAAGGGTCATTGACAGCCATTCATCGCAGGTTTACGTTAACGTAAAGGTGAGAACCAACCAGCCCGGTTCTCCGTGCTTTCCCCCTTAATAACAACAAGTTTGCAGGTGCCCTCCATGAGCTATCCGACCCTGAACTTTGCCCTCGGCGAAACCATCGACATGCTTCGCGATCAGGTCCAGGCCTTCGTCAAAGCCGAACTGGCGCCGCGGGCGGCGCAGATCGACATCGACAACCTGTTCCCCGCCGACATGTGGCGCAAGTTCGGCGACATGGGCCTGTTGGGCATCACCGTGGCAGAAGAATACGGCGGTGCCGGCCTGGGTTACCTGGCCCACGTGGTGGCCATGGAAGAAATCAGCCGCGCCTCGGCCTCGGTCGCCCTCTCCTACGGCGCCCACTCCAACCTCTGCGTGAACCAGATCAACCGCAACGGCAACCATGAACAAAAAAGCAAATACCTGCCCAAGCTGATCAGCGGCGAGCACGTCGGCGCCTTGGCCATGAGCGAACCCAACGCCGGCTCCGACGTGGTGTCGATGAAACTGCGCGCCGACAAGCGCGGCGACCGCTACGTCCTCAACGGCAGCAAGACCTGGATCACCAACGGCCCCGATGCCAACACCTACGTGATCTACGCCAAGACCGACCTGGAAAAGGGCGCCCACGGCATCACCGCCTTTATCGTCGAACGCGACTGGAAGGGCTTCAGCCGCAGCAACAAGTTCGACAAGCTGGGCATGCGCGGCTCCAACACCTGCGAACTGTTCTTCGATGACGTTGAAGTGCCGGAAGAGAACATCCTCGGGGTGCTCAACGGCGGCGTGAAAGTGCTGATGAGTGGCCTGGATTACGAGCGCGTGGTGCTCTCCGGCGGCCCCACCGGGATCATGCAAGCCTGCATGGATGTCGTGGTGCCTTATATCCACGACCGCAAACAATTCGGCCAGAGCATCGGCGAATTCCAGCTGATCCAGGGCAAGGTCGCCGACATGTACACCCAGCTCAACGCCAGCCGCGCCTACCTGTATGCGGTGGCCCAGGCCTGCGAGCGTGGCGAGACCACCCGCAAGGACGCTGCCGGGGTGATTCTCTACAGCGCCGAGCGCGCGACCCAGATGGCCCTGGACGCGATCCAGATTCTTGGCGGTAACGGCTACATCAATGAATTCCCCGCCGGGCGCCTGCTGCGCGACGCCAAACTCTACGAAATCGGTGCCGGCACCAGCGAGATCCGCCGCATGCTCATCGGTCGCGAACTGTTCAATGAGACGAAGTAAGAGCGGCTGCGAGCGACACGCCTCAAGCGGCAAGCCATGGCTGCCTTAACATCGACTTACTCTTGCAGCTTGAAGCCTGTCGCTTGAAGCTGCCGTAGGCCCTCCTATGATTCTGAAGTCTCAGCTCAATCCGAAATCACCCGAGTTCGCGCAGAACGCTGCCAGCATGCTGACCCAGGTCGACGCCCTGCGCAGCCTGCTCGCCCAAGTCCAGCAAGGCGGTGGCGCCAAGGCCCAGGAACGGCACACCTCGCGGGGCAAACTGCTGCCGCGTGAACGCATCAACCGCCTGCTCGACCCGGGTTCCCCCTTCCTCGAACTCAGCCAACTGGCGGCCTATGAGGTCTACGGCGAAGACGTGCCTGCCGCCGGAGTGATTGCCGGCATCGGCCGGGTGGAAGGCGTCGAATGCATGATCGTGGCCAACGATGCCACGGTGAAAGGCGGTTCCTATTACCCGCTGACGGTGAAAAAACACCTGCGGGCCCAGACCATCGCCCAGCAAAACCGCCTGCCCTGCATCTACCTGGTGGACTCCGGCGGCGCCAACCTGCCGCGCCAGGATGAAGTGTTCCCCGACCGCGAGCACTTCGGGCGGATCTTCTTCAACCAGGCCAACATGAGCGCCCAGGGCATCCCGCAGATCGCCGTGGTCATGGGCTCCTGCACCGCCGGCGTGCCTATGTGCCGGCCATGGCCGATGAAGCGATCATGGTTCGCGAACAGGCCACTATCTTCCTCGCCGGCCCGCCCCTGGTAAAAGCCGCCACCGGCGAGGTGGTCAGCGCCGAGGACCTGGGCGGTGCGACGTGCACTGCAAGATTTCCGGGGTCGCCGACCATTACGCGGACAGCGACGAACATGCCCTGGCCCTGGCCCGGCGCAGCGTGGCCAACCTCAACTGGCACAAGCAGGGGCAATTGCAGCAGCGCACGCCAATCGCCCCGCGATATGCCGGCGACGAGCTGTATGGGGTGATCCCGGCAGACGCCAAACAGCCGTTCGATGTCCGTGAAGTCATTGCGCGCCTGGTGGACGGCTCGGTGTTCGATGAGTTCAAGGCGCTGTTCGGCACCACGCTGGTGTGCGGCTTCGCCCACTTGCACGGTTATCCGATCGCCATCCTGGCCAACAACGGCATCCTGTTCGCCGAAGCCGCGCAAAAAGGCGCGCACTTTATAGAGCTGGCCTGCCAACGCGGGATTCCCCTGCTGTTTTTGCAGAACATCACCGGCTTTATGGTCGGACAAAAATACGAAGCCGGCGGCATCGCCAAACACGGGGCCAAGCTGGTGACCGCGGTGGCCTGCGCCAAGGTGCCGAAATTCACCGTGATCATCGGCGGCAGCTTCGGTGCCGGTAACTACGGCATGTGTGGCCGGGCGTACGACCCGCGCTTTTTGTGGATGTGGCCCAACGCACGGATTGGCGTGATGGGTGCCGAACAGGCCGCCGGGGTGCTGGTACAGGTCAAGCGCGAGCAGGCCGAACGCAGCGGCCAGGGTTTCAGTGCCGCGCAAGAGGCCGAGATCAAGCAGCCGATCCTCGATCAGTACGAACACCAGGGCCACCCTTATTACTCCAGTGCGCGACTCTGGGACGACGGTGTCATCGACCCGGCGCAAACCCGCGACGTATTGGCCCTGGCCCTGTCCGCCGCCCTCAACGCCCCCATCGAACAGAGCCGCTTCGGCGTGTTCCGCATGTGACCCGGAGCCAGAACAAGATGAGCGACTTCAATACCCTGGAATTGCTGACTGACCCTCGCGGCTTCGCCACCCTGTGGCTGAGCCGCGAGCAGAAGAACAATGCCTTCAATGCCGAGATGATCCGTGAATTGATCATCGCCCTGGACCAGGTGCAGGCCGACCCGAGCCTGCGTTTCCTGCTGCTGCGCGCCGCGGCAAACACTTCAGTGCCGGGGCCGACCTGGCCTGGATGCAACAATCGGCCGAACTGGACTACGCCACCAACCTGGACGACGCCCGGGAACTGGCGGAACTCATGTACAACCTGGCCAAGCTGAAGATTCCTACTTTGGCGGTCGTACAGGGCGCGGCCTTTGGCGGTGCTCTGGGTCTGATTAGTTGCTGTGACATGGCGATTGGTGCCGATGACGCGCAATTCTGCCTGTCGGAAGTGCGCATCGGCCTGGCCCCGGCGGTGATCAGCCCCTTCGTTGTGCAAGCCATCGGCGAGCGCGCGGCCCGGCGCTATGCCCTGACCGCCGAGCGTTTTGCCGGCCAACGCGCCCGGGACATCGGGCTGTTGGCCGAAAGCTACCCGGCCGTCGAGCTGGAGGTTCAGGTCGAGCAGTGGATCGCCAACCTGCTGCTCAACAGCCCCCAGGCCATGCGCGCCAGCAAGGACCTGCTGCGGGAAGTGGGCAACGGCGAACTGACCCCTGCCCTGCGCCGCTATTGCGAAAACGCCATTGCACGTATTCGGGTCAGCGCGGAAGGCCAGGAAGGGCTGCGCGCCTTCCTGCAAAAACGTCCGCCCAGCTGGCAGCCCACTCGGAACACTCAGGAGTCGCATTGATGAGCGCCCCCGTCCTCGACACCCTACTGGTGGCCAACCGCGGCGAAATCGCCTGCCGGGTAATGCGCACCGCCAAGGCCATGGGCCTGACCACCGTCGCGGTGCACAGCGCCACTGACCGTGATGCTCGCCACAGCCGCGAAGCCGATATCCGCGTCGACCTGGGTGGCAGCAAAGCCGCCGACAGCTATTTGCAGATCGACAAACTCATCGCCGCCGCCCAGGCCAGCGGCGCCCAGGCGATTCACCCGGGCTACGGCTTCCTGTCGGAAAACGCCGGTTTTGCCCGAGCGATTGAAGCCGCCGGGTTGATTTTCCTCGGCCCACCCGCCTCCGCCATCGACGCCATGGGCAGCAAATCGGCGGCCAAGGCCTTGATGGAGGCCGCCGGAGTGCCGCTGGTACCGGGCTACCACGGCGAAGCCCAGGACCTGGACACCTTCCGCCTGGCCGCAGAACGCATCGGCTACCCGGTGCTGCTCAAAGCCACTGCCGGCGGTGGCGGCAAGGGCATGAAAGTGGTCGAGGACGTCAGCCAACTGGCCGAAGCCTTGGCCTCGGCACAGCGGGAAGCACAATCGTCGTTTGGCGATGCGCGGATGCTGGTGGAGAAATACGTGCTCAAGCCCCGGCACGTGGAAATCCAGGTGTTCGCCGATCAGCACGGCCACTGCCTGTACCTCAATGAACGGGATTGCTCGATCCAGCGGCGCCATCAGAAAGTCGTCGAAGAAGCACCGGCCCCCGGCCTCAGCGCCGAACAACGCCGGGCCATGGGCGAAGCCGCGGTGCGGGCGGCGCAGGCCATCGGCTATGTCGGCGCGGGCACCGTGGAATTCCTCCTGGATTCCCGTGGCGAATTCTTCTTTATGGAAATGAACACCCGCTTGCAGGTGGAACACCCGGTCACCGAAGCCATCACTGGCCTGGACCTGGTGGCCTGGCAGATTCGCGTGGCCCAAGGCGAGCCGTTGCCGATCACTCAGGACCAGGTGCCACTGCGCGGGCATGCGATTGAGGTGCGACTCTACGCGGAAGACCCCAGCAATGACTTCCTCCCGGCCACCGGGCGCCTGGACCTGTATCAAGAGTCAGCACCCGGCCCGGGCGGCGGGTCGACAGCGGCGTCGAGGAAGGTGACAGCGTCTCGCCCTTCTACGACCCGATGCTCGGCAAACTGATTGCCTGGGGCGAGAACCGCGAGCAGGCACGCCTGCGCCTGCTGGCCATGCTCGATGAGTTTGCCATTGGCGGGTTGAAGACCAACCTGGCATTCCTGCGGCGCATCGTCGGCCACCCGGCCTTCGCCGCCGCCGAATTGGACACCGGATTTATCCCGCGCTACCAAGAGCAATTGCTGCCACCGCCCAGCGAACTTGACCCGGGCTTCTGGCAAGCCGCCGCCCAGGCCTTCGTGCACAGCCTGCCGTCATCGGCACGCGACGACGACCGGCACTCGCCCTGGGCCAGCACCCAAGGCTTGCGCATCGGCTTGGCCCCACAAACCGTGCTGCACCTGAGCTGTGATGGCCAGGATCAGGCCGTCAGCTTCAGCCACGCAGAGGCGCAGACCCAACGGCATGAAGCGGTACAAGGGGAAGCACATCCGGGCGTACGGCGCCGGCAGCGAGCAATCCGCCGGGGCGACACCCTCTATCTGCACTGGCAGGGGGAGATGCGCAGCATCAGCGCTTACGACCCCATCGCAGCCGTGGAGGCCAGCCACAGCCAGCAAGGCGGCCTCACCGCGCCAATGAATGGCAGCATCGTGCGCATCCTCGTGGCCGCCGGCCAACAGGTCGAAGCCGGCACCCAGTTGGTGGTGCTTGAAGCCATGAAAATGGAGCACAGCATTCGTGCGCCACAGGCGGGTGTGGTCAAGGCGTTGTATTGCCAGGAAGGCGAAATGGTCAGTGAGGGAAGTGCTCTGGTCGAGCTGGAATAACGGCACCTGAAAGAGCAGGACCGTCCCCATCAAGGATAGGAACGGTCCTGCTCCAGCGGTTAGAACTTCGCGGTGGCCTGTACGACCACACCAATGATTCGACACTCATCGCTGTAGAGCATCTTGGGGTACGTGGGGTTCAGCGGCACCAGGTAATGCTGCTCGCCTTCCTGCACCCACTTGCGGAAAATCGCCTCGGCGCTGCCGGGGCACTGCACCACCACCAACTTTCCAGGCTCGGCCGCCACGGCCGGGTCCACCAGGATCAACATGTCCTGGCCGATGCTGACGCCACTGGGGGCGATCATTGCGTCCCCCACGACCACCAGCCAGAACGCCGCGCCCTGGGCCTGATAGTCCGAGAGCTCATAGCGCTCGTGAACGTAGGCCGCCTGCTCGGCCTCGCGCACTTCACTGGCGGCGCGCCAGTCGCTGACCGGGTAGCGGAAGTAGGGATTGTATTTGTGCACGGGCGCCAGGTCTTGCGCCCCGGGCTCACCGTCATCGCCCACCAGCGACTTCTCGCGGATCACCAGGGCGACCTCGAGAAAGCCCATGCCGATCGCATCCAGAACCCGGTTCATGTCTTCGATTTTCGGCTGCCGACGTTTGCTCAGCCAATGACCGATGCCGCCTTGGGACATGCCCAGACGCTCTGCGAGTTGTTCCTGCGTGACCTTGCGGCCTTTCATGTTGGTCTTGACCAACTCGATCCATTTATCCATGGACGGAACAATACGTTGTGTATTTCCACCCTCAACACACAACTTGTAGTATTTGAAATCTCGTCACAATTACAATAAGTATTACCATCGATCGGCCCTCCATCCTGATCTCAACAAGGGAGAAGACGAGATGAATACCAGCAGCAAAGACGTGCCGGAACTGGAAAACGACGGCCAGCTCAGCGCCCTCAAAGGCAGCCAGGCAGCACGTCGGGCGATGGACTATTACTTGAAACCGGCGATGACCGAACAGGGCAAGGACAACAGGCTCTTCGAGATCAGGCACAGCGTCAGCCACGAGGAAGCGATGATCCAGGCTTCCGATCTGCTGCGCTGCGCGGCCGCCACGGCCTATAGCGCCGCCGATAATCTGCGGGGAACGTCTCGCGATCTGGCGCTCTCGGTGATGCACATGGTCGACCTGGCCAAAGCCCTGGTGGACAAGTCCCTGGAGAGCCAGCGTTTTGAATCGAGCTGAAAAGCCGGACACCGCAGAACAAAGTCGGCCGACTGAAATTGAGGCAATGAAAACGGGGAATGGAAAATAAATTTCCGAAAGGCGGGGAAAAACATTTGACTTGCAAATGATAATGATTATTATTGCAAGCAACTGGTCGCGAGATCAGTTGATAACCCAAGGGACCTTAGGTCGGACTCTTGGATTATCTCCTCATCAGGCTAATCACGGTTTTTGACCCGGCTTTTTGCCGGGTCTTTTTTTTTTGCCAGTTTTCTGGCTTGGCTTCAGGCTAATGAAGTCTGGGTACAGCTGAATTTGGTGGCGGCGATGATAGCAAAAGAGTGTCGTATTGCAAGAGAACGCCCGTCGCCAAAGCCCAAGAATTCAAAAGCAGCACTTGAGAATCAATCGCATAGCCTCTAAGCTGCTTTCGCGTCAAGGACGACGCCCCCCTTCTATTACCCTGCCTTGTGTGTAGAGTTGACGGTCACAATCACCCTAATCCAGGAATGATGACCGTGACCCAAAATAGCCTGCACATCACTGCCGACTTCGACAGCGGCAATATCGACGTACTGGACATCAGCAACCCGCTACAAGCCTTGCTGGCCATCAGGCCCGACACCCGCAGCCCGCACTTCCAGTGGTTCCACTTCAAGGCCAGTGGCCTGCATGTGGGCCAGGAACACTGGTTCCGCCTGAGCAACGCCAGCCAATCCTCCTACAACAAAGCCTGGACCGGCTATCAAGCCGTGGCCTCTTACGACCACGTGAACTGGTTTCGCGTGCCGACGATCTTCGAAGGCGATGCCCTGCGCTTCAATCTGGAAGCCAGCCAGACTCACGCCTGGTTCGCCTACTTCGAACCCTACAGCCGCGGGCGTCATGACTGGTTGATCGAGCAGGCGCTGAACAAGGCCGGTGCCGAGTTGCTGGCCTGTGGCAAAAGCGTCGAAGGCCGGGACATCCAGCTACTGCGCAAAGGCAGCGGTGGCGAAGGTCGGCGTGCCATCTGGATCATCGCCCAGCAACATCCCGGCGAGCACATGGCCGAGTGGTTCATGGAGGGCGTGATCGAACGCCTGCAACGCCAGGACGACCCGGAGATGGAAAAGCTCCTGGCCAGTGCCGACCTATACCTGGTGCCCAATATGAATCCGGACGGTGCCTTCCACGGGCATTTGCGCACCAACGCCATGGGCCAGGACCTCAATCGCGCCTGGCAGAACGCCAGCGCCGAACTCAGCCCGGAAGTGCTGTTCGTCCAGCAACAGATGGAAAAGTACGGCGTGGACTTGTTCCTCGACGTCCATGGCGATGAAGAAATCCCCCACGTGTTCACCGCCGGCAGCGAAGGCAACCCCAGCTATACGCCCCGGATCGAACAACTCGAGGAGCACTTTCGTAGCCACTTGAAGCGCCAGACCCGGGATTTCCAGACCGTGCACGGCTACCCCCGCGACAACCCGGGCGCCGCCAACATGACGCTGGCCTGCAACAGCGTCGGACAACGCTACGACTGCCTGTCCCTGACCCTGGAAATGCCTTTCAAGGATCACGACGACCACCCCAACCCGAGCACGGGCTGGTCCGGCAAACGCTCCATGCAACTGGGCAAGGATGTGCTGAGCACCCTGGCCGACATCGTCACCACCCTGCGCTGACCTGCGCCAGCGGCTGCGGGCTCGCCACCCGCAGTCGGGCGCTACTCCGGGGCCACTCGCTGACAGTCTTGCGGCCCCAGCAGGCGCCCGTCCGCCGAGCGCAACTCCAGGGGCTGCACCGGCTGCCCGCGTTCACGATCGACCACCCGTGAATGGGCCTCGCCCTCCTCGTAGAAAAACCGTTCGCCCCACTGGCGCAAGCCGATGATCAAGTGGAACAGGCCCTGGCCCTTCTCCGTCAGCACGTACTCCTGATAGGCACTGCCATCGGAGGCCGGCACCACCTGGAAAATCCCGTGGGCCACCAAGGTGCGCAAACGCGCCGCAAGGATGTTCTTGGCCATCCCCAGGTTGCGCTGGAACTCGCCAAAACGGCAAATCCCATCGAATGCATCGCGAATGATCAACAGCGACCACCAGTCGCCAATGGCATCCAGTGAACGGGCGACCGGGCATTCGGCGCCTTGCAGGCTTGTGCGCTTGACCATGAAGGGGCTCGCTGATGACAACAGGGAAAGTGGTTGCAATATAAAACCAGCCTCACTACCGTACAACTGGTTTCATAAAGCAACCAGAAATCCGGAGCCTTCGATGCCCTCTCAATCCCCTGCCCTTGCCAGCCCCACCAGCACCCTGCCGACCGTGCAGGTGTTGCTGTTCGCCATGGCCTGCGGGCTGGCCGTAGCCAATGTGTATTACGCCCAACCCCTGCTCGACGCCATGGCGCAGAGCCTGGGCATGCCCCGTTCGACCATTGGCCTGGTGGTGACCCTGACTCAGGTCGGCTACGGCCTGGGCCTGTTGTTATTGGTGCCCCTGGGCGACCTGCTCAATCGGCGGCGCCTGATCGTGGCGCAAATGCTGTTGTCGGTGCTGGCCTTGTTGGTGGTGGCCCTGGCACCCAGCGCGACCGGGTTGCTGCTGGGCATGGCCGGCACCGGCCTGCTGGCGGTGGTCACCCAGGTGCTGGTGGCGCACGCGGCCAACCTGGCCGCGCCGGGCGAACGGGGCAAGGTGGTCGGCACCGTCACCAGCGGCATCGTCATGGGTATTCTCCTGGCCCGCACCGTGGCCGGGACCATGGCCGACTTGGGCGGCTGGCGCTCGGTGTACCTGCTGTCCGCCGGGCTGACCTTACTGATGGCTCTGGCGCTGTGGCGGGTCCTGCCCGATCACCGTCCAGCGCCCGTGGTGGGTGGTTATGGGCCGTTGATTGGTTCGTTGTGGGGATTGTTTCGGCAAGAGAAGGTGCTGCGCGACCGGGCCGTGCTGGCGATGCTGATCTTTGCTGCCGGCACCGTGTTGTGGACCCCACTGGTGCTGCCCCTCAGCGCAGCGCCATGGTCGTTGTCCCACACTGAAATCGGCCTGTTCGGCCTGGCCGGCGCCGCCGGTGCCTTGGGGGCGGCCCGTGCCGGTCACCTGGCGGATCGCGGTTGGGCGCAGTGGACCAGCGGCCTGGCCCTGGCGCTGATGCTGGCCTCATGGCTGCCCATCGCCTTTACCACGTCCTCGTTGTGGGCCCTGCTGCTGGGGGTCATCACCTTCGACCTGGGCTTGCAGGCCGTGCACGTCACCAGCCAGAGCCTGATCTACAGCGTGCGCCCCGAGGCCCAGAGCCGCTTGGCGGCGGCCTACATGCTGTTCTATTCCCTGGGCAGCGCCGGCGGCTCGATTGCCGCCACGATGGTGTATGCCCGGGCCGGCTGGACAGGCGTCTGCACCTTGGGCGCACTGATCAATATCAGCGCGCTGCTGTACTGGTGGTGGAGCCTGGCGCCGCGACGCACGCCGCTGTCCGCCGATTAACCCCGCAAGCGCCGGCCGCGCTCAATCCTTGCCATGGAGCATGCTCTTCAGGACCCCGTCGCGTCGTACCCAGCCATGGAACAAGGCCGCGGCCAAATGCAGGAGCACCGTCAAAAACAACAGGTACGCCAGATAACCATGGGCCTGGCGCAGCCAGGCAAAGACCTTGGCATTGGCCGGCAGAATCGACGGTAACTGCAAGGTGGCGCTGAGCAGCACCGGGTCCCCTGCCGCCGAGATCATCGCCCAGCCCAGCAACGGCAAGATCACCATCAAGGCGTACAGCAGCACATGGGACGCCTTGGCCGCGAGGACCTGCCAAGCGGGCAAGTCCGCGGGCAACGGCGGTTGCCGAGTAGAGAAACGCACGAACAGGCGCACCATGACCAGCAACAGAATGGCAATCCCCAAAGGCTTGTGCAGGTGCAGCAGCCACTCGTGGCGTTCAGACACCGAGGTGACCATACCGGCGCCAATAAACAGCATGGCGATGATCATCAGCGCCATCAGCCAATGCAGCAGCCGCGCCAAAGGGGCGAAAGATGTCGGTTGGGGGCTCATGGGCGGGACTCCTGGGCGGCAGGCAATTGGCTGACCTCACTCGTGCGACGCAGATAAGAGCTGGCATACGCCGCCGAACGAGCGGCCAGCAAGGGGTCGTCGGAGCCTTCGATGCCGCTGGGCAGCACCAGCGGGTCGTAGTTGATGTCCCGGCATGCACCGTTGTCCTGGGGCTGGGTGCTTTGCAGCACCAGGGTCCCGGCATTCAGCGTCTTGCGCTCGGCGGGCCAGGCCTTGCTGGCGTCATCGGTGGGGTCGCCCGACTCGGCCAAGGTGATGTTCAACTGCCAGCGCAGCGGCCCGACGGCCAGGCGCTGGGTCAGGTCCTGGGCCAGAAAGTCGGCCCCCGGCGGCGCGCTGGCACCGAGCCCATCCACCGCCTGGGGCACCACGCTCCAACGCACCGCCTGGCGCTGGCCTGCGGTGTTCACCAGGTAAAAGGCATTGATGCCGTTATAGGTTTCGGTGGCATAACTGGCCGACGGCTTGGCGCCCTTGACCCATTGCAGGAACGGCGCGGCTTCAGGGTGCGACGCGAAGAACGCCGGCACACTGGCCGGATTCGGCTTGCCGGTAGCCGGGTCGGGAGAACTGGCCTGCTGCAGCTGGAAGAAGGCTTCGGGCGTACCCACCGGGAATACCGGCATGCTGTTCATGCCGGTGCGCCATTGCTGACCATTGGCCTGGAGAAAGCGCAACGCCAGGCTGCGAATCGGCACGCTGCTGTCCGGGGCATAGGGGTTGCCGCTGGGCAAGGCAAACCGACCCACCACCGGGGTGCGCGGCTCGCTGAACACCTGGGCCCGGGAATAGGCCCGGGCCTCGCCACTGCTCTCGAAATACCCCGCCACGCACACGCCCTTGGCGTGATTACGGCGGAACCCGGGGTGCACGCCGTTGTTCTTTTCCAGCACATCCACCAACGCCTTGGGCGTCAGCCGCTGCGGGTCGAAACTGCCGCGCACATAGGCCATGGCCGCAACCACGGCCGCGACCACCAGGGCGATCCCGGCCAGGCGCAGCATAGTACTGGCGGCACTGAGCGGCGGCCGCGCCGGCGGTGATGAGTGATCTACCATGAACAACTCCAGGGCCATGGGCCGCAGGTGGAAAGAACCGGTCAGACGCACCCCGAACGGCTTTATTCCCGGCACTCGGTGTTTATTTTCCGGGGGCTGGAATAACCTGCATGCGCCGGCGTCTTCCTAGTCCAGCGTAGAGACTGGCCACGAACCTGCAGGCAGCCATGAACGAAATCGACGAACAGTTGCGCCCCCTGATCCCCAGGCTCAGGCGCTTTGCCCTGTCCCTGAGCCGCAATGCCAGCAGCGCCGACGACCTGGTCCAGTCCTGCCTGGAGCGGGCGTTGTCGAGCTGGAGCGATAAACGCCCGGCGGGGGATTTACGGGCCTGGCTGTTCGCCATCCTGTACCGCCAGTTCCTCGATGCCCACCGCCGCTCCCGGCGCTACGCACGCATGCTCGAGTTTTTTCGCGGCCGCGACGACGCCCAGCCTTCAGTGGAGCGCACGGTGATCGCCCAGTCGACCCTGGCCGCCTTCGACCAACTCAACACTGAACAACGCGCCCTGCTGCTCTGGGTCTCGGTGGAAGGCTTGAGCTACCAGGAAGTCGCCGACATCCTCCAAGTGCCCATCGGCACGGTGATGTCACGCCTGTCCCGCGCCCGCCAAGCCTTGCGCCAACTCAGCGACGGCGAAATCACCCGCCCCGCCTTGCGGAGACTCAAATGATCAGCCTGCCCCCCAGCGAACACGACCTGCATGCTTACGTCGACCATCGACTTGACGAGGCCGACCGACGCCTGCTGGACACCTACCTGGCCGCTCACCCGGAACTGGCCGCCCAGGTCCAGGGCTGGCAACGCGACGCTCAGCAACTGCGAGCGGCCCTGGCCGGGGCCTTGCAACAGCCGACCAACCCACAACTGGACCCCACACAGCTGCGCCAACGCCGGCAACGCCAATCCCGGCGCTACCTGGCCAGCGCGGCGGTGCTGCTGCTCGCCGTCAGCCTGGGTGGTTTCAGCGGCTGGCAGGCCCGGGGGCTGACCCAGGCCGGCGCCGTGCCACCCATGACCGATGCCCTGCAGGCCTATCGCCTGTTCGCCCAGCAGCAGATCCTTCCGGCCGACCTCAAGGTGCAGGACGACGACGCCATGCAGGCCTGGCTCGACCGCTATTTCAGCCAGGCCAAGCGCCTGCCGGACCTGCAAGAGGCTGGCTTCAAAGCCGTCAGCGGGCGCTTGCTGAGTACCGAACAAGGGCCTGCGGCGATGGTGCTGTATGAAGGCCCCAGCGGCGACAAAATCAGCTTCTATATCCGCCCGCCTGGCCCGCAGAACAACCTGCTGCCACGGGGCAGCCGCCGGGACGGCGAGTTGCAGGCCGATTACTGGTCTGACAGCGGCTACAACTACGCGATGGTCAGCCCGGCCGATTCGCCGGTGGCCAAGAAGCTGCAGCGCACCTTGAAGTTCTGAACCCGGCTGCCCTCGCCGGGGCCTTAGAAGCCCACGTCCAGCACCACGTTATCCAAGTAGGTGCCCGCAGGTGGCGTGGCCTGGTCGGTGTAGATCCGCGCGTTGTAGTTGAAGACCTGGCTGCCGTTGCCCAAGCCATTGCCTGGGAACACTTCAGCGTCGCTACTGGCGCGACGGGCACTGCCGACGCTGCCCCAGCGGGTGGTGCCGGCACTCTTGAAGATGTCGTAGGCCAGGTAATTGCCGCTGGCCACCATGCGCCGGCGCCCGCCCACACTCACCGGGTTCTGGCCGTCACTCAGGCCCACGGTGTAGGCGCTGCCCTTGGTGCAGTTGAGGCTGATAGTCTGCCCGGTGACCGTGGCAAAGGCGCTGACCACCGGGGCGCTGCCAAAACTGATGTTGGGCGCGGTGATCAAACAATCATTGGACACGGTCATGTTCACCGTAAGGTTCTGAGTGCCACTGCTGACGTCCCGTCCCAGGCACACCCCCAGGGCGCCGATCCCCGAGCAATAGTTCCAGTTCCAGAAGATGCTCAGGTTCTCGGTGTAGACCCCCGCCGCCACATTGCTGCCGGTAATCGAGCCCATATAGATGGGGATGGTCTTGGCCACCGTGCTGCTGCCCAACAGGCCCAGCAGGTCGATGATCGAGTTGCGCGCAAAGTCGAACGGGGTGCCCCGGGTAATCGGATAACTGGTGCTGTTGTTGGCGTACAGGGTGTAGCCGATCACATCGCCGGTGGGCCCGACCAGGCCGCTGGTGGTGGAACTGATGGTGGCGTAGAAGTGGTCGTTGGTGGTCAGCAGGCTCAGCAGCGAACCGGTGCAGCTCAACCCGGCATTGGTGGTGGAGGCTGGTTGCGAAGTGCTGCGCACCAGCATCGAACTGACCGTACCGAAGTTCGCCGAGGTCGTGCTCACCGTGGTGCACAAGGCCTGGGCCTCGGCCGCCAGGACCATCGCCGAGAGCCCCAACGCTGCGTGTCGCCATCCTTTGAACCTGTTCACGTTTCACTCTCCTTGCACGTGGTGTAACCCTGACTACTGGCAGACCAGCGGGCCGATCAACGGCACCTGCTGCTGTTCCAGGTCCATGTCGAACTGCACCCGGCACTGCTGGTCGTCGCCCAGGCTCACCACCAGGCTGTTGTGCGCCGCCAGGTTTTCCAGGTAGACCAAGCCGTCCCAACCGACCACCGTGCGCACCCCGCTCTGCTCATGGGTGACGGTGCTGCCCAGGGGCAACTCCCGTTGTTGGGCATCCACCAGCACCACGCTGGCGGCGATCACTCGGGTCAGGGGAAATTCCAGCAGGTAACCGCTGCCACGGCGCACAGCCACCCGCTGCTCGACATTCGGGCTGCGCACGTTGGCCGGCAGGTTGAGCGGGTCGATTTCGTATTTGCCCCGGTAATAGGCGCTGCTCCAGGGCACCAGCAAGTGGCCGTTCTTGTCGGTCTGGCCCACCCATTGGTTTTCGTAGCGCACAGGGATGTCTTTGTAACCATCGGTGCTGACCACCACAAAGGCATCGTCGATACGGTTGGCGGCGAACACTTGGCGGTCCATCCACACCAGCGAACCGCTGGCATCGGCCCAACGGGTCTCGGCGTCGCGGGTGCCGTAGACGCCGGCCTGCAGGCGCACCGATTGCAAGCGCCAGGTCAGGTCGGCCTGGTGATAATCAGCGCCGTCGCCCGTGGCGTAACCGAGGTTGTAGCCCACCCCGCCCTCGATCGGCACCGACCGGCTGAAGTTGACCCGCTGGCGGTTTTCCCCACTCTTGCTGCGTTCGTTACCCAGGCTCAGGCTGCCGTGCAGATCGAACGGGATCACCAGTTGCGCCTGCATGGCCCACTGGCTTTCACCGATTTGGCGGTTAGCCGACAGGTAGAAGCTGCTGTTGTGCCACAGCGGCTTGCTCCAGGTCAGGTTCACCAGCCGGGTGCGGCTCGAATCGGCGGCGCGCACATCGAAATAACCGGCGCCCAGGCTGCCGTAACTGTCCAGGCTGAGGCTCAGGGTCAGTTGCTCACTGCGCTGGCTGAGGCTGGTGTAGGCGCTGTCGACCACCGTCAGGTCGGCGTATTGATCGCGGCGCTGCATGCGCTGATAGGCCACGCTGTAGCGCTGGCTGCTGTACTGGTAGCCAATGCTGAATTGCTGCCCACTGCTGCCGTCGAAGCGGCTCTGGCTGAAGGCCGTATTGAGCACGCCAAAGTTGCCCAGCCGCAGGTTGCCCCCCAGCCCGCCCAGGGTCAGGGCGTCCGACGCTTCGGCGTGGCCTTCCAGGGTCAGGTTGTCGCTGAGGCCATAGCGCAGGCTGCCGGAGGTCACGCCCGGGCCATAACCGAAATCCCGCAGGGTGTAGTCGCGGCGCAAGTTGCCAGCGGCCACCGAAAAATCCGTCAGGCCCTTCTGCAACAAGGTGCTGGTGACGTAGAACGGCACCGTGGTCGAGACCTGCCGCCCCAGAGCGTCAGTGGTCACGACCACGGCCTCCCCCGCGCCGTTGATAAAAGGGATATTGGTCAGGGTGTAGGGGCCTGGCTGCAACTCGGCGCTACTGGACTTGTAGCCATTGATAAACAGGTCCACCGAGGACGGCACCGCCGCCTCCCCGGCAAACTGCGGCAAGGGGTACGTCACCAGGTCCGGGCGCACGCCAAAATCCCGCGACAGCTGCACACCGCCCAGGCGCACCGAGCTGCTCCAGGGCAAGGCACCGCTGACCAGGTCGCCGGCCTCGTAGGTCAGCAGGCGCTCGTCGTCGGAATAGCGCCACGTGGTGTCGTAGCGCTGGTAACCATTGTTCAGGGAAGCCCCCTCGATGCCGGACAGGGTCTGCCGGTACTGCCCGGTGTTGGATAAGGTGCCCCAACTGTCGAACAGCCGGACCTCATTCCAGGCCGCCAGGTAGGTGCCACCGTTATCGGTGTCATTGAGGTACAGGTCGTAGTTGAGCAACGCCCCGAAACTGCTGAGGGCCGGGGTTCGCGGGTAAGCCTGGCGGTTGCCGATAAACTGCTCCGGCAGCCAGTCCGGTGGCACCTCCAAAAGCAGGCGCTGCCCCTGGCTGTCGTACTCACTGTGCAGGCCCTGGAGGTTGTCCAGACCGACTTCGGCGCCCAGCCCTTCCGGAAGCTTCATGCCGCTGTCGCGCAGGGTCTGCACCGGCAGGAACAACTGCCCCGCTCGCTGCTCCACCGCCACCACCCGTCCTGTGTTCATCTGATTGATCACCAGCTCCAGAAACAACTGCGCATCGGCGACCGACTCCAGGCTGCTGGGCGGTGGAGGCAATTCGCCAGCCTGGAGCGGTTGGGCCAGCAGCAAGCCCCACAGGCCGGCCAGCAGGCCTTGCAAGTGCCGAAAACGACGAGCCGAATCCTGGCTCATGACGGGTCCAAGTCCATCTATGGACATCTCCATCCCAAGGCGCGTGCGTCAACCCGCTCGCATCCGCCTTTGTCACTCCCAAACAGGCGCCTTAGCGTTGATGCCGCCACCGGCGGCAATCAGCCCGCCGATCACGGCGAAGGCGGCAAGCTCTGCACCTGTGGCGCACCGTTGACCCGTAGCTGCAGGTTCGGCTCGCCCACCAGGGTTTCAGGCGCCGGCCAGCGCATCACCGCCCCAGGCAACACATACCCCAACAACCCCTGGGCCAACGGCCGGGTCTGCCCGCCCTGCTGGAAGGCGACATCGGTGAGTCGCGCATGCACCGCCCCCTGGTTGCGCAGTTCGAAAAACGCCTTGCCGTCCACCGCCACCTTGCGCCAGCTCAACTGCGGCACGCCGGCGCTCTTGGGGTCGCGCTGGCGGGTGGTGTCGGCCTTGCTCCAGAGCCCCGCGCCATAGGCAAACAACGGCACCGAGTAACGCATCTGGAAGCGAATGGCCGCGGCACTCTTGGCGTCCCCTTCCGGGGTAATGGGCTTGGCCGAGGGAATCTCGTCGATGATGATCCGGTACGCCAACTCCTGCCCGGGGGGCACCTCACGGGTCCGGGTCAAACGCACCAGTTGCCGTTGGCCGGGTTCAATCTTTGCCACCGGTGGGCTGCCAATGATGTCGCGCTGGTTCTGGTACTGATCGGCAAAGCCGCTCTGGCTCCAGCCAAACACGCGGATCTGCAAGTTGGCGGTCTCGGTGCCGCGGTTTTCCAGCCATAAGGCACTGGCCTGCTGATCGGCCTCCAGCACCGGGTCGATCGGCCAAATCAGTACCGAGCTGGCCGCCTGGGCCGTGGAGGCTCCCAGCGCCAACGCCAGCAGTGCCCCATAACCCAGGGTCCACAGGCCTCGCAAAGGTAAATGCATACGACTACTCCTTGTTTGCCTGCCGGCTTGTTATTGAATCGCCCCATCACCACGACAGCTGCACCTGCAGCACATCGCTATAAGTCCCCCCAGGCTGATTGCCCGGCAACTGCACCTGTCCGTAAATCGGCAGGCTGATGTTATTGGCATCGCTGTAAGCCACCGCCACGCTTTGGCTGATGCCCAGGCTCTGGCTGTAGGCCGCATCCCGATACAACTGGTACGCCACCCGTGCCGTGCCGCTATTGAGCTGCATGTGCCGCCCACTGCTGTTGTACTGCCCGCCGTCGACGGTCATGTTCAGGGTCACCCCTGGCGTGCACTGCAACTGCACCCCCCCGGCCAGCGCCACTATCACCGTGCTGGTGGACAGCGCCGATTGGCTGCCGAACGCCAGGCTGCCGTAGTTGCTGACACCGCCCACCACCAGGCACCCAGCGGTGATGGTGGCGCTGACCTGGAAGCTCTGGCTGGTGGCCGCCGAAATCCAGGTCGGCCAGGCTCCTGCACAGATCAGCGCCAGCAGCACACCAGCGTGGCGGGCCATGGCATCAGAAGGTCAGTTGGACCGACACCGTGTCGGTGTAGGTCCCCGCCGGCAACCCCGCCTTGCCCACCGCCTGGCCATAGAGGTTCACGGTCTGCGCCACCCCGGTGCTCGGCGCCAGGTTGATCACCCCGTTGATCGCCACGATCTGCGAATGCCCGGAGTCGGTGTACAGGTCGTAAGGCACGTAGTTGGCCACGCCGTCGAACAGCGCACGGGTGCCGCCGGTGGACTTGCCGTCGTTGCTGCCGCCCTGGATGGTCAGCGACGGTGACGTGCCACTGGAGCACAGAATCGACAGCGCACCGCCACCGCCGCCCAGCACTTGGCCAGTGGCGGTGGTGAACAGCGAGTTGGCGGTGCCGAAGTTCAAGGCCCCGAAGTTCAAGCCTGTGCTACCGCCCACTCCGTTGACCTGGCAACTGCTGGTGAGGATCAGCGTCGAACTGATCTGCCCGGTGACCGTGGTGGCGGCGTTGGCTGTGGAGGCCATGGCCAAGCCCAATACTGACCAGCCAATCCTGGATACAAGCGCGTGCATGATGTGTGTCCTCTTGTGATTTACCAATCCAGCGTGATGGTCAGGGTGTCGGTGTAGACCCCTGCCGGAATCGCGCGGGTATTCACGACCACCGAGCCAAACACCGGAATGGGGATCCGGCGACCACTGCTCACTGCGAAATTGCGTTGCTGGCCGATGCTGTAGCTGTCGCTACCGGAAGCATCGACGAACAAGTGATAGGGAATGGTCTGGCGGCCGTTGCTCAAGCGTCGGGTCGTGCCGTCGCCGTTGAGGCCGCCATTGATGGTCACGGTGAAGCCGGTGACCGAGGAGTTGCAGGCAACCTGCACCTGGCTTTCGCTGCCGCTGCTGAGGTTGGCATTGATGGGATTGACCCAGGTCGGGCCCTGCTGGCCAAAGTTGAGCATGCCCAGGTCGGTGATCGGGCTGCCGGACGCGTTGTCGCCACTGGTCACCTGGCAACTGGCCGTGATCACCAGGCGCGCCTGGATCTGCCCATCGACTGCAGCCTGCGCGGTATCCACCGACAGCCACAGCCACCCGAGGGCGAGCATCGTCCAGGTCTTGCTGTTCAAAGCACCCATCCCAGTTCCATCAGGACTCCCACACGAACCGCCCACGATGAACGGTTTTCCTTGGCCTGCCCGGTTCCACCGCGGCAGCATTCACGACCTTGGCCTTACCAGGTCAGGGTCACTTTCAATACATCGGAATAGCCACCGGCCCGAGGGATCTCGGCCAGGGGTTCAATACGCCCGTACAACGGCAAATCCACCGTACCGGAATCCGGCACCCGCCCACTGACCGGCACATTCACCGGCAGCGGAATGCGCCGGGCCGGGTCCTGGTAGAGGCGATAGGGGATGGGTTTGCTCGACGACTGGTTGCTGGCCAGGTAACGCACCTCACCGACGCCACCATGCAGGCCGCCGTCGATGCGCATTTGATAAGGGGTGTCGGGGTTGCATTCCAGGCGTGGCTGGCGGTCACTGGCCAGCGCTGCGCCCAAGGGGCCTGCGGGCTCGTCCAGGCGCGCGGTGCTGCCGAAATCCAGGGTACCGAGCTGCTCGATACCCGCCTCGCGCTGTTGACCGACCAGTTGGCAGCCACGCATCACGTCGACCCGGACTTGCACCTGCAAATCCGCGGCCCCCGCCGTTGCGCTGAGCAAGGCGCTCATGACTGCCCACCCCTTACATCCATTCAAGGCCCCAATCCCTATGAGAAACATTTGCAGAAATCAGGTTAGCAACCCTGATGAAAACCGCCAGTTAGCGCCTTAATCTGACGAATTAAAGGAAAAATCCAGCAAGTGCTGGCCACCCTGAACGTCAGAGATCACTGGCCCGCGGCTTTTCTATTGGTTAAATTGTCACGCCGCTTTCAAGGTGAGCGGCCTGGAATAATTGGGGTAACCACCATTGGCCGCTTTCCCGCCAAAACCTGCACAGGTTCAATCACGCTGGCGCCGCCTGCTCGGCAAGGTTGCGCGCCGCCCGAGCGGCTCCGGTCGAGTGATCCACGACTACTTTCGCCACAAGGCCCAGGACCAGGGGTACACCCTGAGCCACAGCCAGATGCGAGTGATCGAATGCATGGCCCAGCAGGCCGACGCCCTGCTACAAGGCCAGCGCACAATCCAGAGCCTGTACCTGTATGGCGCCGTTGGCCGGGGCAAGAGCTGGTTGCTGGACGGCTTCTTTCGCGCCCTGCCCATTGCGCAGAAACAGCGCCTGCACTTTCACGACTTCTTCGCCCAACTGCACCAAGGCATGTTCCGCCATCGCCAGGCAACAGACGCCCTGGCGGCGACCCTCGATGAGCTGCTGCACGACTGCCGGGTCCTGTGTTTCGACGAGTTTCACGTCCATGACATCGGCGACGCGATGCTGATCACCCGCCTGTTCAAGGCCCTGTTCCAACGCGGCATCCTGCTGCTGGTGACCTCCAACTACGCCCCCGAGGGGCTGCTGCCCAACCCGCTGTATCACGCGCGCTTCAAGCCGGTGATCGACCTGATCAACGCGCGCATGCAGGTGATGGAAGTCGGCGGCCCCCATGACTACCGCAGCCAGGCCCGCTCCCACAACCAGCAACTCTTTACCCAGGGCCAGTACGTTTGGCCGGGCAGCGCGGCCCAGCGCAGCGCCTTGCAGCTGCCGGAGCGCCACGCCCCCGCCCTAGCCCTGGAGGTCGGTGCCCGGCAATTACGGGCCCGCCAGTGCGAGCAGCGCAGCATTCGTTTCGAGTTCGCCGACCTGTGCGAACAACCCACCGCGGTGATGGATTACCTGGAACTGAGCCGGCGCTTTGACACCTGGATCATCGACGAACTGCCCGCCCTGGACGACTGCCCCATTGCCACCCAGCAACGTTTTATCAACCTGATCGACGTGCTCTACGACCAGGACAAACACCTGGTGCTGATCAGCGAACTGCCCCTGCGGGAAAGCCTCGGCGGCGATGCCATTGACCTGGCGCGCACCCGCAGCCGCCTGGGCCAGCTACGGGAAGTCGGCCCGCAGACGTCGATCGGCTGAGCACGCGCCCGCCCCAGCCGTTATCATGCGGCCCTTTGCGGGCCCCGCCCGCCCCTGACGAGTGCTGACGCGTTGACCGACACCCTTGCCCAATTGCGAGCCGGCCAGTTGACCGGGCTCAAGCGCCTGGACCTGTCCTGCGGGCTGACGCAGTTCCCGCGAGAAATCTTCGACCTCGCCGACTCCCTGGAAGTACTCAATCTGAGCGGCAATGCCCTGAGCAGCCTGCCCGATGACCTGCATCGCCTGCCGCACCTGCGGATCCTGTTCTGCTCCGACAACCGTTTTACCGAACTGCCCGCCTGCCTGGGCCAATGTGCACAGTTGAGCATGATCGGCTTCAAGGCCAACCAGATCGAACGGGTGCCCGCCGAAGCCCTGCCGCCGTTACTGCGCTGGCTGATCCTGACCGACAACCGACTCAGCGAACTGCCAGAGGAGTTGGGCCGGCGCCCACTGCTGCAAAAACTCATGCTTTCCGGCAACCGCCTGAGTGCCCTGCCCCAGAGCCTGAGCCAGTGCCACCGCCTGGAGCTGCTGCGGATCGCCGCCAACCAGTTGCGGGCACTGCCGCCGTTTCTCCTGGCCCTGCCACGCCTGACGTGGCTGGCCTACGCGGGCAACCCACTGGAATCAGAGGCGGGTACCGAGGCTCTGGCGTCCACCGCCTGTATCGCCTGGTCCGAACTGACCCTGCAGCAGCGTTTGGGCGAAGGTGCATCCGGGGTGATTTACCAGGCCCAGTGGCAACCGGCGCAGCAGCCCGCGCGCCCGGTGGCGGTCAAGCTGTACAAGGGTGAAATGACCAGCGACGGCTCGCCGTTGCATGAAATGAACGCCTGCGTCAGCGCTGGGCTGCACCCGAACCTGATTCGGGTCGAGGGCCGTATTGCCGATCACCCCGACGGACAAAACGGCCTGGTGATGCAGTTGATCGACCCCAGCTATCGCAACCTGGCGGGGCTGCCGAGCCTGGACTCCTGCTCCCGGGACATCTACCCGGCCGACGCACGCTACAACGCCGAGGTGATACTGCGCATGGCCGGTGGCGTCGCCTCGGTGGGTGCCCACTTGCACGCACAGGGCATCACCCACGGCGATCTTTACGGCCATAACCTGTTGTGGAATGAACAGGGCGACTGCCTGTTGGGGGATTTCGGCGCGGCCGCTTTCCATGCCCAGGACGACTCCGTACAAACCCGTGCGCTGCAACGCCTGGAAGTGCGCGCCTTCGGCATCTTGCTGGAGGAGTTGCTGGAACGTGGGGATGGGTCGCTGGCCGAGGAGCGGCAGAAAAAGCTGCAGGCGCTGGTGGAGCAATGCTGTCAGCCGGAGGTGCTGGCACGACCGGATTTTGTGCAAGTGGCGCGGGGGTTGGCGGCGCTCTAACAGCTTCACCGGCAAGCTGACTCCTACAGCGGTGTGCAGGAGCGGGCTTGCTGGCGAATTTCGGTCTTAACCGGCCAGGCCGACGAACATGTCTTGCACGTCGTCGTGGTTGTCCAGGCCTTCGAGGAAGGCTTCGACTTCGGCCATCTGCTCATCGGTCAGGCCGCTGACCGGGTTCTTCGGCTGGTAGCCGAGCTTGGCCGACAACACGGTAAAGCCCTGCTCAGGCAATGCCTTCTGCACCGCGTCGAGGTCCGCAGGCTCGGTCAGGAACAGGGTCGCGCCCTCTTCACCCGGCTCGAAATCCTGGGCACCGGCTTCGATGGCGGCCAGTTCCGGATCGGCGTCCGGGGTGTCTGGCGAGGCTTCGATCATGCCCACATGGTTGAAATCCCAGGACACCGAACCCGAAGCGCCCAGTTGGCCCTTGCGGAACGCCACGCGGATTTCCGCCACGGTACGGTTGATGTTGTCAGTCACACATTCAACGATCAGCGGCACCTGATGGGGGGCAAAACCTTCATAGGTCACGCGATGGTATTGCACGGTCTCACCGAGCTGGCCCGAACCTTTCTTGATCGCCCGTTCCAGGGTTTCACGGGGCATCGAGGCTTTTTTCGCCTGCTCGACCACCAGCCGCAAGTGGGCGTTGGTGGCGGTGTCTGCGCCGTTGCGTGCAGCAATGGTGATCTCTTTCACCAACTTGCCGAAGATCTTGCCCTTGGCGTTGGCTGCTGCTTCTTTGTGTTTAACCTTCCACTGTGCGCCCATTACTCACTCTCTTGATCTATGGCGTCGAGTTAGATGTTGGCCGACGCGATGGGCAAGTTTATACGTCCTCAGGGCACCAATCGACCAAAAAGTCAGCCCTTGTCATGCAGGAGCCGGCTTGCCGGCGATGGTGGTCCTGCGGGCGCTATCGCTGGCAAGCCCACGCCTACGTGGGTGAAGGGGCCAGGGCCAGGAAGGCTTGGATCAGCCGCAGGTCTCGGCGCCGTTCGATGCAACCCATCATGTGTTGGTTGAGCAAACCCTCCCCGCGAATCGGCACGGCGCGGACCCGCGGGTCGTGGCTGACCTCCGCCGACGAGACGATGCCCACCCCCAACTCGGCCGCCACCGCCTCGGTCACCGCCTCGCGGCTGTCCAGTTCCAGCAGGACCCGGGGCTGGACCTTGGCCAGTGCGCAGGCGCCATCGAACGTGCGCCGGGTAATGGAACTGGGCTCGCGCAGGACCATGATCACCTGGTCCAGTTGCTCGATGGCAATGCCCCCCGGTTCGGCCAGCCACTCATGCCCCAGAGGCACCAGGGCGCAGATCCGCGACGCTCCCAGGCTTTGCAGATGCAGGCCCTTGCGTGGCTCCACTTCAGTCAACACCGCCACATCGGCGTGCTCGGACAGCAGCGCCGCCAGGGTTTCCTGGGCATTGCCCAAGCGCAGGTTGACGGTTACCCCAGGGTAAAGCGCCCGCAGCCTGGCCAGCATCGGCATGACCAGGTGCGGGCCGTCCGCTGCCACTTCCAGGCGCCCGGTGAGCAATTGCCGGTTGGCTTCCAGCAACGCCTGGGCCTCTTCCGCCAGGCCGAACATGGCCCGGGTAATGGCCGCCAGCTTGATGCCCTCCTCGGTCAGTTCCACACGTCGCGCAGTGCGCCGCAACAAGGTGATCTGGTAGTGCTCTTCCAACGCCTTGATGTGCCCGGTCACCGCCGGCTGGCTGATAAACAGCCGTGCGGCGGCCCGGGTGAAGCTGCCTTCACGGGCCACGGCATCGAACGCCCGGAGTTGGAACAGGTTCATAGCTATCGGCCTCACTTATGATTGGCATAACAATAAACAATTTGATTGATATAAACGCAAACTGCAACGTATGCCTCGTAGCTTCAGCCCATCCCTTGCGAGGACACAGCATGCGTACCACCGCGCCCATCCTGCTTACACCCGGCCCCTTGACCACCTCTGCCCGCACCCGTCAGGCGATGATGGTGGATTGGGGCTCTTGGGATGAGCGCTTCAACCAACTGACCGCCAGCCTCTGCGAACAATTGCTGGCCATCGCCAACGCCGCCGACAGCCACCACTGCGTGCCCTTGCAAGGCAGCGGCACCTTCGCTGTGGAGGCCGCCATCGGCACTCTGGTGCCCCGGGACGGCAAAGTCCTGGTACTGATCAACGGTGCCTACGGCAAGCGTCTGGCGAAAATCTGCGAGGTATTGGGTCGCGCCTGCTGCACATTCGAAACCGCCGAAGACCAGCCCACCAGCGCCGCCGATGTCGACCGCCTGCTGGGCGCCGATGGGACGATCAGCCACGTGGCGCTGATCCATTGCGAAACCAGCACCGGCATCCTCAACCCCCTGGCGGAGATCGCCGAAGTTGTCGCCCGCCACGGCAAACGCCTGATCATCGACGCCATGAGTGCCTTCGGCGCCTTGCCCATCGACGCGCAAAAAGTCCCTTTCGACGCCTTGATCGCCGCCTCCGGCAAGTGCCTGGAGGGGGTGCCGGGCATGGGCTTCATCTTGGCCCGCCAAGACGCGCTGGCCCAGGCGGCTGGGCGCTCTCACTCCTTGGCCATGGACCTGCATGACCAACACAACTATATGGCCAGGACCGGCCAATGGCGCTTCACCCCGCCCACCCATGTGGTGGCTGCACTGCACGAAGCTCTTTTACAACACGCCGAAGAAGGCGGTTTGGCGGCGCGCCACCAACGCTACGCCGACAACTGCCAGGCCCTGCTCGACGCCATGAGCGGCCTGGGTTTTCGCAGCTTCCTGCCGGCCGCGATCCAGGCCCCGATCATCGTCACCTTCCACGCCCCGCGCGACCCGCACTACCAATTCAAACCCTTCTACGAACGGGTCAAGGCCAAGGGTTTCATCCTCTACCCGGGCAAGCTGACCGAAGTCGACACCTTCCGGGTCGGCTGCATTGGCCACGTGACCCAGGCCGAGATGCTCGCGGCCGTCAACGCCATCGCCGAAGCCCTGGACGAACTGCAAGTCATCGACATTTGAGCCATCCCAAGCCCCGTCGTCGCTGATGCCTCAGCGATCCGGGCCTGCTCCCCATTGATTGCCACGGGCCTGCCCGGCCCCCAACAGGATTTTCGCCATGAACTACAACACCCCCCGACAACTGCAAGCCGCCATCCTCGACTGGGCCGGCACCGTGGTCGACTTCGGGTCCTTCGCCCCAACCCAGATCTTTGTCGAGGCCTTCGGCGAATTCGATGTCCAGGTGTCCATCGAGGAAGCCCGGGGGCCGATGGGCATGGGCAAATGGGACCACATCCGCACCCTGTGCAACCTGCCGGCAGTGGCCGAGCGTTATCGCCAGGCGTTCGGCCGCACGCCCACCGATGACGACGTGACCGCGATCTATGAGCGCTTCATGCCGCTGCAAATCGAAAAAATCGCCGAGCACTCGGCACTGATCCCCGGTGCCCTGGAGACCATCGCCCACCTGCGTGAACAAGGGATCAAGATCGGCTCCTGCTCCGGCTACCCCAAACAGGTGATGGACAACGTAGTGGAATTGGCGGCCCGCAACGGCTACACCGCCGACCATGTGGTGGCCACCGATGAAGTGCCCAACGGCCGCCCATGGCCGGCCCAGGCCCTGGCCAACGTCATCGCCCTGGGCATCGACGATGTCGCCGCCTGCGTGAAAATCGACGACACCGTGCCGGGCATCCTCGAAGGGCGCCGCGCGGGGATGTGGACCGTCGCCCTGACCTGCTCGGGCAACGCCCTGGGACTGAACTACGAAGACTTCCGCGCCCTGGACAGCGAGGCCTTGGCCAGCGAGCGTCGACGCATCCACGGGTTGTTCGCCGGTTCGCGCCCGCACTACCTGATCGACACCATCAGCGACCTGTCCGAGGTGATCAGCGATATCAACCGGCGCCTGGCCCAGGGCGAGATGCCCCAGGGCAACTGATCCAGCAGGCCATAACAGCCACCAGGGCGGTGCCTTCCGGGCCCGCCGTTTTTTTATCGAAAGCCCCCTGAAACGGGGACCGAACACGCGGATAAAAGCCTGACCCACCTCAGGCAAATCGGGCAAAACAGGATTACAGTTAAAGCACTCCGTCGTCCAAGAACGGAGGTCACCGACCTGATGACTGAGGATGTCCCGTATGCCCTGGAAAAACTCCGACACGCGCTACAGCAGCGTGTCGATCGCCCTGCATTGGCTGATGGTGGTGCTACTGGCGGTGGTATACGCCTGCATCGAATTACGCGGCATCTTCCCCAAGGGCAGCGGCGGCCGGACCCTGATCAAGGAAGCCCACTTCATGCTCGGCCTGACGGTGTTCCTGCTGGTCTGGTTGCGCCTGTTCGCCCGCAGCCTGGGGGTGGCTCCGAAAATCCTGCCCACGCCGCCTGACTGGCAACAGTGGCTGGCCAAGCTGATGCACTGGGCGCTGTACCTGTTCATGATCGGCATGCCGATACTCGGCTGGCTGATCACCAGTGCCGAAGGCCATCAGGTGATGTTCTACGGCATCGACCTGCCGCTGTTGATCGGCGAGGACAAATCACTGGCCAAGCAGATCGAAGGCTGGCACGTACTGGGCGGCACCATCGGCTACTGGCTGATTGGCCTGCATGCCCTGGCCGGGCTTTATCACCACTACTTTATGCGCGACAACACCCTGCAACGCATGCTGCCCAAGCGCAGCTAGTCCCGGGCCGGCAAACCCAGACCCCGGCGGCCTTGAAGGCCGCCGGTATGGACGAAGACCAGGCGTGTTCCGGCCACAAAGCGGCCCAGCTGAACCTGCTGCTGCAGCGCCAGCAAGGCCTTGCCCGTGTAGAGGGGCTCCAGGGGCATGCCGCTCTGCGCCTCGGTCTGGGCGATGAATTCGAGCAGATCCGGATCGACCTTGGCAAAACCGCCACGGCTGCTGTCGAACATTTCATAGCGCGGCATCAGGCCATTGCCCTGCTGCACAATCGCCGCCACCTGCTGCGCCACCCCGTGGTCATCCGGCACCGCCAGGGCGCCATACACCGGATGGGCCCCGGCTTCGGCCAAGACCAGCCCCGCCAGGGTGGTGCCAGTGCCGGCGGCCAGCCACCAGCCGTGATAATCGTCCCAGCCCAGCGCCACCAATTGCTCGCGCACCTGATTCAGCAGTGGCCGGCAACCTAGGGCCCCGAGCAAGCCGCCGCCGCCTTCGGGCACCGCTTGCCACTGCGGGTACTGCGCCTGCCACGGCGCCCAGAAATCCGGCGCGTGCCGGGCGCGATAACCGCCATAGCCCAGCCAATACAGGCGCATGCCAAAGCGCTGCAGGTCCTGCACGGTGGGCGTGTCCTGCTCATGACCGCGCAGCAGGCCGGCGGTGGCAAAGCCAAACCGTTGGCCGGCAGCCGCCAGGGCATGCAAATGGTTGGAATGGGCACCGCCCAGGCTGATGACGCCCTGGGCCCCGGCACGCCGAGCGGCGGCCAAATGCTCGGTCAGCTTGAACCACTTGTTACCGGAGATCAGCGGGTCGATCAGGTCCAGGCGTAGCACCGCCACCTCGACACCGGCCTGGCTCAGCCAATCCAGTTGCAAGCGTTGCAATGGGGCGCTGGGCAACCAATCAAAGGCGTCGGGAATGGGCATCGTTCAGAGGTCCGCAAGCACAGGGCCGGGCAGTCTAACAGCGCGGGCGAAGCGGCCAAACACCCGCTGCAGCCAGGCTGTGGCCCAGCGTCAGCGCAAAAAAAAGGCCAGGCTGCATGGGCCTGGCCTCTGCCGTAAACGGCTTTTACAACGCGGCGGCCAGGCGCGACCCCTGGTTGATGGCACGCTTGGCGTCGAGTTCCGCCGCCACATCGGCGCCACCGATCAGGTGCACATTCTGCCCGGCAGCCAACAGGCCTTCCTGCAGCTCCCGCAGCGGATCCTGGCCGGCGCAGATCACGATGTTGTCCACCGCCAGCACCTGGGGCTCACCGTTTTCGCCGATATGGATATGCAGGCCAGCGTCGTCGATCTTCAGGTACTCGACACTGTTGAGCATCTGCACCTGCTTGTTCTTCAACCCGGTACGGTGAATCCAGCCAGTGGTCTTGCCCAGGCCGTCGCCGACCTTGGAGGTCTTGCGCTGCAACAGGAACACCTGACGCGCCGGCGATGGGGTTCAGCCTTGATCCCGGCCACACCGCCACGGGCTTCCAGCTGGCAATCGATGCCCCACTCTTTCCAGAACGCCTCGCGGTCCTGACTGGTGGCCACGCCCTGGTGCACCAGGAACTCGGAGACGTCGAAGCCGATGCCGCCCGCACCAATCACCGCCACGCTGGCCCCCACCGGCTTGCGTTGCAGCAGCACGTCCAGGTAGCTCAGGACCTTGGCATGCTCCACCCCCGGGATCGCCGGGGTGCGCGGGGCAATGCCCGTGGCCAGGATGATTTCGTCGTAACCGCCCGCCACCAACTGCGCCACATCGACCCGGGTATTCAGGCACAGCTCGACATGGCTGGTTTGCAGCTTGCGTTTGAAGTAGCGCAGGGTTTCAAAGAACTCTTCCTTGCCCGGCACACGCTTGGCAACGTTGAACTGGCCACCGATCTCGCTGGCCGAGTCGAACAGCGTCACTTGGTGCCCGCGCTCGGCCGCCACCGTCGCGGCGGACAGGCCCGCCGGGCCGGCACCGACCACGGCAATCTTCTTGATCTGCTGCACCGGCAGGTAGTTGAGTTCGGTTTCGTGGCAGGCCCGTGGGTTGACCAGGCAACTGGTGAGCTTGCCGCCGAAGGTGTGGTCCAGGCAGGCCTGGTTGCAGCCGATGCACGTGTTGATCTCATCGCCACGGCCTTCAGCGGCCTTGTTGACGAACTCCGGATCGGCGAGGAACGGCCGCGCCATGGACACCATGTCGGCATCGCCCTCGGCGAGGATCTGCTCGGCCACTTCCGGGGTGTTGATGCGGTTGGTGGTGATCAGGGGAATCCCGACTTCGCCCCGCAGCTTGGCCGTGACCTTGCTGAACGCGGCCCTGGGCACCTTGGTGGCGATGGTCGGGATACGTGCTTCATGCCAGCCGATGCCGGTATTGATAAGGGTGGCGCCGGCCTGCTCGATGGCCTTGGCCAGGAGTACGATCTCGTCCCAGGTGCTGCCGCCTTCCACCAGGTCGAGCATCGACAGACGGAAGATGATGATGAAGTTCGGGCCCACCGCCTCGCGCACCCGGCGGACGATTTCCACCGGCAGGCGCATGCGGTTCTCGTAGCTGCCGCCCCAGCGGTCAGTGCGGTGGTTGGTGTGAGCGGCAAGGAACTGGTTAATGAAATAACCCTCGGAGCCCATGATTTCCACGCCGTCGTATTCGGCCTTCTGCGCCAGGCTGGAACAGCTGACAAAGTCACGGATCTGCTTCTCGATACCCTCTTCGTCCAGCTCCTTGGGCTTGAACGGGTTGATCGGCGCCTGGATCGCGCTCGGCGCCACCTGCTTGGGGCTGTAGGCATAACGCCCGGCGTGGAGGATCTGCATGCAGATCTTGCCGCCGGCCTCGTGCACCGCACGGGTAACGATGCGGTGTTGCAGCGCCTCGTCCTCGGTGGTCAGCTTGGCGGCGCCGGAGTACACACCGCCCTCCTCGTTGGGGCCGATACCGCCGGTGACCATCAGGCCCACGCCGCCGCGGGCACGCTCGGCGAAGTAGGCAGCCATGCGCTCGAAACCACCGGGTTTCTCTTCCAGCCCGGTGTGCATGGAGCCCATCAGGGTGCGGTTGCGCAGGGTGGTGAAACCCAGGTCCAGCGGGGCCAACAAGTGCGGGTAAGGTGCGGCAGCCATGGTGTTACTCCACATCAAGCAATCACGGAAAGTGCGGAAGCTCTGCGGCCTCCATCAGTCATGCTCGACAGCCTAAGAGCCGGGCACCCAGCGCTCAATGACCGTAACTGACAACTTATTGATCCAAATGCGCAGCAACCCTTGGCAAGCGCCAACGCGCGCCCTACCCTAGTCGACGAATCCTGCACCTGGCCGCTGACTGTCTCCCCATGCGCAAACTTCTGTACTGCACCTTGACCCTGGCCCTGCTCGCCGCCCTGACCAGCTACGGGCTGTGGACCCGGGACCGCCCCGAGGCCCATTACCTGTCGGACCTGCGCATCAACCTGGCGCTGGACCAAGGCATCCCCGCCGACCACGGCAACCTGCTGGGCATCCAGCCCGAGCTGTTCCCCACTGATTACCAAAGCCCCGAGCGCCTGCGGCGCAAGCTGGCGGCCTACCTGCAGCAAGCCCGCGAACAGGGCCTGCTGAATGAAAAAACCATCGTCGTCCTGCCGGAACACGTCGGCACCTGGTTGATGGTCAGCGGCGAGAAAAACGAGCTGTACCAGGCGGCCAACCTCAAAGAGGCGATGAACTGGCTGGCGGTGAGCAATCCCCTGCGCTTCCTGCGGGCGCTGATCACCGCCAAGGGCGACAGCCGGGTGGACGACGCGCACCTACGGATGAAAGCCAAGAAAATGGCCAAGGACTATCAGCAGCTGTTCGGCGGGCTGGCCAAGGAGTTTCGCGTGACCCTGGTGGCCGGCTCCATCGTCCTGCCAGAGCCGGTGGTCAACCAGGGCCAACTGCAGATCGGCAGTGGTGCGCTGTACAACAGTACCCTGGTGTTCGACCGTGACGGGCTGCCCATCGGCCAGCCCCAGCGCCAGCTTTACCCGACCTTCGACGAGCGCGGGTTTATCCGCCCCGACACCGAGCAATCCCTGCAAGTCGTCGACACCCCGGCCGGGCGCCTGGGCGTACTGATCGGCAGCGACAGCTGGTACCCGGACAACTACCGCAAGCTCAATGACCAAGGGGCACAACTGGTGGCCGTACCGGCCTTCGTCCTCGGGCGCGAGGTGTGGGACCAGCCTTGGCGCGGCTACAAGAACGCCTCCAGCCCCGATGAAGTCAGCCTCAAGCCAGGGGAAGTCAGCGAGGGCGAAGCCTGGCATCGCCTGACCCTCACCAGCCGCGTACCCAGCAGCCTGGCCACGGCCGGGGTCAGCGTGTTCCTGCGCGGCCAGTTCTGGGACCAGGGCAGTGCCGGCCAGGGCTTTATCAACAGCAACGGGCAGACCTACGCCGACGGCAACGCCCGTGGCGCGCGCTTGCTGAATATCTGGTTATAGGCCATGAAGCCACAGCCGATGCGCCTGGGCGATTTATCGGTGGGCTTCGTCCACAGCCTGGCCGACGCTGTGCGTAGCCATGGTATCGACCCCCTGCCCTTGCTGGATCAATACGGGCTGGATGGGGCGCGCCTAGGGGAAGCCGGGGCGCGCTTGTCGATCCCCCGTTACATGCGCCTGGGCCACGGCGCGATTCAACTCACCGGCGACCCGGCCCTGGGCCTGCGCATGGGCCGCCTCAGCCGCCTTAGTCAGGCCGGGCTCGCTGGGGTCACCGCCGCCCAGGCGCCCACGGTGCGCGAAGCGGCACGTTGCCTGACCCGTTTCGAAGCCTTGTACGGCTCCAATTACCGGGGCCAGTCGAGTTTTCACGAAGACGCCGAAGGTGCCTGGCTGCGCTTTTATTCCATCAGCCCGTACAACGCCTACAACCGCTTTGTGGTGGATTCCATCCTCGCTGGCTGGCTGCAACAGCTCTCCAGCCTGAGCCCACAGCCCATCGCCGCCGAACGCATCGACATCGAATTCCAGGCGCCGGATTATTACGAGGCCTACAACGTGCTGGGCCAGTGCCCGATTCAGTTTGGCGCCGAGCAGAACCAGGTGCGCCTGAGCCTGGCGAGCCTGGCCCAGCGCAACCCCGAACACTGCCCGAGCACCTGGCGCCACCTGCTGCAACTCTGTGAGCGAGAACTGGAGCAACTGACCCGCACCCGCAGCCTGCGCGAACGCATCATTCAGTTGCTGGGGCCTTTGCTCAATGGTGGCCGGGAACCAGACCTGGAAGAAGTGGCGGCACGCCTGAAACTGCCGACCTGGACTTTGCGTCGCAAGCTGGCCGAGGAAGGCACACAATTTCGGGCGGTGCTCAACGACACGCGGCGCGACCTGGCAATGACCTACATTCGAGACACCGAACTGGCGTTCGGAGAGATTGCCTACTTGCTGGGGTTTGCCTCAGCCGAGGCCTTTCAACGCGCCTTCAAGCGCTGGACCGGCCAGACTCCTGGTGAGTTTCGACGCAGCCACCGGCAATCGGCCTAAAAAAAACGCCACCGGCGTTAAAGCTCGGTGGCGTCGTCTGCGGGTTCCAGCGGGTCCAATTCGAACGCCTGGTACTCCAGTAACTCTTCTTGATAGTCGTCCATTGCATCGTCCTTTTAAATCGAATGAATAATCCTGTTTTTGTTGACCTGCACCTTCAGCATAAAGTGCCAAGGTGACAGAAAAAATATGCGCCAAAAACGGCTGGCCTTACAACTGAAAACGTCGTTCCAGACAGAAAATTTAACAAAGTCGATATTAATGCAATTGCAATCATTGCAATTGCAATTATATTTGCTCTTCCGCTAGGGTGAGCGCCTCGGATTTTCAGACGGCGCCCCCATGACTGCCTCCATCCCTTCCCGACTCAACACCACCCGCACCGGCCAGGCTGCCCTGGCCTGCATCGAGACCCTGCAAGCAGCAAAGCGCGAACCCGGTTCGCCGTTATTCACGGTCATGGAGATTGCCAACACCCTGGAGTTGGACCGGCGTGTGGCCAACCAGGCCTGGGTCATCCGCAACCACGGCGAGGCAGGCCCAACCACCCGCATCAGTGCCTGGCCGCTGTGGTTTTCCCGGGACCGCAGCGAGAAGCCGCTGCTGTACCTGCACAGTGCCAGTTCTTCGGCTCAGCTCTGCGCCCTGGCGGCGGAAGCCACGCGCCGGGGCATTTTATGCAACGCCAGCGAAACCCTGACCTCGCCCTGGCCCAAAGGGGCCGAGCCTTCGCTGCCGTTGTGGCTGGCCAGTAACCCCGAGTGCCTGCCCTTCGACCCGGCGTCCGGCGACGAGGCCCGGGCGATTGTGCTGGAGGCGTTGCAGGCGCTGTATGTGGAGGGTCGCCCGGGGTTCTATTACCTGGCCCTGCATGATCGCCACAACGGCCCGGCCCTGGACGAACAACAACGTCGCGCGGCCTTGAAGGGCATGTACCAGGTGGCCCGATACGGCCCTGCAGACAGCACCTGCCAGGTACGCTTGCTGGGTGCCGGGCAAGCCTTTGCCGAAGTGCGGGAAGCGGCCCTCTTGCTGGCTGAAGAATGGGGCGTGGCGGTGCAGCTGTGGAGTTGCCCGAGCTACACGCGACTGGCCAGGGAAGCGGCCAGTGCCGAGCGCTGGAACCGCTTGCATCCGTGCCTCGACAAGCGCGACAGCCACCTGTTGCGCTGCCTGGGAGACAGCCGAGCGCCGGTGCTGGCGGTGACCGGCTACGGGCAAAGTGTGGCGGATCAGCTCAGGAGGTTTGTGCAGTCATCCTTTAGCGCCATCGGTGCCGACTCCCTGGGTGGGAGCACCGACCCGCGTCAAGGCGCTGCGCCCCAACGCCACTGGATCAGCGTGCTGGCCCTCAAGGCTCTGGCTGATGAACAATGCCTGCCCCAGGTGACAGTGGAGCAAGCGCTGCAGCGTTACCGCCTCGGATGACGGCTTGCGCCTCAGCGTTTTCCGGCTTCCTGGCCCGAGGCCCGGGCCAGGTTTGCAGTGCGCTCCAGGGCGTCGGCAAACCCCTGTTTCTGCTCGGGCTCCAACTGGGAAAGAAACAGCTCGTCGACGGTGCTTTCGTAGATTTTCCACATCTTCTTGCGCAGGTTGCGCCCCGCTTCAGTGATGCTGACAAAGGCCGCACGACCATCGCCGTCGCACCGCGAACGAGCGACCAGGCCGTCCTTTTCCAGGCGGTCCACCAGGCGCGTCAGGTTGTAGCGTTCGATCGCCAACACATCGGCCAGTTCATGCATGCGCCGGGTGCCTTCGGGGCCGCTTTCCAAGCCCCACAAGGCGTCGTACCAGGCGTAGGCCGGCAACTCGGCAGCGGCCAGGCGGCGCTCGATTTCACGGATGACCGTCCTGTGAGCCCGGACAAAACGGAACCACACATCAGGCTCTTTTGAAGACATGCCACACCATCCGAGGGATTGAAGAAAGGTTGCAATAGTAGCGCATGGCGGGATAGATTCGGCCATGTAATTGCAATTGCAATTACTTTTATCCGTGCGCCACGCCCCTCGATCCCACAAGGATCCGCGCATTGGCAACCCGCTCAACCTGGAGCCCGGCATGACCCAGAACAACAGTGCAACCCTCGATCACGACCCACAGGAAACCCGCGAATGGCTCGACTCCATCGAGTCGGTGCTGAGCGCCGAAGGGCGCCCGCGGGCCCATTACCTGATCGACCAGTTGCTGGACTTCGACGTGGCCCGCCATGGTGACTTCCATGGCCGCGTGACCACGCCCTACATCAACAGCATTGCCCCCGAGCGCCAACTGCCCTACCCCGGCGACCTGGAACTGGAGCGCAAGCTCAACGCCTTTATCCGCTGGAACGCCATGGCCATGGTGCTGCGCGCCGGCAAGCATTCCGGGGTGGGCGGGCATATCGCGACCTACGCCTCGGCGGCGGTGCTCTACGACGTCGGCTTCGATCACTTTTTCCGCGGGCGTACCGAGCACTTCGACGGCGACATGGTGTACATCCAGGGCCACTCGTCACCAGGCATCTATGGCCGCGCCTACATGGAAGGCCGAATCAGCGCTGCGCAACTGGACAACTTCCGCCGCGAGGCCGATGGCCAGGGCATCTCTTCCTACCCGCACCCACGGCTGATGCCGGACTTCTGGCAGTTCCCTACGGTGTCCATGGGCCTGGGCCCGATCACTGCGGCGTATCAGGCGCGCTTTATGCGCTACCTGGAACTGCGCGGCCTGAAACAGCACCAGGGGCGCAAGGTCTGGGCCTTCCTCGGCGACGGCGAGATGGACCAGCCGGAATCCCTGGCCGCGATTTCCTTGGCCGGGCGCGAAAAGCTCGACAACCTGATTTTCGTGGTCAACTGCAACCTGCAACGCCTGGACGGCCCGGTGCGCGGTAACGCCAAGGTGATCCAGGAGTTTGAAAGCCTGTACCGCGCGGCCGGCTGGAAGGTGATCAAGGTGGTCTGGGGCAGCGGCTGGGACGCCCTGCTGGAAAAGGACCGCAGCGGCCTGCTGCGCCAGCGCATGATGGAGTGCGTAGACGGCGACTATCAGAACTACAAGTCCCAGAACGGCGCCTATGTGCGCGAACACTTCTTCGGTAAATACCCGGAGTTGCTGGAACTGGTGGCCGACCTCTCCGACGACGATATCTGGAAACTCTCCCGAGGCGGCCATGACCCACTCAAGGTCTACAACGCCTATGCCGCCGCCGTGGCCCATTCCGGCCAGCCGACAGTGATCCTGGCGAAAACCGTCAAGGGCTTCGGCATGGGCGAGGCCGGCGAAGGCCAGAACATCAATCACCAGTTGAAGAAAATGGGCGCCGACGCGGTGCGGGCCTTCCGCGATCGCTTCGACCTGCCGGTCAGCGACGAGCAACTGGCCGAACTGCCCTACCTGAAACCTGACCCGGACAGTGCCGAAGGGCGTTATTTCGCCAGTTGCCGGGGGCGCCTGGGCGGCCATGTACCGGCCCGCAGCAATGATTGCCAGGCCCTGGCGATTCCGCCGCTGGAGGCTTTTGCCAACCAGCTCAAGGACACCGGCGAGCGCGCGATTTCCACCACCATGGCCTTTGTGCGCATCCTCGGCACCCTGCTCAAGGACCCGCAGATCGGCAAACTGGTGGTGCCCATCGTGCCGGACGAATCGCGGACCTTCGGTATGGAAAGCCTGTTCCGCCAGATCGGCATCCACTCCGCCGTCGGCCAACTCTACACGCCGCAGGACGCCGGGCAACTGAGCTATTACAAGGAGAGCAAGGACGGCCAGATCATGCAGGAAGGGCTCAACGAGTCCGGGGCGATTTCCTCGTGGATTGCCGCCAGCACCGCGTACAGCAACCACGGGGTGATGACCCTGCCCTTCTACATCTTCTATTCGATGTTCGGTTTCCAGCGCGTCGGCGACCTGGCCTGGGCAGCCGGCGATGCTCGGGCCCGGGGCTTCCTGCTGGGCGCCACCGCAGGCCGCACCACCCTGATGGGTGAAGGCTTGCAACACGACGATGGCCACAGCCATGTGATGGCGTCCCTGGTGCCGTGCTGCGTGGCCTACGACCCGACCTTCGCCTACGAATTGGCGGTGATCATCCAGGAAGGCATGCGGCGCATGTACGTCGAGCAGGAAGACATCTACTACTACATCACCCTGCTCAACGAGAACTACCCGCACCCGGGGATGCCGGATGGTGCCGAGGACGGGATTCTCAAGGGGCTGTACCGCCTCCACGGCCACGACGCTCCCGGCCAGGACCAGCCGCGGGTGCAGTTGCTGGGCAGTGGTTCGATCCTGCGGGAAGTGATGGCGGCCGGGGAATTGCTGTTGGCCGATTTTGGCGTGTCGAGCGACGTCTGGAGTGCCACCAGCCTGACCGAACTGCGCCGTGCCGGGCAGGCCGCAGAACGCTGGAACCTGCTGCACCCGGAACAGCCACCGCGCTCAAGCCATGTGCAGGACTGCCTCAAGGACCAAGTGGGCCCGGTGGTGGTGGCCACGGACTACATGAAGATCTACGCCGACCAGATCCGCCCCTTCGTTGACGGGCGGCGATTCGTGGCCTTGGGCACCGATGGTTTCGGTCAGTCCGATACCCGGGAAACCCTGCGTCGTTTCTTCGAGGTGGATCGGCACTTTATCGTCCTGGCGGCCTTGAAGGCTCTGGCCGATGACGGTGAACTGCCTTACAGCCGAGTCGCGCAAGCCATCAGCCGCTATGGGATCGACATCAACAAAGTCGACCCTGTCACGGTCTGAGCCGAGGCGGACTAAGGCAGGGCCTTGATCGGCTCGGTGGGCGGCGGCAAGGAGCTGGGAGGCGGCGGCGTGATGCTTTCCGTGGCCGGCTCCGGCTCGCTGGCAGGCTCTGCGACGCTGGTGGATTCCGGCACGATGGGCGCGGCCTCAACCGGTGGCGTCAGTGGTTGCGACACCGACTGAGGGGCTGCCGGCTCGGTGGCTGGGGCCTCGGCCGGGTGCACGGCAGCATCCGCCGGAGCCGGCGCCGTGACTGGCGCTGCGGCAGGAACGGGAAGCGCTTCGGCCGCCTTGGGCTCTGGCACGCCCAGGTCGGTCTTGGGCTTCTCGACGATGTGTGCGGCCTTCTTGGCTTCCTGAGGCAGGAACATCTCTACCAGGGCGAAGTAACGCTCATAGAACTTGGCCGACGACACGGTTTCGCTGGCCACCTTGACCATGGAGTCGTCGGTCGAGCCAATGGGCATCGACACCGAGCCCAGCACGCCGACGCCGAGGCTTGCGGAATTGTTGACCTTCTTCAGCGCGTAGCGGTCCTGCAGGGCGTTGGCAAACACCGTGGAACGCTGATCGCCGGTGCCGTCCTGGGCACACACCACGTTGAAGCTGATTTGCAGATGGGTTTCGCCGGTCTGCTGGAAGCTCTTGTTGCCGCTGATCAACTTCGGATCGCTGCTGGTGATGATGTAGCCCTGGCTGAGCAACGCACGTCGCGCTGCCTCGCAGGACGCGGTGTCACTCACCGGGTAGTTGCGCGAGAAGGTGCCGGAGTCGTCGAAGTTCTCATGCTCGTAAACAGCGGGTTTCTGTGACGAACAGCCGGCGGACGCCAACAGCAAAGCCACCGCCGTCACACGCAAGTGAAATGATCTAAACATCGAAAATCCTGAGAAAAACGGTCCGGGGCGTATTGTGCAACAGATCGACGCCCGACAGCGTGCGGATTAGTGTCTTAAAAACCATACAAGTCTACTGACCCTCGGTTGCCGGAAAAAGTCGCGCGCACAGGTGGTCGATAAATACCCGCAGCTTGGACGCGGCGTGTCGGCTCGACGGCCAAAGGATCCAGAAGTCGCCGCGATGTTCCAGGTAGTCGTCCAGTACACACTGCAAGGTCCCTGCCACCACCGCCGTGCGGACCATGAAATCCGGCAGGCAGGCAATCCCCAGGCCACTGCGCACGGCATGGTCCACGGCCTCGATGGAGGTGCTGGTGAAACGCGTCGGCAGCACCACCTCCCCGTCCTCGGGCCCACTGCGCAAGGGCCAGGGCTCGAGTTTGCCGGTGCTGTGAAACACGTGTCGCAAGCAGGCATGGGCCGCGAGGTCGGCCGGTGTTTCGGGAACACCCCGGGCCTGGAAGTAACCGGGAGTACCCACCAGCACCAGGCGGAATTGCCCCAGCTTGCGGGCAATCAGCCGAGAATCCTTGGGAGTGCCAGTACGGACCACCACGTCGAACCCCTCCTCAACCACGTCCACCAGGCGGTCGGTCAGGTCGATGTCCAGTTCGATCTGGGGATACAAGGCCATGAACTCCGCCAGCACCGGCATAACCAGCCCATGGACTTGGGGCAGGCTGACCCGGAGCTTGCCCTGGGCTTTTTTGGACAGGTTGCACAGGCCGAACTCTGCCGACTCGGCCTCGGCGACGATGCGCCGGCAGTGCTGAAGGAATCCGGCGCCCTCGGCGGTCAGGGCAATACTGCGGGTGCTGCGATGAAACAAACGGGTCTGCAAGCGCTCTTCCAAACGGGCGATGCTCTTGCCCACTGCCGACGAAGACACCCCCAGCACCCGCCCTGCCTCTGTGAAACTGCGCAGCTCCGCCACCTGCACAAACACCGAAATACTGCCCAGCCAATCCATTGAGTGCCTCATCGATTAAGGACGTGAGTGTCCGATAAGTTCGGAACCTTAGCCTATTTTTCGCCCATGAACAGCGCCCTACTCTCTGCGCCTGACGTTTCAACCTAGATCAGGACCTGCTCATGAACGCTCCCATTAATGCCCTCGACCAGCCGACGCTGGCCCACCAGCCTTGCGATCGATTACCCCTCAGCGGCCTGTTGGCGCTGGCCACCGCGGGCTTCATCACCTTGCTCACCGAAACCCTGCCAGCCGGCCTATTGCCGCAGATGAGTCGGGACCTGGGCGTCTCTGCCGGATTGATCGGCCAGTTGGTGACCTTCTATGCCCTCGGCTCACTGCTGGCGGCCATCCCTCTGGTGATCCTCACCCAAGGCTGGCGCCGCCGCCCGTTGTTGCTGATCGCCATCGGCGGCTTCGCAGTGGTTAACAGCATCACCGCCTTCTCCACCCACTATGGCCTGACCCTGGTGGCCCGCCTGTTTGCCGGGGTCTTCGCCGGGCTGCTCTGGGCCCTGCTCGCCGGCTACGCCAGCCGCATGGTCGTGCCCAAACTGCAAGGCCGCGCCATTGCCGTGGCCATGCTCGGCGCGCCCCTGGCGCTGTCCCTGGGAGTACCCGCCGGCACCTTGCTGGGCAATGCCGTGGGTTGGCGCATGAGCTTTGTGATCATGACTCTGCTGACCCTGGTGCTGATCGCCTGGGTCCGCTGGCAGGTCCCGGACTTCCCGGGCCTGGGCACGCAAAAACGCCTGCCGCTAAGACGTGTGCTGGCCTTGCCCGGCATCAAGCCAGTGCTGTTCGTGACCTTCGTGTATGTGTTGGGCCACAACATTCTCTACACCTACATCGTGCCCTTCCTCGAGCCGGCCGGGATCGCCGGGCAAATCGAGCAGGTGCTGCTGACCTTTGGCCTGGCAGCCTTGCTGAGCATCTGGGTGGTCGGCCTGTTGATCGATAGCTGGCTGCGTGAGCTGGTGCTGATCAGCTGCGGGCTGTTTATTACCGCCATGCTGGTGCTGGCGCTGTGGGGTAGCCAACCCTGGTTGATATACAGCGCAGTGGCGATCTGGGGCCTGTCGTTCGGTGGCATGGCCACCCTGCTGCAAACCGCCTTGGCGAAAAGCGCTGGCGCCTCCGCCGACGCGGCCCAGTCGATGCTGGTGACGGCCTGGAACCTGGCAATCGCCGGCGGTGGCGTGGCCGGGGCCGTCCTGTTGCAGGGGCCAGGCGTGCAGGTATTTGCCTGGGTGGTCGGCGCACTGTTGCTCGTGGCGTTGGGGGTGGCAATCAATGCACGGCGCCAAGGCTTCCCCACGCTGCGCTGATACCTGGGGAGGTATGTGGCCTTCGCCTCGCGCTACAAATTACCTTGATGCTTGCAGTTCAGGCGCGCAAAAAAAACCCCGGCCTTAAGGACGGGGTCTTTATTTGTCGCTTTAACGCGTCGGTGCAGCCATCAGTAGCGCTTGATCTCTGCCTGACTTTCCAGCTGCTTGCGGTAGGCCGCAAAGTCTTGCTGACCTACGCGGGACGCCAGGAAGCGACGGTACTGAGCCTTCTCTTCCTCGGTCGGCGCAGCGGCTTCGTTCACACCGTTGAGCTGCAGCAGCACGATATTACCGTTGGGCAAGGTCACGCTGGAGAAGCTCGGCTTGTCTTTCGACTCCGGCTTGCTCATGCGGAACAATGCTTGCAGCACCGTTGGCTCAAGGCCTTCCTGACCGCGGGTCACGGCTTCGGAGACTTTCCAGGCCTGGCCATCCACCGGCTTGTTTAGCGGTGCCTTGCCATCGCGCAGGCTGGCGATCAACTCATCAGCCTTGGTCTTGGCGGCAGCACTGGCGTGCTCCTTGGCCAATTGCGCGCGGATGCTGGTGGCTACGCCTTCCAGCGGCAGTTGCTCAGGCTTGCGATGCTCTTTGGCGCGCAGAACCACCACGGTTTCCGGGTCCAGCTCGATGGCGGTGCTGTTTGCACCCTCGTCGAGCACTTCAGGACTGAATGCCGCCTGGATGACCGCACGGTTGGCAGCAATGCCTTCCCCGCCTTCACGACCAAACGGTGCGGAGGTGTGGACGGTCAGCTTCAGCTCTTGCGCAGGCTGGGCCAGGTCGGAGGCTTCGAACGACGAGTCTTCCAATTGCTTGGTCGCCTCAACGAAACGCTGCTCGACTTGCTGGGTTTTCAGCTCGCGGGTCAGCTTGTCTTTCAGGCTGGCGAAGCTTGGCACTTCAGGAGCTTCGACGCCCAACAGCTTGATCAAGTGGAACCCGAAGTCGGTACGCACCGGAGCCGAAACCTGATCCTTGTTCAAGGCGTAGAGCGCCTTCTCGAAGATTGGATCATAGACGCCAGGGCCGGCATAACCGAGGTCACCGCCGTTGCTGGTCGAACCCGGGTCCTGAGAGAACTCCTTGGCCAGCGCATCGAAGCTTTCACCCTTGGCCAAACGCGCCTGGATGTCTTCGATCTTCGCCTTGGCTTGCGCCTCGTTCACCTTGTCGTTGACTTCGATCAGAATGTGCGCGGCACGACGCTGTTCGGACAGGTTGGCGATTTCTTTCTGATACAGAGCTTGCAGGTCCTCATCCTTGACGGTGACCTGGTCAAAGAAGGAAGCCTTCTTCAACTCGAGGTAATCGACAACCACTTGGTCCTGAGTCATGAACTCTTTGGCATGCTCATCGTAGTAAGCCTTGACTTCGTCGTCGGTCAGTTTGACCGCCGCAGGGTCAGCCTTGATGGTCAGCGCAGAGAAATCGCGAGTCTGTTTTTCCAGACGAGCGAAGGCCAGCACTTGGGCATCGGTCACGAAACCACTGCCTGCCAGGCCAGCACGAACCTGGCCAATCAGCATTTCCTGAGCCAGCATCTGGCGGAATTGCAGACGCCCGTAACCCAGTTGGCGGATCACTTGATCGAAGCGCTCAGGGCTGAACTTGCCGTCGACCTGAAACTCCGGCGTTTGCAGGATGACTTGGTCCAATGCCGCTTCAGAGAAAGCGAACTTGGATTCTTCGGCACCTTGCAGCAGCAGTTTGCGATCGATCAGGCCTTTGAGGGCCGCTTCACGCAGCATTTTCTCGTCAAGCAGCGAGGCATCGAAATCCTTGCCCAGTTGTTGCATCAACTGGCGACGTTGCATGTCGACGGCCTGGCTCAACTCGTTCTGAGTGATTTCCTGGCCATTGACCTTGGCGGCGTCCTGGCTGGAGGTGGTGGCTTGAAAAATGGCATCGAAACCGGTCAACGCCATCAACGCGACGATGACACCGATAATGGTTTTGGCAATCCAGCCTTGTGAATTGTCCCTGATATTCTGCAGCATGCGTCCCCCAGAAACGGTTGTACTTCAAGATTTAGGCAACCGTGGAGCGTGGGTAGAGTCCGGATAGAAGAAAGGCGCATCCGAGGATGCGCCTTCTCGTAACTGGCGGAGCGGACGTGGGTTGGACCCGCGACCCTCGGCGTGAGCCGGCATTCCAACCGGCAGAACTACCGCTCCGCTGCCAGATCAGGCATGACCCCGATCCGGATGGGCAAAGGCTTGAACGAAGCTTAGTTAACGGCTTCTTTCAGGGCTTTACCGGCTTTGAAACCTGGCTTTTTAGCAGCAGCGATTTGCAGCGTCTTACCGGTCTGTGGGTTACGACCAACGCGAGCTGGACGATCGGTTACGGAGAAAGTACCGAAACCAACCAGAACAACAGAGTCACCGGCCTTCAGAGCGCCAGTGACGGATTCGATTACCGCATCCAGCGCACGGCCAGCAGCAGCTTTCGGGATATCAGCAGATGCAGCGATAGCATCAATCAGTTCCGACTTGTTCACTCTAAGTCCCCTTATATATCTATTTGAGTATGATTCTAAGTTTTTTGGTGAAAGCAAAAACCAGTGCTGAATGGCCTACAGACACTTAAGAGCCGCTTTATAACAAGGGCTCTAAAAAGCTGTCAAGGAAGCTCCCCAGGCTTATGTGTACTAATGCGTGCTAATTCTTTCCTTAGAGTCAGACTCGCGCTTTTCGTCCTTAGCAACTATCTCGGGAGCCACATCCGGCAAGGGCTCCGGCGCGTATTGCAGCGCAATTTGCAGGACCTCGTCAATCCATTTAACCGGTTTAATCTGCAGATCCTGCTTAATATTGTCCGGAATTTCTTTCAAATCGCGAACATTCTCTTCAGGAATGATAACGGTCTTGATTCCGCCCCGATGAGCTGCGAGCAGCTTCTCTTTCAGGCCACCGATAGCCAATACCTGACCACGCAAAGTGATCTCACCGGTCATCGCAACATCAGCCCGAACCGGAATTCCAGTCAGCGCCGAAACCAGTGCCGTGCACATGCCTACACCTGCGCTAGGGCCGTCTTTCGGCGTCGCCCCTTCAGGCATGTGGATGTGGGTATCGCGCTTCTCGTGGAAGTCCAGGGGAATACCCAGGCTTTTCGCCCGGCTGCGCACCACGGTCAGCGCGGCGGTGATCGATTCGACCATCACATCGCCCAGGGAACCGGTCTTGATCAACTGGCCCTTGCCCGGTACCACTGCCGCTTCGATCGTCAGCAACTCGCCACCCACCTGAGTCCAGGCCAGGCCCGTCACTTGGCCGATCTGATCCTGCTGTTCAGCCAGGCCGTAGCGGAATTTGCGCACGCCCAGGAAATGCTCCAGCAGGTCGGACGTGACCTTCACCGAGAAGCGTTTTTCCAGCGCATGCTCTTTGACAGCCTTACGGCACACCTTGGCAATCTGCCGCTCAAGGCCACGCACACCGGCTTCGCGGGTGTAGTAGCGAATGATGTCACGGATCGCCTCAGCGTCGAATTCCAGCTCGCCCTTCTTCAGGCCATTGGCCTGGATTTGCTTGGGCGACAGGTACTTTTCAGCGATGTTGATCTTCTCGTCTTCGGTGTAGCCCGGCAGACGAATCACCTCCATCCGGTCCAGCAAAGCTGGCGGAATATTCATCGAGTTGGAGGTGCAAAGGAACATCACATCGGAAAGGTCGTAATCGACTTCCAGGTAGTGGTCGTTGAAGTTGTGGTTCTGTTCCGGATCAAGCACTTCAAGCAATGCCGAAGCCGGATCGCCACGCATATCGCTGCCCATCTTGTCGATTTCATCGAGCAAGAACAACGGGTTGCGAACACCCACTTTTGTCATCTTTTGAATCAATCTTCCTGGCATCGAACCGATGTAAGTACGGCGATGACCACGGATTTCAGCTTCGTCACGCACGCCACCCAGGGCCATGCGCACAAATTTACGGTTGGTGGCGTGGGCAATCGACTCCGCCAAGGAGGTTTTACCAACCCCTGGTGGGCCAACCAGGCACAACACAGGGCCGCGAATCTTCTTCACGCGCTTCTGTACAGCGAGGTACTCAAGGATCCGCTCTTTGACCTCTTCCAGGCCATAGTGATCAGCGTCGAGGATGTCCTCAGCGCGAGCCAAGTCCAGGCGTACCTTGCTCTGCGCCTTCCACGGCACCTGAACCAGCCAATCGATGTACGAGCGCACTACGGTGGCTTCAGCGGACATCGGCGACATCTGCTTCAACTTGTTCAGCTCTGCCTGAGCCTTGGTCAAGGCGTCCTTCGGCAGGCCGGCAGCATCAATGCGTTTTTTCAGTTCTTCGATTTCGTTGTGACCTTCGTCACCGTCACCCAGCTCTTTCTGAATGGCCTTCATTTGCTCATTCAGGTAGTACTCGCGCTGGCTACGCTCCATTTGTTTCTTGACGCGGCCACGAATACGTTTCTCAACTTGCAGCAGGTCGATCTCGGCATCCAGCAACGCCAGGACGTGCTCGACCCGGGCTGACAAATCGATGATCTCGAGGATTTCCTGCTTCTGTTCGATCTTCAACGCCATATGAGCAGCCATGGTGTCGACCAGGCGGCTGGGCTCATCAATGCTATTGAGGGACGACAGGACTTCAGCGGGGACTTTCTTGCCCAACTGGACATATTGCTCGAACTGAGACAGCAAGCTGCGGACAAACACTTCCGACTCGCGCTCAGGAGCATCGACTTCGTCGATCAGGGAAACTTCGGCACGGCAGTGGCCGTCCACTTCGCTGAAGCGCTCTACAGCGCCTCGCTGCTCGCCCTCGACCAGCACTTTGACAGTGCCATCAGGCAACTTGAGCAATTGCAAAACCGTAGCAACGGTACCTACGCGATAGAGTGCATCTTCACCGGGATCGTCATCAGCAGGGTTTTTCTGAGCCAACAGAAGAATCTGCTTGTCGCCCGTCATCGCTGCCTCAAGGGCTTCGATAGACTTCTCGCGCCCCACGAACAGCGGGATAACCATGTGCGGATAAACCACAACATCACGCAATGGCAGGAGAGGCAATTCGATGGTTGTCTTCATGATTTCGCCTCTACGGCGGCCATATGGCCGTAAACAGATGGAAGTAAGCTTGAAACCAAGATGGGGGCTGCCTGCAAAAAAAACAAGCTCAAAGACTGGAGTTTGAAGGCAGTAAAACAAAGGGGCCCGAAGGCCCCTTCTTTTAAAGCAATGTCGTGACGCTTACGCGTCCGGCGCTGCCTTGGCAGCCGGCTCACTGTTTTCATAGATATACAGTGGCTGGGACTTGCCTTCTATAACGCTTTCATCGATCACTACTTTACTCACCTCGGATTGCGAGGGGATTTCATACATAGTGTCGAGCAACACACCTTCGAGGATCGAACGCAATCCACGAGCACCGGTCTTGCGCTCAAGGGCACGCTTGGCCACGGACTTGAGTGCGTCGGTACGGAACTCGAGGTCCACGCCTTCCATCTCGAACAACTTGGCGTATTGCTTGGTCAGTGCGTTTTTCGGCTCGGTGAGGATCTGGATCAATGCCGCTTCATCCAGCTCGTCCAACGTTGCCAGTACCGGCAAACGACCGACGAACTCAGGGATCAAGCCGAACTTGACCAAGTCATCAGGTTCAACCTCACGCAGAGATTCGCCAACCTTCTTGCCCTCCTCCTTGCTGCGAACCTCGGCATTGAAGCCGATGCCGCCGCGAGTGGAGCGGTTCTGGATAACCTTTTCCAGACCGGAGAACGCACCACCACAGATAAACAGGATGTTGCGCGTGTCGACTTGCAGGAACTCTTGCTGCGGATGCTTGCGACCGCCTTGGGGCGGAACGGAAGCCACAGTACCTTCAATCAACTTCAGCAATGCTTGCTGAACGCCTTCACCAGAGACATCCCGGGTGATCGACGGATTGTCGGATTTACGCGAAATCTTGTCGATTTCATCGATATAGACGATACCCATTTGGGCCTTCTCTACATCGTAATCGCATTTCTGCAACAGCTTCTGAATGATGTTCTCGACGTCTTCACCCACATAACCCGCCTCGGTGAGGGTGGTTGCGTCAGCGATGGTGAAGGGAACATTCAGCAGGCGTGCCAGGGTCTCTGCCAGCAGAGTCTTACCCGAGCCTGTAGGGCCGATCAGCAAGATGTTGCTCTTGCCCAGCTCGACATCGTCGCTCTTTTTGTCACGCTGGTTGAGGCGCTTGTAGTGGTTATAGACCGCTACAGCCAAAACCTTTTTCGCACGCTCCTGACCAATCACGTACTGATCGAGGATGCCGCTGATTTCTTTAGGCGAAGGCAATTTGTGCGCGCTGCTTTCGGCCTGTGCTTCCTGCACCTCCTCGCGGATGATGTCATTGCACAGGTCGACGCACTCGTCGCAGATAAAGACCGAGGGGCCGGCAATCAATTTGCGCACTTCATGCTGGCTTTTGCCACAGAAGGAGCAATAAAGCAGCTTGCCGTTGTCCTCGCCGTTGCGGGTGTCAGTCATTCGTTCGATCCAAATCCGATAGGCTTGCAACACAAGATGAAGGCTATTGTGGGCTTTTTCAAGCCCACTGGTGATCGGACCAGCCGACCCGCCTTATTTTGAGCTGCTTATTTTAAGCTGGGCGCTGGGCGATCACTTCATCGATCAGCCCGTATGCACGCGCGGCTTCCGCACTCATGAAGTTGTCGCGATTGGTATCGCGCTCGATTTCTTCCAGAGTGTGCCCGCTGTGCTTGGCCATCAGCGTGTTGAGGCGTTCACGAATGAAGAGGATTTCCTTGGCATGGATTTCGATGTCCGACGCCTGGCCCTGGAAACCGCCCAGTGGCTGGTGAATCATCACACGCGAGTTCGGCAGGCAGAAACGCTTGCCCGGGGCACCAGCCGTCAGCAGGAACGCACCCATGCTGCATGCCTGACCAATACAGGTGGTCGACACGTTAGGCTTGATGAACTGCATGGTGTCGTAGATCGACATGCCCGCCGTGACCGAACCGCCCGGGGAGTTGATGTAGAGATGGATGTCCTTGTCCGGGTTTTCCGCTTCAAGGAACAGCAATTGCGCACAGATCAGGTTGGCCATGTAGTCCTCCACCGGCCCCACCAGAAAAATCACTCGCTCCTTGAGAAGGCGCGAGTAGATGTCATAGGCACGCTCGCCACGAGCGGATTGCTCGACAACCATCGGGACCAGGCCGCCGGCGGCTTGGATATCAGAGTGCTGCTGAATATAAGAATTACGGAACATGCTCTGCAGTCGCTCCCAAATAGTTATGTCTTGAATACACATAAGCCAGCTCGAGAGCTGCTTATGTGTGTACTTCTTAACGCAAAAACAATCAGTCGGCTTGTGGAGCTTCTACCGGCTTGACCGCTTCTTCGTAAGAGACCGATTTGTCGGTCACGCTAGCTTTCTGCAGAACAGTATCCACAACTTGTTCTTCCAGCACAACCGAACGGACTTCGTTCAGTTGCTGGTCGTTCTTGTAGTACCAAGACACGACCTGCTCTGGCTCCTGGTAGGCCGAAGCCATTTCCTGGATCAGCTCGCGAACGCGATCTTCGTCAGGCTTGAGGTCGAATTGCTTGACCACTTCAGCCACGATCAGGCCCAGCACGACACGGCGCTTGGCTTGCTCTTCGAACAGCTCGGCCGGCAGTTGATCAGGCTTGATGTTGCCACCGAACTGCTGAACCGCTTGAACGCGCAGGCGGTTGACTTCGTTGTCCAGCAGCGCCTTTGGCACTTCGATCGGGTTGGTGGCCAGCAGACCATCCATGACCTGATTCTTGACCTTGGACTTAATGGCTTGGCGCAGCTCACGCTCCATGTTCTTGCGAACTTCGGCGCGGAAACCGTCCAGGCCCGATTCCTTGATACCGAATTGAGCGAAGAATTCTTCGGTCAGTTCTGGCAGCTTAGGCTCGGAAACGCTGTTAACGGTCACGGTGAACTCGGCAGCCTTGTTGGCCAGGTCCAGGTTCTGATAGTTCTCAGGGAAGGTCAGGTTCAGAACGCGCTCTTCACCGGCTTTAGCGCCGACCAGACCGTCTTCAAAACCAGGGATCATGCGGCCGGAGCCCAGAACCAGCTGAGTACCTTTAGCCGAACCGCCAGCGAACTCTTCGCCGTCAACCTTGCCAACAAAATCAATGTTCAGTTGGTCGTCGTTTTGTGCAGCGCGATCAGCCGCTTCAAAACGTACGTTCTGCTTGCGCAGGATTTCCAGCATGTTGTCCAGGTCGGCATCCGCCACGTCAGCGCTCAGACGCTCAACAGCGATGGTGTCGAAACCGGCAACGGTGAACTCTGGGAACACTTCGAAAGTAGCAACGTATTCCAGATCCTTGCCTTTCTCCAGAACCTTAGGCTCAACCGAAGGAGCACCGGCCGGGTTCAGCTTCTGCTCAACAACGGCTTCATAGAAGGAAGCCTGGATCACGTCACCTACCGCTTCTTGGCGGGCATCAGCTTCATAACGCTGACGGATAACGCTCATTGGAACCTTGCCAGGACGGAAGCCTGCAATTTTGGCCTTTTGGGCAGTCTGCTGCAGACGCTTGTTGACCTGGCTCTCGATACGCTCGGCTGGCACGGTGATGCTCAGGCGGCGCTCAAGAACAGAAGTATTTTCAACAGAAACTTGCATGGATATTCCTCGTTGCACAGACGTTAGCCGGCCGTTTCCGACCCCAAGAATCAAGGGCAAGCATTCTAGTGGGTCAAACTCAAGAAGTCACCCTACTGGAAACGGGTAAAAAACAGCTGGTCAGTTATAAGGCGGGAACAATGGATGCGCCGCGCCCTGAGAGCAAATACAGCGTACCCAGCCGGGGCCTCTATACCGATGCTTCTATATATAGAAGGAGTCAGGCATAGAACTCCGGGCAACCGGATCAACCATCGATCCGACAGCTGAGCCGCAAACATCCAGCGACAAAAGGACGAAAAACTCGCCGCCTCACCACCCTGCTACTTACGGCCACACTGGAAATGCAGACTTTTGAAACGAAAACGGCGCAGCCCTTTTCAGGTGCTGCGCGTCATCTGCTATTAACTAGCTACTTAATTGGTGCGGACGAAGAGACTCGAACTCTTACACCTTGCGGCGCTGGAACCTAAATCCAGTGTGTCTACCAATTCCACCACGTCCGCGTATCAAGCCTTTTAAAGCAAAGGCGCCAGACTGTTAATCTGGCGCCTTTCGGAATATGGGGTGGACGATGGGGATCGAACCCACGACAACAGGAGTCACAATCCTGTGCTCTACCAACTGAGCTACGCCCACCATATTGCGTTGTTGCGTTACTTGTGCCAAAGCTGCCTAATGGCGCACCCGGCAGGACTCGAACCTGCGACCATCCGCTTAGAAGGCGGATGCTCTATCCAGCTGAGCTACGGGCGCCTTGTTAATCTGTATTCTTTAAGGATTACAAACTAAGTGCTTTCAGTCGTTACGAATTAAACATCAACTCTGACCGACCTTCTTAACCAGTGCTAGGCTGTGCCCGACAAGTGCGACGAATGTTATAGACGGTCCGTTAGGTCGTCAACTCTTTTTTCAAAAAAATTCATTTAATTAAAGGGGTTAGGGGAATTTACAGACCAAGCGCCTTTGCCCTCACGTCCTGACATGCGAGAATGCGTTCTCTTTTTCTCTCCCTCTCGATGGTTAATCACGCGTCATGACTGCACAACTAATCGACGGCAAAGCGATCGCCGCTAGCCTGCGCCAGCAGATCGCCAAACGTGTCGCCGAGCGTCGCCAGCAAGGCCTGCGTACGCCAGGCCTCGCGGTGATCCTGGTCGGCAGCGATCCAGCCTCTCAGGTTTATGTCTCGCACAAGCGTAAAGACTGCGAAGAGGTCGGCTTTCTTTCCCAAGCCTATGACCTGCCTTCCGACACCACCCAGGAAGCGTTGGCCACCCTGATCGACCGCCTCAATGATGACCCGAACATCGACGGCGTCCTTCTACAGTTGCCGCTGCCGGAGCACCTGGACGCCTCGAAGCTGCTGGAACGCATTCGGCCCGACAAAGACGTGGATGGTTTCCACCCTTATAACGTCGGCCGCCTGGCCCAACGCATCCCGCTGCTCCGCCCTTGCACTCCCAAGGGCATCATGACCTTGCTGGAAAGCACCGGTGCCGATCTTTACGGCATGGACGCCGTCGTCGTAGGCGCCTCCAACATTGTTGGCCGCCCGATGGCGATGGAGCTGCTCCTCGCGGGCTGCACCGTGACCGTGACCCACCGCTTCACCAAAGACCTGGCCGGGCATGTGGGCCGGGCTGATCTGGTGGTCGTGGCAGCTGGCAAGCCGGGCCTGGTAAAAGGCGAGTGGATCAAGGAAGGCGCCATCGTCATCGACGTCGGCATCAACCGCCAGGAAGACGGCAAGCTGGTAGGCGACGTGGTGTACGAGACCGCCCTGCCCCGCGCCGGCTGGATCACCCCCGTACCTGGCGGCGTTGGCCCGATGACTCGCGCCTGCTTGCTGGAAAATACCCTGTATGCGGCAGAGTCGCTGCACGGCTAAACCCGGCACAGCACCTTTGCCCCGACGAGAACCCCGCCAATGGCGGGGTTCTTTGTTTCAAGCCGCGCCCCAGGCGACGAACTGCGACCAAAGCCAGGAGGCACGAAAGGAAAACCGGCATGTTTCAGGTTTTTTTTGGGTATTCAACGGACCTCTGAAGAACAATCGACAGCTATCAACCATAATCATAAAATGTAACGTTTTTCTGAAAAAGCCCGTTGCCAAACGGCATATCCATACTTTATCGAGTCCGCCCGCGTGAAAATCCGTCTTTCCATCCTCAGCCTATTTTTTGCAATCACAGGCACTTTGATCACGCCCAACGTCGATGCGAGCGAAACCACTGCTGCCCCCCGCGACACCTCGCAACTGCACATTGCTTCGGGCAGCGCGCTGTTGCTGGACTTGCAGACCAACAAAGTCATCTATTCAAGCAATCCGGATGTGGTGGTGCCGATTGCCTCGGTCACCAAACTCATGACCGGGTTGATCGTGCTGGACGCCAAGCAGTCCATGGACGAATACATTTCAATCAACATCAGCGACACCCCGGAAATGAAAGGGGTGTTCTCCCGGGTCAAGCTCAATAGCGAGTTGAGCCGCCGCGACATGCTGCTGATCGCCCTGATGTCCTCGGAAAACCGCGCCGCCGCCAGCCTGGCCCACCATTACCCAGGCGGATACGCAGCCTTTATTGCCGCCATGAACGCCAAGGCCAAGGCCTTGGGCATGACCAACACCCGCTATGTGGAACCCACTGGCCTGTCGATCCACAACGTGTCCACCGCTCGCGACCTGAGCAAACTGCTGCTGGCGGCGCGCAAATACCCAATGCTGAGCGAGCTGAGCACCACCAAGGAAAAGACCGTGGCGTTCCGCAAACCCAATTACACCCTGGGTTTTCGCAACACCGACCATCTGGTTCATAAAGACAAATGGGACATCAAGCTGACCAAGACCGGCTTCACCAATCAGGCCGGCCACTGCCTGGTGCTGGTGACCAGCATGGCCAATCGCCCGGTGGCCCTGGTGATTCTCGATGCCTTCGGCAAATACACCCACTTCGCTGACGCCGGGCGCATTCGCAACTGGATGGAAACCGGTAAAAGCGGCTCGGTGCCGGACGTCGCGCTGCGCTACAAAGCGGAAAAGAACCTGAAGAACCGCCAAACCGGCGCGGCCCAGGCCTCGGACTAATCAAACAGGCCATAAAAAACGGCGCCCCTGGGCGCCGTTTTCTTTTCTCCGCCACTATCAGGGAGCAGGCAACGCCTGGGTCGCCCGATTCGCCGCCTGCTCTTGGCCGGCCTGGGCCAACTCATTGGCGGCCTTCAACCAACGCTGGCGATCGACATTGGCGGGCAACTGGTTCGGTGCCTGAATCAACACCGCCCAGCTATCGGCACTTTTCCAGGCCGACTCGAACGCCGAGAAGCTCATCAACAACCGACGATTCTGCCCTGCCCGCAACAGCACGGTCTGCTTGTCACGGTTATAGCCGGCCAGTATCGCGTAACGCGGTTCAGACCAGAACGCCGAACCTTCCGTGAAGCGCAGCAACACCGGATACCCGGCCGCAACCTGGGCCAGCAACGCCGGCAGGCGCTCATCCAGTGGATAGACCACCATCCCGTAATCCCGCGCCAGGCGTTGCATGTTCTGCTGCAACTGAGCCTCGGCACCGGGTAAATGCAAGGGTTTGTCCAGCAGCCCCGGGGTAATCACCACGCCCTGCTGAGACAGCATGCTGGCCAAGGCACCCGGTCCGCTTTGATAGATGTTGCCGCGAAAGAAGGGCACGCTGGTGAGTTCGACCCGCTCAGGCAAACGCTGAATCTCGGACGGCACTTTGCCTGCACATGCCGCCAGGCTCAGCACACAGGCGGCGCCCAACAATGCCCATCGAATTCGAGAAAATACCCGCACCATCATCACTCTCTTTGCTCAGACACCGGGCCACGATCTCCCGGCAAGGGCCCTGATAATAGGGCGTCTTGCACGGGGGTATAGCGTTAGGCCGCAGTAAATTGAAATGGATAGAGCGAAGTGTTCGAAGGGCTCGACCGCGAGTCAATCGCCTGAAACATACCAGCGACTAGACTGTCGATTGCAAAGAGCGTGTGCCCCGGACGGGGCCAGAAGGAGGCACGTATGAGCCTGATGACGACGATCTGCATGTTGGTAATTGGCTGGCTGGCCGTGGCCGCCGCGATGCTCTGGGGTGTGTTGCGCATCGCCCGCCGCCATCATCACCCACTGCCATCGACCACCGTGACACCGCGAGACAAAACCGCTGGCCGCCCGGCCACCGCGCACTGACCCAGTGTTATTCACCACTAAAAAAAACGCCATCTGACTCTTTCGAGTGCAGACGGCCGTTTGTCGTGAGCGCGACTTAAGCCTTGGCTTGAGTCTCCACCGCCTGACGCTTTTGGCGAACACGTCGCGCCAGGATGTTCAGGGTCTCGATCGCTGCCGAGAAAGCCATCGCCGCATACACGTAACCTTTCGGTACATGGGCACCAAAGCCTTCAGCGATCAGGGTCATACCGATCATGATCAGGAAGCCCAGGGCAAGCATCACCACAGTCGGGTTGTCGTTGATGAACTTGGCCAGGGGTTCAGCCGCCAGCAACATCACCAGCACCGACGCTACCACCGCGATGATCATGATTGGCAAGTGCTCGGTCATGCCCACTGCCGTGATGATGCTGTCGATGGAAAACACCATGTCCAGCATCAGGATCTGCACAATCGCCGCCGCAAAACCGATGCTCACACCGTTGCTCGCCGTGTCCTTTTCCTCGGGCTCTGGGGACATGCTGTGATGGATTTCGGTCGTCGCCTTCCACACCAGGAACAGGCCACCGGCAATCAGGATCATGTCTTTCCAGGAGAAGCTCTGGCCGAAGACGTCGATCACCGGCTCAGTCAACTGGACGATAAAGGCAATGGTGCTAAGCAATGCCAGACGCAGAATCAAGGCCATGCCGATACCGATCCGCCGCGCCTTGGCCCGGTGTTGCTCGGGCAGCTTGTTGGTAAGGATCGAAATAAAGATCAGGTTATCGATGCCAAGCACGATTTCCATCACCACCAGGGTGGCCAAGGCGACCCAGGCGGTGGGGCTGGCGGCGAGCTGTAAGAGGTATTCCATGGGTCAATCCTGAGTCTGTTTGAACGAAAGATTAGATTTCCTGGGACGCCGGCGCTTTTTTCTCGCCATCATCTGCCGGTTTTTCGGGCTTGCCAATCAAGTCTTCGGTGGCATCGGCGAGGGCCTGTTCAGCAGCCTTGTGCGTGTCGTCAATGGCCTGCTTGGCGGTCTCGGCAGCCTTGCCCATCAACTGCTGAGCGCTTTTCTCAGCCTGGTCACAGCCCGCCAGGGCCAGCAGGGACAGAGCCAGCAGCGATGCCGCGGCCATGGATTTGCGTGTCATGGTAGTACCCTCGATAGAACGCATGGGCCCAACCGGGGGCCCATCGATAGCGAGGCATTCTAAGGAGCGCGATACTTCAGGAAAATTCGTATTTTTAGCAGTTATACTTCGGTTTTTACGAAGTGATTAAGCCCCATGCTCAATTACCGCCAGTTGCATTATTTCTGGGTGGTGGCGAAGACCGGCAGCATCGTGCGCGCCTGCGAACAGCTGAACCTGACGCCCCAGACCATCAGCGGCCAGATCACCCTGCTGGAGCAGACCTACGGCATCGAATTGTTTCGTCGAGTGGGACGGCAACTGGAACTCAGCGAGTCTGGACGTCAGATCCTGCCCTATGCCGAGCAGATGTTTCAGCTGGGAGGCGAGTTGGAAGCCCTGCTTCGTGCCCAACCCAATGAACAGCAGATCCCGTTCCGGGTCGGGGTCGCCGACGTGGTGCCCAAGTCCATCGTCTACCGCCTGATCGCACCGACCATGGAATTGAGCGAACCGATCCGCATCACCTGCCGCGAAGACAAGCTCGAACGCCTGCTCGCCGACCTGGCCATCCAGCGCCTGGACCTGGTGATATCCGACAGCCCGATGCCGTCGCACCTGGACATCAAGGGCTACAGCCAGAAGCTCGGCGAATGCGGTATCAGCTTTTTCGCCACCCAGCGCCTGGCCGAACAATACGGCGCGGACTTCCCCAAGGGCCTGCACGGCGCGCCCATGCTGATTCCCGGGCAGGAAACCGTGGTCCGCAGCCGCCTGCTGCGCTGGTTCGCCGAACAGCAGATCCAGCCGCGGATCATCGGCGAGTTCGACGACAGCGCACTGATGCAGGCCTTTGGCCAATCCGGCAGCGGGATCTTTATCGCGCCCAGCGTGATCGCCGATGAAATCAAACGCCAATACGCCGTGGAGCTGATCGGCCAGACCGACGCCGTGGCCGAATCGTTTTATGCCATCTCGGTGGAGCGCAAGGTCAAGCACCCCGGCATCGTCGCCATCACCGAAGGCGCGCGCCGGGAGCTGTTCACGCCCCTCAACAGCTAGGGCCTCAAGCGCAGAGGGCGCGGGGCTTGGCGCCCATCAGGCCCCAGGCCAGGAGGATCGACAGCAGGATGAAACCCGCTGCGGCAAAACCCAGGCTGCCCAGCCCCAGGGTGTCGATGACCCGGCCGCCGACCATGGCCCCCAGGCCGATGCCCAGGTTGGCCCCGGCAATGTTCAGCGAGGCGGCAAAGGCCGGCGCCTCAGGCGCGGCCTTGATCAAACGCACATGGCTAACCAGAAACAGCGCCGCCTGGGTCACGCCCCAAATGCCCATGGCAGCGGCCAGGCCCAGAGTCGAATGAATGCTCGGCACCAGGGCCACCATGCCGCCGATCATCAAGGCACAGAAGCCCATCGACGCCAGCAGCGGGTGGCGATCCACCGCCCGACCGCCCAATGAATTGCCCAGCAGGCCTACCGCGCCAAAGCCCATCAGGCACCAGCCCACCAGCGTGCCGTCGAAACCGGCCAGGCGTTCGAGGATGTCCGCCAGGTAGGTGTAGACGGTGAACATGCCGCTGAACACTAGGATCGACAACAGCACATGCCCCTGCATCAACGGGCTGCGCAGGATCCGGAACTGCTGAAGCAGGCTGCTGTGCTGGTGATGCACCGGTGTACGCGGCAGGTAAACCCACAGCAGCAGCGCCTTGGCAAAAGCCACCACGGCCAGGATGCCGAAGGCACTACGCCAACCGAAGGCGTCGGAAATCAGCGTACCCACCGGAATGCCGAACACTGTGGCGCAGACAATGCCAAAACCGATCTTGGCAATTGCCCGCCCCGCGTAGTCAGGGCCGACGATGTCCACCGCCGTCTCGCTGGCCAGGGCCCAGAACACGGGCAGACCCAGGGCCGGAATCAACCGGGCCACGGCCATGACCCAGATATTCGGCGCCAACGCCGCCAGGGTATTGGCCAGGCCGAACATGATCAGCACGCAGATAAACAGCTGCTTGCGCGGGAAACGGGCGAAATAGGCCGTCAGGAACGGGCCGAACGCAGCCACGGTGAAGGCGAACAGGGTCACCAGCAAACCGGCCTGGGGCACGCTCACCGCCAAGTCTCGGGCAATCGCCGGCAGCAGGCCGACAATAATGAATTCCGTGGTCAGCACGGTAAAACCCGCGGCCGACAACAGCAGAATGGGCAACAGCATCAATAACTCCAGAAACGACGACATCAGCGACAGCCCGAGGGCTCGCTGATAGGGCAGGAAAAAAGGATGGGCAATCTTAACAGAGTGTGTCCGCCCAGGGACACGCCAAGACCGCCCAGGGCCGTCGGAAAGAGTGGCAGATCGTCACATCCGCAGGGGTTGGCCAAAGGCTGTGATAAAGTCCGCGGCCCGTAAAACGTCCAAAGGACGGTAGATCCTCACCCTCAATGGGCCTGGGGCTCCACGGTCACCCGTGTCATTGCAAAGGTCCGCGTCCGTTCAGCAGCTTGCCCCGTTTGTCGCTGCCCACGCGCATCACACCACTGCCAATTAAAAAAATCAGAGATACCGCTATGACTGCTTCGCCCCCTTCGCTCCTGCAAACACTCAAACGCACCAGCCTGGTCACGCAGATCGTCATCGGCCTGATCGCCGGCATCGCCCTGGCGCTGCTGGCCCCCGAGCTGGCCAAGTCCACCACCTTTATTGGCAAAGTGTTTGTCTCGGCGCTCAAGGCCGTCGCGCCGATCCTGGTGTTCGTGCTGGTCATGGCGTCCATCGCCAACCACAAGCACGGCCAGGAAACCCATATCCGCCCGATCCTGTTCCTCTACCTGCTGGGCACCTTTGCCGCGGCCGTGGTGGCAGTGATCGCCAGCAGCCTGTTCCCGTCCACCCTGGTGCTGTCGACCCAGGACATCAGCGTCAGCGCCCCCGGTGGTATCGCCGAGGTGCTGCAAAGCCTGCTGCTAAGCGTGGTGGAAAACCCCATCAGCGCCTTGATGAATGCCAATTTCATCGGCGTGCTGGCCTGGGCCATCGGCCTGGGCGTGGCCATTCGTCACGCCGGGGAAACCACCCGCACCGTGCTCGGCGACCTGTCCAACGGCGTGACCCTGATCGTTCGCGTGGTCATCCGCTTCGCCCCGCTGGGGATCTTCGGCCTGGTGGCTTCGACCCTTGCCACCTCCGGCTTTGACGCCCTGATCGGCTACCTGCACCTGCTGGCCGTGCTGATCGGCTGCATGCTGTTTGTGGCCCTGGTGATCAACCCGGCCATCGTGTTCTGGAAAATTCGCCGCAACCCCTTCCCCCTGGTACTGACCTGCCTGCGGGAAAGCGGCATCACCGCGTTCTTCACCCGCAGTTCGGCGGCCAACATTCCAGTCAACCTGGAACTGAGCAAGCGCCTGGGGCTGCATGAAGACACCTACTCGGTATCCATCCCTCTGGGCGCGACCATCAACATGGCCGGCGCGGCGATCACCATCACCGTGCTGACCCTGGCCGCCGTGCACACCCTGGGCATCGCCGTCGACCTGCCTACCGCAGTGCTGCTCAGCGTGGTCGCGGCCATCTGCGCCTGTGGTGCGTCGGGCGTGGCCGGCGGTTCGCTGCTGCTGATCCCCCTGGCATGCAGCCTGTTCGGCATCCCCAGCGAGATCGCCATGCAAGTAGTGGCCGTGGGCTTCATCATCGGCGTGCTGCAAGACTCGGCAGAAACCGCCCTCAACTCCTCCACTGACGTGCTGTTCACCGCCGCGGCCTGCCTGGCCCAGGATGAGCAAGGCCAGCAACCGGCCTGACCATCACCGCGCACAAAAAAGCCCGGCAAGGCTCGCACCTTGCCGGGCTTTTTATTGCCGGCTGCCAGCGCCACCGAACAGGGTGACGCATTGGCCCGGCGGTTTAGAACGCGCCCATGTAGTCGCGCTTGCCCACTTCCACACCGTTGTGGCGCAGCAGGGCGTAGGTGGTGGTGACGTGGAAGAAGAACTGCGGCAGGCCGTAGGTCAACAGGTAGCTCTGGCCAGTGAAGCGCTTCTCTTTAGGAGTGCCCGGACGGGTAACGATTTCGATGCCTTCCTTGCCATCGATCTGCTCCGGCTGGATGCCGTCGATAAAGGCCAGGACCTTGGCGATCAGCGCCTGCAAGTCAGCGAAGGTGGTTTCGCTGTCGTCGTATTTCGGCAACTCGACTTCAGCCAGGCGCGCCGACACGCCCTTGGCGAAGTCCACGGCGATCTGCACCTGGCGCACCAGCGGGAACATGTCCGGGAACAGGCGGGCCTGCAGCAAAGCGTTGGGGTCGATGCTCTTCGCCGTGGCGTGGGCTTCGGCCTTGTTCAGAACGTCGCTCAAGGCATTGAGCATTTGCTTGAAGACAGGAACGGAAGCGGCGTACAGGGAAATAGTCATGACAGTCTCGACATAGATGGCAGAAATACAGCGAGGGGCGATTATAGCCCCAGCCCGAGGCAGCGCGCGGCTTGTCTTTTATCCCGCAAGGATTAGGCTAGGCGCCTTCCACAGCATAGGGAAAGCGCGATGAGCAGCGAGCACGACACCTCCAGCGAAGCACTGCGACTCAACAGCACCGAGATCCGCATCCTCGGCGCCTTGATCGAAAAGCAGGCCACCAGCCCGGAAACCTATCCCCTGACCCTCAACGCCCTGGTCCTGGCCTGCAACCAGAAGACCAGCCGCGAGCCCGTGATGAACCTGACCCAGGGCCAGGTCGGGCAAAGCCTGCGCGCCCTGGAAAGCCAAGGGTTTACCCGCCTGGTCATGGGCAGCCGCGCCGACCGCTGGGAACACCGGCTGGACAAGGCCCTGGAGCTGGTGCCGGCGCAGATGATCCTTACCGGCCTGCTGTTCCTGCGCGGCCCGCAGACGGTGAATGAATTGCTGACCCGCAGCGGCCGCATGCATGACTTCGAAGACGCCGAACAAGTGGTGCACCAACTCGAGCGCCTGATTGCCCGCGACCTGGCGCTGCTGATCCCGCGTCAGGCCGGTCAGCGGGAAGACCGCTACACCCACGCCCTGGGTGACCCGGCGGACATCGAGGCGATCCTCGCGGCCCGGCACAACCCGGTGGAGCGCAGCACTGGCGGCGCGGTCTCGGTGGAGCGTATCGAAGAGTTGGAAGCGCGGATTGCTGCCCTCGAAGAGCGCCTGGCGCAACTCGAAGGCTGAACCCTCAGTGGGCGCAGCCACGGGTACGACACCCGCTGGCTGCGCCGACGCAGCGCCCTACCCGGCCCGGGCGAAGGCCACAGCGTTCTGGAACTGCTCCTCACTGGGGCGCACCCCGGTGTAAAGCACAAACTGCTCCAGGGCCTGGATGGCGATCACTTCCAGGCCGGTGATGACCTTTTTGCCCTCAGCCCGGCCGCGCAGAATCAGCGGGGTTTCAGGGGGCACCGCAACCACGTCGAACAGCGTATCGGCAGCGGCAATCGCCTCTGCGGAGAAGGCCAACTGCTCAGCCTCAGCCCCACCCGCCATGCCGATCGGCGTGACATTGATCAGCATCTGCGCGCGCACATCCCCAAGCTCGGCCTGCCACTCATAACCCAGGGCATTGGCCAAGCCACGCCCGGCCGCCTCGTTACGCGCCACAATCACGCCGTTGGCGTAGCCGCCATCACGCAAGGCGCTGGCCACGGCCTTGGCCATGCCGCCGCTGCCACGCAAGACAAAGCTCGAGTCCTTCGGCACCTCGTGGCTCTTGAGCAATTGGGCGATGGCAATGTAATCGGTGTTGTAGGCCTTGAGGTGGCCCTGGGTGTTGACGATGGTGTTGATCGACGCAATGGCCCGGGCCGATGCATCCAGTTCGTCCACCAGTTCAATGCTCGCCTCCTTGAAGGGCATCGACACGCCACAGCCGCGAATGCCCAGGGCGCGAATCCCGCCGATGGCGCCAGGCAAATCCTGGCTGCTGAACGCCTTGTAATAGAAGTTCAGCCCCAACTGCTCATACAGGTGGTTGTGAAAGCGCAAACCGAAGTTCCCCGGACGCCCTGACAAGGACATGCACAACTGAGTGTCTTTGTTGGGGTTCATTTGCATCGTTATCTCCTTACACCGCACTTTCGGATGGACGGATTAACCGGCCCGACCGGTTCTGCCTGATCATGATGACCCGTAGTCAAGGGCGCTTTACCCGCCAGGGAACTGGGTAAAGAAGCCGGTACAGACCTTACACAATATTTACCCTGCGGCTTCGCAGTTTTTCAAAAAACCACTGTCTTAGAAGTATCCCCCACGACAGTCCTTGAGCCTGCTGCAGGCAACAAGCGCTGGGGTTGAATCGAGGAACGCTCATGATTTCCAAACTCCCCAAGATAGCCTTGCTCATTGGTGCACTCGCTGTCGCAGGCCAGGCGTCTGCCCACGGCGGTGGCTGGGCCGGACCCGCCGTATTGGGTGCTGTTGTCGGTGCTGCCGTGGTGGGCTCGGTGATCGCCGGCCAGGAACGCCCGGTCTACGTGCAGCAACAACCGGTGTACGTCCAGCCACAGCCGGTGTACGCCGCGCCACCGCCGGTCTACTACCAGCCACAACCGGTGTATGTGGAATCGGCGCCGGTGTATTACCGCCCCGCCCCGGTCTACTACGGCCCGCCTCCGGGTTACTACGGTCCGCCACGTCATTACGACCGTGGCCCGCGCTGGTAACAGGCTGATCACACCCACAAGCCCCGCCCTCACAAGCGGGGCTTGTTGCATTTGGCCATCATCCTTAAGTCTTGACTGTCCACGCCAGGGCCAGGCCTGGAACGGTATTTGCCTGACAATTGGCGACCGGTCCCTCGATGGCCTCAGCCATCGGACGGTCATATTGATGTCATTGCAGGCCCGCAAGATCGGACCTGTCCGTCGTTCCAATGGCCCATAACAACAAGGACGCCCTTTATGCCGACGCAAAACCCTCACCGCATCGCCGGACTCTGCACCTCCAGCAAAGTCTATGGCGCGCTGACCGAACTCAAGCACCTGGAAGGCCACCGCAACGCCAAGTTTCTTTCCCTGCTGGCCGAGAATCTGGTGCGCAAGGGCCTGCTCAGCGAACAGGAAGTGCTGCACATGCTCGACCAGGTGGTGGACTGAAGGCGGCCCCCACGCCCGTTAGCAATTTTCAATAACCACTATTGAGCCAGGTGATTTTTCGTAACACTGCGGGCTTTGTAAGGTAGCTCCACCACGTATCGGAGGTCCTTATGCCCACAGTTCAGATCATGTCCGTTATCGGCAGCGCGGTTCCCGCATCCCTCAGGGCTCGCGGCGTACTGGCCTGCTGGTACCTGATGCAGGACGGCGAGCCCGTAAGCGGCCCCCTCGCCTCCCTGCCCGCTGCCCAGGCCCTGTCACAACAGTGGCCCACGCTCGCCGCCCACGCCTAAGGCAGCTGCACCCGCGGCCGGGTTTCCACAAACAGCGCCCAACTCGACATGAACAATGCGGCAATCAACGGCCCGATGACGAACCCGTTGAGGCCGAATATCGCCAGGCCGCCCAGGGTCGAGATCAGGATCAGGTAGTCCGGCATCTTGGTGTCCTTGCCCACCAGGATCGGCCGCAACACGTTGTCCACCAGGCCAATCACGAACACCCCGAACAGCCCCAGCACCACCCCTTGCCAGATCGCTCCGCTAAGCAGGAAGTACGCGGCCACCGGGCCCCAGACAATGCCCGCACCCACGGCCGGTAATAGCGACAGGAACGCCATCAGCACCGCCCAGAGCAAGGCGCTGGGGATGTCCAGGAACCAGAAAATCAAGCCGCCGAGGGCGCCCTGGGTCACGGCCACCAGCACGTTGCCTTTCACCGTGGCCCGCACCACGCGGTTGAATTTGAGCTGCAGGCGACGCTTCTGATGCTCTGCCAACGGCACCGCCGTGCGGATCTTGCGCGCCAGCTCCGGGCCATCGCGCAGCAGGAAAAACAGCAGGTAGAGCATGATGAACACGCTCACCACAAACTCGAAGGTGCCCTGGCCGAAACTGAAGGCCTGGCTGGCAAAGAACTGGCTGCCTTGCATGGCGCTCTTGACGATTTTCTCCCGCAGCCCCTCCAGCTCGCCCATGCCAAAGCGATCCAGCAGGTGCTGGAAATACGGCGGCAGGCTGTGCTTGAACTGGGCCACATAGGCGGCAATGTCCAGCTTGCCGCTTTCAATGTTCTGGTACAGCGTCGCCCCCTCTTGCACCAGCAAGGCGCTGGTGATGATCACCGGCAAAATCGCCATCACCAGGCACAAACTCAGGGTGCACAACGAGGTGAGGTTGCGCGGCCAGCCGAACTTGAGTTGCAGGCGACGCTGCAAGGGTGCAAAGACAATCCCGAGGATCACCGCCCAGAACACTGCACCGTAAAACGGCAAGAGAATCCAGATAAACGCGATCGTCACCAGCGTCAGCAAGACGAGCAGGCTTTTGTGTTGCAGGTTCTGTTGGTTCATATCCAATCCATGTCAGTCAACGCAGATGTTCAGCGTCCTGAGCGTTAGTCCTCGGCGCCCGCGCCGAGTGCCGTAGTTTCTTGCGCAGCCTTAGACCCAGATCAATAAACCCCGCCAGCGCCTGCCTTACCCTCGCGACCTTTTGCGACCGACAGCCCCATGACGCTCCTCGCCAAACCCGAACTGCTGGCCCCCGCCGGCACCCTGAAAAACATGCGCTACGCCTTCGCCTACGGCGCCGATGCGGTTTACGCCGGCCAGCCACGCTACAGCCTGCGGGTGCGCAACAACGAATTCGACCACGCCAACCTGGCCCTGGGCATCCAGGAAGCCCAGGCCCAGGGCAAGCGCTTCTACGTCGTGGTCAACATCGCCCCACACAACGCCAAGCTGAAAACCTTCCTCAAGGACCTGGAGCCGGTCATCGCCATGGCCCCGGACGCGCTGATCATGTCCGACCCGGGGCTGATCATGCTGGTGCGCCGGCACTTCCCGGCCATGCCGATCCACCTCTCGGTACAGGCCAACACAGTGAACTGGGCCAGCGTCGAGTTCTGGCAGCAACAGGGCATCAGCCGGGTGATCCTGTCCCGGGAGCTGTCCCTGGAGGAAATCGACGAAATCCGCCAGCAAGTGCCGGACATGGAACTGGAAGTGTTCGTCCACGGCGCCCTGTGCATGGCCTACTCCGGGCGCTGCCTGCTTTCGGGCTACATGAACAAGCGCGACGCCAACCAGGGCAGTTGCACCAACGCTTGCCGCTGGAAGTACCAGGCCGAGGCGGCCATCGAGAACACCCTCGGGGAAATCGTCCAGACCTATCAACCCGAACCGACCCTGGGCCTGGGCACGCCCACCGACCAGGTGTTCCTGCTGCGCGAGGCCAATCGCCCGGACGAGGCCATGCCCGCCTTCGAGGATGAGCACGGCACCTACATCATGAACGCCAAGGACCTGCGGGCGGTGCAGCACGTGCCACGCCTGAGCGCCATGGGCGTGCACTCGCTGAAAATCGAGGGCCGCACCAAGTCGCACTTCTATTGCGCCCGCACCACTCAGGTCTATCGCCGGGCCATCGACGACGCCGCAGCCGGCCGCGAGTTCGATCGCAGCCTGATGAGCGACCTCGAATCCTTGGCGCAACGGGGCTACACCGAGGGCTTCCTGCGGCGCCACGTGCACGACGAATACCAGAACTACCAGAACGGCAGCTCAGTCTCCGAGCGCCAGCAGTTTGTCGGTGAGTTGACCGGCGAGCGCCGGGGGCGGCTGGCCGAGGTCAAGGTGAAGAATCGCTTTGCCCTGGGCGATCACATGGAACTGATGACCCCCAAGGGCAACTTCCATTTCGACCTGAGTGAGTTGCAGAACGTCAAAGACGAGGCCATCGAGGTGGCGCCGGGGGACGGGCACACCGTGTATTTGCCGATCCCCGATCAGGTGGACCTGCGCTTCGGCCTGTTGATGCGCGATGTGACGCAACGGCCTGCAGCAGAGCCCGACCCGGCCTGCGAGCCGCAACTGATCGCCCGCCAGGCGGCACCCGCACCGCGCGGCTGACCACCGCGCGGCAGGCCTGGGTTCAGATGCGGAATTGCCCCACCAGCTTGCCCAGGCGCTGGCCCAGGTCGGCCAGGCTGCGGGACGTCTGGGCCCCGAGCTGGGTTTCATCGGCCACACTGTCCACCGCCACGGCGATCTGATGCACGCTGCGGTTGATCTCTTCAGCCACGGCGGTCTGTTCTTCCGCGGCGCTGGCGATCTGCGCGTTCATCGAGTTGATGGTGCCGATCAACTGCGCCATGGCATCCAGGGACGCCCCCGCTTCGTTGGCCTGGACCGAAGTGCCATCGCCGGCATCGCTGGAGCGCCGCATGGCGTCCACCGCCACCCGGGTGCCCTGCTGCAGGCGATTGATCATGCCCTGGATTTCCTGGGTGCTCTGCTGGGTGCGGCTGGCCAGGGCCCGTACTTCGTCGGCCACCACGGCAAAACCGCGCCCGGCCTCCCCGGCCCGGGC
>NZ_JALQCW010000140.1 GCF_023241715.1 Pseudomonas morbosilactucae
ACGCCGTGGTGCTGGCCAGCGGTGCCTTCAATCTGGTGGGTAATGCCCTGGACAACGTCCTGACCGGCAACGCCGGGAACAACCGCATCGATGGCGGGTTGGGGGCTGACCTGATGCAGGGCGGTGCCGGCAATGACACCTACATCATCGATAACGTCAACGACCAGGTGCTCGACAGCGGGGGCATCGACACCATCGAAACCAGTGTCAGCTACAGCCTCGACCTGCAGTCCGGTGTGGACAACCTGGTACTCACCGGCAGCGACGATATTTATGGCGAGGGCAACTTTCTGGCCAACATCATTACCGGCAACAGTGGCAACAATTTCCTGGATGGCTACGGCGGTGCCGATACCCTCAAGGGCGGTCTTGGGGATGATTACTACGTGGTGGACCTGACCACCAAGAACCAGCTGGAAGACCAGGTCATTGAGCTGGCGGGCCAAGGCATCGACAGCATTGAGGTCTATGGCGGCACCGCCGGCCTGGCAGCGGTGACGATCACCCTGGCTGCCAACTTGGAGAACCTCAACCTCAGTTCCACCGAAGCCGGGGTCAAGCTCAACCTGACCGGCAACGCCCTGAATAATGTCCTTATCGGCAATACCGCGCAGAATGTCTTCACCGGCGGGGCGGGGGCGGACACCTTCGTCTTCGACAACCTGGCGCAGTTGGGCACAGTCAGCGACAGCACCACCTGGGACACCATCAGCGACTTCAAATCAGGTATCGACCATATCGACCTGAGCGGGCTGGGCACCAGCTTCGAGCTCATCGCCAGCAACGCCGATTTCACCGGCGCCGGACAGCTCAAGCTACTGGGCGGGGTGTTATACGGCACGGTCGACGGCGGCGCAGCGGCGGACTTCGCCATCAAACTCACGGGAGTCAACAGCATTGCCTTGAGCGACATCTACTACTCGGTACCTGATTGACGGGTGTGAACGGGGGCGGTTGTTTCGCCGGGTCGGCGATCTTGCGCCCCAGTTTTCGGTCGGCAATTTTATGTCTGATTTGTTACCTTCTTGGCGCCGGGTGCTGCTGTCCCGGCCTTTCCAAGACAATAAACAGGTGACTTGAATGGCGACGGTGCAGGTATCTAGCAGCTTTGATTTCACGCAGGAGCAAGATTGGTACTGGGATGTACAGGCTGCCGAGGACACTTCGCTGACCATCGGCAACGGTTACCAGAGCCAGACCTTTATTGGGCGTCTCACCTATTGGGACGATGACAGCGTCACCGGCACGGTGACCAGCACCAGTCTCTCCGTGGGCGGCGTCTTGAAGTACACCGTCAGTGGCATTTCCGTGAGCGCTGCGGTGATGTCCAATTTCGCGCTGAGCGAGGGTGACACCCAGGCCACTTACGCCTATGTCCTGAAAGGCAACGACACCATCACCGGCAGCTCCGGCACTGATGTGCTGCTGGGTTATGCCGGCAATGACTGGATTGATGGCGGTTTGGGCGCCGATACGCTGGTAGGCGGTCAAGGTAATGACACCTACGTCGTCGATAACGTGGGCGATGGGGTGACCGAGCTGTTCAACGAAGGCATCGACACCGTCAGGGCTTCGGTCAATTACCGCCTGAGCGCCAACGTTGAGAACCTGGTGCTGACCGGTTCCGGGGCGATCAATGGCACGGGCAACGAACTGAAGAACAGCATCACCGGCAACGACCAGGACAACGTCCTCGATGGCGCCGCCGGGGTGGACAGCCTGGTGGGTGGCAAAGGCAACGACACCTACATCGTCGACCTGCTGACCAAGGGCACTGGCGCCAAGGCCACCCTGGCCCTGGAAGACAGCATCACCGAAAAAGCCGATGGGGGCGTTCAGGACGTGCTGCAACTGCGCATGAGTGACGCAGCCATCGCCAATTTCAGTGGCGCGGCAGCCGTGACCCTGGGTGCTAACCTGGAATGGCTGGACGCCCAGAATACCGGCAACCTGGCCATCACCCTGAACGGTAACGCCGTGAGCAACCGCATTATCGGCAACGCCGGCAATAACCTCCTCGACGGCAAGGCCGGCATCGACACCCTGATCGGTGGCGATGGCGACGACCTGTATATCCTCGACAATGCCGCCGAACTGGCCCTGGTCCAGGAAGAGGCAGGCGAGGGCAACGACACCTTGCAGGTCGGCTACAAGAACGCCTCCAGGACCGAAGCCCTGAGCATCGACCTCAGCGCCGGCAACTTGGTGAACTTCGAAAACGTTACCGTCACCGGTACGGGCTTGTTCAATCTCACCGGCAACAACCTGGGCAACACGCTGACCGGTAACGCG
>NZ_JALQCW010000141.1 GCF_023241715.1 Pseudomonas morbosilactucae
GACCCTGGGCGCCAACCTGGAAGTGCTGGATGCGCGCAACACCGGCACCCTGGCCATCACCCTGAACGGTAACGCCGCGGACAACCGCATCCTCGGCAACGCCGGCAACAACATCCTCGACGGCAAGGCCGGTATCGACACCCTGATCGGTGGCGCGGGCGACGACCTGTACATCCTCGATAACGCCGCCGAACTGGCCCTGGTTGAAGAGGAGGCAGACGAAGGCAACGACACGCTGCAGATCGGTTACAACAACACCAGCAAGACCGAAGCCCAGAGTATCGACCTCAGCGTCGGCAACCTGGTGAACTTCGAAAACGTTACCGTCACCGGCACCGGCCTGTTCAACCTCACCGGCAACAACCTGGGCAACAAACTGACCGGTAACGCGGCGGCCAACGTCATCACCGGCGGCACGGGCAACGACACCCTCGATGGCAAGAACGGTGGCGATACCCTGACCGGCGGCGACGGCGATGACACCTACTTTGTCTACAGCGACAAGGACCAGGTGATTGAAGGGGTCGAAGGCGGTAACGACACGGTGAACGTGGTGTCCTACGCCAAGAACACCTACAAGCTGGCAGACAACGTCGAGAACGCCATTGCCTATTCCAAGGCGGCCATCAACCTCACCGGTAACGGGCTGGCCAACACCTTGACCGGCAACGACGCGGCCAACATCCTCGACGGCGGCGCCAATGACGTAGACGGTGAGTTCGATACCCTGATCGGCGGCAAGGGCAACGACACCTATATCGTCAATAACATCGGCGATGTGGTCACCGAGCGGCTCAACGAAGGCGTGGACACGGTTAAATCCTCCATCGACTACAGCCTGACGGCCAACGTCGAGAACCTGACCCTGACCGGTTCGGCAATCTTTGGCACCGGCAACGACCTGAAAAACATCATCACCGGCAACAACCTGGCCAACGTGCTGGACGGTGGCGCTGGCGTGGACCAACTGATCGGCGGTGACGGCAACGACACCTACCTGGTCGATCTGGTGATCAAGGGCACCGGAGCCAAGGCCACGGCCACCTTGGAAGACACTGTCGTGGAGAAGGCCGGGCAAGGCGATGACACCCTGATCTTGCGCACCGACTCCGATGCCTTTGCGACCTTCATCGGCAAGGCCAGCGTCACCCTGGCCGCCAACGTGGAGAACCTGGATGCCAGCGGCACCGGTAGCCTGAACCTGAGCCTGACCGGCAATGCCGGCAACAACCTGATCATTGGCAACGCCGGCAACAACGTGATCAACGGCGGCGCCGGCAATGACAAGCTGGTCGGCGGCCTGGGCCAGGACACCCTGACCGGTGGCGCAGGCCAGGATGTGTTTATCTTCAGTGCGGGCGACTCGAATGTTGATCGTGATAACGATGCCTCTGGCACCCGCATTGACGTCATCACCGACTTCAACATCAAGGACGACACCATTGGTTTCAACAACCTTGGCATCGATTTGGACAATGAAAACACCGTACAAACCCTAAGCACGGACAGCGGAGCAACGGCCACTTACGCTTCTCTGCTGGCCGCAGCCGACGCATTGTTCCAGTCGTCCGAGGGCAGCGTTAAAGTTGCCATCGGCTACGACAAAGGCAGTGCCTACATCTTCGTCGATACCGACGATGTTGTTGGCGCAGACACCGCGATCAAGTTGGTGGGCGTCAAGGGTGATGTAAACATCGGCGCCATCAAGCTGGTCGCCGATGACTTTCACCTGACCCCTCCCTGATCCATTGCGCTGATGCGCAGATTGTAAAGGCGGTAAAAAAGGCCGCTACCTTCGGGTAGCGGCCTTTTTTTGCCTCCGGGAAAAGCGCTGTAGCACGACTGGCAAGGGCTACAGGCTGAAGTCCTCGACGCTCAGCTCGGCGATGCCCACCAGCTTGATCGAGAAGTCGGCGACCTTGTCCGCATTATGGGTGCCATAGACCACCAGGTCGTTGCCGACCACCTGGTACACCAACTCCTTGGCGCCGCCACTGAACGCCCCGCCCTGCACCAGCTTGTAGCCCTTGAGGGCGGAGAAATCGAGCTGGTCGATGCCGCTGGTGAAGTTGTGGATCACGTCCTGCTTATCGTTGAGCCCCAGCTCCTTGAGGGTGTTGAACTTGAAGGTGTCCTTGCCGCTGTTGCCGAACATCGTGTCGGCACCGAGGCCGCCGATCAAGGTGTTGAGGCCGCCGGCACCGGCCTGCAGTTGGTCATCCCCTGCCCCGCCATTAAGGGTGTTATCGCCCAGGTTGCCGATGATCAAGTTGTTGCCGGCGTTACCGGTCAGGCTCAGGTTCAGGTTACCGGTGTCACTGGCATCCAGGTTCTCCAGGTTGGCACCCAGGGTCACGGCGGCCTTGCCGGTAAAGGCGTTGATGGCATCGGTGCCCATGCGCAGCACCAAGGTGTCATCGCCTTGCCCAGCCTTCTCCACCACGGTGTCTTCCAGGGCCACGGAGGCCTTGGTGCCGCTGCCTTTGACGATCAGGTCGACCACATAGGTGTCGTTGCCAGCGCCGCCGATCAGCGTGTCGACGCCAGCGCCACCCTCCAGCACGTTGGCTAATCCGTTGCCGGTGATGAGGTTATTCAGGGCATTGCCGGTGCCGTTGATCGCCCCCGAACCGGTCAAGGTCAGGTTCTCGACGTTGGCGGTCAGGCTGTAGTCGATGGACGACTTGACCGTGTCCAGCCCTTCGTTGGCTTCCTCCACGACCACATCGCCGAGGTTGTCGACGATGTAGGTGTCATTGCCTTTGCCACCCACCAGACGGTCGGCACCTTCGCCGCCATCGAGGATGTTGGCCACCGCGTT
>NZ_JALQCW010000142.1 GCF_023241715.1 Pseudomonas morbosilactucae
CGTTGGCATTCAGGACCAGGGTGCCGTAGGTGCCGGTAAAAGTACCGGGCGTGACCGGACCGCTGGGCACACGGTCCGCGCCCTGGGTGTCGTTGGTCAGGACGTTGACGGTCAGGGTCAGCTGGCTTTCCGAAGCCGTACCAGCGTTGCTGTCGTTGACCGCCTTCGGCAAATCATCGACCACATTCACGTCCAGAGAACCCGTAGCACTGCTGCCATCGGTGTCCGTCGCCACCACAGCAAATTGCTCACTCAGGCTGTTGGCGCCCTGGGCCGTCGGATGGTTTTCGTTGTCCGTCAGCGTGTAGCTGTAACTGACTTCACCGGTGGTGGCGTTATAGCCGGTGATGGTCAAGGTATTGCCAAGCACCGTGGTGATCGATTGCGGGAAGCCGGCAGCGGCCCCACCGCTGACCACGCTGATGCCACCAACGGTCAGGGTTTGCAGACCGTCCAGCGCAGTGACGGTAAAGATGCCGCTCTGGGTCAAGGCTGGAGTGTTAGGCGCACTGCCGTCGCTGAGGTTTTTCTCGTAGACCGTCAGCTCGCCACCTTTGATGTCCAGGCAGTCGAGAATCACTGGGTCATTGTTGTTATGCACCTGCAACACCAGGTTCGCAGTGCTGCTGTCGCCGTCCGAATCGGTGAGGGTGTAGGCAAAGGTTTCGGTGCCATTGCCGTTGCCGTGCAAGGCTTTGAAGTCCGCGTCGTTGGTGTTCAACGTGTAGGTGTAGGTGCCATTGGCGTTAAGTACCAAGGTGCCGTAGGTGCCGGTGAAGGTCCCCGGAGTGACAGGGCCGGTGGGCACGCGATCCGCCCCCTGAGTGTCGTTGGTCAGGACGTTGCCGGTCAGGGTCAGCTGGCTTTCCGAAGCCGTACCAGCGTTGCTGTCGTTGACCGCCTTCGGCAAATCATCGATCACATTGACGTCCAGGGACCCCATGGCACTGCTGCCATCGGTGTCCGTCGCGACCACAGCAAATTGCTCACTCAGGCTATTCGCGCCCTGGGCAGTCGGATGGTTTTCATTGTCCGTCAGGGTGTAGCTGTAACTGACTTCACCGGTGGTGGCGTTATAGCCGGTGATGGTCAAGGTATTGCCCAGAGCCGTGGTGATCGATTGCGGGAAGCCCGAAGCCACGCCGCCGCTGATCACGCTGATACCGCCGACGGTCAGGGTTTGCAAACCGTCGAGGGCGGTGACGGTAAAGATGCCGCTCTGGGTCAAGGCAGGAGTGTTAGGCGCACTACCGTCAGTGAGATTTTTCTCGTAGACCGTCAGTTCGCCGCCTTTGATGTCGAGGCAGTCAAGAATCACCGGATCGTCGTTGTTATGCACCTGCAACACCAGGTTCGCAGTGCTGCTGTCGCCGTCCGAGTCAGTCAGGGTGTAGGCGAAGGTTTCGGTGCCATTGCCGTTGCCGTGCAAGGCTTTGAAGTCAGCGTCATTGGTGTTCAACGTGTAGGTGTAGGTGCCGTTGGCATTCAAAACCAGCGTGCCGTAGGTGCCGGTGAAGGTCCCCGGAGTGACGGGGCCGGTGGGCACACGGTCTGCACCCTGGGTGTCGTTGGTCAGGACATTACCGGTGAGAGTCAGCTGGCTTTCTGAAGCAGAGCTGGCGTTGCTGTCGTTGACCGCTTTAGGCAAATCATCAACCACATTCACGTCCAGAGAACCGCTGGCGCTGCTGCCATCGGTGTCCGTGGCGACAACGGTAAACTGCTCGCTCAGACTATTGGCACCCTGTGCCGTCGGATGGTTTTCGTTGTCCGTCAGCGTGTAGCTGTAGCTCACTTCGCCAGTACTGGCGTTGTAACCGGTGATGGTCAAGGTATTGCCAAGCGCCGTGGTGATCGATTGCGGGAAGCCCGAAGCCACGCCGCCGCTGACCACGCTGATACCGCCGACGGTCAGGGTTTGCAGCCCGTCGAGGGCGGTGACGGTAAAGATGCCGCTCTGGGTCAAGGCAGGCGTGTTAGGCGCACTACCGTCAGTGAGATTTTTCTCGTAGACCGTCAGTTCGCCGCCTTTGATGTCGAGGCAGTCAAGAATCACCGGGTCGTCGTTGTTATGCACCTGCAGCACCAGGTTCGCAGTGCTGCTGTCGCCGTCCGAGTCAGTCAGGGTGTAGGTGAAGGTTTCAGTGCCGCTGCCATTACCGTGCAAGGCTTTGAAGTCGGCATCATTGGTGTTCAAGGTGTAGGTGTAGGTGCCGTTGGCATTCAAAACCAGCGTGCCGTAGGTGCCGGTGAAGGTGCCCGGAGTGACGGGGCCACTCGGCACACGGTCCGCCCCTTGGGTGTCGTTGGTCAGGACGTTACCGGTGAGGGTCAGTTGGCTTTCCGAAGCCGTACCAGCGTTGCTGTCATTGACAGCCTTGGGCAGGTCGTCGATCACATTCACGTCCAGAGAACCGGTGGCGCTGCTGCCATCGGTGTCCGTCGCCACCACAGCAAATTGCTCACTCAGGCTGTTCGCGCCCTGGGCGGTCGGATGGTTTTCATTGTCCGTCAGGGTGTAGCTGTAGCTGACCTCGCCGGTGGTGGCGTTGTAACCGGTGATGGTCAAGGTATTGCCCAACGCCGTGGTCACGCTTTGCGGGAAGCCCGCCGCCACCCCACCGCTGACCACGCTGATGCCGCCAACGGTCAGGGTTTGCAGACCGTCGAGCGCAGTGACGGTAAAGGTGCCGCTTTGGGTAAGGGCCGGCGTGTTGGGCGAGCTGCCGTCGCTGAGGTTTTTTTCATAGACAGTGAGTTCGCCGCCGTAGACATCCAGACCGTTCAAGGTCACCGGATCGTCGTTGTTATGCACCTGCAGCACCAGGTTGGCGGTGCTGCTGTCGCCGTCCGAGTCAGTCAGGGTGTAGGCGAAGGTTTCGGTGCCATTGCCGTTGCCGTGCAAGGCTTTGAAATCAGCATCGCTGGTGTTCAGTGTGTAGGTGTAGGTGCCATCGGCATTCAGGACCAGGGTGCCGTAGGTGCCGGTAAAGGTGCCGGGGGTTACAGGGCCGGTGGGCACACGATCCGCACCCTGGGTGTCGTTGGTCAGGACGTTGCCGGTCAAGGTCAACAGGCTTTCCGAAGCCGTCCCAGCGTTGCTGTCGTTGACCGCCTTGGGCAGGTCGTCGATCACGTTCACATCCAGGGAACCTGTGGCACTGCTTCCATCGGTGTCCGTGGCCACGACGGTGAACTGCTCACTCAGGCTGTTGGCGCCCTGAGCGGTCGGATGGTTTTCGTTATCCGTCAGCGTGTAGCTGTAACTCACTTCACCGGTAGTGGCGTTGTAGCCAGTGATGGTCAAGGTGTTGCCAAGTGCCGTGGTGACCGATTGCGGGAAGCCCGCGGCCACCCCGCCGCTGACCACGCTGATGCCGCCAACGGTCAGGGTTTGCAGACCGTCGAGCGCAGTGACCGTAAAGGTGCCGCTTTGGGTAAGGGCCGGCGTGTTGGGCGCGCTACCGTCAGTCAGGTTTTTCTCATAAACGTTGAGTTCACCGCCTTCAACATCCAGCCCACGCACGATCACCGGGTCGTCATTGTTGTGGATTTGCAGCACCAGGTTGGCGCTGCTGCTGTCGCCATCGGAGTCAGTCAGGGTATAGGCAAAGGTTTCAGTACCGCTGCCATTGCCGTGCAGGGCTTTGAAGTCGGCGTCATTGGTGTTCAGGGTGTAGGTGTAAGTGCCGTTGGCGTTGAGTACCAAGGTGCCGTAGGTGCCGATGAAAGTGCCTGGGGTTACGGGGCCGGTGGCCACCCGGTCCGCACCTTGGGTGTCGTTGGTCAGGACGTTGCCGGTCAGGGTCAGTTGCGTCTCGGACGCCACCTGGGCATTGCTGTCGTTGGCTGCGAGCGGCACATCGTCAGTGATGTTGACGTCCAGGGTGTTGCTGGCCGAATCGCCATCGCTGTCGGTCGCCACCACGCTGAAATGTTCGCTGAGGTTGTTGGTGCCGTCCCCTGCGGCATGCACTTCGTTGCCCACCAGGGTGTAGCTGTAGCTGACCACCCCGGTCGCCGGGTTAAAGCCAGTGATGGTCAGGATGTTGCCCAACCCCGTGGTGATCGATTGGGGAAAGCCCGCAGGCACCCCGCCGCTGACCACGCTGATGCCACCCACGTTCAGGCTGCTGAGGCCATCGGGGGCCGACACACTGAAGGTGCCGCTCTGGGTCAGGGCTGCGGGATTGTTGATCGACCCCTGGGCCAGGTTGGCCTCGTTGAGGGTCAACTCACCCCCCTCCACCGAGAGGCCCTCAAGGGTCACCGGGTTGTCCGGCGGTGCGCTGCCCTCAGTGGGCGGTGCGGCATTCAGGCGTTCGGGCACAAATTCGGGAATGCCATTGAAGCCCGCAGTGGGGAAACCGATGATTGGGTCGACCCGGCCCGCGACCTCTTCCAGCAGCACAAAGCTGTGCCCGCCCCCCAGGGCGCCACCTGTCGCACCGGTACCACCAGGGCCGGCTGCCGTGGCTTCGGCGTTTTGCGTGGGGTCGTCACCGGCCGCAATGGCTTTTTGCAGTTGCTGCACATCGGTCAACTGCGCATCGCTGGGAGCCAGGGCGTCCGTGGTGTCCACATGGGGGGCCTGATTGGCCAGCAACTGCGGGGTCATCTGCAGGGAGCTGTCGCGCCCCAGGGTCAGTTCATGGCCGTTTTGCAGGTGCACGGCCACCGCGCCTTCGGCCCCGGTGACCAACTGGTCCCCGGCAAACAACCGATCCCCTTCAACCAGGGCCCGGCGCGCGCCATCTGCCGCCACCGCAAAAACCTGACCCACTACCTGGGTCACCACGCCGATTAACGTAGCCATGTGCATCCTCCCACGCCGAAAACGATCGGCATCTGGTTGTTTGCAGCAGCGCTGATGGTGTTAACCAGTGGTTGAACGATCCTTATCCTGACTGCGGCGGCCCCTGGGAGCCACCCCGCCGCAGGGTCGCTATCGACCCCGCCCTGCTGCTCGTTGATCGGCCGTTTATGCCGTGACGCCTGGGGGTGAAAAACACCCTGTCCAGGCCCCGGACAGCTCGCCAACAAGAGCTGCGCTGAAGGTTGGAACCTGCAAGTGACAAAAAAATGCCACCCCAATCAACCCTCCACGTCTCCCTCCCCGCCACCACTTCCCCGCCCTGAGCTGCAAAAAAAATTGAACCTTTAAGCCCGCTGAAAACGCCGTTAAGAGCCGATAAAACGCGGGCTTTCGATTTGAACAATGTCCTGCTTTTGATCGAGTGCATAAGTTTTTTTCGGCATAAAACCTATGCGAATTTTTTCTTAGCTTTTCTTCAGGATGTTCTTAGCTCTGTTGTTACAAGTATGAAACGGTTTCACCTTAAAAATTTCGTCATTTTTTTGGCGACTGCCTCACCATCAGGACCAGGGAGACACCCCAATGCGCGTTTTCACCCCCCTCAGCAGCGCGATTTTACTGGCCATTCTGTGCGCCCCCGCAGCCCAGGCCATGTCCTTGACCGAAGCCATCCAGAGCACCCTGGACAATCACCCGGAACTGCGGGCGAGCCAGAACAGCCGCCTGTCTGCCGATGAGGATGTGAAGGTCGCCAAAGGCGGCTTCTACCCGACCCTGGACCTGAATGCCGGCTACGGTCGCGGCTACAGCGACAACACCACCACTCGGGCCCTGGGCAACCACCACACCGAGACCTTGAATTACACCCAGTCGGAATTGCGCCTGCGGCAGATGCTCTTCGACGGTTTCAACACGGCCAATGAAGTGGGGCGTACTCAGTCAGTGGTCAACTCGCGGGCCTACTTCGCCCGCGGGACCGCCGAGAGCCTGGCCCTGCGCACCATCGAGGTGTACCTGGAGGTGCTCAAGCGCCGTGAACTGGTGACCCTGGCCAAGAACAACCTGCAGGCCCACCTGCGGGTCAACGATCAGATCGGCCTGCGCAGTGAACGGGGCGTGGGCAGCAACGCCGACCTCGACCAGTCCAAGGCCCGGCGCGCCCTGGCGGAAAACAACTACGACACGGCCGAGGTCGACCTGGCCGATGCCGAGGCCAACTTCTATAGCGCCGTCGGGCGCCTGCCCGATGAGTTGGAAAGCCTGCCGTCGATCCGTGGCGAAGTACCCGCCACCCTGAACGACGCCAAGCAAAGCATGTTGGAGAACAACCCCTACCTGAAGTCCGCACAAGCCGATATCCAGGCTGCGGAAAGCCAGTACGAGGTGGCCAAGTCACCGTTCTACCCACGCTTCGATGCCGAAGCCGCGGTGGGCGCCAACAACAATGTGCAAGGCGACATCGGCCATGACAATGAATGGCGAGTCGGCGTAGTGATGAACTACAACCTGTTCCGGGGCGGCAGCGACAAGGCTCGCCTGCAGTCCGACGCGCACAAGATCAACCAGGCCATGGACATCCGCAACAACGCCCTGCGTATGCTCAACGAGAACATCACCCTGGCCTGGAACGCCATGCTCAACGCCAAGAAGCAAACCCCTACCGCCCGGGAATATGCCGAAACCACCACCCGGGTGCGCGGCGCCTACCAGGACCAGTTCGGCCTCGGCCAACGCACCCTGCTGGACGTGCTGGACAGTGAAAACGAACTGTACAACGCCAACCGCCGCTACACCGAAGTGCGCTACACCGAGGAGTTCTCCATGTACCGCGTGCTGGCCAACATGGGCGAGTTGCTGAACAAGGAAAAAGTCGTGGTGCCGGCCGAGGCCATCGCCCAGAGCGAAGTGAGAAGCGACGCGCGCCTACCGGAAATGAAGTAGTCCCCGGGAGGACGCAACGTGACCAGCATCGAACCCGGGAGCTTGAGCGCCGATCCACGCTCAAGCTTCGATGACCCGCTGTTGGATGGATTATTGATCCTGTGCAAATTGCATGGCTGCACCGTCAGCCGGGGCAGCCTGAGTGCCGGCCTGCCCCTGGATAAACAACGCCTGAGCCTGGACCTGTTGCCCCGTGCCGCAGCCCGGGCGAGCCTCCAGGCGCGGCTGTTGCGCCGCGAGTTGGGTGCGATTTCCGCCCTCAACCTGCCGGTGTTGCTGATCCTCAAGAATGGCCGGTGCGCGGTGCTGCGCCGCTGGGGCGACGACGGCAAGGCGCTGATCCTGCCGTGCGAAGCCGAAGGCGGCGAACAATGGGTCAGCCGTGAAGAACTGACCGAGGAATACAGCGGCCAGGCACTCTTTGCCCGGCCCCGCCACGAACTCGAAGACTTGCGCACGCCCCTGGTGCCGCGGGTCGAAGCCTGGTTTCGCGACACCCTGAAACTCTCTCGCTGGCTCTACAGCGACGCCATCCTCGCCAGTTTCCTGATCAACCTGTTGGGGCTGATGGTGCCGCTGTTCGTGATGCAGACCTACGACCGGGTGGTGCCCAACCAGGCGATTTCCACCCTCTGGGTACTGACCCTGGGCCTGCTGATCGGCACCGGGTTTGAACTGGTACTGCGGGTGCTGCGCGCCCATTTGCTCGACCAGGCCGGGAAGAAGACAGACGTGATTCTCTCGGCGACCCTGTTCGAACGCATCACCGGCATGAACCTGAAGGCGCGGCCGGCAACCATTGGCGGCTTTGCCCAGAGCATCCATGACTTCCAGGGCCTGCGGGAGTTTCTCACCGCCGTGACCCTGACCAGCCTGATCGACCTGCCCTTTGCCCTATTAATGCTGGTGGTGATCGGCCTGCTCGGCGGCTGGCTGGTGGTGATTCCACTGCTGGCCTTTCCCATCACCATCATTTTCGCCCTGCTGATCCAGTCGCGCCTGCGCGACACGGTGCAAAAAAGCCTGAGCCTGGGCGCCGAGCGCCAGGCCCTGCTGATCGAAACCCTGGGCGGCCTGGAAACCCTCAAGGCCTGCAGCGCCGAAAGCGAGCGCCAGCACCAATGGGAAAGCACCCACGGCGCCCTCACCCGCCTCGACAGCCATGCGCGCAACCTCTCGGCCCTGGCCACCAACGGCACCCTGTTCATCCAGCAACTGTCGGGCATGGCGACCATCGTCGCCGGGGTCTACAGCATCATTGCCGGCAACCTCAGCGTCGGCGCCCTGGTGGCCAGCTACATGCTCGGCAGCCGAGTGCTGGCCCCGCTGGGACAGATCGCCGGGCTGATCACCCGCTATCAACAAGCCCAACTGACCATGCGCAGCACCGATGCGCTGATGGCCCTGCCCCAGGAGCGCGACCCCAAGCAACGTCCGCTGGAGCGCACCCAACTGCGCGGCGCCCTGGAAGTCAGCCGCGTGACCTTTCGCTACAACGGGCAGAACACGCCGGCCCTGAACACCATCAGCTTCAGCCTGCAGCCCGGCGAGCGCATCGGCATCATCGGCCGCAGCGGCTCGGGCAAAAGCACCCTGGCTCGCCTGGTGATGGGGTTTCTCGCCCCCGAAGAGGGCCAGTTGCTACTCGATGGCCTGGACCTGCGACAGCTGGACGTTGCCGACCTGCGGCAACAGATCGGCTACGTTGCCCATGACCTGCCGCTGCTGGCCGGCAGCCTGCGCGACAACCTGACCCTGGGCGCGCGGTACATCAGCGATGCCCGGATGCTCGAAGTCGCCGAGTTGACGGGTGTCACCGAGCTGGCCCGCCAGCATCCCCAAGGCTTCGACCGGCCCGTGGGCGAGCGTGGACAACTGCTCTCCGGTGGCCAGCGCCAGGCGGTGTTGCTGGCCCGGGCGCTGCTCCTGGACCCGCCCATCCTGCTGCTGGATGAACCCACCAGCGCCATGGACAACAGCAGCGAAGACGCCCTGCGCCAACGCCTGATGGCCAAGGTCCAGGGCAAGACCTTGCTGCTGGTGACCCACCGCACCTCGATGCTCAGCCTGGTGGACCGACTGGTGGTGCTGGACGAGGGGCGGATCGTTGCCGACGGTCCGAAAGAAGCGGTCATCGATGCACTGCGCAAGGGCCGTGTCGGCTCTGCGGCCGTCTAGGAGTCACCAGCATGTCTGGGTCATCTTCATCGCGGGGTTACTTCGGCAGCTTTCGCAAAAGTGCAGAAAGCGAGTTCATGCCGGAAACCGCCGGCGCCTCGCTGCAGGACTCACCACGCGGGGTACGGATCACGGTGTGGATCGCCGCAGCGCTGATAGTCAGCGCCCTGGTCTGGGCCAGGTTCGCGGTGCTGCAGGAAGTCACCACGGGGGAAGGCAAGGCCATTCCATCGAGCAAGATCCAGGTGATCCAGAACCTGGAGGGCGGCATCGTCACTGAAATTTTCGTCCACGAGGGGCAATTGGTGGACAAGGGCGAAACCTTGCTGCGCCTGGACGACACCCGCTATCGCTCGAACAAGGGCGAAAGCGAAGCGGACCGCTTTGCCTTGATGGCCCAGGTCGAGCGCTTGTCCGCCGAAGCCGAAGGCCGCCCGTTCAGCCCCTCCGCGGAAGTGGTGAGCAAAGCCCCGCAAGTCTCCGAAGACGAGCGCGCCCTGTATGACCAGCGCCAGCGCCGACTGGCCAGCGAACAACGCACCCTGACCGAACAACTGCGGCAAAAGACCCAGGAACTGGCGGAGTTCCGTTCGAAGCAGGGGCAATACAGTTCCAGCCTGGGCCTGCTCAACCAGGAGATGAACATGTCGGCGCCCCTGGTGGGCAGCGGCGCGGTGTCGCCGGTGGAAATCCTGCGCTTGAAACGCAGCGCAGTGGAGATCCGCGGTTCGCTGGACGCCACCACCTTGGCGATTCCCCGGGCAGAATCGGCGATCAACGAGATCAAGAGCAAGATCGATGAGTCGGTGCAGACCTTTCGCTCCGAGGCCGCCAAGGAACTCAACGAGAAGCGCACCGACCTGTCGAAAATCACCGCCTCGGGCATCGCCATCGACGACCGGGTCAACCGCACCACGGTGGTGTCACCCGTGCATGGGGTGATCAAGCAGCTCAAGGTCAACACCATCGGTGGCGTGGTCCAGCCGGGCAGCGACATGGTGGAAATCGTGCCGATGGAAAACAACCTGTTGATCGAAGCCAAGGTGCGCCCCCAAGACGTGGCCTTCCTCCATCCGGGCCAGCGGGCCATGGTCAAGTTCAGTGCCTACGACTACACGATTTACGGCGGTTTGAGCGCCCGACTGGAGCTGATCGGCGCCGACACCATCACCGATGACAAGGGCAACAGTTTCTATCTGATCCAGGTGCGCACCGACAAAAACCACCTGGGGGGCGAGCTCAAACCGCTGCTGATCATCCCCGGCATGGTGGCCACGGTGGACATCATCACCGGCGAGAAAAGCGTCCTGGACTACCTGCTCAAACCCGTGCTCAAGGCCCGCACCGAAGCCATGCGCGAACGCTAAACCGCCATCGCGGGCAAGCCCGCTCCTACAAAGGCGGGTGCTCGCCACACGTCCATATCCACCACGCTGTAGGAGCCGGCTTGCCGGCGAAGCACCCTCCCATTTTGCGCAAGGCTCAGGGACGCCATCGCGGGCAAGCCCGCTCCTACAAAGGCGGGTGCTCGCCGCGCGTCCA
>NZ_JALQCW010000143.1 GCF_023241715.1 Pseudomonas morbosilactucae
AAACCCCAATTGCGAAAGCAATTGGGGTTTTGTTTTTGCGCGAAAGAAAGTTCGACGGCGATCCACGTACTAGGCAGCCGTCAGTACCCACCTCGCAGTCAACACACCCTGCTCGGTACTCCCCCCAGAATCCACCCAGCAGGTACGGGCAACTCCCCCCGCATAAAGCCTTCCTGTAGAAACGACAAAGCCAGCACCCGGTGACAGGTGCTGGCTTTGGAGGGAACCGACAAGGATCAGAACTGATAGCTGACCGTGGCCGCCACGTTGCGCTCTTCGCCCAGGTAGCAGAAGTTCAGGCTTGCGCAGGAAGCCACGTAGGACTCATTGGTCAGGTTGTTGGCATTAAGGCGCACGTCGACGCCCTTCAGGCCGACTTTGCCCAGGTCATAGCCGATCGAGGCATCGAACAAGGTATAGGCTGGCACCTTCAACGTGTTCTCCGCATCGGCCCAGCTATAGCCCACATAGCGCACACCGCCGCCCAGACGCAGGCCGTCGAGTGCGGCGCTGTCGAATGTGTAGTCGGCCCACAGCGACGCCATATGACGCGGCGCCTGGGTGGGTGAGTTGCCTTGGTTCTCGATGATCTGGGTGGCGGTGCTCAAGGTGCTGACCATCGACTTCGAGTACTCAATATCGGTGAAGGTGTAGCTGCCCAGAACCTTGAGCTGATCGCTCAACTGCATATGCGCTTCCAGCTCCAGGCCTTGGGACCTGACAGCGCCCACCGCGCGATAGAAGTTCTCCTGGGGCAGCTTCGACGCCAGGTTTTCCTGATCGATACGGAACACCGACGCGGTAAACAGGTTCTCCGTCCCCGGTGGTTGGTACTTCACCCCGACCTCCCACTGCGTGCCATCGGTGGGTGGCAGCGGGTTGCCGGCGCTGTCGGAGTAAGAGTTGGGATTGAACGACTCGGAATAGCTGATGTAAGGCGCCACGCCGTTATCGAACAGGTAGAGCGCGCCCGCACGGCTGGTGAGCTTGGTGCGACGGTCGCTGATTTCCGTGCCCAGTGGGCGATCGGTTTCAGCGATGCGATTCTCATCGGAGGTTTCCACCCAGTCCTGGCGCAGGCCGAGGGAGAAGCGCCACTTATCCATCTCGATCAGGTCCTGCAGATACACGCCCGTCTGTTCCTGGCGCCGTACATAGCTAGTAGGGCTGAAGTAGGTGATCGCCGAGTTGCCGTATTGCGGATCGAACGCATTGATCGGTGCCAGTTGCCCGCTTTGCCAGTCCACCACGGTCTTGCGCCGTTGATAGTCGGCGCCCAGCAGCAGGGTGTGCTTGGTCGCGCCGGTCAAGAACTCCGCTTGCAGCATGTTATCGACGATAAACGAGTGCAGTTTCTCGTCACCACCCGAGTAATAACGCCTCAGCTCGTTGCCGTTGGTTGTGTTCCAGCCATAGGCGTAAACCTGATCCAGCTTCACCCTGGAGTCGAGGTAGCGGAAGTTCTGCCGCGCGGTGAAGACATCATTGAAACGATGCTCGAATTGATAACCGAAGGACTGCTGGTCACGTTGATAACCGTCGATCCCCGGCTCACCCTCGAAGAAGTGTTCGGAGATGCGTTGCCCATTGCGCTGGTGCAGGGTGCCATCGGCCGGCATGCCGCCGTGATAACCGCCCTCGGGGTCGTGTTGCAGATAGGCCTGCAGCGTCAGCGAGGTGTCATCGCTGAAGTCGATGCTCAGGCTTGGGGCCAGGGCGTAGCGTTTTTCCTCGACGTGATCGAACTGGGTGTCCGAACGATCAGTAAGCCCTGTCAGGCGATAGGCAATGCGTTGGTTATCATCCAGCGGGCCGCTAAAGTCGAAGCCCATGCCGCGTTGGCCCTGGGTCCCAACGGTGGCCTGGACCTGATGAAACGGCTGGTAGAGCGGCTTCTTGCTGGTCAACGCTACCAACCCGCCCGGCGAACTGCGCCCATAAAGCACCGAGGACGGCCCCTTGAGAATATCCACCCGCTCAAGAAAATACGGGTCGACTTGCATGGTGCTGTAGGTGCCGCTGTCGCCCATGGATTTCAGGCCATCCAGGTAGATATTGTCCACCGAGCCGTCGTTGAAACCGCGCATCGCCACATAGTCATAACGGTGGGTAGCGCCATAGGGGTTGGTCAGCACGCCCGGGGTGTAGCGCATGGCCTGGGACACAGTCTGCGAGCCCTGGTCGTCCATCTGTTCGCGGGTGACCACCGAAACGCTTTGCGAAGTCTCCAGCAAGGCGGTGCTGGTCTTGGTCGCAATCTGGCTGTGGGTGGCGTTGTAGCCTTCCATGCTGCCCAAGGCGTTGCCCAGGGCAAACCCCTTGATGTCGGTGGCCGGCAGCGCCAGTGCGGCCTCTTCGGGCAGTGCCCGCAGGATGTAGCCGTTACCGTCCTGGCTGACCGCCTCCAGGCCCGATCCGTTGAGCAACTGGCGCAGCCCTTGCTCCGTCGAATAGCGGCCCTGCAAGCCGGACGACGGCCGGTCGTTGGTCTGTTGCGGGGTGCTGGAGAGGGTAATTCCCGCCTGCCGGGCAAACTGGTTGAGCACCTCGCTGAGGGGGCCAGGGGCGATGTTGTAGCTGTGGCTCTCGGTGTTGAGGCTGGGGTCCGCCGCCTGGGCCAGAGGGGCCACGGCGGTCAAGCCGAGTGTCGAGCAAAACAGCGCGGCCTGAATGGCTTGGCGCAAGGTGTGCGGGGTGTGCAGCGTGGGTGCAGTCATGGTCGGTTCCGTTACAGTCGTCGCGGGCAGAAGGAGGTGCTTACTGACCTAGCCGGACTCACGGATAAAACCCGCCAAAAAAATTCACTATCAGACCACGCGCTCCAGGGTCACCCACCAGCGGGTGCGATAGCGCAGTTGCACCGGCAGGGTTTGCGGCAGGATCGCCAGCAGCTTGTCGGTGTCCTCCAGGCGGAACACCCCGGACAGGCGCAAATCGCTGATGTCCTTGGCACAGGCCAGGTAACCATGGCGATAGCGCCCCACCTCTTGGAGAAAGTCTTGCAGGCGCATGTTGCGTGTGACGATCAGGCCGTCAGCCCAGGCCCCGACGTCCATGTCTTGCGGCGGTACCGGCCGCGCCTCGGTCAAACTGACCCGATAGCTCTCGCCCGCCTGCACCCGGGCTGCCACGCCGTCGGCGCCATGGGGCGAATGAATGGCCACGCTGCCGGCGGTTACGCTCAAGCGCGTGCAGTCGCGGTCCTGACGCAGTACAAAACGCGCGTCGAACCCTTCGAACAGACCATGCCGGCTCTGCACCAGCAATGGCCGGGCGGTGACGGTTTGTGGATCGCTGCCGCACGCCAGCATGATTTCCCCCCGGCGCAGGGTGATCAGGCGCTGTTGCGCGGTGAAGTCCAGGTCTGCCGCGCTGTCGGTGTTGAGCTCCAGGCGCGTGCCGTCGGGCAGTTGGTAACCGCGGCGTTCGCCGGTGGCCGTGGCGAAGTCGGCGTTCCACTGCGCCCAGCCGGTCAGGTCCCGGCCGACCCAGGCCGCAGAGCCCATCAGCAATACGCCACTGAGCAGTTTCAACGCCTGGCGTCGGTCCAGGCGCTGGCTGCTGCTCTCCAGGGTATGCAGCGCCACTTGGGCGCCGGGCACCGCGCGCAGGTTGGCGCTGAGTTCTTCTTGCAACGACTGCACCCGCTGCCAGGCCAGCTCATGCTCCTGATGGGCGGCACGCCAGACTTCGCATTGCTGCTGCAATTTGCGGTTGCCGGCGTTGTTGCGCAGGCGCAGCAGCCAATTGATGGCCTGCTTGACCACCAGGTGATCGGGGTTGCTGTTCAAGTGCAGCCGAGGCGAGAGGTTATCCACGCATCAACCCTCATAACGCAGCAGGTAGCAGTGATAGAGGGCCTGGGCCACGTAGCGCTCCACGGAACGCAAGGAGATGCCCATCTGCTCGGCAATCTGTTTGTGGCTCAGGCCGTCGCATTGGGCCAGGAGAAAGGCCTTGCGCACCTTGGGCTTGAGCCCTTCCAGCAGGCGCGCGATGCGTTCCAGCAACTCCATGACCAAGGCCCGGGCTTCGGCGCTGGGCACCTCGGCTTCCGGCAAGTGGGCAATGGTCTCCAGGTAGGCGCGCTCGATTTCCTCGCGGCGCCAGTGATCGATCACCAGGCCCCGGGCGATGGTGCGCAAAAACGCCCGAGGCGCCTTCAACTCCAGGCGCTCGGTGCGTTGCAGCAGGCGCACAAAGGTGTCCTGGGCCAGGTCCGCGGCATCCGCGGCGTTGCCCAGGCGGTAGCGCAACCATTGGTTGAGCCAGCCGTGATGGTGGCTGTAGAGGGTCTGTACGGCGAACTCGGGGGAGGGCATGAGCGCGGTTGCCTGGGCGGTCACAAATGATAATTAATCGCATTGTCTTTCAGGGGTTGCCGATTTTGCAACCATCGCCCAACGCGCCGTCATCAAAAAGGCATGCCCGGGGGCTGCGCTGCACCGTTCGGCGGTTTTTTGTCGGTTTGGTGATTTAGTTCGGATAAAGCCCTAAGGCTTGACGACTTTTTGCCGACAGCCTGACGAGACATGCGTGCACCAAAGTGGAGCGGCTCACGAGGCTGCTTTTCTGGACCCTGGTTAACTGAACCTGACACCCCAAACGCATCCCCACCTTCGGCATAAGAAGTCCCATTAAATGAATCTTAAGTTCAGCCATAAAATCCTTTTGGCCGCCTCAGGCGTAGTGGTTCTGGCTTTTGCGTTGTTCACTTTGTACAACGACTACCTGCAGCGGAACACCATCCGGCAGAACCTCGAGTCCTCGATTCAGCAGGCCGGTGATCTGACCTCCAGCAGTGTGCAGAACTGGATGAGTGGGCGGATCCTGGTCCTGGAGAACCTGGCGCAAAACGTCGCCCACCAGGGCGCCAATGCCGACCTCCCCGGGCTGGTGGATCAGCCGGCGCTGACCTCGAACTTCCAGTTCACCTACGTTGGTCAGGTCAACGGCACCTTCACTCAGCGCCCTGACGCCAAGATGCCCGACGGCTACGACCCGCGTCAGCGTCCCTGGTACAAGCAGGCCGTCAGTGCCGACCAGACCATGTTGACCCCGCCTTACTCGGCGGCTGTTGGCGGCCTGGTGGTGACCATCGCCATCCCGGTGAAAAAACAGGGTGCGCTGTTGGGCGTGGTGGGCGGTGACTTGAGCCTCGACACCCTGGTGAAAATCATCAACTCGGTGGACTTCGGCGGGATCGGCCATGCGTTCCTGGTGAGTGCCGACGGTCAGGTGATCGTCAGCCCGGATAAAGACCAGGTGATGCAGAACCTCAAGGACATCTACCCGGGCACTCCCGTACGCATCGAGAAGGGCATCCAGGAAGTCCTGCTGAACAAGCAGCAGCGCATCCTCTCCTTCACCCCAGTCAACGGCCTGCCGAATGCCCAGTGGTACATCGGCCTGTCCATCGACCGGGACAAAGCCTACGCCCCCCTGAGCCAGTTCCGTACCTCGGCGCTGATCGCCATGTTTATCGCCGTGGCTGCGATTGCCGTGCTGCTGAGCCTGTTGATCCAGGTGCTGATGCGTCCGTTGACCACCATGGGCCGCGCCATGCAGGACATCGCTCAGGGCGAGGGCGATTTGACTCGCCGCCTGACCGTGGCCAGCAATGACGAGTTCGGCGAACTGGGCAGCTCCTTCAACCAGTTTGTGGAGCGTATCCACGCGTCGATTTCCGAAGTGTCCTCGGCCACCCGCCAAGTGCATGACTTGTCTCAGCGCGTCATGGCTTCGTCCAACGCCTCGATCATCGGCTCCGATGAGCAGAGCGCGCGGACCAACAGCGTGGCCGCGGCGATCAACGAGCTGGGGGCGGCTACCCAGGAGATCGCCCGCAACGCCGCAGACGCTTCGCAACACGCCAGCGGCGCCAGCGAGCAGGCCGACGACGGTCGCCAAGTGGTCGAGCAGACCATCCAGGCCATGACCGAGCTGTCGCAGAAAATCAGCCTGTCCTGCACCCAGATCGAAACCCTCAATGCCAGCACCGACAACATCGGGCACATCCTCGATGTGATCAAAGGCATCTCCCAGCAGACCAACCTGTTGGCGCTCAACGCGGCCATCGAAGCGGCCCGTGCCGGGGAAGCCGGTCGCGGCTTTGCCGTGGTGGCCGACGAGGTGCGCAACCTGGCGCACCGGACCCAGGAATCGGCGGAGGAAATCCACAAGATGATCACCTCGCTGCAGGTCGGCTCCCGCGAGGCGGTGTCGACGATGAACGCCAGCCAGGTGTCCAGCGAAGAGAGCGTCGAGGTGGCCAACCAGGCCGGTGCGCGGCTGGTCAGCGTGACCCAGCGCATCACCGAAATCGACGGCATGAACCAGTCGGTGGCCGCGGCCACTGAAGAGCAGACCGCCGTGGTGGAGACCCTCAACGTCGACATCAACCAGATCAACCTGCTGAACCAGCAGGGCGTGGCCAACCTCAATGAAACCCTGAAGGATTGCGATGCCCTGTCGCTGCAGGCCAGCCGCCTGAAGCAACTGGTGGACAGCTTCAAGATCTGATCGCCAAGCCGGCGCCCGGCCCCCCCGAGAACCCGCTCTGGCCATCCGGCAGAGCGGGTTTTTCATGGTCGGCATAAACCGCCCGGGCCGTGCCTAGCGCCCGTGGGTGCCGAGGCGAGTGGAGGTGTCCAGGCGCCGGCCGGGTTCGCCCAGCAAGCCCAGGTGGGTGTTGATCAGTTGCAGCAGGCGCTGGCGCTGGGACTTGATAAAGAAATGGTTGCCGGCCACTTCCACCAGCTCGAACTCACGCTGGGTGAACTCGGACCAATTCAACATATGGCTGGCCTCGGCGACGGGGTCTTCATTGCCATAAAAGGCGGTCAGCGGCACTTGCAGGCTATCGCTGGAGGTGTCGTACCAGGTTTCGAACAGTTTCAGGCCGTTGCGCAGCAGGGTTTCGTACTGCTGCACATCGTCGGCGTCCTTGAGCACTCCAAACGGCGTGGCCCCCAGGGTCAGCATCGCCTCGCGAAACGCCTCGATGGGCAAGGTGTGCAGCAACGGGTGGCGCGGCAGGCTGTCGGGGCTGCGGCAGCCGGAGACAAACAGGTGCCGGGTTTGCCCAGGGCAGTGCTGCTGGGCGTACTTGGCGGCTTCATAGGCCAGCAGCGCGCCCAGCCCATGGCCGAACAGCGCGTGGGGCTGGCTGAGCAGCGGCTGCAGGGCGGCGCAGGTCGGGCCCAGCAAGCTCGGCCAGTCCGGGTAGGGGGCTTCGTGGCGGCGTGGTCCGTGGCCCGGCAGCCGGACCACCACCAGCTCGATATGGTCATCCAGGCCGGCGGCCCAACTGCGCATCTGCTCCGGCGCCGCGCCGGCCTGGGGGAAGCAGATCAGGCGGATTCCCTTGGGCTGGCCGGAGTTGATCACCAGGGTCCATTTCGCATCGTCAGGGTGCACAGTGCTTCCTCAAGCCTGGGAGACATTGGCCCGCAGGGCTCAGGGCCCCCAGGCTGCCGAGCGTCATGCCGGGGGTGGCTGTCGCAGGTAATTGCCGATGGCCGTGGCACCACTTTGCAGGTGCCGTTCAAGCACGCTGACTGCGCCTTCGACGTCCTTGGCGGCGACGGCGGCCAGCAGTTCGCGGTGGTCGTCCTGGGTGAGTTTGCCCAGGCCCATGGCAGACAAGTGAAAACGCAGGAAACGTTCTTCCTGGTTCAGCTCCAGTTCGATCAGGTTCAGCAGCTTGCGGTTGGGCGCCTTGCCGTAGAGCGTCATGTGGAACAGGCGGTTGAGGCGGCCCATTTCGGCGTGGTTGTTGTCCTGTTCCAGGCTTTCGATATAGCCCAGCGCCTGCGCGATATCGTGCTCATCCAGATGGGGGATCGACAGGCGCAGGGCTTCGCGCTCCAACAGCATGCGCAAGGCGTAGGTGTCGATGGCATCGAAGTCGATCAGGGGCGCCACCACCGCGCCCTTGTTGGTCTCGACGTGCACCAGGGCCTGGGCTTCGAGCTGGCGCAAGGCCTCGCGCACCGGCATGCGGCTGACGCCAAACAGATCGGCCAAGTCTTGCTGGCGCAAGGCGATACCGCTGGGAAGACGACCGTCGAGGATCGCTGCGCGCAGGGTTTCCTCGATCACGGCACGGGCCAGATGGGCTGGAATGGGCCCGTCGACAACAATTTTGCTCAAAGGGGCCGCTTTTTTCTTCACGCTGGCGCTGCTCTGCTCAGGAAATTGGATCCAATGCACACTAGAGAGTGCCGCCAGGCTTGTCAAAAGACTCGGCTCACGGCGGATCTGTGGCAATCAAGTGCCGCATTTCATCCCTTGCAGCCGCCCGTGCCGTTACCGGCCGAGCGTGAAAGCTATCCTCTGATATCGTTTAGCGTAGCGCTTCCCTTTACGGGCGGGTGCCGGCGGCCAAGCCTCGATGGCCGTGCCGGGCGTCCCCCTCCATGCCGTTCCCAACGACCCCACGGACGCATTCCATTGGCGGCACGTCTGGCTCTTTTTCGAACCCTGCGCCGGGCCTTTTCAGCGTTGTTGCTGGCCGGGGTCTTGCTGGGGGGGCTGCATGCCGATTGGGATTTCTCCCGGATCAGTCAGCGCGCGGGCGCATTGTACGGGCCGCTGGGGGAAGGACAGAAGCGGATTGATGCCTGGCAGCAATTGCTGGCCACGCAACAGCAGGTCGGCGAGGGGGAGCAGCTCCAAGTGGTCAACCGGTTCTTCAATAAAAACCTGAGCTACCAGGAAGACATCGACCTCTGGCACCAGGTGGATTACTGGGCCACGCCGGTCGAGGCCTTGTGGAAGGGCGCCGGTGATTGTGAGGACTACGCGATCGCCAAGTATTTCAGCCTGCGCTATCTCGGGGTGGCCAGCGACAAGCTACGGATTACCTACGTCAAGGCCCTGCGCCAGAACCGCGCGCACATGGTCCTGACCTACTACTCGAGCCCCGAGGCCATGCCCCTGGTGCTCGACAGCCTGGTCGACAATATTCAGCCGGCCAGCCAGCGCACTGACCTGTTGCCGGTCTACGCCTTCAATGCCGAGGGGCTGTGGCTGCCCGGCGCCAAGGGCAATCAGCGGGTGGGTGACACCAAGCGCCTGTCTCGCTGGCAGGACCTCTTGAAGAAAATGCAGGCCGAAGGTTTCCCGGTCGAGATCACTCACTAGGAGCACGAACCCAGATGTCTTTGTTCAAACAACTGTTGATCGCAATCTGCGTGTTCCTGGTGGTCGCTTTCAGCGGCAGCTTCATGGTCAGCCTGGAAAGCTCGCGGGCCCAGTACGTCAACCAGCTGCGCTCCCATGCCCAGGACGCGGCCACGGCGCTGGCCCTGTCGCTGACGCCGAACATCGACGACCCGGCGATGGTCGAGCTGATGGTCAGTTCGATTTTCGACAGTGGTTACTACGCCAGCATCCGCGTGGTGGACTTGGCGACCGGCAAGACCCTGGTCGAGCGCAGCGGCGTGCCCGAGGTCAGCAACGTGCCGCGCTGGTTTGTCGCGCTGATCGGGCTGGAGCCGGCGGGGGGCGATGCCATCGTCAGCCGCGGCTGGGAGCAGGCGGCCCGGGTGGAAGTGCTCAGCCACCCGATGTTCGCGGTGGCCAAGCTCTGGCAAAGCGCCCTGGGCAGCCTCGGCTGGCTGCTGATCTGTGGTGCGGTCAGTGCGGTGCTGGGGGCGTTGCTCCTGCGGCGTCAGCTCAAGCCCCTGGACTACATGGTGGAGCAGTCCCACGCCATCGCCCGGCGCGAGTTTCTCAGCCTGCCGGACCTGCCCCGCACCCCGGAGCTGCGGCGGGTGGTGCAGGCCATGAACCAAATGGTCGAGAAGCTCAAGGCGCTGTTCCAGGAGCAGGCCGAGCGCAGCGAGAAGCTGCGGGTCGAGTCCTATCAGGACAGCCTGACCGGGTTGGGCAACCGGCGTTATTTCGACGTGCAGTTGCAGGACCGCCTGCAACACTCCGAACGCGCCAGTTCCGGTTACTTGCTGCTGTTACGGGTCAACGACCTGGCCGGCCTCAACCAGCGCCTCGGCGGGCAGCAGACCGACCAGCTGTTGCAGGCCGTGGGCGAGTTGCTGGTGCGCGAGTGCCGGCTGCACCCAGAAACCCAGAACCTGGCAAGCCGGATCCGCGGCGGTGAGTTTGCGGTGCTGGCGCCGGGGCTGGTGCACGACGAAGCCCAGCACCTGGCCCAGCACCTGGCTGCAGCCTTGCGCAGTCTGTACGCCACGGGCGCCAGCGATGTTCAACCCGTCACCGCCATTGGCCTGGCGCCCTTTGTCCACGGCGACTCGCCCCAGACGCTGCTGGCCCTGGGCGACCAGGCGTTGGCCCAGGCCGAAGCCCAGGGCGACGTCAGTTGGGCCTGCCTGGAACACAGCTCGTTGCGCCTGGGGGACGATCACCATGCCTGGCACAGCCTGCTGGACAGCGCCCTCGCCCAGGGGCGTTTCGAGCTGTACTTCCAGCCCGTGGTGGCGGCTCGGGACAGGTCCCTGGTGCTGCATTACAAAGTGCTGTCGCGACTCTTGGACGAGCAGGGCCAGAGCATTCCCGCCGGACGCTTTCTGCCCTGGCTGGATCGCTTCGGCTGGACCGCGCGCCTGGACCGGCTGATGTTGCACAAAGTGCTGCGGCAGATGGCAGGTCATCAGGAATGCCTGGCCCTGAACCTGTCGGCCGCGACCCTGGACGATCCCCAGGCCTTGAGCCAGGTCCTGGAAACCCTGCGCCAGCACGCACCGCTGGGGCCGCGCCTGACCCTGGAGATCGGCGAAGAGCAATTGCCCGAGCAGGGGCCGCTGGAGCAACTGACCCGACGTCTGCGGGAGCTGGGTTTCTCCCTCAGCCTGCAGCGCTTCGGTGGCCGGTTCAGCATGATCGGCAACCTGTCGCACCTGGGCTTGGCGTACCTGAAAATCGACGGCAGCTACATTCGCGCCATCGATCAAGAGAGCGATAAACGCCTGTTTATCGAAGCCATCCAGCGTGCGGCCCACAGCATCGACCTGCCCTTGATCGCCGAGCGGGTAGAGACCGAAGGGGAGTTGCAGGTGATCTGCGAGATGGGCCTGTTTGGCGTGCAGGGGCAACTGCTGGGTGACCCGGCCCCCTGGCAACGGTGAGCAGGGGCAGGGCTAGATCAGCCCGCTCTCGTCCTCGTCGATCAACTGATCCAGCCCCCCGAGCGCTTCCCGGGCGTGGCTGCGGTCCATCAATTTGGCCTGGGCCGCCGGCGGCAGGTCGGTGACCCGGATCACGCCTTTGCTGGTCAGTACCTGAATCAGGTCGTCGAGCACCCGGATCATCTCCAGGTCGCTCTGCCTGAGTTGCTTCAAGCGCACTTCCAGCGCCTGGCCGGCGTACCAGGCCTGGACCTCGGGATGATCGGGCGGCAGCACTTCGCTGGCACCGGCATACGCCGCCGCCTCCACGCGAACCAACTGACCCTGGGCGTCGCGTTGCACGTAGAACATAGTGAATCCCTCACGAATGTGGCCCGACGGCAGGCTGTCAGCAGCATAGGTCACCGTGGCGATGCGAGCCGGAGCCGGTGTTGCAATTGCCATATCTTTATTCACTAACGGTATTTAAATTTCAGTTCTTATGCCTATAAAGTCGATTCCCTGCGTACCTGCCGACCCATCGGCGCGCCGCACGAAATGAACCAACACGGGGCCTCCGTGAGTTTCTGATCGACGCACGCGCCAGTGGGCGTGCTCTGCGTGGGAGTGAGTCATGTCTGTCGTATCTGCGCCTGTAAGTGCTGCGCCTATCGCCGCACAACCTTTCGAAATTCGCCCGTTCACGGGCGCCGTCGGGGCCGAAATCATCGGCCTGGACTTGTCCCGGCCGGTCAACGACCAGGACTTTGCGCGCATCCATCGTGCGCACCTGGACTATCACGTGGTGGTCTTCCGCGACCAGCGCATCAGCCCCGAACAGCAGATCGCCTTCAGCCGCCGTTTTGGCGTGCTGCAGATCCATGTGCTCAAGCAGTTCCTGTTGGCCGGGCACCCGGAAATCCTCATCGTTTCCAACATCATCGAGAACGGCCAATCCATCGGCCTCGGTGACGCTGGCAAGTTCTGGCACTCGGACCTGTCCTACAAGGAGCTGCCCAGCCTGGGCTCGATGCTGCACGCCCAGGAGTTGCCGGCTGAAGGCGGCGACACCTTGTTCGCCGACATGCACAAAGCCTGGGACAACCTGCCTGAGGCCCTGCGCAAGGCGGTCGAAGGCCGCAGCGCCGCCCACTCCTACACGGCCCGCTACAGCGAGACCAAGTTCGAGGGCAATTGGCGCCCGACCCTGACGCCGGAACAACTGGCCCAGGTTGCCGAGGTGGTGCACCCCATCGTGCGCACCCACCCGGAAAACGGCCGCAAGGCGCTGTTTGTCAGCGAAGGTTTCACCACCCGCATCGTCGGCCTGCCGGAAGACGAAAGCGCCCAGTTGCTGGGCGAGTTGTACGCCCACAGCGTGCTGCCGGAAAACATCTACCGCCATCAATGGCAGCCCCACGACCTGGTGTTCTGGGACAACCGCTCGCTGATCCACCTGGCCGCCGGTTGCCCGAGCCATCTGCGCCGCAAGCTGTATCGCACCACCATCCAGGGCGACGCCCCTTACTGATCAGCCAGGCACGGCAGGAGAATCACCATGTCCTTATCCATTCCCTTCATCCCTCGCCTCGGCAAACTGGCCACGGCCATCGGCCTGGGTTTCAGCCTGCTGGCCGGCAGCCTGGTGGCCCCGACGGCGGCCCACGCCGAAGGCGAAATTCGCATCGCCGAACAGTTCGGCATCGTCTATTTACTGCTCAACGTGGTGCGCGACCAGAACCTGATTGAAAAGCACGGCAAGGAAGAGGGCATCGACATCAAGGTCGACTGGACCCAGCTGTCCGGCGGCGCGGCAGTGAACGACGCGTTGCTCTCCGGCTCCATCGACATCGCCGGGGCCGGCGTCGGTCCGCTGTTGACCATCTGGGACCGTACCCATGGCCGGCAGAACGTCAAGGCCGTGGCGTCCCTGGGTAACTTCCCTTACTACCTGGTGAGCAACAATCCCAAGGTCAAGACCATCGCCGACTTCACCGAGAAGGACCGCATCGCGGTGCCGGCGGTGGGCGTCTCGGTGCAGTCGCGCTTCCTGCAATACGCCGCGGCCAAGCAATGGGGCGACAAGGAATTCAATCGCCTGGATAAGTACACCATCGCCGTTCCTCACCCGGACGCCACTGCCGCGCTGATTGCCGGCGGCACCGAGTTGACCGGGCACTTCTCCAACCCACCGTTCCAGGACCAGGCCCTGGAGAACCCCAACGTGCACGTGGTGCTGAATACTTACGACCTGCTGGGCCCGAACTCGCCGACGGTGCTGTTCGCCACCGAGAAATTCCGCAACGACAACCCGAAAACCTACAAGGCCTTCGTTGAAGCCCTGGCCGAAGCCGCCGAGTTCGCCCAGAACGACAAAGGCGCGGCCGCCGACACTTACATCCGTGTGACCAAGGCCAAGATCGACCGCGCCGCGTTGCTGAAAATCATCGACAACCCGCAGTTCGAATTCAGCGTGACGCCGAAAAACACCTACCCGCTGGCGGAGTTCCTGTACCGCGTCGGCGCCATCAAGAACAAGCCGGAGTCGTGGAAGGACTACTTCTTCCAGGACGCCAAGCCGCTGCAAGGGAGCTGAGTGCGATGAATGCCCCCTTGCCAGGCCACACGGTCAGCAACCTCACCGCCACCGCCCAGCCGTTGCTGGCGGTGGATAACGTCAGCCTGGAATACCGCACCCCGCAGCGCGTGGTGCGGGCCACCCACCAGGTGAGTTTCGAGATCGACCCCGGCGATCGTTTTGTCCTGCTCGGCCCTTCGGGCTGCGGCAAGTCCACCCTGCTCAAGGCGGTGGCCGGGTTTATCCAACCCTGCGAGGGCCAGATCCGCCTGCAAGGGCAGGCGGTGCACCAGCCAGGGCCGGATCGCATCGTGGTATTCCAGGAGTTCGACCAACTGCCGCCCTGGAAAACCGTGAAGCAGAACGTGATGTTCCCCCTGCTGGCGTCCAAGACCCTCGGTCGCCGCGAGGCCGAAGAGCGTGCCCTGCATTACCTCGATAAAGTGGGCCTGGCGGCCTTTGCCGATGCCTACCCGCACACCTTGTCCGGCGGCATGAAGGCACGGGTGGCGATTGCCCGGGCCCTGGCCATGCAACCGAAAATCCTGCTGATGGACGAGCCCTTCGCCGCCCTCGACGCCCTGACCCGGCGCAAGATGCAGGAAGAGTTGCTGCTGCTTTGGGAAGAGGTGCGCTTCACCTTGCTGTTCGTCACCCACTCCATTGAAGAGGCGCTGGTGGTGGGCAACCGCATCCTCTTGCTGTCGCCTCATCCGGGGCGCGTGCGGGCAGAAGTCCACAGCCATCAATACGACCTGCAAAGCCTCGGTGGCGTGGCGTTCCAGCAGACCGCACGGCGTATTCACCGGTTGTTGTTCGATGAAGGCCAGTCGCCGGAAACCGACACCGAGCTGGATTTCGCCGATATCCGTATCGCCTATTGAGCCGTCAGGCCACCGTTGAACGAGGAACGCCCGATGAGCCATTCATCCCCCGTGCGCGAGGAATACGAAGTTGTCCTCGAGCCGTTGCTGCAAGTCCCCCTGGAACGCGAGCTGCCCCTGGCCCAGCGCCTCTGGCAACAGGGCTGGCTGCGCAAAAGCCTGATCCTGGTGCTGCTGGCGCTGCTCTGGGAAGCCGTGGCCCGCTACCAGAACAACGATCTGCTGCTGCCCAGCTTCCTGCAGACCGCCAGCGCCCTGTCCGACGGCCTGCTCAGCGGTGAACTGCTGGGCAAGGTGGGCATTTCCCTGGTGGTGCTGCTCAAGGGCTACCTGATCGGCATTGTGCTGGCCTTTGCCCTGACCACCCTGGCGGTCTCGACCCAGTTTGGCCGTGACCTGCTGAGCACCCTGACCTCGATGTTCAACCCGTTGCCGGCCCATTTGCCCCTGCTGCCCTTGGCGCTGCTGTGGTTTGGCCCTGGGGCAGAACAGCCTGATCTTTGTGCTGGTGCATTCGGTGCTCTGGGCCTTGGCCTTGAACACCTACGCCGGGTTTCTCGGCGTTTCCGAAACCCTGCGCCATGGCCGGGCGCAATTACGGCCTCAAGGGCCTGCGCCTGGTGCTGTTCATCCTGATTCCGGCCGCCTTGCGTCGATTCTCGCCGGCTTGAAGATCGGCTGGGCCTTCGCCTGGCG
>NZ_JALQCW010000144.1 GCF_023241715.1 Pseudomonas morbosilactucae
GCGTTGCCCAAGGAAAAATGCCCATCAGCGATGTAGTGCGAGTGCTGTCAGACGTTGCGGCTATCGCCGATGTCGTTGGAATCGGCATTGCCGAACATCTGCCCTGGGATGCGTTGGCCCTGAAGAACATGCTGGCACATCTTCCCTTGATTGGCCCTGGGGCCAATAACCTTCAAAACCTGAGCCATTGAAAGGCTCTGGAGCCGCAAAAACAAACGTCATCAGCAATTGCTGTAACTCATGTCCGTGCAACTACAAAAAAATACAAAATCGATACATGTTGCCTACAGCGAAGCGTTGCCCTTGCCGATAGCATTACTTAAGTGAACGTCGCAAACGCCCTGAAATTGGAGCATCAATGAAAATCGCCTCATCCGACAATACGCTCGCGATGCAACTGCGGGTTACGACCTCCTCGCCAGCCTCTGTGACCGAAAGCTCCGCCAACGCCAGCACTCAAACCACGACCACCAAGGTCGAGATATCAAAAGAAGGCCATGAAAAATTAGAGAGTGAAAAGTACGCAGACATTGACAACGCGCCCTTGCCAGAAGACGTCAAAGAAGTCCTGAAAAACATTCGTAAGCTGCAGGAAAAAATTGCTCAAAAAAACCAGGAACTCATGGAATTGATGAGCGACAAGACGTTGTCCGAGGACGAGATCAAGCGGCAGCGAGAGGTTTTGACGACCGAGATAAGAAGCATGCAATCGGCGTTGGGAACGGCAACAAACGCTCTGAATAATGCAATGTCCACTCACAACATGGACTCCAAAGGCCGAAGCTTGGCGAAGGGCCTGATAGGGATGAAATAAGCAACACGACGGGTATGGCCGCACAACGTTTTCGTTTACCCAAAGGCTTTATTACTTTGCTCAGAACCATCCATTGACGGTATTAGCGGCCGGCCATCCAAGACCGCCTCCCGTACAGAAGAACTGAATACGACTACGTCAGGAAACCTGAACGTAGTCGTCATGGTTTATGAGTGTCGAATTCTTTTCTATTGCATCGTTAGGACCTTCGAGCACATCTCAATAAAAGCTCGCAATTTCGGCTGTTTTTTGGCTGCTTTTGGAAATAAAGGAACAACCCATCATTGCCTGGAGAACAGTCCAGCAATGCCGGTTCAAGCGTCCCGTTCGCCAGTTCCCGCGATGTGTGAAACGTTGAAGAGTAAATGAGTCCCACCCCTTGAACAGCCAGGCTGCGCATCAACTCCCCATCATTAACCGTGAGCGGGCCGTTGGGTTCGATCCTCACACTTCCGTTATTTTCAATGAACTCCTAGCGATAAATACTAGGATCGGCGGCAGCACCTTTAGGCCAAATGGCAGGGGGCGTTGACCCGCAAACGGCCGCTGGGCGCGCTAGCGCCGACTGGGGTAGCACGTTCCAGAGCGTCCAGCTCATCGAGCAGGTGTCAGCCATTCGCTGAAGTACGTCCGGCCAGCCTCCGACAGGCTCATGCGACGGGTGGTACGTAATAGCAGCAAGCTTTCCAAGCGGTCGCACAAAAAAGAAGTGGCCAGCTAAGCCTTTAGTAGTGATGCCTTAATGCAGGTCATTTCTGACGCCATTAGCCAGCCAGGGCAATATCTGTGGAACTTCTGACTAAAATCAATCGCAACGGCTATCGAAAGCATAAAAAGCACACCTTGTATTTCTCCAACGACTACACTTATAGATTAAGCAACGTTAATTATCTGTGTTATCTAAATATTAGATCCCTAAAGCGGTGTGCCTCCATTCAATCCTACTAACGGAATTTTCATGAAGATTGAAATTCTTAAACAGGCAGTTATGGACTCGCGAGATGGCATTACCATCTCCGATAATTTCATTGACGACAATCCGTTGATTTTTGTAAATCCTGCTTTTGAACGCATGACCGGTTACTCGTTCGAGGAAACAACCAACATTAACTGCCGATACTTACAAAGAAACGATCAAGAGCAGCCTGAACTTGAAACTGTTCACAACGCCATTAAATCAGGTGAATACTGCCTCGTAACCTTGCGAAACTATCGCAAGGATGGAACGATGTTTTGGAACGAGCTAAGTATATCTCCAATTCATAATGAAAACGGAGTTATAACCAATTTTTTAGGCATACAAAAAGATGTAACATCCCGCATGCTAATACAGCAGCAACTGCGCGATGAGCACCAGTCCCTCGAGCAAATGAAAGCGCACTTCGAACAATTATCTATAAAAGATGGACTGACAGGCATTTACAATCGTCGATTTTTCGATACACAGTTCGAAATCCAATGTAAAATTGCATGTCGCAACGGAGGCTCATTGACTCTCGCCATGATTGATGTTGATCACTTCAAGTCTTTCAATGATATTTATGGGCATCAAGCTGGCGACGAAGCATTAATACATGTCGCTGATAGCTTGAATACGTTTTTTCAACGTGGTTCTGATTTTGCAGCCAGGTATGGCGGTGAGGAGTTTGTAATTCTTTCCAACGGCATGACGAAAGACCAATCAGCTCGGCACGTCGAAACTCTATGCCAACTAGTGCGAGACTTGAAAATACCGCACTCCGCTTCCAGCACAGGATACTTAACTATAAGCGTTGGTTTTTCAGTACATACATTTGGCCCACTGCACTCTTACAACGCACTACTTGCCCGAGCCGACAAAGCGCTCTACATAGCTAAAGAACGGGGTAGAAACCAATTTTTTAACCTTTAGGTCCTTTCAACATCATGCAGCGCCCTAAAGGGCATCAATCGGCCCAGAGTGTGTAAAA
>NZ_JALQCW010000145.1 GCF_023241715.1 Pseudomonas morbosilactucae
AATGCGCAAGACGATTCGCTCGGGCGTTGAGTTGTGCGTAACTCAAGGTCTGACCCGCATAAACCAAAGCCACCGCCTCTGGTCGTTGCCGTACTTGCTCCTCGATTAACTGGTGGACACACAGATCGAGCGGATAATCAGCGTCGTTCTTGTTCCACTCTTGGGTAATTTGTCGATATTCCTCAGGCTCCAGCAATGCCAGTTCACTGATGAACTGCCCTGGCTGGGCAACAATAGCTCTGAGCAATGTCTGCCAGTGACGCCCCAGGCCTTCCACTGTGCCGGAATCAAAGATGTCCGTCGCATAACTCAACGACGCCCACAAACCGTCTTGCGCCTCAAACGTATTGAGGACCAGGTCGAAATGAGTCGTCTGAGTCTCCCAGTTCAAAGGTTCAATACTTAGGCTTTGATTAGCCGCTGGGCGTGTCGCGGAGCGGACCGCTGTTTGATGGTTGAACATCACCTGAAACAGCGGGCTATGACTCAAACTGCGCTCGGGTTGCAAAGCTTCCACTAGTTGTTCAAAAGGCAGGTCTTGATGTTCCTGTGCGCCCAGCGCCGCGTCCTTGACTTGTTGCATCAGGGCGGTAAAAGGCATGCTTCCATCAACCTGTGCCCGCAGAACCTGAGTGTTGACGAAGAAGCCAATCAACCGCTCGGTTTCAACTCGGTTACGGTTCGCAATCGGAACCCCGACACGAATATCACTTTGCCCACTGTAGCGACTCAATAACGTCTGAAACGACGCCAGCAGCAACATGAAAAGGGTCACCCCTTGCGCTTGTGCCAACTGCCTCAACCCCGACGCCAGTTCATCATCCAGCGCCAGGTCCAGTCGAGCACCCTGATGGCTTTGAATCGCCGGCCTTGGCCGATCCAATGGCAACTCCAGAACCGGTTGCTCATCACCTAACTGCTGCCGCCAGTAACCTAGCTGACGCTCCTGCTCGCCTGCCTCCATCCAATGCCGTTGCCAGATTGCATAGTCGGCGTACTGGATCGGCAACTCCGCCAGCACAACCTCATG
>NZ_JALQCW010000146.1 GCF_023241715.1 Pseudomonas morbosilactucae
GGGGGCACCATTGCGCGGGCCGCTGCGCTTGGCCGGCGGAGTGCCGGTGGTGCCGCCGCTGCTGTTGCGCGGGCCATTCTGGCGACCGCCCTGTGGCTGGCCGCCACGTGGAGCACCGCTGCCGGCACCCGCGCCTTGGGCCGGAGCACCCGGACGGCGACCACGGCCTTGGGCCGGCTTCTGTTGAGGCACGTAGTCGACACGGTTACCGAAGTTGTCGATATCGTCGTCCAGGAACTCGTCAGGCGCACGATCAGCGGCGGCGCGTGGCGCTGGCTGGCGCTGTTCGCGGGCCGGAGTACCTTCGCGAGGCTTCTGCTCACGGGCTGGGCGATCGCCACGAGCGGCAGGTTTATCCTTGCCGCCCTTGTCTTTGCCCTTGTCCTTGCGACCACCGCCGCCGCCACCGCCGTTCGGGCCGTCGCCACGAGGACCACGGGCGTTGCGCGGGTTACGCACATCAGGACGCTCGCGGACTTCCGGTTTCTCGGCTTCCACGGCGCTGGCATCAAAGCCCATCAGGTCGCCGTCGGCGATTTTCTGCTTGGTCATGCGCTCGATGCTTTTCAGCAGTTTTTCTTCGTCCGGCGCCACCAGGGAGATGGCTTCGCCCGAACGACCGGCGCGGCCAGTACGGCCGATGCGGTGCACGTAGTCTTCGTCGACGTTCGGCAGCTCGAAGTTGACCACGTGAGGCAGTTGGTCGATGTCCAGGCCACGGGCGGCGATATCGGTCGCTACCAGGATCCGCACTTCACCAGCCTTGAAGTCGGCCAGGGCTTTGGTGCGGGCGTTCTGGCTCTTGTTGCCGTGGATGGCGACAGCGGTGAGGCCGTGCTTGTCCAGGTACTCGGCCAGGCGGTTGGCGCCGTGCTTGGTGCGGGTAAAGACCAGCACCTGTTCCCAGGCGCCGGCAGTGATCAAGTGCGCCAGCAATGCACGCTTGTGGCTCGCGGCCAGGCGGAACACGCGCTGCTCGATACGCTCGACCGTGGTGTTCGGCGGCGTGACTTCGATGCGCTCGGGGTTGTGCAACAACTTGCCCGCCAAAGCGGTGATGTCGTTGGAGAAGGTTGCCGAGAACAGCAGGTTCTGGCGTTTGGCCGGGAGGCGTGCGAGGACTTTCTTCACGTCATGCACAAAACCCATGTCGAGCATGCGGTCGGCTTCGTCCAGCACGAGAATTTCCACGTGGGACAGGTCGACGCTGCCTTGACCGCACAGGTCGAGCAGGCGGCCAGGGCAGGCCACCAGTACATCGACGCCACGGGCCATGGCCTGAACCTGCGGGTTCATGCCGACGCCGCCGAAGATGCAGGCGCTGACGAACTTCAGGTCGCGGGCATACAGCTTGAAGCTGTCATGCACTTGCGCGGCCAGTTCGCGAGTAGGGGTCAGGACCAGCACGCGCGGTTGGCGTGGGCCGTGACGCTGGGATTTGTCCGGGTGACCATTGGGAAACAACCGCTCCAGGATCGGAAGGGCGAAGCCGCCGGTTTTACCAGTACCTGTCTGTGCCGCAACCATCAGATCGCGACCTTGCAACACGGCGGGAATGGCCCGCTGTTGCACCGGAGTAGGCTGGGTGTAGCCGGCGGCTTCGATCGCGCCGACTAAAGCCTCGGAGAGACCGAGGGAAGCAAAGGACATGAGTAATCCTGTTTTAGTGAGGGCTTGGCCCAAAGGGATAGTCTTACCGGGCGTGAATGGCGTTTAAGGGGACGCAATCCCGTCCGGTCCTGCTGAGATCTCTGAAGGCGGGTCAGCGACGGCTCGCGCGGGCTGTTGAGCTGCGCTGTAGCGGTGTCGAGAAGCCTTGAACAGGGGCCAGCGTCCGGGCGTGAGCCTGGCGGGAGGCCGGAGTATAACAGAGCAATCACGGTACGCTGCTTTCCTGCTGCTCAACGGTTTTTTCTGATGTCGCCGGGGGCGTTCTGCCTTTAGGCCCTGCGCCATATCGCGCGCTCAGTTCGGCGTAAGCCGTTCACGCTTGAAACGCTTGAGCTCGGCGGCGAAGCGTTGCACCAGGAGGTCCATGCCGGCGTTGCGGCGCACGGCAAGGAATTGGCCCTGGCGGGTCAGCACAAAGGGGTTCTCGGTGACCTGGTCGCGGATCTTCAGGGTGTCGAGCAGGTAATGCCCCACCCGGCGGTCGGTAATCAGCAGGTCGATTCGTCCCAGCAGCAGCTTGCCGAAGTTGGCTTCCTGGGTGGGGGCAGGTTCGCGCTTGAACAGCGGCGAGTCGTTGAAGTCGTCGGTGTACAGGTAGCCCGGGGTGGTGCCAACGGTCAGGCCGCGCAACTCGTCCAGGCGCTTGAACGGGTGGGGCCGCTGGTTGGCGTAGAACATCACGAACTCGACGTCCGAGAGCGGTTCGCTGGGGTAAAGCAGGAGTTTTTCTCGCTCTTCGCGATGAAAGATATCCAGCACAGCATCGGCTTGCCCTTGCTCTAGCATGGCCAGGCAGCGCTTCCAGGGCAGGAATTGCCACTGCACTTCGATCCCCATGCGTTGGAAAACAATGGCCGTGGTTTCGTAATCCAGGCCCATGGCCTGGCCATTTTCCTCGTAGGCGTAGGGCGGCCAGGGATCGGTGACAATGCGCAACTTCTCGCCGTGGGCCATCAGGCTCAGGCAAGTGCAGAGAAGGGCTATCAGCAACCGGGGAATGGCGAGCATGGCGGGAGATTACGCTGAGGCATCATGAAATAGCTAGAGGTGCTGCTGACCGCTCTAGCTCAAGGCCTGCGCATAAAAAAAGGCCCCGGTTTGCGCCGGGGCCTTCTTGGCCGGAAACCGTCGCTGATCAGCGCGGCAGTTTCAGGTTGTTCCAGATGGCCAAACTCGGTTCGGCCTGGTTCAGGGTGTAGAAGTGCAACCCCGGTGCGCCGCCTTGCAGCAGGCGTTCGCACATTTCGCTGATGACCTGCTCGCCGAAGGCCTGGATGCTCGCGGTGTCGTCACCGTAGGCTTCCAGTTGCTTGCGGATCCAGCGCGGGATCTCGGCGCCGCAGGCGTCGGAGAAGCGGGCCAGCTTGCTGTAGTTGGTGATCGGCATGATGCCCGGCACGATCGGGATGTTGACGCCCATTTTCTGCACGCGCTCGACGAAGTAGAAGTAGCTGTCGGCGTTGAAGAAGTACTGGGTGATCGCGCTGTCAGCGCCGACATTGGCCTTGCGTACGAAGTTGGACAGGTCGTCTTCGAAGTTGCGGGCTTGCGGGTGCATTTCCGGGTAAGCGGCGACTTCGATGTGGAAGTGGCTGCCGGTTTCTTCACGAATGAAGCTCACCAGGTCGTTGGCGTGGCGCAGCTCACCGCTGGCCATGCCCATGCCCGAAGGCAGGTCGCCGCGCAGGGCGACGATGCGCTTGATGCCGGCTGCCTGGTACTGGCTCAGCAGGCCGCGCAGGTCGTCCTTGCTGTCGCCGACACAGGACAAGTGCGGCGCCGCAGGGATTTTTACTTCGCTCTCCAGTTGCAGCACGGTGTTGATCGTGCGGTCACGGGTCGAGCCACCGGCACCGTAGGTGCAGGAGAAGAAGTCGGGGTTGTAGCCGGCCAACTGACGGGCAGTGGCGAGCAGTTTTTCATGCCCAGCATCGGTCTTGGTGGGGAAGAACTCGAAGCTGTAGCGACGGTCTTGGGACATAGGGCCTCCAGCAGTGAGCTGCAGGCTTCAAGCGGCAAGAGGGCGGTGCGCCGACTCCCGCATTTGAAGCCCGCGGCTCACAACTGCAAAAAACGATGAAGAAGCAGGCCTCAAACCTCAAACAGCAAGCAAGCCAACCGCTCTTGCTTGCCGCTTACAGCTCAAAGCTTGCCGCTGCTCTTAGTACCGATAAGCGTGCGGCTTGAACGGGCCTTCGACGGTCACGCCGATGTAGTCGGCCTGGGTCTTGGTCAGTTGCGTCACCACGCCGCCGAAACCGCGGACCATTTCCAGGGCCACTTCTTCGTCGAGTTTCTTCGGCAGTACTTCAACGGTCAGGCGCTCGGCTTTCTGGGCAGGCGACAGGTCGGCGTACTTCTGGCCGAACAGGAAGATCTGCGCCAGTACCTGGTTGGCGAACGAGCCGTCCATGATGCGGCTTGGGTGACCGGTGGCGTTGCCCAGGTTCACCAGGCGGCCTTCGGCCAGCAGGATCAGGTAGTCGTCGTTCTGTGGGTCGAAATCGCCCGCGCCGGTGCGGTGGATCTTGTGCACTTGTGGCTTCACTTCTTCCCATGCCCAGTTCTTGCGCATGAAAGCGGTGTCGATTTCGTTGTCGAAGTGGCCGATGTTGCAGACAACAGCGCGCTTCTTCAGGGCTTTGAGCATGTTTGCGTCGCAAACATTGACGTTGCCGGTGGTGGTCACGATCAGGTCGATCTTGCCCAGCAGGGCTTTGTCGATGCTGGCTTCGGTGCCGTTGTTGATGCCGTCGATGAATGGCGAAACCAGTTCAAAGCCGTCCATGCAGGCTTGCATGGCGCAGATCGGGTCAACTTCGGAAACCTTGACGATCATGCCTTCCTGACGCAGGGACTGAGCCGAGCCCTTGCCCACGTCGCCGTAACCGATGACCAGCGCTTGCTTGCCGGACAGCAGGTGGTCGGTGCCGCGCTTGATGGCGTCGTTCAGGCTGTGACGGCAGCCGTACTTGTTGTCGTTCTTGCTCTTGGTCACCGAGTCGTTGACGTTGATGGCCGGGATTTTCAGCTCGCCCTTGGCCAGCATGTCCAGCAGGCGGTGTACGCCGGTGGTGGTTTCTTCGGTCACGCCGTGAACACGGTCCAGCACAGCTGGGTACTTCTTGTGCAGCAACTCGGTCAGGTCGCCGCCGTCGTCGAGGATCATGTTGGCGTCCCAAGGTGCGCCATCCTTGAGGATGGTTTGCTCCAGGCACCACTCGTACTCTTGCTCGGTCTCGCCTTTCCAGGCGAATACCGGGATACCGGCGGCGGCGATGGACGCGGCGGCCTGGTCCTGAGTCGAGAAAATGTTGCAGGACGACCAGCGCACTTCGGCACCCAGGGCAACCAGGGTTTCGATCAGCACGGCGGTCTGAATGGTCATGTGGATGCAGCCGAGGATTTTCGCGCCCTTGAGCGGTTGCTCACCGGCGTACTTGCGACGCAGACCCATCAGGGCCGGCATTTCCGACTCGGCGATGATGGTTTCACGACGGCCCCAGGCAGCCAGGGACATGTCGGCGACTTTGTAGTCGGTAAAATCTGCAGGCGTGTTTACAGCGCTCATGAAGAGCCTCCATTCGTAAGTATGCGAATGGGCGCCGTTGTGCGTTTAGTGCCGAGACAGGCAGCCCTGTATCAACAACGCCCCATCCGAGCCTGACAGGTCATGCCTGCTGCAGCGCCCCTCGGACGGGTGGCGGGAAAACGGTATCAAGTGCAGATGACCGTTTTGAAACGGTGGCGATTATAGCGTTCTTTGAGTGGCGAGGGGCAAGCTTCAAGCGGCAAGTAAGCGCCACTCGGTTTTTACTTGCAGCTTGTGGCTTGAAACTTGAAGCTGGGGGCATCAACTACCCTCTATCCACCCCCTCAGAGGCCTGCGCCCCATGAACTTCCACACCCGCAAATGGGTAAAACCCGAAGACCTCAATCCCAACGGCACCCTGTTCGGCGGTAGCCTGTTGCGCTGGATCGACGAAGAAGCGGCGATCTACGCCATTGTCCAGCTGGGTAACCAGCGGGTCGTCACCAAGTACATTTCGGAAATCAACTTTGTCAGCGCTTCGCGCCAGGGCGACATCATTGAGTTGGGCATCACCGCCACTGAATTCGGTCGCACCTCGATCACCCTCACTTGCGAAGTGCGCAACAAGATCACCCGCAAATCCATCCTGACCGTCGAGAAGATGGTGTTCGTCAACCTCGGCGAAGACGGTCTGCCAGCCCCCCACGGCCGTACCGAAATCAAGTACGTCAAAGACCAGTTCCAGGACGAAGCCTGACACCACCCGTAGCCGTAGGCTGGCCGGCGGATGCGCCCGATCATCGCCCTCGTCAGCAAGCAGAGCGCCGCCCGGCTGCTCCTACGGAACAGCCCTGAACCCCGCGTGTCGTAGCTAAAATGACTCGCCAGGTTCAGGAGCTTTATGGACGCCAAAAACGACGGTAAAACCCCCGGTCTGTCGGCCGAGGAGCAGCAAGAAGTCGACCATAACCAGCCACCGCGAGCCGCGGTCCTGCACGAGATCATTCGCACCCAGGGTGACCAGGAACTGGAGCGCAGTGTGGCCGCCCTGTGGTGGTCAGCGCTGGCGGCCGGCCTGACCATGGGCTTGTCCCTGATGGGCATGGGCCTGCTCAACTCGCGCCTGCCGGACGGCGAAGGCTTCAAGGTGATCGCCAGCTTTGGCTATTGCGCGGGCTTTCTGGCGGTGATCCTCGCGCGCCAGCAACTCTTTACCGAAAACACCCTGACCGCCGTGCTGCCGGTGATGAGCAAGCCGAACCTGAGCAATTTCGGGCGGCTGTTGCGTTTGTGGAGTGTGGTGCTGGTGGGGAATCTGTGCGGCACCTTGCTGGTGGCTTACGTGATGCTGCATCTGCCGATTTTCGACACCAAGACCGACCTGGCCTTTCTCGACATTGGCCGCAAGGTCATGGAGAACGACAGCGGGCAGATGTTCGCCAAGGGCATCATTTCCGGCTGGATGATCGCCACCATGGTCTGGATGATCCCGTCCATGGAGAGCGCGAAGATGTGGATCATCATCCTCATCACCTACCTGATGGCGCTCGGGGATTTCACCCATATCGTCGTGGGGTCGGCCGAAGTCTCATATTTGGTGTTTGCCGGCGAATTGCCGTGGCGGGATTTCTGGTGCGTGTTTGCCGGTCCGACCCTGGCGGCAACATCATCGGCGGCAGTTGCATCTTTGCCTTGATCAGCCATGCCCAGGTGCGCAGTGAAAGTGGCCAGCCCAACAAGGCGCGGATCGGAGCGCTCCGATCCGCGGCAGACTCAAATGAATCAGTGGCGTCGCTGGCAGCTTCTACCGGTGCGTCG
>NZ_JALQCW010000147.1 GCF_023241715.1 Pseudomonas morbosilactucae
GATGCTTCTGGCCAACGATAACAGCTCAGGTACGAACTCGTTGCCGGGTGCTTTCTACCTTGCGATTGGCCACTAGTAGGAGCCACCTCATGAACCGGTTTTATAGCAAGTCAACTGGCTGCACGTATCTCACCTCAATTCATAGCGTAATTCCTGATGATGCCGTCGAGATTCCTGAGGCGCTTTATCAGTCGGTTATCGGAAGTCCACCAGTAGGGAAGGTACGCGCTCACGATGAGCGGGGGTTGCCGTACCTGGTTGACGCACCGCCGGTTGCTCATGATCTGGCGGCCCTTGAGCGAGACTGGCGCGACGCTGAGCTGTCATCAGTGATATGGCTGCGTGAACGGCACCGTGACCAGCTTGAGATTGAGGTGGAGCCGACGCTTACCAATGAGCAGTTCACCGAGCTGCTGATCTACATGCAAGCTTTGCGCGACTGGCCGCAGTCACCGGACTTTCCGCAGTCCGCGCACCGTCCGGTGGCGCCGCCCTGGATCACCGAGCAAACCCAATAAACGCCCCGCACTGACGGGGTGTTTTCCTTCCCGTCACACCCTCACAGCCTCGCTCATGCGGGGCTTTTTCATGTCTGGAGCTTATCCATGATGTGGTTTTTTTCACGGTCGTACCGTCACTAACGTGGACACCGG
>NZ_JALQCW010000148.1 GCF_023241715.1 Pseudomonas morbosilactucae
CCTCAGCACCAGGAAATGCACGGCCCACAGCAGCACCGAGGCGCCGATCACGGCCGCTGGGGTATTGCCTTCGCCAAAGATCGGGAAAAAGTAGCCCAGGGTGCTGAACAGCAAGACGAAGTAGCCGACGTTGCCCAGCCAGGCGCTGATCCAGTAGCCCCAGGCGGACGAGAAACCCATGTAGTCGCCGAACCCGGCCTTGGCGTAGGCATACACCCCGCCATCCAGATCCGGCTTGCGATTGGCCAGGGTCTGAAACACAAAGGCCAGGGTCAACATGCCCACGGCCGTAATAGCCCAACCAATAAGAACGGCGCCTACATCAGCACTGGCGGCCATGTTTTGTGGCAGGGAAAAGATCCCGCCACCAATCATTGAACCGACTACCAAGGCAACTAATGCGCCCAGCCGTAGTTTTCCGGGAGTGTCAGACATTGCATGACTCCGTTTGCAGGAGAGGAGAGGCGTCAGAGTAGAACTGTGAGTATTCAACCCACTGACTTAGATCAGTTCATCGCGACATTCCATTGATAATGAACGACTTAAGAAACCTGTCTGTCTTGGATGGCAGGCTGAAGAAGCGCATCCTAGAGGCTTCTTGAACCGCTAATAAAATGCCTTCTCATTAGCGTCGAGGGTTGACGCTAGTTCGTTTTCTCGAATGTGCAAGTATCTTGAAAGTACCCAGTTGGTTAACTGCAGTGATGGCACTTAGTGCATCTGTCAATGAAAAATCCCGGCTATTCAATGTCTTTACCCCTGCAACTCATGCGCTGTCATAAAAATGAGCGCTAATTGACTTGTATCAGTTAAAGACTGATGTGTCGTAGTTGCTTAGTTGGGTGTAGTTTTATTGCCAGATCGACTAATGGAGGCGGGAAAGGGATGTCACAACCGGCGCAGAAACTTCGACTCGGTGCCCTGATCGCCTTGGTGGTGGGCTCGATGATTGGTGGCGGGATCTTTTCTCTGCCGCAGAACATGGCGGCCCGGGCCGATGCGGGCGCGGTCCTGATCGGTTGGGGTATTACTGCGGTGGGCATGCTGACCCTGGCTTTCGTGTTCCAGACCCTGGCCAACCGCAAGCCTGAGCTGGATTCCGGGGTCTACGCCTATGCCAAGGCCGGGTTTGGCGACTACATGGGGTTCTCGTCGGCCTGGGGCTACTGGATCAGTGCCTGGCTGGGCAGCGTCGGCTACTTCGTCCTGCTGTTCAGCACCTTGGGCTACTTTTTCCCGGTGTTCGGCCAGGGCAACACCCCAGTGGCCATTGCGGGGGCTTCGTTGTTGCTGTGGGCCGTGCATTTCCTGGTGTTGCGCGGGATCAAGGAGGCGGCGTTCATCAATCAACTGACCACCGTGGCGAAGATTGTCCCGCTGCTGATGTTCATCGTGATTGCGGCCGTGGCGTTCAAGGCGGAGATTTTCACTCGCGACATCTGGGGCCGCAGCAACCCCAATTTCGGCAGTGTGATGGACCAGGTGCGCAACATGATGCTGGTCACGGTGTTCGTCTTTATCGGCATCGAGGGCGCCAGCGTCTACTCGGCCCGGGCGAGAAGCGCGCCGATGTCGGCCGCGCCACGGTGATCGGTTTTGTCGGGGTGCTGGCGTTGCTGGTGCTGGTCAATGTGTTGTCGCTGGGGATCATGAGTCAGCCGCAACTGGCCCAGTTGCAGAACCCGTCTCTGGCGGCGGTGCTGGAGCACATCGTCGGCCCTTGGGGAGCCTTGCTGATCAGCATCGGCCTGGCCATCTCCCTGCTGGGGGCGCTGCTGTCCTGGGCATTGTTGTGTGCGGAAATCCTCTTTTCCACCGCCCGCGACAAGACCATGCCGGCGTTCCTGACCAAGGAAAACGCCAACCATGTACCGGTCAACGCTCTCTGGCTGACCAACAGCATGATCCAGGTGTTTTTGCTCATCACCCTGTTTTCGGCGGGCACGTACACCAGCCTGATCTACCTGGCGTCGTCGATGATCCTGGTGCCTTACCTGTGGTCGGCGGCCTATGCGGTGTTGCTCAGCGGGCGCGGTGAAACCTACGAGCGTGCGTCCCGGGAGCGGTTCAAGGACCTGTTTATCGGGGCCATTGCCTTGAGTTACGCGGTCTGGTTGCTGTACGCCGGCGGGCTCAAGTACCTGCTGCTCTCGGCGCTGCTGTATGCCCCCGGCGTGATCCTCTTCGCCAAGGCTAAGCGTGAACAGGGCCAGGCCTTGTTCACCCCGGTCGAGCGCTTGATTTTTGCCGCGGTGGTGGTGGGCGCGGGGCTGGCGGCCTACGGTTTGTACAGCGGCGTATTGGCCTTGTAAGTCGAGGCCGTCTTGGCCGTCGACGTTACCACCACTGGGCCCGGTGGGAGCCCAGATCCACGGCCGGGCAGGCCCATTGCAAAGGGGTGCCGCTGATGTGCAGCGGCACGTGCAGGCGATGGGCCGGACCCCAATGGGTGGTCTCCAGCAGTAGCCCCTGATCCGCGGGCTCTTCGGCCCGGAGTGCAGGCTCTTGAGGGAGGCTTGGGTGATCCATCAGCAGTTTTGCGGTACGCGCCAGGGACAGGCGCGCCGAACGGCCCACTCCGCTCTGCAACTGCTCGGTCAGGGCCCGCAGCGCGCTCGCTGCCATCAGGTAGCCGGTGGCATGGTCCAGGGCCTGCACCGGCAGCGGAACCGGTTGCTGCGCCTGCTTCCAGGCCATGCCGGCGTCGGCCATGCCACAGCTCATCTGCACCAGGCTGTCGAACCCCCGGCGCTGCTGCCACGGGCCACTCCAACCATAGGCATTGAGGCTGATGTCGATCAGGCCCGGAGCCAGGCGTTGGCGTTCGTCGACACCGTAGCCGAGGCGCTCCAGGGCATCGGCGCGGTAGCCATGGATCAGAATGTCGGCTGCGGCCAGCAGGTGCTCGAAGGTGGCTCGGTCGGCCGCCACATGCAAATCGAGGCGGGCGCAACGCTTGCCCAGGGTCATTTCGGGGACCACTCCGGGCTCGTTCCAGTGGGGCGGGTCAAGGCGCAACACATCGGCACCGAGCCCGGCCAGAAAGCGGCTGGCCGTGGGGCCGGCAAGCACGCGGGTCAGGTCCAGCACCTTGATCCCGGCCAGCGGCCGGGCCGTCGAACCGTTCCAGTGGCGTTGCCGTTCAAGGGGGTGGGGAGCGAAGTGCACCAACGCTTCGGCGTTCACCGCACGGCCTTGCGGGTGGGCCTGCCAGTCTTGCCAGGCGCGCATTTCGGCGGCGCAGCCACCGGCCTCGACCACCGCCTGTTCCAGTTCGCCCTTGTTCCATTGCGCCACCTTGGCCGCCATGCTCGGGCGCTCGCTGGCGGGCCCCAATACGCGTTCGGCGGCAGCGCGGTGATGGGGGGCATTGGTGTGCAGGCGGATCCAGCCATCGCGGGTCGGGTAGTCGCCGGCAATCGGGTCCCACAGGGGCGGCACGCTCCAGCCGATGGGGCGCAGGGAACTGGAGAACCAGAAGGAGGCCAGGCGCCGGTCGACGCTGACGGCGGGCCGGCGCCCGGTCTGGCTGTGCAGCAGTTCGCTCAGGGCCTGGCCGGCGGCGGCCAGGCTGGCGCAGGCCAGGTCGGTCACCGCGAACGCCGAGGGCAGCGCGCCCTCGCCGGTCTGTTGCAGGGGCACGGTGGGCAGGCCCAGCGCGGTTTGCATGGATGTCAGCACAGCGGTCATGGCACGCCCTCCGAAACGGAGAGGCATTGCACCCCGAAACGCCCTGGCTGTCGAGAATCCGCGTTTGACCAGGGCGGTTTTTTTACACCCGGAACTGATCCATCAGCTTCATCTGGTGGTTGGCCAGGGCATTGAGCTGGCTGCTGATCTGCGCCGACTCGGTGGCCTGTTCGGTGAGGGTTTCGGTGACGCTGCGAATCGCCGAAACGTTGCGGTTGACCTCCTCGGCCACTGCGCTTTGTTGTTCGGCGGCGCTGGCGATCTGCAGGTTCATGTCACTGATTACGGTCACCGCGTCACTGATCTTGCCCAGGGCCTGGACCGCTTGCTGGATTTGTCCGGCGTTGTTCTGCGCCTGGCTCTGGCTCGAGTGCATGGTCGCCACCACGCCCCGGGTGCCGCTCTGGATGCGCTCGATCACCAGGCGAATTTCCTCCACCGAATCCTGGGTGCGCTTGGCCAGGTTGCGCACTTCATCGGCGACCACGGCAAATCCGCGGCCGCTTTCCCCGGCCCGGGCGGCTTCGATGGCGGCGTTCAGCGCCAGCAGGTTGGTCTGTTCGGC
>NZ_JALQCW010000149.1 GCF_023241715.1 Pseudomonas morbosilactucae
CTGGGCCAGCAAGGGCTTGAAGCTCGGTGCGCAGTTGGCCACCGCGACCATGTCGCCGTCTGCATCGTAGAGTGCGATCTCGCGGATCCAGCGGCCGCCCACATCGGAGGGAATCACCTGCTCGGCGATCACCACGTTCGGGTTGGCCGGATCCGTGCGCACTTGGTTGACCGGGGCCCGGCGCCATTCGTTGATCAGCCGGGTTTGCGTGCGATCCGGAATGGGGTCGGTGTTATTGGCATCCCCCACCCCCATCTCCTTGAAGGTCCAGGGAACGCCCAGCGCCGTGGCGTTGGCCTGCTTTGCCTCCCCAACCGCCGTGAGGATGGCGAAGAACTGACTGTTTGAATCGATCATGAGTACACGTCCAGGGTGTCAATTTCATCAATGCACATGACCTGGCCATAGCGGCCGGTCACCTCGATATCCCGGGGGCTGGGTGGATAGACATCGATCACTTCGCCCTCCCCCACATAGGCGCCGAAGCCGATAACGCCGGAGGTTTCCAGGCTGATCGCCAGGCCCGTCATGTGCCGACTGACGGGCTTGGCGTCATCGATCAGCCGGGTCAGCTCCTGATACATCTCCTCGCTGATGCCGGTGTCCAGCACCCCGACCTTGAGGGCAAAGGTCGCAGGCTCGCCCTCGGGCACCGTCTGCCACCACTCGACCACCTCAATCAGGTAGCCCAGGGGCTCGACCACCACGGCGCAGGGCACCGATGGTGGCCCTTGCGTTCATGGATGAATGAACGAGGCCCGGATGGCGTTGCGCTTTACGGCCTCGGACCAGCGCGGGTTCCCACGCG
>NZ_JALQCW010000015.1 GCF_023241715.1 Pseudomonas morbosilactucae
CATGGCGCGCTGGTCCGGCAGTTCATGCAGGTGGCCGTGGCCCAAGTGCAATTGCTCGCGGCGGTTGGTGGTGGAGATCACCAGCATCGGCACCGAGTCGGCGTACGCCTGGCCCATGGCCGTGAGGATGTTGCTCATCCCTGGGCCGGTGATGATGAAACACACCCCGGGCTTGCCGCTGGCCCGGGCATAACCGTCGGCCATAAAGCCCGCGCCCTGCTCGTGCCGCGGGCTCACATGGCGCAAACGGCTGCCGTGCAGGCCGCGATACAACTCGACGGTGTGCACCCCGGGAATCCCGAACACGGTGTCTACGCCATAACCTTCGAGCAAACGAACCAGGGACTGGGCACAGCTGATCATCGACGAATCCTCTTGTTCTTTTGGGTCGAACGCCAGCCTGGGTTCGACGACTTTCAAGGGACCTTAGTCGTTAGGCGCAGCACCGAACAATCGAAAAAAATCCGCACGACTGCGCAATAAAATTCACGCTTTGCCGCCACGCCGAGGTTCCGGGTGCAAGCGGGTGATGCCATGCAACTGGGATTTGACCCACTCACTGAAGGCCTGCACCACCGGGCGCTCGGCCTTGAGCTGATCGGCCACCAGGTAGTAGCCGCGATTGGATTCGATGGCGGTTTCAAAGGGCTGCACCAGCAGCCCCTTGGCCAGGGCCTCGCCACTGATCAGGTTGTCGCCCATGGCGATGCCCTGGCCGGCGATGCAGGCCGACTGCACGAAGTGCGCATCGGCGAACACGATACCGCGACGGACCTCGACATTGGGCGCCCCGGCCGCCGCCAGCCAGACCCGCCAATCGGAATAGTCGAGCATGTGCAGGAGCAGCGCGCTGTCCAGGGCCTCCAGGCTGTTAAGGCCGCCCATGGCGTTCACCAGCCGCGGGCTGCACACCGGGAAATAGCGCAGGGAAACGATTTTCTGCACGTGCTGGTTGGGCCAGTCGCCCATGCCGTAGGCGACGAACAGGTCGGCGCTGCTGTCGCTGGTGTCCCCGGGGGTACGCGGCGATATCAATTGCAACTCGATCTGCGGGTACAGCGCCTGGAATTCGGCAATGTGGGTGCACAACCAATAGGTGGCGAAACCCGCCGGGCTGCTGATGCACAGCCGGCCGCTGACTTGCTGGCCATCGGAGCGCTGGCCGGCTTCGAGGATATTGGCCAGCAACAGGTGAATGTCCCGGGCGTAGCGCTCGCCCTGGTAGGTGATGCGGATGCTCCGGCCCTGGCGTTCGGTCAGGGCGAACCCCAGGGTCTGCTCCAGGCTCTTGATCTGGTGGCTGATGGCGCTGGGGGTGAGGTTCAGCTCGTCGGCGGCCTCGGCCACGCTGCCCAGGCGCGCCACTGCATCCAGTGCACGCAACGCTGTCATGGAGGGATAACGCATCACCGATCAAACCTCGAATAGCCGGAAACCAGGCCCGCACGATAGCCGCAATCGGCCCCCGGACAAAGCCTGGGGATTTTTTGATCACGGGCCTGATTGCTGAAAAAAATTACCGGGTCCGGCTAAAAAACCTCGATTGACCCCTCGCCCGCCATGGCTAATTCTCAAGCCCTGTCCCCGGCCAGCTCCCCCCGGCCATCGCACAATAACAAGAGGGTCGAGCCTTGCAATCGCAGCCCAATTCCGTCAATCCCGTGGTGGCGATCGACGCTCTGCACAAGAGCTACGCCGATCACCATGTGCTCAAGGGCATCGACCTGCGCGCCAATGAAGGTGAAGTGGTGTCGCTGATCGGCTCCAGCGGCTCGGGCAAAAGCACCCTGCTGCGCTGCATCAACCTGTTGGAAATTCCCTGCAGCGGCAGCTTGCGCATCAATGGCGAAGAGGTCCGCCTCAAGCACGACCGCGCCGGTAACCCACGGGTGGCCGACCCGGCCCAGGTCGCACGCCTGCGCACCCAATTGAGCATGGTGTTCCAGAGCTTCAACCTGTGGCCCCATCGCAGCGTCCTGGAAAACGTCATCGAGGCCCCGGTCTACGTGCTCGGGGAAGACCGCAAGGACGCCATCGCCCACGCCGAACACCTGCTGGAAAAAGTCGGCCTGGCCGACAAGCGCCACGCCTTCCCGTCCTTCCTCTCTGGCGGCCAGCAACAGCGCGTGGCCATTGCCCGGGCCCTGGCCATGCGCCCGCAAGTCTTGCTGATGGACGAGCCGACTTCGGCCCTGGACCCGGAACTGGTGGGCGAAGTGCTCAAGGTCATCCAGGGCATTGCCGAGGAGGGCCGCACCATGATCCTCGTGACCCACGAAATGGCCTTTGCCCGGGACGTCTCCAGCAAAGTGATGTTCCTCCACCAAGGCCTGGTGGAAGAAGAAGGCCCGCCGCAACAGGTGTTTCTCAACCCCAACAGCGAACGCTGCCGGCAATTTGTCATGGCCCAGGACAACCGGGTCTGAAACGCCGCCGTACGCCGTGATAACAACAACTTCGATAAAGGGTAAAAACCATGAAAAACCTGCTCAAGGTCCTCGCCACGGGTTGCCTGTTCAGCGCCCTGGCCAGCCACGCCGTGGCCGCCGACAAGATTGTTTTCGGCATTGCCCTGGAACCCTACCCGCCGTTTTCCATGAAGAGCGGCAACGGTGACTGGAGCGGCTTCGAGCCGGAACTGATCAAGGCCCTGTGCGAGCGTATGCAGGCCCAGTGCCCACTCAAGGAAGTGGCGTGGGACGGTTTGATCCCGGCCCTGCAATCGAGCCAGATCGACGTCATCCTCAACTCCCTGAGCATCACCGAAGAACGGCAGAAGGTCATCGATTTCTCCGAGCCCTACTACCAGACCCCGGCCATGTGGGTCGCCGATAAGAGCCTGGAACTGGTCACCACCCCCGAAGGGCTCAAGGGCAAGCTGATCGGCGTGCAGGGTTCTACCTCCAACGCCACCTTCGCCAAGGCCTACTACGCCAAGGGCTCGACCCTGCGCTACTACGCCACCCAAGACGACATGATCGCCGACCTGCAAAGCGGCCGGATCGACGTGATGCTGGCCGACGCCCTGACCATCGAACCCATCCTCAAGTCGACCGCCGGTGCGGGCCTGGCAGACAAGGGCCTGGCGCCCAAGGACCCGCTGTTCGGCTCGGGCATCGGCGCGGCCATGCGCAAGGGTGACAGCGCCCTACAACAGCGGATCAACACGGCCCTGGCCGCCCTCAAGGCCGACGGCACCTACGACCAGATCCGCAGCCGCTATTTCAGCGTCGACATCTCCGCCAACTGAGGCACCCGGCGAGCCCGCTGTGGCGGGCTCCTGGCCGTGACTGGATAGCTCATGATCGCTTTGTCCGACCTTTCCCAACTGTTTATCGCCGACGGCTGGCTCGGTGCCCTGGCCCAGGGCGCCCTGGTGTCGCTGCAGATTTCCGCCGGCGCCTTCGTCCTCGGCCTGGGCATCGGCCTGCTGGTGGCGATGATCAAGCTCAAGGGCCCGCGTTGGCTGGTGAACCTGGCCAACGTCTACACCACCCTGTACCGGGCGATGCCGGAGCTGCTGCTGATCCTGCTGCTCTACTACGCCGGCACCGACCTGTTGAACCTGGCGATGGCCGCCATGGGCCAGCCCAGCGTCACGGTCAACGGTTTTATCGCCGCGGTGCTGGTGCTGGGCATTGTCCAGGGCGCCTATTCGGCGGAGATCATCCGGGGCGCGATCCTGGCCATTCCCTACGGCCAGATCGAGGCCGCCCGCGCCTACGGCATCGAACGCTGGTTGCTGCTGCGGCGCATCCTGCTGCCGAGCATGCTGCCCTACGCCATGGCCGGCCTGACCAACCTGTGGCTGGTGCTGGTCAAGGACAGCGCGCTGATCAGCATCGTCGGTTACAGCGAACTGCTCTCGGTGGGCAAGCAGGCTGCCGGCTCCACCAAGCATTACCTGGTGTTCTACCTGGCGGTGGCGGCCTTCTACTTCGTCATCACCCTGGTCTCCGGCGGCGTGTTTCGTCTCCTCGAGCGTCGCACCAATCGCTGGCTGCCCCAGCACTAGGAGGCTGTGATGGATTTTTCCTGGATTCACGGTTTTGCCGGCGAGCTGGTCCACGGCCTGGGCATCACCCTCAAGCTCTTGGCCCTGAGCGGCCTTTGCGGGTTTGCCCTGGCGGTGCTGGTGGGGCTTGGGCGCATGTCCCACAACCCGCTGATCAGCGCGCCGTTGCGCTTCTACATCAGCGTGTTTCGCGGCACCCCGTTGCTGGTGCAGATCTACATCCTTTACTACGGGGTGGGCAGCCTGTTCGCCGCCTACCCGCCAATTCGCGGCAGCATGCTCTGGCCTTACCTGCGCGAAGGCTTCTGGTACGTGGCCCTGGCGCTGACCCTGAGCGTCGGCGCCTACGTCGGCGAAGTGCTGCGCGGCGGCCTGCGTGCGGTGCCCCGGGGCGAACTGGAAGCCGCCCGCGCCTACGGCATGGGCCGCTGGCTGGTGCTACGGCGGGTCTGGCTGCCCCGCGCCCTGGAGCTGGTGCGCCCGACCCTGGTGGGCGAATGTGTGCTGCTGCTCAAGGCCACCGCCCTGGCGTCCACCGTGGCGGTGACCGACCTGCTGGGCGCCGCCAACCTAGTGCGGGCGCAAACCTTGAACGTCTATGAACCCTTGCTGGCCGTGGCCCTGATCTACATCGTCCTGGCCTTTGTCATCGAAAAACTTTGTGCACGCCTGGGCCAGGTTCCACAGCGCCAGGCCTGACTTTACTTAGCGACGCGGGCCCTGACGCCCGTGAGGAGCACACATGCGTTACTCACCTTTTGTCCAGCGCATCAGCGGCGAATCCGTCAGCGCCTGGGATATCCACTACGCCGCCATCGACGCCCGCGGGCGGGGCGAGGATGTGATCGTCCTCAGTGTCGGTGACCCGGACTTCGCCACCGACAGCCGCATCAGCGCTGCGGCCACCGCGGCCCTGGAGCAAGGCGACACCCACTACACCCACGTGCTGGGCCGGCCGTTGCTGCGTGAAGCCATCGCCGCCAAGCAGAGCGCGTTGCTGGGGCTGCCCGTCACGGCCGACAACGTGGCCCTGGTGGCCGGTGCGCAAAACGGTCTGTTCGCCACCTCGTTGTGCCTGTTCGACCAGGGCGATGAAGTGCTGGTGCCAGAGCCGATGTACCTGACCTACGAGGCCTGCATCCATGCGTCAGGGGCGCGTATCGCCTGTGTCGAACAACCCGCATCTGGGGGCTTTCGCCTGACCGCCGGGGCCCTGGAAGCGGCCTTGAGCGACAAGACCCGGGGCATCGCCCTGGCCACGCCGTGCAACCCCACCGGCAACGTCTACAGCCGTGAAGAGCTGGAAGCGGTGGCGGCAGTCGCACTCAAGCACGACCTGTGGGTGATCTCCGATGAAGTCTATGGCCAGCTGACCTACGACCGCCCGCACCTGAGCATCGCCTCGTTGCCGGGCATGGCCGAGCGCACTGTTGTCCTCAACAGCCTGTCGAAAACCCACGCCATGACCGGCTGGCGCGTCGGCTGGGTCGTTGCGCCGCCAGCCCTGGTCGGGCACCTGGACAACCTGCTGTTGTGCATGCTCTACGGCCTGCCGGGGTTTGTTCAGGAAGCCGCGCTCAAGGCCCTGGAACTGGATGAAGAGGTGGTCAGCGAGGCTCGCCGGATTTACCGCCGGCGCCGCGACCTGGTGGTGGCGGGCCTGAAACAGGTGGCGCTGCTGGACTGCCGGGAGCCTGAAGCCGGGATGTTCATGCTGGTGGACGTACGCCGTACCGGCTTGTCGAGCATGGACTTCGCCTGGCAGTTGTTCCGCGCCACCGGGGTTTCGGTGCTCGACGCCCAGGCGTTTGGCAGCAGCGCCCAGGGTTTTGTGCGGATCTCCTTCACCGTCGCCGACGAAGTGCTCAAGGACGCCTGCCAGCGCATCGCCGCCTTTGTCGAGGGCCTCGGCGCCCCACGCTGATTCAATCGCGAGGGAGCCCGCTCCCTCCACGGTCGCACCCCGACCCCTTATAAAAATACTGTTGCGCCTGACTTTTTCGCCCCCTTTTGAAGGGTACCCCTGCTTGAGAGGTTGACCCCAGTGACTGCTTCCGACCAATTCACCTCCACCCACAGTGCCCTGGATCAGTACGCTGAACGGGTGCTGCACAACGGCCGCTTCTACACCCTGGACCCGGCGCAACCCTGGGCCGAGGCCGTGGCGATCCGCAATGGCCGTTTGCTGGCCGTGGGCAGCCGCCAATCCCTCGCCTCGCTGATCGGCCCCAACACCCACGAACTGGATTTGCACGGGGCCTTTTGCATGCCCGGGCTGCACGACATGCACACCCACCCGGACCTGGCCCTGGCACCGCGCTACGCCGACGATTTGGACGTGGGTATCGAAGACCCGACCCCGGAACAGCTGGCGGCGGCGATCCACGCCTACGCCGACAGCCACCCGGGGGACGGCTGGATCTATGGTCAGTACTGGGTGCGCTACACCTTCCGTGAAGCCGGCCTGACCCCGGGCCGCGACTGGCTCGACAGCGTGATGCCGGACCGTCCGGTGGCCCTGCTGGACCGCATGTGGGGGACCATGATGGTCAACTCCAAGGCCCTGGAGCTGGCGGGCATCGACCGCCACACCAGTGACCCGCGCAACGGTTACCTGGAGCGTGACGAACTGACCGGCGAGCCCAACGGCCTGATGATTGACGGCGCTTACGCACTGATCCATGCCGCCATGCCGCCGACGCCCGTGGCGGTGCTGCGCCGTGCCTACCGCGATGGCGTGCACTTCCAGACGTCCCGCGGGGTCACTGCCACCAAGTACGTGCACGTCTGTGAAAACCGCCTGCAGGCTCTCAAGGAACTGGACGATGCCGGTGAACTGACCTTGCGGGTCGAGGCGGCCATCAGTTGGCAGGACGACATCTTCCCGGTGCGCCGACGCTGGGAACTGCTGAGTGGCGAGCGACATTTCTATCGCAGTGCGCGCTTGAACGCCAACGCGGTGAAATTCCACTTCGACGGCACCGTGGAACCCAAGTCCTCGTACCTGTTGACGCCCTGGCCACAAGAATCTAGCTGGCGCGGCAAGCTCAACCTGACCCCGGAGCACATCACCGACATGGTGGTGGACATGGACAAGCGCGGCCTGCGGGTGATTGCCCACTGCACCGGCGACGGCGCCTCTGATGTGTTCCTCGACGCCGTGGCCGAGGCCCGGCGGCGCAACGGCTACAGCGGCATCCGCCATCAGTGCGCCCACAGCACCCTGCTGCACCCGGGCAACCTCAAGCGTTTCCAGGAACTCAACGTCATCGCCGAGTTTTCCCCGGCGGCCTGGTACCCGACGCCCTTCGCCAGCGGCGCACGCTCCGGCTACGGCCAGGAACGCCTGAAACGCATCTACGACTTCAAGGGTGTGCTGGCCGCCGGTGGCATTGCGGTGATGGGCACCGACTGGCCGGTGGCGTCCATCGACCCCTGGCTGGCCCTGGAAACCATGGTCACCCGGCAGAACCCGTGGAACCAGGAACCCGAGACCTTCGGCGAGCCCATCAGCCTGGAGCAGGCCCTGCAAGTGGCGACCCTCAACGGTGCCCACGCCATGGGCCTGGAGCACCTGACCGGCAGCCTGCAAGCCGGCAAGTCGGCGGATCTGATCGTCCTCGACCGTGACCTGTTCGCCCAAGAGCCGCGCAACTTTATCCACCGCACCCAGGTGGAGCTGACCTTTATCGAAGGGCAACTGGTCTATGACCGCCAGGGCAGCTTTGCCGACACACCGTTGCAAGCGGTGTGGCAAGGCGAGCCGCCAGTGATCGAGAGCACTCCATCATGAGCAGCCCGAACAGCATTCCGGTCACCGTGGTCGCCGGCTTTCTCGGCGCCGGCAAGACCACCCTGCTCAACCGCATGGTGCAACGCGCCGATGCCGGGCGCATGGCGGTGATCGTCAACGATTTCGGCGAGCTGAACATCGATGCGGCGATCATCGCCGAGGTCACCGACGCGGTGTACAGCCTGCAGAACGGCTGCATCTGCTGCACTGTGCAGGAAGACTTGCTGGCGCAACTGGTGAGCCTGTCGAAACTGCGTCCGGCCCTGGAACGCATCGTCATCGAGTGCAGCGGCGTGTCCGACCCGCAGCGCATCGTGCAAACCATCGGCTACCCGCAACTGCGCGGTCGCCTGCACCTGGACGCCGTGGTGACCCTGGTGGACGCCAGCGGCTACAGCCAGCTGGAAGGCGAATTCGCTCGCTTGTCCCGGGCCCAGGTGGCGTGCGCCGATTGGGTGCTGCTGAACAAGGCCGACCTGGTCAGCCCGGAACAGTTGCAGAGCATCCGTGCCGGCATGGGGCGCGGCGCCCAGGTGTTCGAGACCGTGCAAGCGCAATGGCCCGACGACGTGTTGCTGTCGGCACCGGAGCGCTCCAGCGAGGTCTTGTTCCGGGCCCTGCCCCAGACCCACGACCAGTTGTTCGAAAGCTGGGTCTGGACCGGCAACCGGCCGCTGCCGGCCAAGGCCCTGCGCGACTGGCTGGCGCAATTGCCACCGGAGCTGCTGCGCCTCAAGGGCCTGGTACGCCTGGAAGGCAACGAACAACCCTACTGGCTGCAACACGTGGGCAGCCGCAGCCAGTTCAGCCTGGCCACTGGCCAACCCATGGAACAGGCCGCGCAATTGGTGTTCATCGCCCGGCACGGCAGTGAGCTGCGGGCCGATCTGGAGGCCGGGCTCAGGGATCTCCAGGCGCTGTAACTTGGAGCATTGGCAGTGCCCCCCCTCTCAGTCAGCGCCTGGCGCTGGCGGGGTCGAGGGCTTCCAACCGAGCAGGGCCAGCAGCAGCGAGAGCAACTGGAAGCCGATGATCAGCGCCACGCAACCTGGCCACCCCCAGTGGTTCCAGAGCACGGCCGGCAGCACCGCACCGACACTGCCCCCCAGGTAATAGCAGGTCAGGTAAATCCCCACGGCGCCGGCCTTGTTGTGGCGGGCGGTGGCGGTGGTGAACGCGCTGGCGGCGGCTTGGGCAAGGAAGACCCCGGTGGAACTCAAGGCCAGGCCGAGCACAATCAACCACAACGAGGGCAGCAAGGTCAGCAGCGAACCGCTGACCCCGAGCAAGGCCGCCAGCCGCAATAACTGCGACTGCGGCCGGGCCTTGCTCAAGCGCCCGGCGATGGGGATCACCACCAGGGCCAGGAGGAACACGGTGTAGATCGATCCCAGCGCTGCCGTGCCCAGCTCAAAGGGCGCCTGGCTGAGGTACAGGCCCGCGTAGGTGAAGGTCGCGACTTGCGAGAACAGCACGCAGAAACCTACGCCATAGGCCGCCAGCAAGGGTGGGCTGCGCAGTTCTCGGGCAGCGGCTCGCGGCGCCACTGGCGCTGGCAGCGCTCGGGGTGGATTGGCCGGCAGCAGCCCGTAAATTCCCAGGCTCAGGAGCAGACTCAGGCCGGCCAACAGCTCAAAGGCCATGTGCCAGTCGGCGTACTCGGTCATCACCCCGGTGATCAAGCGCCCGGCAAACCCACCCAACACCGTCCCGGCCACATAGAGACTGGTGACTTCGGTCACGCTACCACCGCTCCAGCGTTCGCCGATGTAGGCCACGCTGGTGGCAAACACCACGGGGATCAGCAAGCCAATTACGAAACGCCACCACAACAGCTCGCCAAAACTGCCGGCATGGGCCGCCAGCAGAGCCGGCAGGGCCAGGGCCAAGGCGGCACCGGTAATCACCTGTCGCTGCGGCAGATGCCCAAACACTCGGCTGACAAAGGGCGCGCCCAGCGCCACCCCGAGCGTGGTGGCCGTGATGCTCCAGCCGGCCTCACGGATGCTCACCTGAAAGCCGCTGACAAATTCCTGGAGAATGCTCTGGGTCGAGTACAGATTGAGAAACGCCGCACAGCCGCAGAGAAACAGGGCGATGCGGGCAGAGCCGGCACGGGGACGCATAAAACCACTCGTTGAAAGACCAAGCGCCTTTATAGAATGCAGCGGTTGTGGATCACCAATACCGAATTCGGACCGATCAATACCACAGGGATCAGCATGCTCGACTTACGCCGCTTGCGTTACTTTCTGATGGTGGCCCAGGAGCTGCATTTTGGCCGCGCGGCCCAGCGGCTGCACCTCGCGCAACCGCCCCTGACCCGGCAGATCTCGGCCCTGGAACACGACCTGGGGTTTCGCCTGTTCGATCGCAGCAGCCGTGCCGTGACCCTCACCGCCCAGGGGCGCTGCTTCCTGCCCTACGCCCGGGCGGTGCTGGAACAGGTCGAGCAGGCCAGCCACATGGCCCACAAGCTGGCCGCCGGAACCGCCGGCCAGCTGACCCTGGGCTACGCCAGCTCGATCGCCCTGGCGGACGGTTTCAGCCAGGCATTGCAGGTGTTCGGCCAGCGCTTTCCGGACGTGCAATTGCGCCTGGTGGAAGGCGCCTCGGCAGGCCAGTGGTCACAGATTCTCGATGGCCGCATCGACATCGGCCTCAGCCGCCTGCTGCCCCCTGGCGAGCAGAACGAGGTCCAGGTACTGACCCTGGAAGCAGAACCCCTGTTGGCGGCGCTGCCTGCCGATGACCCCTTGGCCGGGCATGGGCCACTGACCCTGGCCCAGCTCAGCGAACGGCCCTTGATCCTCTACCCTGCCGACTACGGCTCGGGCTTGAACCAGTCCATCGAAACACTCTTCCAGCGCGCGGGCCTGACGCTGAAGACTGGCCCCCGTGGCTTGCAGATCACCTCGATCATCGCCCTGGTCGCCGCCGGCCAGGGCGTGGCGCTGGTGCCGGCATGCACCCAGGCCCTGGCGAAGGCCGGCGTGGTCTACCGCCCCGTGGCCGATCAGGCCGCCGTCGCGCCCTTGTTGGTGCTGACCCGAGCCCGGGAACGCAGCGTGCTGGTGGAGGCGTTCCTGGCGGTGATCGAGCAGTGCCTGGGCGCCCACTGAAGCCTTGCGCCATGGGGGCTGCCGGGCATGCTGGCCCCTTGACCCGGCGCGGCCCTCCATCATCCATTTCCCCGGTTGTCCTGTTGCTCCGTGACAACACCGTCCCCGTCCAATAGATTAGGCGCCCGAAAATGCCCCCGGGCTTTTCGTGCCTTACACCTGGTTAAACGAAGCAGTGGATTTTCAATGCCTGACTCCAACATCGATGCATCCGTAAGCGCCCTGTCGAACAAGGCCGAGTACGAAAACGCAATCAACCTTTCCCAGCACGTGCCCCAGGCCAAGACCATCAGCGAGATGGTCCTCGACGCCTTTCACAGCACCAAGGAAAGCGAGCAGATTCGCGAGCTGCGCGCCGCGATTCGCCAGGCCCACGACAGTTTTGACGACGACACCGCCTATGACCTCATGGGCCAGCTGAAACAACTCAAGGACGCCGAAGCCTCGGACATCGCCGCCCTGGAGAACCTCAGCAGCCAGTTCCCCATCAGCCGCATCCTGTCCAGCTACAAGGACGACCCGGCCTTCCAGGAACTGGTCTACGGCCTGGCCCTGAAAGTGCTGAACCAGACCCACCAGGCCATCAGCAACCCAAGCGGCAGCAAGGGCAAGGCCGCACGGCCGAAGAAAGAAATGGAAGTGTTCGCCATCAGCAAGGACGGCATCAGCGTCACCCTGCCGATGCGCCCGCGCTCCAAGGCCAACGTGGACCGTGAAGCCTACGAGTTCCTCGGCTTTGCCTTTGTCGGCGAAGGCGACGAAGCGGAACTGGAAAGCGAAGTGTTCTTCGACAAGGACGGTAATGAACAGCCGGCCACCCGCAAGGCCATCGTCACCGCGATCCAGCAGCAGACTGCCTTCGAAGGCTATAGCGCCGCCCAGCAGTAAGCCCCGCGAGCAGCAACCGACCCCGAACTTCCTTGCGAAGTCGGGGCTCGGCCTCGCACCTCAACGCTCCCCGTAATCCGCGATGGGGTACATCGCACACAAGGCCTCGGTCTGTCGGCGGAACTGCGCCTGCACGGCGGGCTCCAGGCCGTGCTTTGGCTCGCTCTGGGACATCACCTGGTCCAGAATCCGCGCAATCAGCTCGACGACCTGGCGGCAACCCTGGGGATCGATACGACGCTGGGCCAAGGAGCCCGTACCGATGCACAAGCCATTGGCGACAAACGACGATCGGTTTTCCCCGGGTGCGCGCTTTTTTTCCACGATGATGCCGCACCCTTCCAATGCCGCCTGCGCAACGGAACCGGTGATGCCCCCACGCAACCGCAGCACAATCGCATGGTTCTCCGTGCCCCCTCCCACCACCTCGTAGTCCTGCGCCATGAACGCGCGGGCCATTTCATCCGCGATGGTCCGCACCCGCTCCATGTCGGCATCGAACGCCGGAGACAGGGCGTACCCAAAGGCAGCGGCCTTGGCAGCAATCATGTTGACTGCCGGCGCCCCCTGCATTCCGGGAAATACCGCTTGATCGAGGATGCGACTGAAGGTCGACCGCAAACCGGGCACCTTGGTGTGGGCGTCCCGCCCCGAAAGAATCAGGCCACCGCGAGGCCCGGCGAGTTGCTTGTGGGTGCAGGTGATCGTGACGTGCGCCAGATCGATAGGGCTCGGATGCCGCCCCGTGGCCACCAGCCCCGCGATGTGGGAGATGTCCGCGAGCAGGATCGCCCCTGCCTCATCGGCAATCCCACGCAAGCGCTGGAAATCCACGGCCCGCGAATAGGCCGTCGCACCGCACATGATGATGCGCGGCCGATGGGCAAGCGCCAGTTCGCGCACTTCGTCGTAGTCGATGACGCCCTGAGAGGTGGTGCCGTAGCGGATCGCCTTGTAGTTGGCTCCCGTAAACGCAAGAGTGCTGCCATGGCTAAGGTGCCCGCCATGATCAAGGGCCATGCCCAGAACCGTATCCCCAGGCTCTAGCAGGGCGCCCAGCACCTGGTAATTGGCGCTTGAGGCCGAGTGTGATTGCACGCCCGCGTATTGCGCAGCAAACAACTCTCGCGCCCGGCGGACAGCCAGGGCCTCGACCCGATCAACGTTCTCGCAACCGGCGTGATTGCGCCTGCCGGGAGTGCCCTGCGCGGTGACATTGACCAGCGCCGAGGCGGCGGCGGCCAGGGTTCGGGGGCTGGCCGCGCAGGAAGATGAAACCAGTGACAGCGTGCCGTGTTGACGCGTCACCTCAGCGTCCAGGATCGTTGCCAGTTCGGGGTCTTCTGCTTGCAGATCGGCCAAGCCACGCCGCAGCAGGTTGGCCTGGTTCCTGAGTGGTTCAGTAGGGGGGGTCATTATTCTGTGTTCCGTCCTTGTGTCTTGCGTGCCACGAACGACAGCACGCTTCCTGGGTTTCACGTTCGTTGATGCAAATCAGGCTGAGCCGAGCCTTGGCTCAGCCTGTATGAGGCGCAACAGAATTAATCAAAAAATTAAACACAACACAAATTAAATGATGCTTTTCTTTGAAGCGGAGCAACATTTACCCTGTGTTGTCGCTGAACCTTCACCAGCGAAACCATGAAGACCAGTGCCTGGGGCTTTATTGTCATGGCTGGCGCATGCAACACTTATCCGCCTCGGCGCCCCCCCCAATCGGCCTCCCCACGAGTTGAGTGCCCAACATACCGACAGCGACATATCCCAGGACGGATATCGGCTGGCTAAAGGAGTAGCAGCGAGTGGCTAAACACAACGAAAACGCCTGACAAACTCTTGTCGCAATGTTTGAGCTATCGGCCCTGAGTAGCTGAATGCCATGCACGGCACCCTCGTGATGAACGACTGAATGCGTAATGACTATAAGGAAGTGGTGAGCATTTTATGCACAGAAGAGAAAGGACAGCGTATTTAAAGAGCAATATTAAATACCTGATAAAAAGTCGCGGTGAAACGCAACTGTCTTTATGCAACGCCAGTGGCCTGACCAGAACCACCATCTACAACATTCTGGAAGGCAAAGTTACCAATGTGCAGCAATCCACCATTCGCAAAATCTCTGACTTCTTCGGTGTGTCCTACGGAGAAATAGAAACCGTCGACTTTGAAGAGAAAGAGATTATCGAGAGCAGTATTTCTCCTCAAGGCAACATGAACCCCGCGGCCGTCCCGATTATCAAGGAAAGCCTGTTGATGGCCAACATGGACAGGCGGATTGGTGAACTGGCCACGCTGTACCCATTGACCTATTACTTCGGCACCTGCTGCAACTTGATAGCAGTACTGCTGGAGAACGACATCAGCGATGTGAATGAGCCTGGTGATCTGTTGATCGTTCAAAAAGGTTCGTCGACGGATGACAGAGAAAAACTGGCTTACGACAGACTGACGAAGAAACTGATCATCATGAATACGCCGTGCTCCGACTCTGATCGCATGTGTGTAGTGGGCGATATCATCGAGGAGCGATTCAATGACAGCGTATGAAGGCGAGTTCGAGAACAGCAAATACAAACTGCTGGGTTTTGAAAACAATAAAAACCTGGCGGTGATCATGGTCATCGCCACGGGCAAGGTCATCAAAATCAAGCTACGCGAAGTACTGAACAGCGAAATAATGGACAATTTGAATAAAGCGGAAATCAAGAATCTGTATAAAAAGTTTTATTCCCAGGGAGGGGCTCTGACCGCTTACGACCTGAACGACCGCCACGAAAACTCATGGATGATTTACATCATCCTGAACCTGCTGCTGTTTACGTTTTATATTTTCACCAGCATTGCTGCGACCAAACCGATTTACCTGGAGTCGCTTGATATCATTATCACTCCGGGCACCTTTCTGTATCCCTTGACCTTTCTGATCGTTGACTTATTGAACGAGAACTTTGGACTCAGGCTTGCAAGAAAGGCCATTTTATTTGCATTTGCAAGTAACGCCATGATTATCATCTTGCTCTACGGCTCGACGTTTCTTCCCGGTTTGCCAGGCTGGAAACTCGACACGCCTTATAACGACGTGATCCTCCATGTGTCTTCTGTTTTGGTCGCCTCTTCGGTCTCTTTTCTCGTTTCTGAAAATATAAACTCATACCTGTTGTGCAAGATAAAAGAGCTGACCAACTCCAGGTTCCTCTTCCTCCGAATATTCTTGAGCACTTTATTTGCGGTCATCATCGACAGCTTCCTGTTTTGCTACATCGCTTTTTATGGCGCCATGCAAAACAGCGATATCCTGAACATGATCTATGTGCAGATTGCCATCAAAGTGTGCTTCGCGTTTTTCAATATCTTGCCAGCCTACGGTGCAAGGTCGTTGTTCAGACGCTACATCACAGACGGCCAGACAAAGTAATACGACGTAATCACCCTCCTCAACACTCGCCTGCCAGGCAGGCGCAGTGTTGAACTCCATCAACGCGCCATAAACCCTTACTTCAGCGCCAGCTTGTCTTTCAAGCTGTTCAGGGTCTCGGATCGGCTTTCAAGATACTGATTCAAGCCTTTCATTCGAAGGTTGCACGCATCGCAGTTGCCGCAGCCGCTGCCCATGATGCCGTTGTAGCACGTCAGCGTCTGCTCACGAATCAAGTCCAACTGGCCGTGGTAATCCGCAAGCGCCCATGTCTCTGCCTTGTTCAGCCACATCAGCGGCGTCTCAAGGCGCAGTTTGTATTCCATGCCCAGTTCAAGGGCCTTGTTCAAGGCTTTTACAAACTCATCCCGGCAATCCGGATAACCCGAGAAGTCGGTCTCGCATACACCGGTAATGACGCTTTCAGCCTTTACCTGATAGGCATAAATAGACGCCAGCGTCAGAAACAGAATATTTCTTCCTGGCACAAACGTACTGGGCAAGCTTTCGCCGGAGCTGTTCACCGTCGGAACCGGAATATTGTCCCGGGTGAGGCTGCTGATCGCCAATTCGTTCAGCAACGAAGCATCCAGTACCTTATGGACGGTCGCCCCCAGGTGTTTTGCAAGCCGCTGGGCTGTTTCTATTTCCGCGTGGTGACGCTGACCATAGTCAAATGTAATGCAGTGCACCTCGTCGTAGAGGGGCAATGCGTGAATCAGGCAGGTGGTCGAGTCCTGTCCGCCACTGAAAACAATCACGGCTTTTTTCTTCATCATCGTGCTTCCTGCATCTCTAGAGCCATTTGAATAACGTAAACAGCCCACGGATGGGCTGCTCATAAAATACCCCGCACCTCTCTCGAAGGCGGGGCTTTTTTGTCCTCGGGCGACAGGCTCAGGCCTTCGAAGCCCGGCCAGCCATGCGCAGGAGGATCTGCCGATCACCCTTGACGCAGTGCAGGACCACCGCGCCAATGTGGCCGACGATCAGCACCAGCAGGGTCCAGCCCAGCAGGCTGTGGAAGTTGCTGCCCAGGTCGATCATCCACTGCACTTTCTCCCCCTCGAACCCCGCCATCACCGGCAGGCCGAACGCCGAAAACGCCCGGCCCGAGCCGTACTGGCGCAACAGCCCGAGAAACGGGATGGCGAACATAAAGCCGTACAGCACCAGGTGCCCCAAGTGGGCGCCGAGGTTGATGCTCGGTGGCCGGCGGTGCCGGTTCAGCAGGCTCCAGACCACGCGCAGCACCAGCAGGCCCATCAACAGCAGGCCCACTTGTTTGTGGGTCGGCCAGAGGAACTTGTCCAGCGCCGAATCGGAGAGCAGGTAATGGGCGCAGGTGGTGCAGTAGATCCAGGTAAAGGCCAAGGCCATGGCCCAGTGCAAGCTGCGACTGACGACGCCGTAGCGGGCCTTCGAGTCGGTCATTTCAACGCTGTTGTCCATTGCATCCACTCGGTTTTCAAACTCAAGGCCGCAATTTTACGGGAGCCGGGTAGGTGCTTGGGAGCTAAAAGATATAAATGATGTAAACCCCAGCAGGCTCACGATTCAACCAAGGAGCTGGCAAGGGGACAAAAAACGCGCAAAAAAAACCCCGCACTTCTGTCGAAGGCGGGGTTTTCATCGGCCGGTGCAGCTTAAGGCGCGTAGGTCAGCAGCAGTTCAGTCGGTACCTTGAAATCCAGGGACATCATCACGCTCAGCGCGGTGATGGTGAAAATCGAGAAGACGAAGAGCTTGCGGGCCCAGACGGTGTCATCCACCGCCTTGTAGCCGGTCCAGGCCATGTACAACCAGTACATGCCCATGGCGGCTGCCACAGCCAGGTAACTCATGCCGGCGTAACCACTGAAGGTCAGCATCAGCGTGGCAATCAGGAACGCCAGGATGTAGAGCAGGATGTGCTTCTTGGCCACCAGGATGCCGCGCTTCACCGGCAGCACCGGAATCGATGCGGCCAGGTAATCGTTGAAGCGGAAGATCGCAATGGCATAGGAATGCGGCATCTGCCACAGACTGAACATCACCAGCAGGGTCAATGCCGCCATGTCGAAGCTATTGCTCACGGCCACATAACCGATCACCGGTGGCATCGCCCCCGACAGACTGCCCACCAGCGTGCCGTGAACCGACTTGCGCTTGAGATACAGGCTGTAGAAGCCGACGTAGATGACAAAACCGATGACCGCGAACAGTGCGGCCAACGGATTGGCCACGCGGTACAACAAGACCACGCCAGCGATGCCCAGGATGGTCGCGTAGACCAAGGCCAATTTCAGGGAGATAAGGCCCTGGACCAGCACCCGGTTCTTGGTGCGTTCCATCTTCAGATCAATGTCGCGGTCAATGCAGTTGTTGAACACGCAACCAGAAGCGACGACCAGGGACGTGCCGATCATTGCAGCCAGGAAAATGGCCAGATCGACATGCCCCTTGGAGGCCAGGAAGAAACCGCCTGCCACAGAAAGCACGTTACCGAAAATGATCCCCGGTTTGGTGATTTGGATAAAGTGCTTGAGCGACATCGGTTCTTACCTCACTTCGCCATCATGTAGGTGTGGATGCTGAACATGATCCACAACGACAGGCCAACCAGCAGGACGATCACAATGGCCGTGAAGACAAACGCAATCACGTTGTTACGCTGAGCCTGGGAACGGTCCAGGTGCAGGAAGTAGTACAGGTGAACAACCACCTGGATCACTGCGAACAACAACACGATGGCCAGAGTGGTGGCCTTCGGCAGGGTCGGGTACATCACCAGGCCGAACGGGATGATCGTCAGGATCACCGACAAGATGAAGCCGATGGCGTAAGACTTTACGCTGCCGTGGCTCGCATCATGGCTGTCATGGGAGTGTGCATTAGCCATTACAGAGTCCCCATCAAGTAGACAACGGTGAAGACGCAGATCCAGACCACGTCCAGGAAGTGCCAGAACAGGCTCAGGCAGCTCAGGCGGGTCTTGTTGGTCGACGTCAGGCCATGCTTGTTGACCTGGTACATCATGATCGCCATCCAGATCAGACCCGCACTCACGTGCAGACCGTGGGTACCGACCAAGGTGAAGAACGCCGACAGGAAGCCGGAACGGCTAGGACCGTAGCCCTCGGAGATCAGCAGGTGGAACTCGTTGATCTCCATGGCGATAAAGCCAAGGCCGAGCACGAAGGTCAGGCCCAACCAGGTCAGGACGCCCTTCTTGTTACCCCGGTAGAACGCCAGCATGGCGAAGCCGTAGGTGATCGAACTGAACAGCAGCAAGGCGGTTTCGCCCAGTACGTAAGGCAGTTCGAAGATGTCGTGGCCCGACGGGCCACCCGCTACGTTGTTTACCAGTACCGCGTACACCGCGAAGATCGACGCAAACAGGATGCAGTCGGTCATCAGGTAGAGCCAGAAACCGTAGACGGTCATCTCGCCCGCGTCGTGGTGGTCATCGTGCCCATGGTCATCGACATGGGCGTGTCCAGCATTGGTCACTAAGTTCGACATGGTTTAAGCCTGTTCCAACGAGGTTTCAACACGGTTGGCCGGAATCTTCTTCTCGGCTACCAGGCGAGCGTGCTGCTCGGCTTCGATGCGTTCGATCACGTCGACCGGCACCATGTAGCCTTGATCATCACGAGCCGCGTGGATCACGAAATAGATCACGGTGCCTGCCAGGCTTGCGATGGCCAGCCACCAGATGTGCCAGATCATGGCGAAACCGAAGACCGTCAACAGAGCGCCCATGACCACACCGGTAGCGGTGTTGTTTGGCATGTGGATCGGCGAGTAGCGAGCCGGTTTCTGGTACGCGGTACCGTCTTCCTTGGCTTCGGTGAACGGGTCGATCGTGGTGGCTTTCGGCAGCACGGCGAAGTTATAGAACGGCGGTGGCGACGAGGTCGACCATTCCAGGGTGTGAGCATTCCATGGGTCGCCCGACACACATTCGTTCTGCTTGCGGTCACGGATACTGACGTACAGCTGGATCAGCTGGCAGGCGATACCGATAGCGATCATCACCGCACCGAACATGGCGACGTACAGGTACGGCACCCACTCAGGGTTGGTGGTGGCGTTCAGACGACGGGTCATGCCCATGAAGCCCAGTGCATAGAGCGGCATGAACGCGACGAAGAAGCCCGAGATCCAGAACCAGAATGCAGCCTTGCCCCAACCTTCGTGCAGCTTGAAGCCGAACGCTTTCGGGAAGTAGAAGCTGAAACCTGCGATGTAGCCGAATACCGCGCCGCCGATGATCACGTTGTGGAAGTGAGCGATCACGAACAGGCTGTTGTGCAGTACGAAGTCAGCACCCGGGATGGCCAGCAGTACGCCGGTCATGCCGCCGATAGCGAAGGTCACCATGAAGCCCAGGGTCCACAGAACCTGGCTGGTGATGCGCAGGCGGCCGTGGTAGATGGTGAACAGCCAGTTGAATAGCTTCACCCCCGTCGGGATCGAAATCAGCATCGTCGCCAGGCCGAAGAAGGCGTTGACGCTAGCCCCCGAACCCATGGTGAAGAAGTGGTGCAGCCAAACCATGAAGCCCAGTACCGAGATCGCGCCGGAAGCGTAGATCATCGAGTGGTGGCCAAACAGACGCTTGCCGGAGAAGGTCGAGATGACTTCGGAGAAGATCCCGAACGCCGGCAGAATCAGAATGTAAACCTCAGGGTGACCCCAAGCCCAGAACAGGTTGACGTACATCATTGGATTGCCACCAAGTTCATTGGTGAAAATGTGGAAATCCATGTAACGGTCAAGCGTCAGCAGTGCCAGGGTAGCGGTGAGGATCGGGAACGAAGCCACGATCAGCACGTTGGCCCAGGTGCAGGTCCAGGTGAAGATCGGCATGTCCATCAGCTTCATGCCAGGGGTACGCATTTTCAGCACGGTGGCCAGGAAGTTGACCCCCGTCAGCGTTGTCCCTAGACCCGATAGCTGCAGTGCCCAGATGTAGTAATCCATCCCCACGCCCGGACTGTATTGCAGCCCCGACAACGGCGGATAGGCGACCCAACCGGTCTTGGCGAATTCGCCGACGCCCAGGGACAGGTTGATCAGCACGACGCCGGAAACCAGCAGCCAGAAGCTCAGGGAGTTGAGGAATGGGAACGCAACGTCACGCGCGCCGATCTGCAGCGGCACTGCCAGGTTCATCAGGCCGGTGAAGAAAGGCATCGCCATGAAGATGATCATGATCACACCGTGGGCGGTGAAGATCTGGTCATAGTGTTCAGGCGGCAAGTAGCCCGGCGAACCCTCGGTGGCCATGGCCAACTGGGTACGCATCATGATGGCATCGGCAAAACCACGCAGCAGCATGATCATGGCGACGATGATGTACATCACACCGATTTTCTTGTGGTCGACCGAAGTCAGCCACTCGGTCCACAGGTAGGTCCACTTCTTGAAGTAGGTGATTGCCGCAAACAGCGCCAGACCACCCAGCGCGATCATGGCGATGGTCACCATCACGATCGGCTCGTGGAACGGGACCGCTTCCCAACTTAATTTACCAAACATCGTTTACTCCTCTGCCCCGGCAGCTGAATGCGAATTTGCGTCCGTCCCTTCCACAGCAGCCACTTCTTTCTTCTCGTGCTTGACCGGCGTGCCTGGTTTCATCCCTTCATACTTATCGATGATTTTCTGAAACAGGTCCGGCGCGTACGAGGAGTACAGCTCTACAGGGTTGTTCTGGCTTGGCTTGGCAAGGGCTTCGTATTCAGCTTTTTCAAGCTGTTTTGGTGAGCTCTTGGCTTCTTTTACCCAGGCGTCAAACTCTTCCTGGGTGGTGGCGATTGCTTTGAATTTCATGCCGGTAAAGCCCGCGCCACTGTAGTTGGCGGAGATACCATCAAGCTCGGCGTTCTGGTTGGCAATCAGGTGCAGCTTGGTCTGCATGCCCGCCATCGCGTAGATCTGGCCACCCAGGCCCGGGATGAAGAACGAGTTCATCACGGCGTCGGAAGTGACTTTGAAATTGATTGGCGTGTTGGCCGGGAACACGATCTTGTTGACCGTGGCGATCCCTTGCTCGGGATAGATGAACAGCCACTTCCAGTCCAGCGCGACCACTTCAATGGTGACCGGCTTGACGTCGGAATCCAGCGGACGGTAAGGGTCCAGGGCGTGGGTCGACTTGTAGGTGATGTAACCCAGGGCAATGATGATCAGCACCGGAACCAGCCAGACCGCAATTTCGATCTTGGTGGAGTGCGACCACTTAGGCGCGTAGGTGGCGTTGGTGTTGGACGCACGATACTTCCAGGCGAACGCGAAGGTCATCACGATCACCGGAACCACAACCAACAGCATCAGCAAGGTGGCAGTGATGATCAGGTTGCGTTGATCCAGACCGACCTGGCCCTTTGGATCGAGCAAGGTCCACTTGCAACCTCCCAGCAGCAACAGCATGCCGGCCAGAGGCAATAAGCCTAGTAATCGGGTGTACCTGTTTTTACTCATCTCACGACCTCTAAAGCAGCTTGCGCAATGCAGTTGGGTTTTGATCGCCAACACTTCACCCTGCCAAGGGTTGGCATTTCTCTTCGATTGAATAAGGGCCTGCCCATCGCGTTAATCGCTCAACGACAAATCCTGGGCCAGCAGTGAGTTCTTATTCGAATTCGTGGTCAAAGGCCTTGTTACAGACCAATTCCATTTGGTGCGGAAGTTTGGAAGGTGCCGACACCTGGGGCCTCAATCGAGCATTCTTCGCCCCGAGACCACCCTCGTATGCTCACGGGATGAGCAGCGCCGGGATTTAGTGCGGGCGATTGTAGATATGTCGCGTTTCATAAACCATGTCTCATCCCGAAATAAATCTTATCGAATGGCGCAACAATGCCTGACGACTGTTACGAAAGGCTCGGATAATAGCGATTTTCATTCGCAACAAAAAGCCCTAAAACGACCTTCAAAGCATTTATCCGAGCCGCCCCGAGAATACTCTGAGCAACCCCATGGCATGGCGCCACCCCTTGTAAAATGAGGGTTTAAGCCGGTTACTTCGATAGCAGGCTACGCTTATCGCCCCCCTCACCCGGCTGCACAAACTGACAGGCACCCGGGGTTCACATCGTCTCGAAACGCGCCCTGAAGCCTCACTTGAGCCACCCACTGCGACACCCTGCGTGTGACAACATGTCGCACTTTTTAGCCGCCTTTGTTTGCCCTGAATCACGACCCCTAGACCTGCGCGCCGAAGGCAAAAAAAAGCCTCGGCGCCCACTGTGGGGCCCAAGGCTTTTACGGAACGCTCAGGCGGTTTTCTTGCGATTGCGGACAACCCCCAGCGGTACCAGTACCACCGTCAGGACAAAGGCCACCAGCGCCCACTGCGCCAGGGACAAACCAAGCACTGGCGGGTAAGGCGTGGAGCAGAAGCCGTCTACCTGAAAGCCCAGGGGGAAGATCGTGGCCAGGGGCAGGCTGTCGACAATCGGCTGCAGCACATCGATGCCGCAACTCACCGCCGGGTAGAACTGGGTGTAGACGTGATGCCCCGCCACCGCAGCCCCAGCGATGGCACTGAGGACCACCAGGGTTTCGAGGATCGTGAGGCTACGTCGGGTTCTCATGGCCGCGCCGATAAAGGCGAACAGGGCGATCAGCAGCAATGCATAACGCTGCAGAATGCACAGCGGGCAAGGCGCCTCGCCCAACACCACCTGCATGTACAGTGCGCCGCCGATCAGCGCCAGGCAGATCACGCCCAGCAGCACCAGGAAACGCCGCTCGCGTCCCAAACGCAGTGTGTCGTCACTCATCCCAATTCCTTTCTTGTCTATGGTTCGGCCGCAGCGCGCCGCCGCCGAGAGGGTCTTCGATAGGCCTGTTTGCCGGGAAGTCTACACGCTGGCCAGGGGCTTTGAGCACCTGCCCGCAAACAGCATCGGAGGAATTAACGCTAGACAGGTTAAGGAGGGATTAATGCTGGCCGCCTCTCAGGCCAGCCCGCGTCCTGGCAGGAGCGGGCTGGCCGGCGCTGGTCGCCCCGTGCGCAAGCGGCACGGCAGCGCCAGGCGCTCGGTTACTCCAGGGCGGCGGCCGGGCCGAAGAACTCGTAACGGCTCTGCCGCTCCGGCACGCCCAGGGCTTTGAGATGCCCCTTGATCGCCGCCATAAAGCCTTTAGGGCCCAGGAAGTAGGCGTCCAGGTCACGCTGCTGGGGCAGCCATTGCGCCAGTTGCTCCTGGCTCAGCAGGCCCAGTTGGTCGCCGCCGGGCTGACGCCGTCGTCCTCGGCGTAACAGTAGAAGCGCTTGAGCTGGGGATGACGGGCGGCAAGCCCATCCACCCACTCACGAAACGCATGCACCCCGCCGTTGCGCGCGCAGTGGATAAAGTGCACCGGGCGCTGGCTGGCCAGGGCCGCTTCGAGCATCGGCAGGGTCGGGGTGATACCCACGCCGCCGCTAATCAGCACCAGCGGCTTGTCGCCGGCAGCCAGGGTGAATTCCCCTGCTGGCGGGAACAACTGGATCTCGGCGCCGACCTTTAACTGGTCATGCAGGTAGTTGGAGGCGCGGCCACCGGCTTCGCGCTTGACGCTGATACGGTACTGGCCGGCGTCGGAGAGGGCCGAGAGCGAGTAGTTGCGGCGGATTTCCTCACCGCCCAGGAACAGCTGCAAGCCGATGTATTGCCCCGGCTCTGCCACCAGGATCGGGCCTTTGTCCGCAGGTTCGAAGTAGAACGACGTGATTTCCGCGCTTTCTTCCACCCGTTTGACCAGGGTGAAGGGCCGAGCCCCGCGCCATCCACCGGGGGCACTGGCCTTCTGCTCGTAAATGGCCGACTCGGCACCGATCAGGATATCCGCCAACTGCTGGTAGGCCGCGCCCCAGGCCTGCATCACCTCGGGGGTGGCAATCTCGTCGCCCAGCACTTCAGAGATGGCCCGCAGCAGGCAACTGCCGACAATCGGGTAGTGTTCCGGCAGGATCTGCAGGGCCACATGCTTGTTGATGATTTTCGCCACCAGGTCGCCCAGTTGATCCAACTGGTTGATGTGCCGGGCGTACATCAGCACCCCATTGGCCAGGGCCCGGGGCTGGTCGCCGCTGGCCTGGTGCGCCTGGTTGAACAGGGGCCGCACCTGCGGATACTCGCTGAGCATCATCCGGTAGAAGTGGGTGATCAAGGCTTCACCGCCGCTTTCCAGCAGGGGAACCGTGGATTTGATAATGGCGCGATCTTGGACGCTAAGCATAAGGACAACTCCTGGGCTTTTAGGTATCTAGCAGGTTGCCTTGCTCTAATCAGATTTCATGCCACTTAAAAAACACATATAAATCATATACTTATAAAATACATAGTCATTAAGACCACAGACGCTTTATAGTCAAAACGACCAATAGGAGTCTTTATGACTGCAAAATCGTTGCTCACGACCCTGCTGCCCCTGGTGGCCGACCTGTCCCGCGAGCTGCCGGAAGGCGAACGCTACCGGCGCCTGCTGGAAGCCATGCGCGCCCTGCTGCCCTGCGACGCCGCCGCGCTGCTGCGCCTCGACGGCGACTGCCTGGTCCCCCTGGCGGTGGACGGCTTGAGCACCGATACCCTGGGCCGGCGCTTCAAGGTCAACGAGCACCCGCGCTTTGCCGCACTGCTAAGCAGCCCAGGCCCTATCCGTTTTGCCAGCGACAGCCCCCTGCCCGACCCCTATGACGGCTTAGTGGAAGGGCTCACCGAGCACCTGGAAGTCCACGACTGCATGGGCTGCCCGCTGTTTATCGACGAGCGCCCCTGGGGCCTGCTGACCCTGGATGCCCTGGACCCGCAGCGTTTCGAACCCATTGAACTGGACGCCCTGCAAGCCTTCGCCAGCCTGGCCGCGGCGACGGTCAACGTCGCCGAACGCATTGAACGCCTGGCCCTGCGTGCCGAAGATGAACACCAGCGGGCCGAAGTCTATCGCCAGGCCAGCGGCCAGAACCGCGAGATGATCGGCCAGAGCAAGGCCCACAAACGCTTGCTGGAAGAAATCCAACTGGTGGGCGGCAGCGAGCTGACGGTGTTGATCACCGGTGAAACCGGGGTCGGCAAGGAGCTGGTGGCCCAAGCCATTCACGCCGCGTCGAACCGTGCCAGCCGCCCCATCATCAGCCTCAACTGCGCGGCCCTGCCCGACACCCTGGTGGAAAGCGAACTCTTCGGCCATGTCCGCGGTGCCTTTACCGGCGCCACCGCCGACCGTCGCGGCAAATTCGAACTGGCCAATGGCGGCACCCTGTTTCTCGATGAGGTGGGCGAGCTGTCGCTGACGGTCCAGGCCAAGTTGCTGCGGGTCCTGCAAAGCGGCCAGCTACAGCGCCTGGGCTCGGACAAGGAACATCAAGTGGACGTGCGCCTGATTGCTGCCACCAACCGCGACCTGGCCGAAGAAGTGCGCAGCGGCCGTTACCGCGCCGACTTCTACCACCGCCTCAGCGTCTACCCGCTACGGGTCCCGGCCCTGCGCGAACGCGGGCGCGATGTGTTACTGCTCAGCGGCTATTTCCTCGAACAGAACCGATCGCGCATGGGCCTGGGCAGCCTGCGCCTGAGCGCGGACGCGCAAGCGGCACTGCTGGCCTATGACTGGCCGGGGAACGTACGCGAACTGGAACACCTGATTGGCCGCAGCGCCCTCAAAGCCCTAGGCAATTGCCGAGAGCGACCGAAGATCCTCAGCCTGGATGCCAAGGACCTGGACCTGCCCCACATCAGCGAGCAAGACTCCGCGACACCGGCCCTCCAGTTTGAAGCCGCCAGCGCAGCCCCCTTCCCTGGTGACCTGCGCCAGGCCACTGACGACTATCAACGCCACCTGATCAATGCCTGTCTTGAACGGCACCAACACAACTGGGCCAGCACGGCCCGTGAGCTAGGCTTGGACAGGGCCAACCTCAGCCGCCTGGCCAAGCGCCTGGGCCTGCGCCGGTAAACAGGCACTGCAAGACGACAGAAAGCCGGCTCGGCGCTAAAGCCAGCCCTGAATACGTCGATAACCCGTTATCAATGGTTGTCCGTGGGTCGAGCCACACACCAATTTTTCCCAAGAAGGTTTTTATGTCCTCCAACAAAGCCCGCGCAGACTCTCTATCGCTTCTGCTGTTTACCTTGCGCAGCGGCAAGCTGATGGCGATCAACCTGCTGAAAGTCAGTGAAATCATCCCCTGCCCGCCGCTGACCAAGCTGCCGGAGTCCCACCCCCATGTAAAAGGCATCGCCACGCTGCGTGGTGCCTCACTGTCGGTCATCGACCTGAGCCGAGCGATTGGCGAACGCCCTCTGGAAGACCCGGACGGTGGCTGCCTGATCGTCACCGACGTCAGCCGTTCCAAGCAGGGTTTGCATGTGCAGGCGGTGAGCAAGATCGTCCACTGCCTGACCACCGATATTCGTCCACCGCCGTTCGGTTCCGGCGGCGTCAAGTCCTACATCACTGGCGTGACCCAGGTCGACGGCACCCTGGTGCAGGTGCTGGATATCGAGAAAGTGATCCACGTGATCGCCCCGGCACAGATCGAAATGGCCCCCACTGAGCTGAACATGGAAGACGCCGAGGCCCTGGGCAACGCGCGCATTCTGGTGGTGGATGACAGCCAGGTGGCGCTGGCGCAATCGGTGCACACCCTGCGCAACCTCGGCCTGCAATGCCACACTGCCCGCAGCGCAAGGGAAGCCATCGAGTGCCTGCTGGAACTGCAAGGCACGGCCAACGAGATCAACCTGATCGTCTCGGACATCGAGATGTCGGAAATGGACGGCTACGCCCTGACCCGCACCCTGCGCGAGACCCCGGATTTCGCCCACCTCTACGTGTTGCTGCACACCTCCCTGGACAGCGCCATGAACAGCGAGAAGGCACGACTTGCCGGGGCCAACGCGGTACTCACCAAGTTCTCGTCGCCGGAGCTGACCCGCTGCCTGATTGAGGCGGCCAAAACCATCGAGACCCAGAGCGCCTGAACCTTGGCCGAGGACTACTGCCTGCTGCTGCGGTGCGACCTGGCCCCGGTACTGCCCGCCCCCGATTGGCCGGCGGGTATCCAGCTCCAGCCCTACCAGCCGCACCAGGCCGCGGCCGTGCACCAACTGCTGGTACTCGGCCAGGAAGAGGCCGGTGGCGACATGCCCGCGCTAGACACCTGGCGCCAACAACTGGAACAGGACGCCGAATACGATCCGGCGCTGTGCTTTGTCGCGGTCGACGCCCAAGGGCCGGTGGCCGTTGCCCAGTGCTGGACCAGCGCCTACCTCAAGGACTTGGTGGTACACCCGCGAGCCCGCCGCCAGGGCTTGGGGCGAGCCTTGCTGCAGCACGTGTTCCAGGTCTTCCAACAGCGTCGCGAAGGCTGGGTCGACCTCAAGGTGAGGGAAGACAACCAGCCTGCCCGGCACCTGTATGCCAGCGTCGGCATGCGCTTGGTACGGCGTGAACCGATCCCGCGGTAACCTGCGTCGTTGAGGCATACTGCCCGGCATCCAAGGGAACCCCGGGAAGCACCCACATGAAAAACCTCCTCGCCGCCCTCGCCTGCTCCTGCCTTCTGAGCCCGCTGGCACACGCCTCCAGCAGCGATGCCTGGGCCCAATATGACAAGGCGGTCATCGCCAGTTGCCTCAAGGCCAGCGGCCTGAAAAATCCCCAACCCAGCGGCCGTGCCGCGCAATTCGACGACAAGGTGGGCTACAGCGCCCTGCTACTACAGGGTCAGTACCCGCAAAAACACATGAAGGGCCAGAAAGGCATCGAGCTGTGCCTCTATCACAAAGCCAGCAAGACCGCCCATGTCAGCGAGTGGGACAGCATTGCCCCCACCCTGAAAGCCCGCTGACTGGCGCACAACTTGCTTCGACACTGCTCTTCTCGCGTCGACCGCTGTAATCCCGGCGCGCCTATGGCTTTCCGATCACGGCTTTTCGCTCAATGAATACACAGTTTTCCTGCGTCGGCTGCGGCAAGTGCTGCACCGACCATCACGTTCCCCTGACCCTCACGGAAGCCCGGGACTGGGCGACTGACGGCGGCCAGGTGATCGTCCTGGTGGAAGGGTTCCTGGGCAATGGCCTGGGGCTGCCGGTGGAACAGCGCGAACACGCCCAGCGCCGTTCCTGTATGGTGCCCAGCGGCCAGGCCCAAGCCTATGTGGCCATCACCTTTGCCGCCTTCAACCCGGGGCGCTGCCGGAATCTTGACGAAGAAAACCTGTGCCGCATCTACGAGCGACGGCCCTTGGTGTGCCGCATCTACCCGATGGAAATCAATCCCCACATCCCCCTCAAGCCTGATGCCAAGGAATGCCCGCCCGAATCCTGGGAACAGGGCCCGCTGTTGATCCTCGCCGACCAGTTGGTGGACCAGCCCCTGGCCGAGTTGATCCAACGCTCGCGCCAGGCCGACCGTGACGACATCCCGTTCAAGGAAGCGATCTGCGCCGCACTGGGTATTCGGACCACGGCGCTCAAGGGCGACGGGTTTACCGCCTACCTGCCCAACATGCAGGCGCTGGCCATGGCCATCGACCAGGTCAAGACCCAAGCCTTGCCGGAAAGCCGCCACGCCTGGCGCTTCCATGTTTCCGGTACGGACGTTGCCGAACAGGTCCTGGCGGCCGGGGCCGAAGTGACCCTGGACGCCGCGCTGGACTACACCTTCATTTCCCTGCGCGCGGCCTGAGTTCCGGGCAGCCAGTGACGGCCGGCCGATGATCGGCCTAGCCGCGCTTGTGCCAGAACTCCTGGGCCAGTTGCCGCAGGTCTCCCGCCAGCCCAGCCACATCGCCTGAGTTGATGTGGCTCTGCTGCCCGGCACTGACCGTCACGTCGCAGGCCTGGCGAATGCCGATGATGTTGCGGTTGATGTCCTCACTGACCGCACTCTGTTGCTCCACCGCCGAGGCGATTTGCAGGCTCATTTCAGTGATCTGGTTGACCCGCAGGCTGATGCCGTCCAGGGCCGCGGCCGCACGTTGGGCCTGATCCACACTGTTCTGCGCATGCTCGCTGCTCTGCTGCATGACCTGCACCGCGTCCCGCGCGCCGTTTTGCAGGGTGCTGATCATGCGCTGGATTTCCTGGGTCGATTCCTGGGTACGCCGGGCCAGGCCGCGCACTTCATCGGCCACCACCGCGAAACCACGGCCCTGCTCACCAGCCCGGGCTGCCTCGATCGCCGCATTCAGCGCCAGTAAGTTGGTTTGCTCGGCGATGCTGCGAATCACCTCCAGCACCCCGGAAATATCCGCGCTGTGGCTTTCCAGTTGATGGATCACTTCGGTGGCACGGGCCAACTCCCCCGCCAGGTACTGCGCAGCGCTGCGGCTTTCGCCCACCAACTGATGGCCTTCGCGGGTTTCATTTTCAGCCTGGTCGGCGGTGCGCGAGGCTTGCTGGGCGTGGCTGGCGACTTCAGCCACACTGGCGGCCATTTGCTGGATGGCGGCGGCCACCTGGTCGGCTTCTGCCTGTTGCTCCAAGGTGCTGCGGTGGCTGTGCTGCAGGTGCTCGACCAATTGCGCGGCGTGCCCGGCCAGGCGCTGGGACGCATCGCCGATACGGCCGACCACGGCACCGACCTGGGCTTCCAGCATGTGCAGCGCGAATTCAATCTGCCCAACGCTATCCCCACGCCCGGTATAAAGCCTTTGGCTCAAGGGGTTGTCGGCAATGTCCAAGGCCCGCTCAGTCAGGCGCTTGAGGGGCCGCAACAGCAGCACGACGCCCAAGGCACTGAGCGCGCTGCCGAGCCCCACCGCCAACACCGTCGCCAGGGCCGACCCTGGCAGCAGCGCCGTCGCCAGCCCTTGGGAACCAACGAACGCCAGGCTCACCCAGCCCCAAAGCTTGAGCGACAGGGATACAGATGGCAGCCGGCGCCAACGTGGCCCAGGCTTGAGCAGGCGCGCGTAGGCCTGTTCCGCTGCGGCTATCTGCCGGGTCGTGGGTTTGGTGCGCACCGACTGGTACTCCACCGCCACACCGTCCCGGGTGACCGGGGTGACATAAGCGCTGACCCAATAATGGTCGCCATTCTTGCAGCGGTTTTTCACCAGCCCCATCCATGAGCGCCCACTCTTGAGGGTTCGCCACATGTGGGCAAAAGCCGCAGACGGCATGTCTGGATGGCGTAACAGATGGTGCGGCGAGCCCAGCAGCTCTTCCCGGCTGTAGCCGCTGATCCTGATGAAATCGGGATTGGCGTAGGTGATCGCGCTGGTCAGATCGGTGGTCGAGAGAATGTTCGCATCAGGGGCAAAATCCACATTTCGCCCCGTTACCGGGAGATTGATCTTCATGGAAAGCGCGCTCGTATTATTGGAAGAGTCTCGGCAGGGCTGCTGACTCTAAGCGCACTGATTCCACAAATACTGATCCAGCTCAGGGTTAAAGCAATTAGCCATCATTGCCGGGAACTTCGGCAAACATGCGCCAATGCTCATCACCTGCAAGCGTTAGCGCTTGCCCATGGAGCGACGGGTGCCGGGTGGTGCAGCCCCTGGTGTCTTGGTATGGCCGTTGGTCGCGCCGTTCTTGTACCAAGGCTGCTGGGCGTTTTTCGCCTGGGCGAACGCCGACGGATTGAACGGAAACTTGAAGGCCGGGATGGCGGCACCGCCCTCAGCCTCGGCTGGGTGTTCGCTGGTCTCGGCAACCGGATCAGCGCTCAGGGCGTCGTCCACTGGCGGTTGTACAGGGGAATTCATGGAAGCTCCGGGGAGATAAAGAAGAACCGGGCCAAGGAACAGGCCACAGAAGGCGGCAGTATACCTGTGCGCTGCGGATCTTTAACCTGCGCCCATGCATTGGCTGCCTTTGCTGACAGCGCTGACAGGTAGCCGTCACGTTGCTGACCGGGTTAACACGCTATAAATGAGCCATTGCTATTGGCCGTTCCCCGACTTCAATTGCCCCCGGCGCTCTACTCCCATGCGAACCTCCTCAAGAACAGTCGTGATCGTCGGCGTGCTCGCCGTGATGCTGGCCGCCGGCCTGTGGCTGCTGAACAAACCGGCCAAGGCCAAACTGGCCGCCCCGACTGCGATCCCCGTGCGGGTGGTGGCTGTGCAGCAGCGCGACGTGCCGCGCTACACCACGGGTATCGGCTCGGTGTTGTCGCTGCACAGCGTGGTGATTCGCCCGCAGGTGGACGGCATCCTCACCAAGGTGCTGGTCAAGGAGGGGCAACGGGTCAAGGTCGGTGATCTGTTGGCAACCATTGATGATCGTTCGATCCGCGCCAACCTGGACCAGACCCGGGCGCAACTGGCGGAAAACCAAGCGCAACTGCAAGTGGCCCTGATCAACCTCAAACGCTACAAGTTGCTGTCCGTGGACGACGGCGTGTCGAAGCAGACCTACGACCAGCAACAAGCGCTGGTCAACCAGCTCAAGGCCACGGCCCAGGGCAACCAGGCCGCCATCGACGCCGCCCAGGTACAGCTTTCCTACACGCAGATTCGCTCGCCCGTCAGCGGCCGGGTGGGCATTCGCACCGTGGATGAAGGAAACTTCCTGCGCACCAGCGATACCCAGGGGCTGTTCACGGTGACCCAGATCGACCCCATCGCCGTGGAGTTCTCCCTGCCCCAGCAGATGCTGCCGACCCTGCAAGGGCTGATTCGGGCGCCTGAGCCGGCGGCGGTCAAGGCCTACATCGGGGCCGACACCCAGGCCGATACCGGCCAGTTGCTGGGGGATGGCCACCTGACCCTGATCGACAACCAGATCAATACCAGCACCGGCACCATCCGCGCCAAAGCCGAATTCGACAACGCCCAGCAGGCGCTCTGGCCCGGGCAACTGGTCACGGTGAAGATCCAGACCGCCGTGGACCCGAGCGCCCTGACCGTGCCGCCCGGGGTGGTGCAGCGAGGGCTGGAGCAGCCTTTTGTCTACCGTATCAAGGGCGACCAGGTGGAGGCCGTGACGGTGCAGCTGGTGTACCAGGACAGTGAGCTGAACATCATCAAGGGTGTGCAAGCCAATGACGTGCTGGTCAGCGATGGCCAGTCGCGGCTCAAGCCCGGCGCCCAGGTCCAGGTGCTCAGCGAGCCGCCGCAAGCGGTGGCCGTGGAGCCGCAGCCATGAAGGGGCACGGTTCGGTATCGGCCTGGTGCATCGACCATCCGGCCGCCACCGTGCTCTTGACCTTTGCCCTGGTGCTGCTGGGGTTGATTGCCTTCCCGAGGTTGCCGGTCGCGCCCTTGCCGGAAGCCGAATTCCCCACCATCCAAGTGTCTGCCGCCCTGCCCGGCGCCAGCCCGGACACCATGGCGTCATCGGTGGCAACGCCGCTGGAAGTGCAGTTCAGCGCCATCCCCGGCATGACCCAGATGACTTCCAGCAGCGCCTTGGGCACATCCCTGCTGACCCTGCAGTTCACCCTGGACAAAAGCATCGACACTGCGGCCCAGGAGGTTCAGGCAGCGATCAACACCGCCGCCGGCAAACTGCCCAAGGACATGCCGACCCTGCCCACCTGGCGCAAGGTCAACCCGGCGGACAGCCCAGTGCTGATCCTCAGCGTCAGTTCCACGCAAATGCCCGGCACCGAACTCAGCGACTACGCAGAAACCCTACTGGCCCGGCAGATCAGCCAGATCGATGGGGTCGGCCAGATCAACATCACCGGCCAGCAGCGCCCGGCCATCCGGGTCCAGGCTTCGGCTGACCAATTGGCGGCCATCGGCCTGACCCTGGCTGACATCCGCCTGGCCATCCAGCAAACCAGCCTCAACCTGGCCAAGGGCGCGCTGTATGGCGCGTCGAGCATTTCCACCCTGTCGACCAACGATCAGTTGTTCCATCCCGACGAATACGGCCAGTTGATCGTTTCCTACAAGAACGGCGCCCCTGTGCACCTGAGGGACGTGGCGCAGGTGGTCAGCGGCCCGGAAAACGATTACATCCAGGCCTGGTCCGGCGATCAGCCGGGGGTCAACCTGGTGATCTCGCGCCAGCCGGGGGCCAACATCGTCGAGACCGTGGATCGTATCCACGCCGCCCTGCCCGGGTTGGAGGCCATGTTGCCGGCGTCAGTGCAGGTCCAGGTGCTGATCGACCGCACCCAGACCATCCGCGCGTCGCTGCATGAAGTGGAGATCACCCTGTTGATCGCCGTGCTGCTGGTGGTGGCGGTGATGGCGTTGTTCCTGCGCCAGTGGTCGGCGACCCTGATTGTCTCGGCGGTGCTCGGGGTGTCGCTGATCGCCAGCTTTGCCCTGATGTACCTGCTGGGGTTCAGCCTGAACAACCTGACGCTGGTGGCCATCGTGGTCGCAGTGGGGTTTGTGGTGGACGACGCCATCGTGGTGGTTGAAAACATCCACCGTCACCTGGAGGCCGGTGACGGCATGCGCGAGGCGGCCATCAAGGGCGCCAGCGAGATCGGCTTTACCGTGGTCTCCATCAGCTTCTCCCTGATCGCCGCCTTTATCCCCCTGCTGTTCATGGGCGGGGTGGTCGGGCGGCTATTCAAGGAGTTCGCCCTGACCGCCACCAGCACCATCATGATTTCCGTAGTGGTGTCCCTGACCCTGGCCCCGACCCTGGCGGCGCTGTTCATGCGCGCACCGGTGCACCCGGAACACGCCAAGCCGGGCTTCGGTGAACGCCTGCTGGCGCTCTACGAGCGCGGCCTGCGCCGGGCCCTGGCCCACCAGAAACTGATGCTGGGGGTGTTCGGCCTGACCCTGGGCATGGCGGTGATCGGCTACATCTTCATTCCCAAGGGCTTCTTCCCGGTGCAAGACACCGGCTTCGTCCTCGGCACCACGGAAGCCGCCGCCGACATTTCCTACCCGGACATGGTGAAAAAGCACAAGGCGCTGGCCGAGATACTCGCCACCGACCCGGCGGTGCAGGCCTTCTCCCATTCGGTCGGGGTGTCGGGCAACAACCAGACCATCGCCAACGGCCGCTTCTGGATCGCCCTGAAACAACGGGGCGACCGCGACGTTTCGGCCGCCGGGTTCATCGACCGCATCCGCCCGAAACTAATGAAGATACCCGGCATCGTCCTGTACCTGCGGGCCGGCCAGGACATCAACCTCAGCTCCGGGCCAAGCCGGGCCCAGTACCAATATGTGCTCAAGAGCAACGACGGCCCGACGCTCAGCACCTGGACCCAGCGCCTGACAGAAAAGCTGCGCAGCAACCCGGCGTTCCGCGATATTTCCAATGACCTGCAACTGGGCGGCAGCATCACCCACATCGACATCGACCGTGTCGCTGCGGCGCGCTTCGGGCTCACCGCCAGTGATGTCGACGAGGCCCTGTACGACGCCTTCGGCCAACGGCAGATCAACGAATTCCAGACCGAGATCAACCAGTACAACGTCATCCTGGAACTCGACACCCGCCAGCGCGGCAAGGCGGAAAGCCTCAACTACTTCTACCTGCGCTCGCCGCTGACCGGGGAAATGGTGCCGCTGTCGGCCCTGGCGCGCTTCGATGCGCCCACCATCGGCCCACTGTCCATCGCCCATGACGGCATGTTCCCGGCGGCCAACCTGTCCTTCAACCTGGCACCTGGCGTGGCCCTGGGGGACGCAGTGATCCTGCTCAACCAGGCCAAGAACGAGATCGGCATGCCGGCGGCCATCAGCGGCAACTTCCAGGGCGCGGCCCAGGCGTTCCAAAGTTCCCTGGCCAGCCAGCCCTGGCTGATTCTCGCGGCGCTGGTGGCGGTGTACATCATTCTCGGGGTGCTCTATGAGAGCTTCGTGCACCCGCTGACCATTATCTCGACCCTGCCCTCGGCCGGGCTCGGCGCGCTGATGATGCTCTGGCTGCTCGGCCAGGACTTCTCGATCATGGCCCTGATCGGCCTGGTGCTGCTGATCGGCATCGTCAAGAAGAACGGCATCCTGATGATCGACTTCGCCCTGGAAGCCCAGCGCCAGCGCGGTCTGTCGCCACAGGACGCGATCTACCAGGCCTGTATCACGCGCTTTCGCCCGATCATCATGACCACCCTGGCCGCCTTGCTCGGCGCCCTGCCGCTGATGCTCGGCTACGGCGCCGGCGCCGAGCTGCGCCAACCCCTGGGCATTGCGGTGGTCGGCGGCTTGCTGGTGAGCCAGGCCCTGACGCTGTTCACCACGCCGGTCATATACTTGTGGCTCGAGCGACTATTCCACCGGCCCAAACCAGCCCCGGTGCTGGCGACCACTACCTGAGGCGGGTCATGCGCGTTCTGATTATCGAAGACGAAGAAAAAACCGCAGACTACCTGCACCGCGGCCTGACGGAACAGGGCTACACCGTGGACCTGGCCCGGGATGGGCTGGAGGGCCTGCACCTGGCCCTGGAAAACGACTACGGGGTGATCGTGCTCGACGTGATGCTGCCGGGCCTCGACGGCTTTGGTGTGTTGCGGGCCCTGCGCGCGCGCAAGCAGACGCCGGTGATCATGCTCACCGCCCGCGAGCGTGTGGAGGACCGCATCAAGGGCTTGCGTGACGGTGCCGACGATTACCTAGGCAAGCCGTTTTCCTTCCTTGAACTGGTGGCCCGGCTGCAAGCCCTGACACGGCGCAGCGGTGGCCACGAGCCGGTGCAAATCAGCATCGCCGACCTGTGGATCGACCTGATCAGCCGCAAGGCCAGCCGCGCCGGCAGCCGCCTCGACCTGACCGCCAAAGAGTTCTCCCTGCTCAGCGTGCTGGCCCGCCGCCAGGGCGAAATCCTCTCCAAGACCGCCATCGCCGAAATGGTCTGGGACATCAATTTCGACAGCGACGCTAATGTCGTCGAAGTCGCGATCAAGCGCCTGCGGGCCAAGCTCGACGGGCCTTTTGAAGAAAAACTGCTGCACACCATCCGAGGCATGGGCTATGTGCTGGAGAGCCGAAGTGCCCAGTAACTCCATCGCCCTGCGCCTGAGCGGCCTGTTCACCCTGGTGGCGCTGCTGATCTTCCTGTTGATCGGCGGTGCGCTCTATCAGCAGGTGGACAAGGGCCTGGGCCTGTTGCCCGAAGCCGAACTGGACGCCCGTTACAGCGTGCTGGAGTCGGCGCTGACCCGTTACGGCACGCCCGAGCACTGGGCAAAGATCAACGCCAAGCTCAAGCTGCTCAGCGAAGAAGACAAACGGATCCGCTTCTGGGCGGTCAGCGGCGACCCCGCCTATGAATACGGCAACCCTGACCGGCAGATCCGCGACCTGGCCGAGGGCCCTGCGGGCATGCACGACCTGACCCTGGCCGAGCATCCCTACCCACTGAAAGTGCTGGTCAGCCAACTGCCGGCCAAGGAACAGCGCCCGGCCCTGCGCTTTTTGATCGCCATCGACACCGAGACCTTCTACCAGACCCAGCATCAGTTGCTGATAGCCCTGATCGGCCTGGCCATCGTCGGCGTGTTGCTGGCCTCGGCCCTGGGCTACTGGGTGGCGCGGATCGGCCTCAAACCCTTGATCAAGCTGTCCCAGGAAGCCCAGCGCCTGGCGCCGCCACGGCTGTCCGGGCGCTTGCAGTTGTCGCCACTGCCGCCGGAGCTGAGCCAGTTCGTCAACTCGTTCAACTCCACCCTGGAGCGGGTGGAACAGGCCTATTCGCGGCTGGAATCCTTCAATGCCGATGTGGCCCATGAATTGCGCTCGCCCCTGACCAACCTGATCGGCCAGACCCAAGTCGCGCTGACCCGCGGGCGCTCGGCAGAACATTACTTTGAAGTACTGCAATCCAACCTCGAAGAGCTGGAGCGCCTACGCTCGATCATCAACGACATGCTGTTCCTGGCCAGCGCCGACCAAGGCAGCAAGGCCACCCACCTGACCAGCACCTCCCTGGCCGGGGAAGTGGCGACGACCCTGGACTACCTGGATTTCATCCTGGAAGACGCCCAGGTCCGGGTAGAAGTCGAAGGCGATGCCCAGGTGCCCATCGAGATCGCCCACTTGCGCAGGGCACTGATCAATCTGCTGAGCAACGCGGTGCAACACACCGAACCCGGGCAGGTGATCCAAGTGCGTATCCAGCGCCACGAACAACACGTGGCGATTGCCGTGAGCAACCCCGGCCTGGGCATCGCCAGCGAACACTTGCCGCGGCTGTTCGAGCGTTTCTATCGAGTCGATGCCTCACGCCGCAACAGCGGCGCCAACCATGGCCTGGGCCTGGCCATCGTCAAGGCCATTGCCCTGATGCACGGTGGCGAGGTGTTTGTGCGCAGCGAGCAAGGCATCAACACCTTCGGCCTCCACCTCCCCCTCTGATGCTGGCTCTGACGTTGACTCTGTGGGAGCCGGCTTGCCGACGATCACGCCAGCCCCTCAGCTGCAAACCGCGTTACCGCTATCGCTGACAAGCCAGCGTCCACTTTTGTTTATTTGGTAATAGTCCTTTTACGCTTGAGCTCTTTTTCCTCGAGGCGCGGCGCTATATTTTTGCCACACCGAATTGAACTTGCTCCGCAAGAAGGTCTGCCAACGATGTCAAACAGCATGGGTATCGCCAGCGCTTTTATCCTGTCTTCCCTGTTCCTCAGCCCCCTGGCCATGGCCGAAGAGTCCCAGGCTTTCGTGGCCCGCAATGCGGCACGCGACGCAGCGTTCCAGGACGCTCAGGTGGCCCAGGCAACCCGCCAGAAAACAGGTGAAAGTGCCCAGAAAATCACGGCCGAACACAACCAGGCCGACACCCGGAAAGACAGCTGAGGCAGCCCGTTAGAACGTTTCCCTCGACAAGGCCGCCGCGTTCAACCAGGGCGAGCATTGTCTTAAAGCCGCTGCTTGCAGCGGCTTTTTTTTGCCCTGTAGAAAACTGGCGACGGTGCAGAATAAAAAACGCCGCCATTGACCCAAGGAGCCCCGATACGATGAAGGCAGCGATAAAGGCAACACGAACACTCACCCCCCTGTTCATTGCATTGACTGCAACGATGGCGTGTACCGCCCACGCAGCGGACGACAGCACGGCCGAGGGATTCGTCGAGGGTTCGAGCCTCAAGCTCAATGCCCGCAACTACTACATGAATCGCAACCGACAACAGCACAACGACGACAACATCGAATGGGGCCAAGGATTCCTTGGGGTATTCGAATCGGGCTACACCCCGGGCAGCGTGGGGTTCGGCCTGGACGCCAATGCCATGCTCGGCCTCAAGCTCGATGGCGGTGGCGGCACCGACAGTTCGAGCATCCTGCCGGTCAGCGACGGCAGCGGCAAAGCACCGGGGTCGTTCTCTACGGCGGGCGCAACCTTGAAAGTCCGGGCCTTCGACACCGAGCTCAAAATCGGCGACTTGTTCCTCAACAACCCGGTGATCGCCGGCGGCCAGACTCGCATGCTGCCCCAGACCTTTCGCGGCGTGAGTCTGAGCAACCACAGCTTCGATGGCTGGCTGCTCGAAGGCGGCCAGGCCAGCTTCACCAAACCCTATAACCAGAGCGGCCACGTGCGCATCGGCAGCAGTTACGGAACCCTGGGTGACGGCGACAAAAGCCGACACCTGAACTGGGCCGGCGCGGCCTGGAGCGGCGTTCCCGGGTGGACCAGCAGCCTGTATGCCTCAGAGCTCAAAGACATCTGGAACCAGTACTACTACGACCTCGACTACCGCTACGCGCTGAACGAACTGGTCATCAACCCCGGCCTGCACCTCTACCACACCCAGGACACCGGCCAGGCGTTGCTGGGCGATATCGACAACACCACCTACAGCCTGCACCTGACGGTTGGTGTGGGTCACCACAGCGTCACGGCCGCCTATCAGCGGGTCAACGGTGACACGCCCTTCGACTACATCGCCCAGGGCGACAGCGTGTACCTGGACAACTCCCAGCAATACTCGGACTTCAACGGCCCCCATGAACGCTCCTGGAAGCTCAAGTACGCATACGATTTCGTCGGCCTGGGCGTGCCTGGGCTGACGTCGGCCCTGTCCTACTCCCGTGGCGAACTGGACTTGACCCGGGTTGATCCGCAGAGCCGTGGCTACGCCAGCTGGTACAGCGCAGAGGGCAAGCATGCCCGGCATTGGGAGCGCGACCTGGACCTGCAATACGTGGTGCAAGGCGGCGAAGCCAAAGACCTGGCCCTGCGCCTGCAGTGGGCGACCCATCACGGCAGCGGCGGTTATGCCGCCCTGGACAACGACACGGATGAATATCGCCTGATCGTCGATTACCCGCTCAACCTGTTCTAAGCTCAGCGAAGTAAAAGGCCAGCACGTTTTGCTGGCCTTTTTTGTGCCTGGGATTTATACATGCGCCGCAGGGATGGCCGGCCCTTGCCAGCGCGTCGGCGTTATCCAAAAGGATTCTTATCAACTCACCCAACGGCCGTAATCAGAACCGTGGGCGAAGGGAGTGCGATACCTCGCAATATGATGCTTTCAACACGCTCGGAACGGATGCTGATCGCTGGAAGCTCACTGATGGTGATCGCCATCCTGGGCATCGTGACGTTTTTACTGATCCGCGAATACGCCAGCGCCGAGCAGGCAGCGGCCCGTTCGGCCAACAACATTGTGCAACTGATCGACGCCGACGTACTGCGCAACGTCGAACTCTATGACCTGTCCCTCAAAGGCCTGATTGCCGCGGCCGGACGTGAAGACCTGCAAAAAGTGTCGGCTGAGATCCGCCATCTGGCGCTCTTCGATCGCGCCACTGCCGCGCCCTACAAGGGCGACATCCTGCTGTTGGACAAACACGGCGACGTCCTCGCTGACTCGGCCTCGGTCACGCCCAGGACGGGCAACTACGCCGATCGCGAGTACTTCCGCTCCCATGTGCAAAACCCCAACCAGGGCATGACAATCAGCCCACCGTTCCGCACCCGCACCGCAGACCATGACTGGCGCATCAGTTTCAGCCGCCGAGTGGTGGACGAGCAGGGACAATTCTTCGGTGTCGCCGAAGCGCCCATGCGCCTGAACTACTTCAACCAGCTGTTCAAAAACCTCGATATCGGACGCAACGGCTCGATCAGCCTGGTCAGCCACGACGGCATACTGCTGGCCCAACAACCGCCCCTGGCCGACGATCTGATCGGCAAGGACTTCAGCCAGCGGCCGAACTTCGTGCGCATCCTGCGCGAGGGCAACGGCAGCTTCAGCGGCATCTCCAGCGTCGACCGAACGCCGCGCCTGTACACCTTTTCCCAAGTGGGCGACTTGCCGCTGATCGTGGTGGTGGCACTGTCCTCGGCTGAGGTCTACGCCTCCTGGCAGCGCACGGCCTGGCTGGTGAGCGGCGCCACCGGCGCCCTGTGCATTGGCCTGCTGTGGCTGACGTTGCTGCTGTGCAACGAACTCAGGCGGCGCCATCGCGCCGAGCAGGAGTTGGCGCAACTGGCGGCCATTGATGCCTTGACCGGCCTGGCCAATCGCCGAACCCTGGACGAAACCCTGGCCCGCGAATGGGCCAGGGCCCAGCGCTCGGGCACGCCGCTGTCGTTGCTGATGATCGATGTCGACCACTTCAAGCAATTCAATGACCGCCATGGTCATCAGCTTGGGGACACAGCCTTGCAGGTGGTCGCCCAGTTGATCGCGGCCAATGTGCGCCGCCCTGCCGACCTGGCGGCACGCTACGGCGGTGAGGAGTTCTCGGTGATCCTGCCCGACACCGACGTGATGGGGGCCTTGGCCCTGGCGGAAAAGATTCGTATCGCCATTGAACAACTGGCACCGATCGGCCCCCAAGTGTCGACGTTGACCGCCAGCATCGGCACCAGCACTTGGTCGGGAACAACCGGCGCCACCCTGGAGAACCTGCTCTACAACGCCGACAAAGCGCTTTACCGAGCCAAGCACAATGGCCGCAATCGCGTGGTGCCGGGTTAATAAACAGGCATAAAAAAAGGCCACCCTAAGGGCAGCCTTTAAAAACAAAAGGAAAGAGAGAGTAAATTACACGGCCGCAACCGGACGCATGTAAGAGATCGGTGCAGTGCTGGCGTCTTCGAAAGTCACAACTTCCCAGGCATCTTTCTGCTCAATCAACTTGCGCAGTAGCTGGTTGTTCAGGGCATGGCCCGACTTGAAGCCTTTGAACTCACCTATCAGGCTGTTGCCCAGCAGGTAGAGGTCACCAATTGCATCGAGGATCTTGTGCTTCACGAATTCGTCTTCATAGCGAAGGCCGTCTTCGTTCAGTACACCATCCGCGTCGACCACGATGGCGTTTTCCACGCTGCCGCCGAGTGCGAGGTTGTGCTTGCGCAGGTACTCGATATCACTCATGAAACCAAAAGTCCGGGCGCGGCTGACTTCCTTCACGAACGACGTGCTGGAAAAGTCCACGCTGGCACTCTGGGTGCGGTCACGGAAAACCGGGTGATCGAAATCGATCTCAAAGCTCACTTTAAAACCATCGAAAGGCACGAAAGTGGCGCGCTTGTCGCCATCTTCCACAGTCACTTCACGAAGGATGCGGATGAACTTTTTAGCTGCGTCCTGTTCTTCCAGGCCGGCAGATTGAATCAGGAATACGAAGGGTCCAGCGCTACCATCCATGATCGGGACTTCGGACGCGGAGAGCTCGACGTAGGCGTTATCGATGCCCAGGCCAGCCATGGCCGAGAGCAAATGCTCCACCGTGTCCACTTTGGTGTCACCGTTGACCAATGTGGTCGACATCGTGGTTTCACCAACATTTTCCGCGCGAGCAGGAATCTGCACCACAGGGTCCAGGTCGGCACGACAAAACACAATGCCGGTGTCGACAGGCGCAGGCTTGAGAGTCAGGTAAACCTTCTCCCCGGAATGCAGGCCTACACCTGTGGCACGGATAATATTCTTCAGGGTGCGTTGTTTAATCATGGCTTGGGCCGCTTCAGCGCAAATTGCGAACTGGTATCAACAAAGGCTGGCGATAATAGCAGACCATGCCTTTGCTGAACACCAATCACCCTAATACCCCTGATACATTCCATCAATCGGCCTGGCGACGCAGAAAGGCCGGGATGTCCAGGTAATCCAGATCATCTTGCGGATTCAGCTTCGCCGCAGTCGCAGCACTGGCCTGAGCCTGGTTGCGCATAACGGTCGGACGGTCCAGATCACGGTAGTTCACCGACGGCAGTTCCTGGCGCGCAGGCGCTGGAGCGGCAGCCGACTGGCTGGCGTGGCTGGTGTGAACGGTATTGTCGATGACCTTTACAGGCTTCTCGATTTTCGCGCCCAGACCGGTGGCAACCACGGTGACATGCAGCTCATCACGCATGTCCGGATCGATAACGGTACCGACCTTGACCATGGCGTGTTCGGAAGCGAAGGCTTCGATGATGCTACCCACGTCGGAGTACTCACCCAGGGACAGGTCAGGACCGGCGGTGATGTTCACCAAGATGCCGCGTGCGCCTTCCAGGTTCACGTCTTCCAGCAACGGGTTGCGGATGGCCGCTTCAGTGGCTTCACGTGCACGGTTCGGACCGCTGGCGCAGCCAGTGCCCATCATCGCCATGCCCATTTCGCTCATCACGGTACGCACGTCGGCGAAGTCGACGTTGATCATGCCCGGACGCTTGATGATGTCGGAGATACCGCGAACGGCACCCGCCAGCACGTCGTCAGCCTTGGCGAACGCCGACAGCAGGCTGGCGTCTTTACCGAGGATGGTCAGCAGCTTCTCGTTGGGAATGGTGATCAACGAGTCGACGCTTTCGCTCAGCGCGCGGATGCCTTCATCGGCGATCTGCATACGCTTGCGGCCTTCGAACGGGAACGGACGAGTCACCACCGCAACGGTGAGGATCCCCATTTCCTTGGCCACTTCGGCAATGATCGGCGCAGCACCGGTACCGGTACCGCCGCCCATGCCTGTGGTGATGAACACCATGTTGGTGCCCTGCAGGACTTCAGCGATGCGCTCGCGGTCTTCCAGAGCGGCCTGACGACCGACCTCAGGATTTGCGCCGGCACCCAGACCCTTGGTAACACCAGTACCCAGTTGCAGGATGGTCCGCGCGCCGATGTTTTTCAGCGCTTGAGCATCAGTGTTGGCGCAGATGAATTCCACGCCTTCGATGTTGCTCTTGACCATGTGATTGACGGCGTTGCCGCCGCCACCGCCGACACCGATAACCTTGATTACCGGGCTTTGCGGGACGTTGTCTACGAGTTCAAACATTTTCCCTCTCCTTTCATTTCTCTAGTTTTTCGCCTACTGCCTACTGCCTACTGCGTTTACTGCCTGTTGCTTGAAACGTGTCGCGTGAAACTGTTGCTTAGAAGTTGCCTTGCACCCAGCTCTTGATGCGATCAAGCAGGGCCGCTTTCGGCTCTTCATTGCTGTAGCTGTCGCGGCTGCCGATCCCGGAGAACGAGATGCCGTCGGACTGTTTCTGCAGCCCGTACAACAGCAAGCCGACGCCGGTGGAATAGATCGGGTTGCGCACCACATCGGCCAAGCCTTTGACGGAGTGCGGAACACCCAGGCGCACCGGCATGTGGAAAATCTCTTCGGCCAATTCGACCGCGCCTTCCATTTTCGACGTGCCGCCGGTGAGCACGATGCCCGCCGGGATCAGGTCTTCGTAACCGCTGCGACGCAGCTCCGCCTGGATCAGGGTAAACAGCTCGTCGTAACGTGGCTCGACCACCTCGGCCAGGGCCTGGCGGGACAGCTCGCGGGGCGGACGGTCGCCGACACTCGGCACCTTGATGGTTTCACCGGCACCGGCCAGCTTGGCCAGGGCGCAGGCGTAGCGAATCTTGATTTCTTCGGCGTACTGGGTCGGCGTACGCAGGGCCATGGCGATGTCGTTGGTCACCTGGTCGCCGGCAATCGGGATCACTGCGGTGTGACGGATCGCGCCTTCGGTGAAGATCGCGATGTCCGTGGTGCCGCCACCGATGTCCACCAGGCACACGCCCAGCTCTTTCTCGTCATCGGTCAGTACCGAGTACGCAGACGCCAGTTGCTCGAGGATGATGTCGTCGATTTCCAGGCCACAGCGACGCACGCACTTCTCGATGTTCTGCGCGGCATTCACCGCGCACGTCACCACGTGCACCTTGGCTTCAAGGCGCACACCGGACATGCCCAGAGGCTCGCGGACGCCTTCCTGGTTATCGATCACGTAGTCCTGCGGCAAGGTGTGCAGCACCCGCTGGTCAGCAGGGATCGCCACGGCCTGGGCGGCGTCCAGCACACGCTCCAGGTCGGCAGAGCTCACTTCGCGGTCGCGAATCGCCACGATGCCGTGGGAGTTCAGACTGCGGATGTGATTGCCCGCAACGCCGACGAACGCCGAGTGGATCCGGCAGCCGGCCATCAGTTGCGCTTCTTCTACCGCGCGCTGGATCGACTGCACGGTGGATTCGATGTTCACCACCACGCCCTTCTTCAGGCCGCGGGACGGGTGCGTACCGATACCGACGATTTCCAGCGTGCCATCGGCCGCGACTTCGCCCACCAGCGCCACCACTTTGGAGGTGCCGATATCCAGACCGACGATCATTTTGCCGCTTTGCACGTTTGCCATGGTCCTGCCTCTTCTTAATTCTTCGCGACAGCGGGTTCGGCTGTCGTGGGCGCTACAGGTTCCCGCCAGCCGACGGCCAGGCCGTTGGCGTAGCGCAGGTCGATGCGCGCAATGTTCGTAATCTGTTCTTTCAACGTCTTTTCATAAATGGCAATGAAGCGGCGCATCTTTTCCACCAGATGATCGCGACCCAGCAGCAACTCAATGCCGGGCCCGGCGCTGCCGGCACCGGTGGTCAAGAACCAGCTGCCACGCTCGCGCAGCTCCAAACGGGCAATCGAAAAGCCCATGGGCCGCAGCATCTGGCTCAACACCTGGTACTGCTGCATCACTTGCTGCTGGGCCCGCTGGGGTCCGAACAACTGCGGCAAGTGTTCATAGTTCGCCAGCTCACGCGGAGTGAACGCCTGGCCCTGGTTGTTCAACAGTGCCTCGTCGCCCCAACGGGCCACCGGCAGTTGCTCTTCCAGGCGAATCACCACCTGGTCCGGCCACACCCGACGCACTTCGGCGTGGGCGATCCAGGGCATCTGTTCCAGCTCGGTGCGCATGCTCGCCAGGTCGATGGTGAAGAAGCTCGACGCCACGTAAGGCGCGATCCGCTGCTGCACCGCCTGCTGGCTGATGTAACTCAGGTCACCCTGGACCGCGACCTTGGTGATCGGCCGGTCCGCGTAAGGCAGCAGGCGCTGGGCGCCTTCGTAGGTGCCAAAACCCAGCACCACCAACAACACGGGCCAGAACAGGCTTTTCAGAAAGCCGAAGTTGGCTTTCGGCAGGCGCACCGACATCGGCTCTTTAGCCACCATCCGGCTGGCACCCCGCGGCACCGGCTTGCGGCCGGGAGCGGGTTGCTGATGACGTAGCGATGCGCCTTGCATGGACTTAACCTCGTGCCTCGACACTGGCGGCCAGAATGGCCAATACCAACTGCTGGAAATCCAGACCCGCAGCACGGGCCGCCATCGGCACCAGGCTGTGATCGGTCATGCCTGGGGCGGTGTTCACTTCCAGGAACCAGAACTGCCCATCGGCGTCCTGCATCACGTCGGCCCGGGCCCAACCGGCGATACCGAGCGCCTCGCAGGCTTTCGCCGTGAGGTCCATGAGCTCTTGTTCTTTGGCGCTATCGAGGCCGCAAGGGATCCGGTACTGGGTATCGGAAGCCAGGTACTTGGCGTCGTAGTCGTAAAATGTATGGGGGGTGCCCAGGGCAATGGGTGGTAACACCTGGTCACGCAGCGTCGCGATGGTGAACTCCGGACCTTGAATCCATTGCTCAACCAAAACTTGCGAATCGTAGGTACTGGCCGCCTTCCATGCGTCGATCAATTCAGACGCGGAAGTCACTTTGGCCATACCGATACTGGAACCTTCATGAGCCGGTTTGACGATCAAAGGCATGCCCAGTTCCGCAGCCGCAGAAATACAATCGGCTTCGGAGCTCAGGACGGCGTGGCGTGGCGTTGGAATCCCCAGGCTGTGCCAGACCTGCTTGGTGCGCAGCTTGTCCATGGCCAGGGCCGAAGCGAGGATACCGCTGCCGGTGTAGGGGATGCCCAGGCACTCCAGCAGGCCCTGCATGCTGCCGTCTTCACCGCCACGGCCGTGGAGAATGATGAAGGCACGGTCGATCTTCTCGCTCAGCAGGCGCTGCAGGAAATCGTCGCCGACGTCGATGCCGAACGCATCCACACCGCCACTTTGCAGGGCTTGCAACACGGCATTGCCGGACTTCAGCGACACTTCACGCTCGGCGCTCTTGCCGCCGAACAGCACAGCAACACGACCGAAGGCTTTCGGGTCGAGGGTAGAAAACAGGCTGGCGTAGGCAGCGGTCATTTCAACTTCTCCTGTCCAGCCACCACGGCACCGGCGAACAACGGACTTTTCAACAATTTGGGCGCAAGGCCGCCGATATCACCGGCGCCCTGGCACAGCAGGATGTCGCCGGCACGCAGCAGCGGCTTGACCAGAGGAGCCAGGTCGACACCCCGTTCGATGTAGATCGGGTCGAGCTGACCACGCTGGCGAATGCTGTGGCACAGCTGGCGACTGTCGGCACCCGGAATCGGTTCTTCACCGGCCGGGTAGACCTCCATCAACAGCAGCACGTTGGCGTCGGCCAAGACCTGCACAAAATCGTCGTACAGGTCGCGGGTGCGGCTGAAGCGGTGCGGCTGGTAAACCATCACCAGACGGCGCTCCGGCCAGCCACCACGAACCGCCTTGATCACTGCGGCCACCTCGGTCGGGTGGTGACCGTAGTCGTCCACCAGCATCACGTTGCCGCCTTCCACTGGCAGCTCGCCGTAGACCTGGAAGCGTCGGCCCACACCCTGGAAGCCCGACAGGCCCTGGACGATGGCTTCGTCGCTGATGCCTTCATCGGTGGCAATGCAGATGGTCGCCAGGGAGTTCAGGACGTTGTGGTTGCCTGGCATGTTCACCGAGACGTCCAGCGGCTCACGGTCGCGACGCAGCACGGTGAAGAACGTCTGCATGCCTTGCTGGCGCACATTGATCGCACGTACGTCGGCTTCTTCGCTGAAGCCATAAGTCACGGTCGGACGCTTGACCAGCGGCAGAATCTCGCGCACCACCGGATCGTCCAGGCACATCACCGCCAGCCCATAGAACGGCAGGTTGTGAAGGAACTCGACGAAGGTTTTCTTCAGTTTGTTGAAGTCACCGTCGTAGGTCGCCATGTGGTCGGCGTCAATGTTGGTGACCACGGCCACCAGCGGCTGCAGGTGCAGGAAGCTGGCATCACTTTCGTCGGCTTCGGCGATCAGGTAACGGCTGGTACCGAGCTGTGCATTGGTACCGGCTGCATTCAGCCGGCCACCGATGACGAAGGTCGGGTCCAGGCCGCCAGCGGCGAACACCGAGGCCAGGAGGCTGGTGGTGGTCGTCTTGCCGTGAGTACCGGCAACGGCCACGCCGTGGCGGTAGCGCATCAGCTCGGCGAGCATCTCCGCACGCGGCACCACGGGTACGCGGCGCTCCAGGGCGGTGGCGACTTCCGGGTTGGACGTGTTCACGGCACTGGACACCACCAGCACATCGGCATTGGCGGCGTTTTCGGCACGGTGGCCGATAAAGATCTGCGCACCGAACGACTCCAGGCGCTCGGTAACCGGCGACGCCTTGAGGTCGGAACCCGAGACGTCATAGCCCAGGTTCAACAGCACTTCAGCGATCCCGCACATGCCCACGCCGCCGATACCGACGAAGTGGATACGACGGATGCGGCGCATCTCCGGATGCGGCATGGCTTTCTGATTCTCAACCATGGGCCACCTCCAGGCAGATATCGACCACGCTGCGGGTGGCTTCGGGTTTGGCCAGTCGGCGCGCTGCGTGCGCCATGTTGTCGAGTCGTTCCGGTTGCATCAAAACCTCTGTCAGGCGAGCGGCTAGATCCGCGGCACCAGTCGTTCTTTGCGGCATCAGGAAAGCAGCGCCTTCACGAGCCAAATAGTCGGCGTTACGGGTCTGGTGATCGTCGATCGCGTGGGGCAAAGGCACCAGCATCGAGGGCAGACCGGCGGCAGCCAGTTCACTGACGGTCAGCGCACCTGCGCGACAGACCACCAGGTCGGCCCAGCCATAGGCTTGAGCCATGTCTTTGATAAAGGGCTGCACTTGCGCCTCGACACCAGCGTCGCGATAACGCTGCGCAGTCACTTCATCGTGGTTTTTGCCAGCCTGGTGGAAGACCTCCGGGCGCCACTGGGGATCGACCAGCGCCAGGGCCTCAGGCAGCAACTTGTTCAACGGTTCTGCACCCAGGCTTCCACCGAGGATCAGCAAACGCGCCTTGCGTCCGGCCAGGGCCTCGCGCGGTGTTTCGAGGAACAGTTCACCACGCACCGGGTTGCCCGTGGTGCGGCGGCTGGCGGAGGTGGCAAAGGTGTCCGGGAAAGCTTCGCAGACTCGCGCAGCCAACGGCACCAGCAGCCGATTGGCGGTACCGGCCACGGCGTTCTGTTCATGAACGATCACCGGCACACCGGCCAACTTGGCGGCGACTCCGCCAGGGCCCGTGACATAACCACCAAAGCCCAGCACACAGACCGGCTTCAGTTGGCGAATGATCTTGCGCGCCTGCAACACGGCCTTAATCAGCACAAACGGCGCCTTGAGCAGGGACAGCTTGCCCTTGCCCCGCAGGCCGGTGACGTTGATCAGGTGCAGGGGCAACCCGGCACCCGGCACCAATTCGTTCTCGATGCCTCGCGGGGTCCCGAGCCAATGCACGCTGTAGCCACGGGCCTGGAATTCCCGCGCACAGGCCAAGGCCGGGAACACGTGGCCCCCGGTACCGCCCGCCATGATCAGCACGTTAGCGCCCATGGATTGGCTCCTCGGCAAAATCACTTTCACTGAACTCCATCTCTTCACTGCCCAAGTGGGTTCGACTCTCCCACTCGATGCGCAGCAACAAGCCCAGACAGGCACAGCAGATCACCAAGGAACTGCCGCCATAACTGAGGAACGGCAAGGTCAGGCCCTTGGTCGGCAACAAGCCTACGTTCACGCCGATGTTGATCAGGAATTGACCAATCCACAGGAACGACAAACCGTAAGCCACATAAGCGGCGAAGTACTGCTTGGCCTTCTCGGCCCACAGACCGATGTACATGCCACGCACGCACACGAATACGAACAGCCCGACGGTGGCCAGGGAACCCACCACGCCCAACTCTTCAGCCAGCACCGAGAACACGAAGTCGGTGTGGGCTTCGGGCAGGTAGAACTGCTTCTGCACGCTGTTGCCCAGGCCAACGCCGAGCCACTCGCCGCGACCGAAGGCAATCAACGCCTGGGTCAACTGGTAGCCGGAGCCGAACTGATCGGCCCAGGGGTCGGTAAAGGTGATCAAGCGCGCCATCCGGTAGGGCTGGGCCTGAACCAGGATGGTGACCGCCGCCACTGCCAGCACCACCATCAAGGTGAAACGGAACAGCCCGACCCCGCCCAGGAACAGCATGGCCGCCGCAGCGCCCATCATCACCACCGTGGCGCCGAAGTCCGGCTCCATCAGCAGCAGGCCAGCCATGGGCAGCAGCACGATGAAGGGCTTGAAGAAGCCCATCCAGCTCTCACGCACTTCCTTCTGCCGGCGCACCAGGTAACCGCCCAGGTAGATCACCACGAACACCTTGGCGATCTCGGAGGGCTGCACGTTGAAGAAGCTGAAGCCGATCCAGCGCATCGAGCCGTTGACCTCACGACCGATCCCCGGCACCAGCACCATTACCAGCAGGCCAAAGGCACCGATCAGCATCAACCAGCCCAGGCGCTGCCAGGTGGCGATGGGAATCATCATGGTCACGACACAGGCACCCAGGCCGATGACCAGGTAAACCAAATGGCGAATCATGTGGTACAGCGGGTTACCCGACTGCACGGCGGCCACTTCCGAAGAGGCGGAGGTGATCATCACCAGCCCGAGGCCCAGCAGTGCCAGGCAACCGGCAAGCAATGGGAAGTCGAGGTCGATGCCACGACCGGTAATCAGCGGCGACGGATAAGGCTTGATGATGTTGCGCAGGTTCATGCCAAGCCCTCCACAGCCTGGGCAAACAGCTGCCCACGCTCTTCGTAGTTCTTGAACATGTCGAAACTGGCGCACGCCGGCGACAGCAACACCGCATCGCCGGGCTGGGCCACGGCCTTGCACTGGGCGATGGCGTCGTCCAGGGACGTGGCGCGTACTTGCGGCACGGCGTCGCCCAGGGCAGCAGCGATCAAATCGGCATCGCGGCCCATCAGCACCACCGCGCGGCAGTGCGCGGCCACGGGTGCTTTAAGGTCTTTAAAATCGGCGCCCTTGCCGTCGCCACCGGCGATCAGCACCAGCTTCCCGTCGATATCAGCCCCCAGGCCTTCGATAGCGGCCAATGCAGCGCCCACGTTGGTGGCCTTGGAATCGTTGTAATAGCTGACACCGCCCAGGTCGCGCACCCACTGGCAGCGATGTTCGAGACCGCCGAAGGTGCGCAGGCTCGAGAGCATGGCATCGAACGGGAGGCCCACCGCATGCCCAAGGGCCAAGGCCGCCAGGGCGTTGGACTGGTTATGCGCGCCACGGATCTTCAGTTCACGTACCGGCATCAGGTTCTGGAATTCGAAGGCCAGGTACTTCTCGCCGTTCTCTTCGCGAATGCCAAAGGCCTTAAAGTCGGGTTTGCCCAGGCCGAAGGTCCAGCACGGCAGGCCTTCGCCGATCAGCGGACGGGTCAAGGCATCCTGACGGTTGAACACCACTTGCCGCGCCCCGCGGAAGATCCGGTGCTTGGCCAAGTGATAGGCCGGCAGGCCGCTGTAGCGGTCCATATGGTCTTCACTGATGTTCAACACGGTCGCCACTTCGGCACCCAGGTCGTGGGTGGTCTCCAACTGGAAGCTGGACAACTCCATGACGTACAGCTCGACGTCGTCGCTGAGCAGGTCGAGGGCCGGGGTCCCCAGGTTCCCGCCCACCGCCACACGCTTGCCCGCCGCAGCAGCCATCTCGCCGACCAGGGTGGTGACGGTGCTTTTGGCGTTGGAGCCGCTGATGGCGACGATCGGCGCCTTGGCGTTACGCGCGAACAGCTCGATGTCACCCGACAGCTTGACGCCACGGGCTGCTGCCGCTTGCAGGGCGGGCGTGGCCAGGGCCAGGCCAGGGCTCACGTAGAGCTCGTCGGCACGGCACAGGAATTCCACGTCCAGTTCGCCACAACGCACTTCCACATGAGGGTAGTCACGGCGCAGCGTGGCCAGCTCAGGTGGATTGTCCCGCGTGTCGGCCACTGCAAACGCCACGCCCCGGCTCGCCAGGAAGCGAACCAGGGACATGCCGCTCTTGCCGAGGCCGACAACGATGCGGAAGTGGTCAGAAGCGATCAGAGACACTCGTTCTACCTCAGCTTCAGGGTGGCAAGGCCGACCAACACGAGAATCACAGTGATGATCCAGAAACGGACAATCACGCGCGGCTCGGGCCAGCCCTTGAGTTCAAAGTGGTGGTGGATCGGCGCCATGCGGAACACACGACGACCGGTGAGTTTGAAAGAGGCCACCTGGATGACCACCGACAGGGTCTCCATCACAAAGACACCGCCCATGATGAACAGGACGATTTCCTGGCGAACGATTACCGCGATGGTGCCCAAAGCCGCGCCCAGCGCCAGTGCGCCGACGTCGCCCATGAATACTTGGGCCGGGTACGTGTTGAACCACAAGAAACCCAGGCCGGCGCCAATCAACGCGCCACAGAACACAATCAGCTCACCAGCGCCCGGTACGTAAGGGATCAGCAGGTACTCGGCAAACTTCACGTTACCCGACAGGTAGCAGAAGATGCCCAGAGCACCGCCCACCATCACGGTCGGCATGATCGCCAGGCCGTCGAGGCCGTCGGTGAGGTTGACCGCGTTGCTCGATCCGACAATAACGAAGTAGGTCAGCACCACGAAGCCCACGCCCAATGGAATGCTGACGTCCTTGAGCATCGGGATCAGCAGGGTGGTTTCCACCGGACTCTGCGCGGTCATATAAAGGAAGATCGCCGCACCCAGGCCGAACACCGACTGCCAGAAATACTTCCAGCGGCTCGGCAAGCCTCGGGAGTTCTTCTCGATCACCTTGCGGTAGTCATCCACCCAACCGATGGCACCAAACGCCAGGGTCACCAACAGCACAACCCACACATAGTGGTTGCGCAGGTCTGCCCACAGCAGGGTGCTGACACCAATGGCAGAAAGAATCAGCGCACCGCCCATGGTGGGGGTGCCAGATTTGGACAGGTGAGACTGCGGCCCGTCGTTACGGACGGACTGACCGATCTGCCGGCTCTGCAACGTGCGGATCATCCACGGCCCCAGGCACAGCGACAACGACAACGCGGTCAGCACACCGAGAATCCCGCGCAGGGTCAGGTACTGAAAGACCGCGAAGCCTTTGTAGAACTGTTGCAGGTACTCCGCTAGCAGCAGCAGCATTAATGTTTCACTCCGTTCTTTTCTTGAAGAAGGGGACCGCACAACGCCACGACGATGTTTTCCATCACCGCACTGCGCGATCCTTTGATCAAAATGGTGGTATTGGGGTCTTGCTCGACGTCCAGAGCGGCAATCAGGTCAGCCTGGCTGGCGAAATGGCGCGCATGTTCGCCAAAGGCGTCCACGGCATGGGCCATCATCGGACCTACGGCGTACAAGGCCGAAACCTTGCCGGCGGCATATGCACCCACTTCGCGGTGCCCCTGCTCCGCCCACTCGCCCAACTCGCCGACGTCTCCGAGCACCAGGACGGTGCGGCCGGAAAAGCCGGCGAGTATATCAACGGCGGCGCACATGGAGGTGGGGTTTGCGTTGTAAGTGTCGTCGATCACACGAATGCCGTTTTTCGCCAACTGCGCCACCGTGCGCCCTTTTACTGGCTGCACAGCGTTCAAGCCCGTGGCGATACCAAACAGCGAGACGCCCATGGCGTGGGCGGCAGCAGCGGCCGCCAAGGCGTTGGCCACGTTATGGGTGCCCAGCAAGTTCAGCTGCACCTGCTCCACGCCTTGCGGGCTGTGGAGTTTGAACGAAGGGCAGCCCCGCGCATCGCGGTCTATATCCGACGCATGGAAGTCTGCACGAGGGTCGCTCAAAGCGAAGCTCAAGATCTGCCGGCCAGCAGCCCGGGCTTTCCAGATCGCAAAGGCCTTGTCGTCAAGGTTCAGCACGGCGACGCCAGAAGCGTCCAGCCCTTCAAGAATCTCGCCCTTGGCTTCGACAATCTTCTCCGGGCCACCGAACTCACCGACGTGAGCGGTCCCTGCATTGTTGATGACCGCGACTTGAGGCCGGGTCATGGCAACGGTGTAGGCGATCTCACCGATCCGCGAAGCGCCCAGCTCAATGACCGCGGCGGTATGTTCCGGAGCCAGTTCGAGCAAGGTCAGTGGCGCACCGAGGTCGTTGTTCAGGTTGCCGCGTGTGGCCAGCACCGGGCCGCGAGTACGCAGAATACTGGCGAGCATTTCCTTGACCGTGGTCTTGCCACTGGAGCCGGTAATAGCCGCCACCGGCTGAGTAAACGCCGAACGATTGAGCGCGCCGAGTTGCCCCAGGGCCACACGGGTGTCGCTGACCAGCAGTTGCGGCAGGGTGGAGTCCACGACTTCACGCTCCACCAAGGCTGCGACCGCACCCTTGGCAGCGACTTCATTCAAATAGTCATGACCGTCGAAACGCGGGCCGGCCAAGGCAATAAACAACTGCCCGGGCTGGATGGCACGACTGTCGATGCTGACGCCATTAAAGGAGGCATCGGCGGCAACCAGGCGCCCGGCCAAGACGCGGGTCAGTTCGCTCAGTTTCAAAGCGTTAAGCATGGGCGACCTCCCAGGCAGTCAGGGCTTTGTCGGCTTCCACCAAGTCGGAAAACCCGTGGCGTTCACCGTTGATTTCCTGATAGTCCTCATGGCCCTTGCCGGCCAGAACGATCACGTCCTCTGCCGAAGCACTGGCAATCAGCTGGGCGATGGCCAAACCACGACCGGCGACAAACTCGACCTTGTCCGCTGCAGCAAAACCACCTCGGATGTCGTCGAAAATCAGCGCAGGGTCTTCAGTACGAGGATTGTCATCGGTGACCAGCACCGCGTCCGCCAGGCGCTCCACCACTTGCGCCATCAACGGCCGCTTGCCGCGATCACGATCGCCGCCGCAACCGAACAGGCACAGCAAGCGCCCCTTGGCGTGGGGACGCAGGGCCAGCAAAACCTTTTCCAGCGCGTCCGGGGTGTGGGCGTAATCGACCACCACCAGCGGCTGATTACCGCCCCCCAAACGCTGCATGCGCCCGGCCGGGCCTTCGAGCTTGGGCAGCACGGCGAGGATTTCATCCAGCGCGTAATCCAGGCCCAACAAGGCGCCGACCGCCGCCAGAACGTTGCTCAGGTTGAAACGCCCGAGCAAGGTGCTACACAAGTGATGCTCGCCCTGGGGGGTGACCAGTGTGGCGCGCACGCCCTCATCATCGAACCGCGCCTCGCGGCAATACAGGTAGGCGCTGGCATCTTCCAGGCTGTAAGTGATCAGGCGCGAGTCGTGCTTTTCAGCGGCCAACCGACGACCGAAGTCGTCGTCAAGATTGATCACCCGGCACGCCAGGTCGGTCCAGTTGAACAGCTTGGCCTTGGCCGCGCCGTACGCTTCCATGGTGCCGTGATAATCCAGGTGGTCCCGGGACAGATTGGTCAGCACCGCCACATCGAAGGCCAAGGCCGCGACACGGCCCTGATCCAAGCCGTGGGACGACACTTCCATGGCCACCGCCTTGGCACCGGCCTTTTTCAGGTCGGCCAGGGTGGCTTGCACCGCAATCGGATTCGGCGTGGTGTGCTGGCCGCTTTGCAGCGCGCCATAAAAACCGGTGCCCAAGGTCCCCACCAGGCCGCAATGCTGGCCAAGCAGGTCCAACGCCTGGGCGACCAATTGGGTCACGCTGGTTTTACCGTTGGTACCGGTCACACCCACCAGGTTGAGCTGGCGGCTCGGGTCGCCATAAAAGCGCCCAGCGATATCGGACAGTTGGGCGGCCAGGCCTTTGACGGGAATCAAGGGAGCATCGGTGATCGGCAGCACCGTGGCGCCATCGACTTCATAAGCCACGGCGGCCGCACCGCGCTGCAGTGCATCGGCAATGTGCGCACGCCCGTCGAACTTACCGCCAGGCACTGCCAAAAACAGATCACCGGCGCGCACTTGGCGGCTGTCCAGTGTCAGTTCACGAATCAGCAAATCACGGCCGGCATGGGCGAAAATCTTGTTCAGGCTAAGAGACATCAGCCGCGCCCTCCTTTGGCTGGAGTTGCATTGACTTGTTGGGTCGGTGGCAAGTTGTCGGGCGTAATGTTCATCAGACGCAGGGTGCCGGACATGACTTTGCTGAACACCGGGGCCGAGACCAGGCCGCCGAAGTAACCCGCCTTGCTCGGCTCATCGATGACCACCACGATCGCGTAACGCGGATCGCTCATCGGGCCAAAGCCAGCAAACAGGGAACGGTAGGAGTTCTCGGCATAACCCTTGGTGCCGACCGAAGTCTTACGCGCGGTACCACTCTTGCCAGCCACGTGATAAGCCGGAACCTGGGCACGGAACACGCCGCGTGGGGCCTCGATGACCTGTTGCAACATGCCCTGCATGGTCTTGGCGACGTTTTCCGGAATCACCTGGGCAGTGTCCGGAACCTTGTCGGTTTTGATCAGAGTCAGGGGCGCAATACGTCCGTTGTTGGCCAGTGCCGAGAACGCATGAACCAGCTGGATGGCGGTGACCGACAGGCCGTAGCCGTAGGACAGCGTCGCAGTCTCGGCTTTACGCCACTCCCGGTAGTTCGGCAGGTTGCCCACACGCTCGCCCGGGAAACCCAGGCCCGTATCCTGGCCGAGGCCGACCTTCTGCATCAGCCGGAAAATGGCTTCGCCGCCGATATCGAAGGCGACCTTACTCATGCCCACGTTACTGGAATTGATCAGAATGCCAGTCAGGTCCAGGACTGGACCTTCGGTCTTGGATACGTCACGAATGGTGTACTTGCCGATCTGCAGGGTCCCCGGGTACACCTCGACGGTGTCGCTGGGTTTCCAGCGGCCGGTTTCCAGTGCCGCACTCATGGAGATCGGTTTCATGGTCGAACCGGGCTCGAACACATCGATCATGGCGCGGTTGCGCATCATCGCCGGCTGCAGGTTACGACGGTTGTTCGGGTTGTAGGTCGGCTGGTTGACCATGGCCAGAATCTCGCCGGTCTTCACGTCCATGATGACCAGGCTGCCGGCCTTGGCGCCATTCTCGACAATGGCGTTACGCAGTTCACGGTTGGCCAGGTATTGCAGGCGCAGGTCAATGGACAACGCCAAGGGCTTACCGGCCTTGGCGTTTTTGGTGACTTGCACATCCTTGATCAGCCTACCGCGCCGGTCCTTGATGACCTGGCGCTTGCCGGCGACCCCCGCCAGCCATTCGTCATAGGCCAGTTCGACCCCTTCCCGCCCTCGATCATCGATATCGGTAAAACCAACCATATGGGCGGTGACTTCACCGGCAGGGTAGAAACGCCGAAACTCTTCGATGCCATAGACACCGGGTACTTTCAGGTCGAGCACCAGTTGCCCCTGCTCAGGGGTCAGGCCGCGAACCAGGTAAATGAATTCTTTGTTGGCCTGGGCTTCAAGACGCTCGGCCAGGGCTTTAGGGTCTTGGCCAAGAGCGGCAGCCAAGGCCGGCCACTTGTCTTTTGCCAGCTGCATTTCCTTGGCATTGGCCCATAGGGTGGTCACTGGGGTGCTCACGGCCAATGGCTCGCCGTTACGGTCGGTGATCAGACCACGGTGAGCCGGGATAGGAATATGTCGAACGCTGCGCGCGTCGCCCTGGCCTTTGAGAAAGTCACGGTCGACAACTTGCAGGTCAATGATGCGCCAGGCAATCGCCGACACCATCACTGCCAGCAGGCCGAGCACTAGGCGGAAGCGCCATGGATAGAGCGCACCCTCGAGCTTCATGGGGCCACCATTTGCACTTCGGCAGCGCCAGGAATGCGCATCTTCAGCTGCTCGGTCGCCAGGACTTCGATACGGCTATGGGCCGTCCACGTGCTTTGTTCGAGAATCAGTCGCCCCCACTCAGCCTGGGCTTTGTCGCGCACACTCAACTCGCCGTAAAGCGTGTTGAGCAACTGACGATTCCAGTGGGCGCTGTAAGACACCGCGATCGCGGAAACCAGTACGCCGACAAACAGCAGCAGCATGAAAAAGCTTCCGCCTGGAAGTGGCTTGGCGAAAAGCTTGCTCACCGCAGCTTCTCCGCAACGCGCATGACAGCACTGCGGGAGCGTGGGTTGGCTTTGAGTTCGGCCTCGGAGGCGAACTGCGCTTTGCCATGGACTTTGATTTTCGGCACGAAGGCTTCAAAACGTACCGGCAGGTTGCGCGGCAGGTTATCGGACTCACCCTTCACCAGACGACGCATGAACAGTTTGACGATGCGATCTTCCAGGGAGTGAAAGCTGATCACCACCAGACGGCCGCCCACTTCAAGGGATTCCAGCGCGGCCTCAAGACCGGCTTCCAGATCGCCCAGCTCATTGTTCACATGAATACGCAGACCCTGGAATGCGCGAGTCGCCGGGTTCTTGCCTTTTTCCCAAGCGGGGTTGGCGACTTTCAGTACTTCGGCCAGATCGGCGGTACGCGTAAAGGGCTGGATCTCGCGACGCTCGACCACGGCACGGGCCATGCGTCCGGAGAAGCGCTCTTCACCGTATTCCTTGAACACACGGGCGATTTCTTCCACGGGAGCCGTGGCAATGAACTCGGCAGCGCTGATACCGCGAGTCGGGTCCATGCGCATGTCCAGGGGGCCATCATTGAGGAAACTGAAGCCTCGCTCAGGATCGTCCAACTGTGGCGACGACACGCCCAGGTCCAGCAGAACCCCGCTGACTTTGCCATCCAGGCCACGATCGGAGACCTCCGACCCAAGCTCGGCAAAACTGCGCTGTACAACGACAAAGCGGCCGTCTTCGGCCGCTAGCGCTTGCCCGGTGGCAATCGCTTGGGGATCTTTATCGAACCCGAGGAGCCGACCACCCGGCCCGAGCTTGCTGAGGATCAAGCGACTGTGGCCACCCCGGCCGAACGTACCGTCCAAATAGCAGCCATCAGCACGCACGGCGAGAGCCTCAACGGCTTCGTCAAGCAGTACGGTGATGTGGTTAAAGCCGCTATCAATAGTCACAGGATCAAATCACGCAGTTCATCAGGCATCGCGCCCGGTTGTTGAATAGCTGCCAGGTCCGCTGCAGACACAGCGTTCCAGGCATCCTCGTCCCACAATTGGAACTTGTTCAGTTGGCCAACCAGCATTGCGCGCTTATCCAACTTGGCATATTCGCGCAGGCGTGGCGGAACCAGAAAACGACCACTGCCATCGAGCTCGAGGTCGACGGCATTACCAATCAGCAAACGTTGCAAACGACGGTTCTCTTCGCGAAGCGAAGGCAGTGCGCGCAGTTTGGTTTCAATCAGCTCCCACTCATCGAGGGGGTAAACACACAAGCAAGGATCAACAGCGTCGATCGTGACGATTAACTGCCCGGAACTTCGCGAAACCAGCTCGTCACGATACCGGCTCGGCATGGCGAGACGGCCTTTTGCATCGAGACTGATAGCGTTAGCTCCGCGAAACACGTCAGCGCTTCTCCAAATTTTAGCGTTTTGCGCTCAAAAAACCCACTTCATGCCACTTTCCGCCACTTGCGCACACTATAGGAATGCGCCCACCACACCGTCAAGGCGCGCAGCGACGGAAAAGCCTTATAGATCGGAGATTTAGGAGACTAAAAAGAGGGATAACAAGAATTTGCGGAGGGTTTTGACCTGATAACTTCATCCAGCTCATGAAGCTGCATCACGAAGTTAAAGTAGTTTGTTAAGAGTAAGATTTTTTCGGTATTACAAAAACGCTTCTGCTATTGAATCAAGCAGGGAGGGAAAAGGTGGAGAGTCGATCTGTAAGCCGGGTTCTGTCGAGGACAGTCATTCCTCTACGATGGCCATCACTGGACATCTTTAGCAACCTACCCGGTTCCAGCGCGGGCCACGCCTTGGAACCCTATTTGGTCTTGCTCCGAGTGGGGTTTACCTAGCCACGAACTGTTGCCAGACGTGCGGTGCGCTCTTACCGCACCTTTTCACCCTTACCGGCACCGAAGTGCTTAGGCGGTTATTTTCTGTGGCACTTTCCGTAGGCTCACGCCCCCCAGGCATTACCTGGCACTCCGCCCTATGGAGCCCGGACTTTCCTCCCCCCCCTAATTTTCATAGAGGGCAGCGACTGTCCAATCGACTCTCCGCCGCGCAGGTTAACGGCAGAGAGGCGGAAGAACAAGCGCTAAAAGCCTTTTGCCACTTTGCCGCCACCCTTTACTCGGCTTTCTGTTTATCCAGTGCGACCTGGTAGAGGACATTCTTGCGCTCACCGGTAATTTCCGCTGTCAGCGCCGCCGCCCGCTTGAGCGGCATCTCCTTTAATAACAGTTCGAGAATGCGCATTGCCTCGCCACTGACCGCTTCATCGCTCTGTGGAGCCGTCCAACCCGCCACCAGTACAACGCACTCACCCCGTTGCTGATTGCTGTCGGACTCGACGAACTCGCGCAGCTGCGAAAGAGGCAAGCCTTTGAGGGTTTCAAACGTCTTGGTCAGCTCCCGAGCCAGCAACGCCGGGCGCTCGCCACCAAACACCCACTCCATATCCTGCAGGCACTCGAGAATACGGTGCGGCGCTTCGTAGAAAATCAGCGTGCGCGGCTCTTCCTTTACAAGCTCCAGACGCGCACGACGCCCCACCGCCTTGGCCGGCAAAAAACCCTCGAAGATAAAACGGTCCGACGGCAGCCCTGCTGCCGACAACGCAGCAATCAGGGCACAGGCACCGGGCACGGGCACCACATTGATGCCTGCTGCGCGTGCCTGGCGAACCAAGTGATAACCGGGATCGGAAATCAGCGGCGTGCCCGCATCCGAGATCAAGGCCACGTTATCGCCTGCCAGCAGCCGCGTGATGAAGCGACTGCCTTCATCTCGCTCGTTATGCTCATGACAGGCTGCAAGCGGCGTGGAAATACCGAAATGCTGTAACAACCGCTGGGAGTGACGCGTGTCTTCCGCAGCAATCAGGGCGACTTCCCGCAGCAACTTCAGTGCACGGGCACTGATGTCATCCAGGTTGCCGATAGGCGTCGCCACCACATAAAGCGAGCCCGCAGCTGAATTCAAAGGACCTGGAGCAGTCAAAGCGCACACCTCATGAACGACAAAAGCGCCATTGTAACGCGTCAAGGCGCTCAGAATAATCACCGCTACCAGCCTTTAGATCGGCATAACGTGCCCCGCCCCGACGAGCTGTAACATTTCCACGACCTAAATAAACGGTTTATCGCCACTAACATCGCGCCCCGGTCGACGCTTGGGTACAATCCCGGGCTAATTTGATCGAGTATCAGGAACACTTACATGATCGCTTGCTTGCGGCTGCTCTTTGCCCTTTGCCTGGCTACCCTTTTGGTGGCTTGCGCCAGCTCGCCCTCCTCCAGCCTTGGCGAACTTCCACGGACTCCGGATGCCAGTATCGAGCAGTTGCTTGAACAGGCCGCCAATAGCAAAACCCCTGACCAGGCTGCCCTGCTGCGCCTGAGTGCTGCCGACATGGCTTACCGCCAAGGCAACGCGGGCCGCGCTGGACAAATTCTCCAACAAGTTCCAATGGAGTCCCTCAAGCCAGGCCAACAGGTCTTCGCCAGCACCCTGGCTGCCGAATTGGCCATGGTGCGCAACCAGCCAAAAGCCGCACTGACCGCGCTCAGCCACCCCAGCCTGCAACGGCTGAATGAATTACCGGCCGACCAGCAGGTACGCACCGGGACCGTGCATGCACGCGCATTTGAAGCCGACGGCCAGACCCTGGCTGCCGCGCGCGAACGCATCTTCATTGCACCGATGCTGACAGGCGACGCTGCGAGCAAGAACCACGAGGCCATCTGGGCCCTGATTGCCGCACTGCCCATCGACCAACTGCAACCTGCCGGCAGCGACGACCTTGCCGGCTGGATGAGCCTGGCCCTGGCGGTCAAATCCGCCGGCACTCTGGAACAACAGCAAGCTGCCATCGACAACTGGCGCACGCAAAACCCAAAACACCCAGCCGCTGTTCAACTGCCACTGCCACTGACCCAGCTCAAGCAACTGGCCAGCCAGCCGCTGTCGAAAATCGCCCTGTTGCTGCCGCAAGACGGCCCACTGGCGTCGGTTTCCAAGGCCCTTCGCGAAGGATTCATGGCGGCGCACTACCAGGCTCAACAAGCCGGACAGAAGCCACCCAGCATCGAGTTCTATGACAGCTCGCGCCTGACGTCCCTGGACGACTTCTACAGCAAGGCCCAGGCCGCCGGCGTACAACTGGTAATCGGCCCACTGGAGAAGAACCAAGTCAAACAGCTGGCCGCCCGTCCCCAGTTGCCTATCACCACCCTGGCACTGAACTACAGCGAAGGCGAACAAGGCCCGGCCCAACTCTTCCAGTTTGGCTTGGCACCCGAGGACGAGGCCCGCGAAGTCTCGCGTCGCGCTCGTGCCGACGGCCTGCATCGTGCAGCGATCATGATCTCCAAAGGTGAGCGAGGCGATCGCATGGTCAAGGCCTTCCGCCAGGATTGGGAAGCCAACGGCGGCAGCATCATCGACATCGTTCGCGTCGACCAGCCCGTAGCCCTGGCCCAGCAAATCGCCGACATGTTCCACCTGCGTCAGAGCGAAGGGCGCGCCAAGAGCCTGCAAAGCACCGTAGGCACACAAGTGGCCGCACAGCCGTCAAGACGCCAGGACATCGAGTTCATCTTCCTCGACGCCACACCGCAACAAGCCCAGCAGATCAAGCCGACACTGAACTTCCAGTACGCAGGCGATGTGCCGGTGTATGCCACTTCCCAGGTGTTCAGCGCTAGCGGCGACCGGAATCAGTACAACGACATGAACGGCGTACGCTTCTGCGAAACCCCGTGGCTGCTGGACGCCAATGACCCACTGCGCAAACAGGTTGCAGCGCAATGGCCGGCAGCCGGTGGCAGCCTGGGCCGCCTGTACGCCCTGGGTATCGACGCCTATCGCCTGGCCCCCCGCATCGGCCAACTCAAGGCCTTGCCGGACAGCCGCGTGGAAGGGGTGACCGGCAGCCTGAGCATGAGCCCAAGCCGTCGCGTTGAGCGCCAATTGCCATGGGCACAGTTCGTCAGCGGCCAGGTGACTCGCCTGCCCGACACGCCGCGCTGATGCTCCAAGGATCACGCTTGCAAAGCGGTCGAGATGCCGAAAGCCAAGCGCTGCGGTATCTCGAACAACAGGGGCTGCGCCTGCTGGCGCAGAACTGGTTGTGCAAAGGCGGCGAGCTTGATCTGGTCATGCTGGACGGCGATACAGTAGTATTCGTCGAAGTCCGCTACAGACAACACACGCAATGGGGTGGCGCGCTCGGCAGCATCGACGGGCGCAAGCGGCAAAAACTGATTTTCGCCGCGCAGTCGTTTCTGCAACGCGAGTCGCGCTGGTCCAACCACCCTTGCCGCTTCGACGTGATCGCCATAGAAAAAGCCCCTGGCGCAGAACCTCACTTGAACTGGCTACGCAATGCCTTTGACAGCTGATCAAGGCGCTCAGGCAGAGCCCATTTTCACTTAACACTTTTGCTCTTTGCTTTGCGGGCTGCACATTTTTGTGCCAAAAAGCCGCGCTACTTAAGGTCACACAGATGGACATGCAATCCCGAATTCGCCAGCTTTTTCAGGCCAGTATCGACACCAAGCAACAGGCGATGGACGTACTTGCACCGCACATCGAGCAAGCCAGCCAGGTGATGGTCAACGCCCTGCTCAACGAAGGCAAAATGCTTTCCTGCGGCAACGGCGGCTCCGCCGGAGACGCTCAGCATTTTTCCTCGGAGCTGCTCAATCGCTTTGAACGTGAGCGCCCGAGCTTGCCAGCCATCGCATTGACGACCGACAGTTCGACGATCACCTCAATCGCCAATGACTACAGCTACAACGAAGTCTTCTCCAAGCAGATCCGCGCCCTGGGCCAACCCGGGGACGTATTGCTGGCAATTTCAACCAGTGGCAACTCGGCGAACATTATTCAAGCGATCCAGGCCGCACATGATCGCGAAATGGTTGTCGTAGCATTGACCGGACGCGATGGCGGCGGCATGGCCTCGCTGCTGCTGCCCGAAGATGTCGAGATTCGCGTACCGGCCAACGTCACCGCACGTATCCAGGAAGTCCACCTGCTGGCGATCCACTGCCTCTGCGACTTGATCGACAGCCAACTGTTCGGGAGTGAAGAATGACCGTTAATCGCCTCAGCCTACTGGCTCTGACCCTGTGCCTTGGTATCAGCGGGTGCAGCTCGGTGATCACCGCGAGCCGTGACACACCCATCGAGGACGACCGTGGTACCCGCACCTTCGGCAGCAAAATCGATGACTCACTGATCAAGACCAAGGTCGAAGTCAACGTCGCCAAAGCCGCCACCGACTTGAGCAACGGCGCGTCGCGCATCGGCGTGACCAGCTTCAACGGCGTGGTACTGCTGGTCGGGCAAACTCCGCGCGAGGACCTCAAGGCCCAGGCCGAGCAAGCGGCGAGCACCGTGCAGCGCGTGAAGAAGGTGCATAACGAACTGCAAGTCATGGAGCCCATCACCTTGCTGGCAATCAGCAACGACTCCTTGCTGACCACCAAGATCAAGGCCCAGATGCTGACCGACTCCAACATCCCCGGCTCGCGAATCAAGGTCATCACCGAAAACGGCATCGTTTACCTGATGGGCCTGGTGACCCAGCAGGAAGCCAACCTGGCGAGCAATGCGGTACAGGGTGTTTCCGGGGTCCAGAAGATTGTGAAAGTGTTCGAATACATCGACTGACACGGCACAAACGACAGGCATAAAAAAGCGATCCATCGGATCGCCTTTTTTATTACTTCACTACCTTCAGGCTTGGCCGACCGCTGGGGCGCGGTGGCTCGCTATCAGGTGGCGGGACATCATCTTCCTGATCGGTCTCATCATCACCCTCGTCATCCAGGGGCGACTCCAGATCAAAGACCATACCCTGACCATTCTCCCGAGCGTAAATGCCCAGGATCGCAGCTATGGGCACGTGCAGGCTATGAGGCACGCCACCAAAGCGCCCCTCAAAGGTCACCGCATCGTTATCCATGTGCAAATGGCGCACAGCGCTCGGCGAGATGTTCAAGACGATCTGCCCATCACTGGCAAACCCCTGAGGCACCTGCACAGCCGGATAGTCGGAATTGACCAGCATGTGCGGGGTGCAATCGTTATCCACAATCCACTCATAGAGCGCGCGGACCAAATAAGGTCGACTGGAGTTCATAGCGGCTCCTTAAGCCTTAGCGCATATCACGTTCGACGCCAGACAGACTCGCCTGGAAAGCCTCACGCGCAAATTGGCGCTCCATATAATCAAGCAACGGCTTGGCTGGCCGTGGCAATTCAATACCCAGAATCGGCAACCTCCAGAGTATGGGCAGTAGGCAGCAATCCACCAGGCTTTGTTCCTCACTGAGGAAAAACGGCTTCTCGGCAAACAAGGGAGAAACCCCCGTCAGACTTTCCCGCAGCTCTTTACGAGCCAGCACGCGGGCCGCTTCCTTGGTCCGCGGATCCAGGATCAGATCCACCTGCCCACACCAGTCACGCTGGATGCGATGAATCAACAGGCGGCTGTTGGCACGCGCCACAGGATAAACCGGCAGTAAAGGCGGATGCGGGTAACGCTCATCCAGATATTCCATCACCACGGTCGACTCCCACAACGCCAGGTCACGATCGACCAGGGTGGGGAGACTGCCGTAAGGGTTCACTTCGATCAGTTTCGGCGGCTGACGCCCCGCCTCCACACTGATGATCTCGGCGCTGACACCCTTCTCTGCAAGTACGATACGTACTCGGTGGGAATAGTGGTCGGCGGGGTCGGAGTAACAGGCCAACCGATTGGTCACGCCCATGGCGATCCTCCTCGCTTGTTGAAATTATCGGAAGCAGAAAAACGAGCGCGCCCGGAGGGCGCCTCTCGTAACGGCTGGATGATCCAGACTCGCTACACCTTCAGAGACGCCCTGGGGCGCGCGCATTCAACAGCTATTGTTTACAGCTATATCAATGAACGTCTTTCCAGTATTCGCGCTTGAGCAGATAAGCGAACACGAAGAAAAAGGCCAGATACAGTAACACGTAGGTACCAATACGCTGATGCTGCAGTTTCACTGGGTTGGCCGAATAGGCCAGGAACGTCACCAGATTCTTGACCTTCTCATCGAACTGCTGCTCGTTGAGGGTCCCGGTTTTCTCCACGATGGTCAGTTGGTCACAGGCCTCGTGAGTCAGCGGCGTACCGGTCAAGGTGTCGTATTGCTTCTTGCCATCGACCACCGTCTGAACCTGCTTGCAACCCACCACCTGGCGACCTTGCAACCCCACCAACACGTTAGGCATGCCGACGTTCGGGAACACCTTGTTATTCACACCCCAAGGGCGCGCCGGGTCTTCATAGAACGACTTCAGGTAACCGTAGAGCCAGTCGGTACCGCGAACACGAGCCACCAGGGTCAGATCCGGCGGAGCAGCACCGAACCAGGCTTTGGCGTCCGCTGGCTGCATGCCGATATTCATGTGATCGCCAATCTTGGCACCAGTGAAGACCAGCTTGCTCAGCATCAAGTCATGGGGAATGCCCAGATCATCAGCCACGCGCTCATAGCGCTGGAATTTGGCACTGTGACAACCCATACAGTAGTTGGCGAACGTGCGCGCGCCATCCTGCATCGCAGCCTTGTCGGACAGATCGATATCAATCTTTTCCAGCTCAGGGCCACCATGCTCAGCCGCAAAGGACAACACAGGCATAGCCGCAAGAATCAGTACAGCAAATAGCTTTTTCATCAGCCAGTCACCCTTTCCGGAACCGGTTTGGTCTTCTCGAGCCTGGTGTAGAACGGCATCAGAATGAAGTAGGCGAAGTACAGGAAGGTGCATACCTGCGACAGCAACGTACGACCCGGAGTCGGCGCCAGAACCCCCAGCACACCCAGGATCACGAACGAGATGCAGAACACCACCAACCAGATCTTGCTCAGCCAGCCTTTGTAGCGCATGGACTTGACCGGACTGCGGTCGAGCCAAGGCAGCACAAACAGGACGGCAATTGCCGCGCCCATGGCGATAACCCCCAGAAGCTTGTCTGGAACCGCCCGCAAGATCGCGTAGAACGGGGTGAAGTACCAAACCGGGGCGATGTGCTCAGGCGTTTTGAACGGGTTGGCCTGCTCGAAGTTTGGCTTCTCTAGGAAATAGCCGCCCATCTCCGGGAAGAAGAACACGATCGAGCAGAAGATGAACAGGAACACCACTACGCCGACGATATCTTTCACGGTGTAGTACGGGTGGAAGGCAATGCCGTCCAGCGGGATACCGTTTTCGTCCTTATGCTTCTTGATGTCGACACCATCCGGGTTGTTCGAACCCACTTCGTGCAACGCCAAGATATGCAAGACCACCAGACCGAGGATCACGATGGGCAAGGCAACAACGTGCAAGGCGAAGAAGCGGTTCAAGGTGATGCCCGAAATCAGGTAGTCACCACGGATCCACTGGGTCAGGTCGTTGCCGATGACTGGGATCGCACCAAACAGCGAGATGATCACCTGGGCACCCCAGTAGGACATCTGCCCCCACGGCAACAGATACCCCATGAAGGCCTCAGCCATCAGCGCCAGGTAAATCAGCATGCCGAACAGCCACACCAGCTCACGAGGCTTCTGGTACGAACCGTAGAGCAGGCCACGGAACATGTGCATGTAAACCACCACAAAGAACGCTGACGCGCCAGTGGAGTGCAGCAGACGCAGGATGGCGCCGTACTCGACGTCACGCATGATGTATTCAACGGAAGCGAAAGCCTCTTCCGCCGAAGGGGTGTAGCTCATGGTCAGCCAGACACCAGTCACGATCTGGTTGACCAGAACCAACAGCGCCAAGGAGCCAAAGAAGTAGAAGAAGTTGAAGTTCTTCGGAGCGTAATACTTGCTGAGATGGTCTTCCCACATTTTGGTTGCGGGGAAGCGCGCATCAACCCAATCCATGAACTTGCTCATCACGCTTTCTCCGTGTCGACGCCAATGACAATGAGGTCATCCGACTCATAGGAATGCGGGGGTACTGGCAGGTTCAAAGGCGCGGGTTGCGACTTGTAGACGCGGCCAGCCAGATCGTAGTGGGAGCCGTGGCAAGGGCAAAAATAGCCACCGACCCAGTCCTTGCCCAGATCCGCGGGCGCCACTTCAGGACGGAAGGTTGGAGAACAGCCCAGGTGGGTGCAGATACCGATCAGCAGCAGAATCTCTGGCTTGATCGAACGCACTTCCGGGTCGACGTAGGTGGGTTGGTCCGAGTTCTTGGAGTTGGGATCAGAGAGCTGGCCCTCGATCTTTTTCAGATTCCCCAGAATCTCCTCAGTGCGGCGGACGATAAATACCGGCTGACCACGCCACTCAGCAATCATCTGCTGACCTGGGTCGATCTTGCTGATATTCACTTTCACCGGAGCACCTGCGGCTTTCGCCTTGGCACTGGGAAACCATGACCCCACGAACGGGACCGCAGCCCCCACCGCTCCTGCAGCACCCACCACGGATGTGGCTGCTACCAAGAAGCGACGCCGGCCTGCATTCACGCCGTCATTGCTCATTCAGTCCTCTCCCATCAGCTTTGTGGCCTGTTAAATCAGGCGTCTACTAAGTAAAAATCTGAACTTATAAAAATTTTGCCGAATGGTAATGAAAAGCCCCACCTCTGACAAGGTAATTACCAAGTCGTCCAAGCTCCAAGCCTTGTATTATAGGGGCTCTACGGATGTGGCAAGTTGTCACATGAAAAAACTTCGCCCATAAAAAACGCCCAGCTCCGTGAGGAGACTGGGCGTTTTTGAACGCGGAAGCGAATTAACGCTTCGAGTACTGCGGACGCTTACGCGCTTTACGCAGACCAACTTTCTTACGTTCAACTTCACGAGCGTCGCGAGTTACGAAGCCAGCTTTACGCAGAGCACCGCGCAGAGTTTCGTCGTAGTCCATCAGAGCACGAGTGATGCCGTGGCGGATTGCGCCAGCTTGGCCACTCACACCACCACCGATAACGGTGACGTAGATGTCGAATTTCTCGACGGTCTCGGTCAGTTCCAGCGGCTGACGAACTACCATACGGGCAGTTTCGCGGCCGAAGAAGTTATCCAGGGAGCGGTTGTTGATGGAGATATTGCCAGTACCCGGACGCAGGAAAACGCGTGCGGTTGCAGTCTTGCGACGGCCAGTGCCGTAATTTTGAGTCGCCGACATAATGAACTATTCCGTTAAATCTTCAGTTCTTGGGGCTGCTGAGCAGTATGAGGGTGAGCAGCGCCCGCATAGACTTTCAGCTTACGGTACATGTCGCGACCCAGCGGGTTCTTAGGCAGCATGCCTTTAACCGCGGTCTCGATCACGCGCTCAGGGGCTTTAGCGATCAGCTTTTCGAAGTTGATCGACTTGATGCCGCCCGGGAAACCGGAGTGGGAGTAGTACATTTTGTCAGTGGTTTTAGCGCCAGTAACACGTACCTGCTCGGCATTGATCACGACGATGTAGTCGCCGGTGTCAACGTGAGGAGTGTACTCAGGCTTGTGCTTGCCACGCAGACGGCTCGCGATTTCGGTGGCCAGACGACCCAGGGTCTGACCAGCAGCGTCGACGACGAACCAGTCGCGCTTAACTGTTTCCGGTTTAGCAGTAAAAGTTTTCATTCTTTATAGCCTCAGGGGCCGCCCTGATAAATTAGACGGCGGATCTTACTGAATAGTGCGTACTTTGACAAGGTCAAAGGCAGCCGGATACAGACGCTATCGGGGGCTCGGGTCAGCGCGTCCGTTATACGGCAAGATTCTTCGGCAGGCGGCGCATCACTTCCACTGCAGAAAGAGCTGCCGAATTATGCAGATTGCGAAAAAAATTTCAACCTGCTTTTATGATTGTTTTGCCAAGGGAGTACCCGATGGACTATCGCCAGCTAGGCCGAACCGATCTGAATGTGAGTGCCATTTGCCTGGGAACCATGACCTGGGGCGAGCAAAACACTGAAGCCGAAGCCTTTGCCCAGATCGAACGGGCCAAGCACGCCGGGATCAATTTCATCGACACCGCCGAGATGTACCCGGTGCCGCCCAAAGCCGAAACTTACGCCACCACCGAGCGCTACATCGGCAACTGGTTCAAGAGCCGCGGTGACCGCGCCGACTGGATCCTGGCCAGCAAGATTGCCGGCCCCGGCAACACCATCGACTACATCCGCGACAAACAGCTCAAGCACAACCGCAAACACATCGTCGAAGCCGTGGACGCCAGCCTCAAGCGCCTGCAAACCGATTGGATCGACCTGTACCAACTGCACTGGCCCGAGCGTAGCACCAACTTCTTCGGCCAACTCGGCTACAAGCACAAGGCCGATGAAGACTTCACGCCGCTTGAGGAAACCCTTGAAGCCCTGGACGAACAGGTCAAGGCCGGCAAGATCCGTCACATTGGCCTGTCCAACGAAACGCCGTGGGGCACCATGAAGTTCCTGGCCCTGGCCGAAAGCCGAGGCTGGCCACGGGCAGTGTCGATCCAGAACCCCTACAACCTGCTCAACCGCAGCTTTGAAGTCGGCCTGGCGGAAATCGCCCTGCGCGAACAGTGCGGCCTGCTGGCCTACTCGCCCCTGGCGTTCGGCTTCCTGTCGGGCAAATACGAAGGCGGCGCCCGCCCGCCGAAAGGTCGCCTGAGCCTGTACAACCGCTTCAGCCGCTACTTCAACCCGCAATCGGAAGCGGCCTGCAGCCGTTACGTGGCCCTGGCGCGCGAGCACGGCCTGGACCCGGCACAAATGGCCCTGGCATTCGTGAACCAACAGCCGTTCGTGACCAGCAACATCATCGGTGCGACGACCCTGGAACAACTGGACAGCAACATCGCCAGCTTCGAGCTCAAGCTGTCGGATGAAGTGCTGGCCGGGATCGAGGCGATCCACAAGGACCACCCAAACCCTGCGCCATAAACCGCCTCTGTAGGCGCAGCCTTGCCGGCGAATGGCGCGACACGCATTGCGCGTCGCGTTCATTTGCCGGCAAGCCGCCTCCTACAGCGAGCGCGCGATGATCTCCTTCATGATCTCGTTAGTCCCGGCATAAATCCGCTGGACCCTCGCATCCGCCCAAGCCCGGGCAATCGGGTATTCCCACATAAAACCGTAGCCACCATGCAACTGCACGCACTCGTCGAGCACCTTGCATTGCAGGTCCGTGCCCCAATACTTGGCCATCGCTGCGGTCGGCACATCCAGCTTGTCCTGGAGATGCAGCTCCAGGCAGCGGTCTACAAACACCCGGCCAATCTGAATCTCGGTGGCCATTTCCGCGAGCTTGAACCGGGTGTTCTGGAAATCGGCAATGGCTTGCCCGAACGCCTTGCGCTCACGGGTGTAGTCCAGGGTCCACTGCAGCGCCGCCTCGGCAGACGCCAGGCCGCCAATCGCTACCGTCAGGCGCTCTTGGGGCAACTCCTGCATCAGATAGGCAAAGCCCAACCCCGCCTGCCCCAGCAGGTTTTCCTTGGGCACCCGCACATCCTGGAAGAACAGTTCGGAGGTGTCCTGGGCCTTCATGCCCACTTTCTCCAGGCGTTTGCCCTTGGAAAAGCCTGGCGTATCCGCCTCCATCAGAAACAGGCTGATGCCTTTGGCGCCAGCCTTGGGATCGGTCTTGGCCACCACTATCACCAAGTCAGCCAGGTAGCCGTTGGTGATAAAGGTCTTGGAACCATTGATCACGTACTCATCACCGTCCAGCACCGCCGTGGTCTTGACGCCTTGCAGGTCGGACCCCGCCCCCGGCTCGGTCATGGCGATGGCCGTGACCATCTCCCCGGAAATCAGTTTCGGCAGGTAGTGCCGCTTCAAGGCCTCGCTGCCGTAATGCAGGATGTACGGCGCGACGATGTCCGAATGCAGAGAGAAGCCGATCCCTGTCAGGCCGAGCCGCCCCACTTCTTCGATCACCACCGCGCTGTAGAGAAAATCCGCACCCAAGCCGCCGTATTGCTCCGGCAGATGGGAGCACAACATCCCCGCCTCCCCCGCCTTGTTCCATAGCTGACGGTCGATGTAGCCCTGCTTTTCCCACTGCCCATGAAACGGCACGGCTTCCTTTTCCAGGAAGGTCCGCACGCTGTCGCGGAAAAGCTCGTGCTCGGAACTGAACAAGGTTCTAGGGATCATGCGGCCACCTTAAAGAATTGTCGGAGGGGATCAGCCCACAAAGCCTATGCCCGACCTGCCGCACAGGGCACTGGACACATCCGACAAAAAATAAGACGATCCAGCCGTCTGGTGACCACTTTCCCCTATAAGAACAATTGAATTATGTCTAACCAAACCTCCACGCCCTTGCGGCGCGTCAGCATCCTGGCTATCGACCGGGTTTTCGCTTCAACCCTCATGCAGGCCAAGGACTTTTTCCATCTGGCCAGCCTGCGCTACGGCAAACAACTGGGCTTGGGCCTGACCCCGGCCTTTGAAACTCGCCTGGTCAGCCCCGACGGCCAGCCCGTGTGCAGTTTCAGCGACGTGATCATGCCGGTCGACGGCGCCCTGGAAAACACCGATGTGATCATCCTCCCGGCCTTCTGGGATGACTTCGAGACGCTGTGCCAGCGTTATCCACAGATCATGCCCTGGTTGCGGGAGCAGCATGCTCGCGGCGCCGTGCTCTGCGGCGAAGCCACCGGCGTCTTCTGGCTGGCCGAAGCGGGCCTGCTCGACGGCAAGGAGGCCACCACCTACTGGCGTTTTTTCAACGCTTTCAGCGAACGCTTCCCCAACGTCCAGCTCAACCAGGACAAACACCTGACCGACGCCGACAACCTCTATTGCGCCGGCGGCACCACCTCGGCCTGCGACCTGTACATCTACCTGATCGAGCGCTTCTGCGGCGCCCACGTGGCCCAGGCGGTGGCCCGGGACATTCTCTATGAGGTGCAGCGCAGCTACTCCCCCGGGCGCATCGGTTTCGGCGGCCAGAAACTGCACCAGGATGTGATCATCCTGCAGATCCAACAGTGGCTCGAGGAGCACTTCGCCGACAAGTTCCGCTTCGAAGACGTGGCCCGAGAACACGGCATGAGCATTCGTAACTTCATGCGGCGCTTCCAGACCGCCACCGGCGACAAGCCCCTGCACTATCTGCAACGCCTGCGCATCGAAACCGCCAAAGGCTTGCTCTCGGGTACCCGCAAGAGCATCAAGACCATCAGCTACGAGGTGGGTTATGACGATGCGAGTTTCTTTGCCCGGCTGTTCCGCCAGCACACCGAACTGTCGCCCAACCAGTACCGACAGCAGTTTTTGCAACAAGCCGCGTAAATGAAAAAGGGCCTGCAATGCAGGCCCTTTTTTGCGTCGATCCGAAGCGCCGTTACGGCTTGTGCGCCCGCGACAGGAACTCGTGGGACTGCATCTCCAACAATCGACTGAGGGTGCGCTGGAACTCGAAATTCAAGCGACCGCCGGTGTAGAGGTCCTTGAGCTCGACTTCCGCCGAAATGATCAGCTTGACGTTACGGTCGTAGAACTCGTCGACCATGTTGATAAAACGTCGGGCGATATCGTCGGTGGTCACGCTCATCTGCTCCACGCCACTGAGCAACACCGCATGGAAAATCTTGCCCAGCTCGATGTAGTCGTTCTGGCTCCGCGGGCCATCGCACAGCTCACGAAAATCGAACCAGGCCACATCATCGCAAGTACGCAAGGCACGAATTTCGCGGTTTTCAATCATCAGCACATCGTTTTCCACAGCCTGGGTGCATTCCGGCGTCAGCGCGCGGAAGCTCTTGCGCAGGCTTTCGTGGGCCGCCTCGTCCAGGGGGAAGTGGAACAGCTCGGCCTGTTCCAGGTGACGCAGACGGTAATCCACGCCGCTGTCAACGTTGACGATCTCGGTGTTCTGCTTGATCAAGGCAATGGCCGGCAGGAAGCGCGCCCGTTGCAGACCGTCTTTGTACAAGCCATCCGGAACGATGTTCGAGGTGGCTACCAGGGTCACGCCGTTCTTGAACAACTCTTCCATCAAGGTGCCAAGGATCATCGCGTCGGTAATGTCGGACACGAAGAACTCGTCAAAGCAGATCACCCGGGCTTCCTGGGAAAAACGCTTGGCAATGATGGTGAGCGGGTTCTTTTCGCCGCCCAGGGTCTTCATCTCTTCGTGCACACGCTTCATAAAGCGGTGAAAGTGCGTCCGCGACTTTTCCTTGAACGGTAAAGCCTCGTAGAAGGTGTCCACCAGATAGGTCTTGCCACGACCCACGCCGCCCCAGAAATACAGGCCCTTGACCGGCGCCTGGTCTTTCTTGCCGAACAGTTTGCCCAACAGGCCCGGCTTGTTCTGCGAAGCCGCAACCAGGTCGTCATACAGACGCTGCAAATGACGCACCGCCGTTTCCTGCGCAGCGTCGTGGAAGAACTCGGGGCGTTTCAGATCAGCTTGATATCGTTCTAGGGGCGTCATAATTCGTTAGCAAGGCAACAAAAACGGGCCGTCACTGTAGCGACGGCCCTGGGGAATGGCAATCAGCCCTTGGTCGGGATGATTCCGATTAGTCCTGCGCCGGAGTCAAAGCGACACGCAACTGCTCGATGGCCGCATCACGCTCAGCCGCATCGGCAAACGCCGGGCTGTCCGCCACGCATTGGTCTTGCAGCCAGACACTGAAGCTCAGCTCGTCGCTGCGCAGATCCAACGCCTCACCGGCTTGCAACTGCTTGGTCACCGCACCGGCAGCCTTGCCATCGGCAAAGTGACGCGACAGCAACAACTGCTCGCCATCAGCCGACAACAAGCGGAAACGGAAACTGCCGTCGTCTTCGCGAAAACTGACAAAGCGTGCGGCTTTTGCGGCTTTCTTCTTGGTGGCGACCGGCGCTACGGCCTGTTCGACGAACGAGCGCAGGCCAACGGCCTCACGCAGCTCGGCCAGGAACGGAGCCGCTACGGCACGGGCCTTCTTGGCGCCGACCAGCAACAGGTCTTCCATGTCCGACGGGCGCGACATCAGTTGGTGATAACGTTCGCGGGCTTCGCCCAGTTGACCATCCAGCAGTTGGAACAGGCGGTTTTTTGCTTCGCCCCAACCCAGGCCTTGCAGCAACTCGGCACGGAACTCTTCTTCCTGGGCCTTGCTGGCAAATGCCTGAAACAAGGTGAACAGGTGCGAGTTGTCCGGGTCTTTGGCTTCGCCAGGCGCGCGGGAGTCGGTGACGATCCGCGAAATGGCGTCTTTCATGTCCTTGGCGCTGGAAAACAACGGAATGGTGTTGTCGTAGCTCTTGGACATCTTCCGGCCGTCGAGGCCCGGCAAAGTGGCAACGCTTTCTTCGATCAACGCCTCCGGCATGGTGAAAAACTCTTTCCCCTTGCCGAACAGGTGATTGAAACGCTGGCCGATGTCGCGGGCCATTTCAACGTGCTGGATCTGGTCACGGCCGACCGGCACTTTGTGCGCATTGAACATCAGGATGTCCGCCGCCATCAGCACCGGGTAGCTGTACAGGCCCATGCTGATGCCCGCATCCGGGTCTTCGCCGGCTTCGACGTTTTTATCCACCGACGCCTTGTAAGCGTGGGCGCGGTTGAGCAGGCCCTTGGCGGCAACGCAAGTCAGCAGCCAGGTCAGTTCGGGGATTTCCGGGATGTCCGACTGACGATAGAAGGTCACCCGGTTCACATCCAGGCCACCGGCCAGCCAAGTCGCGGCGATTTCCATACGCGAACGCTGAATGCGCTGCGGGTCATCGCACTTGATGAGGGCGTGGTAGTCGGCCAGGAAGTAGAAAGAGTCGGCATTGGCGTCCTGGCTGGCAAGGATCGCCGGGCGGATCGCACCGGCGTAGTTGCCCAGGTGCGGCGTGCCGGTGGTAGTGATGCCGGTGAGGATACGGGTACGAGTCGTCATGGGTAATCGCTTATCAGACTGCTATCAATTCGAGAGTCGCGGCAGCACCAGATCCTTGAGATCGGTGAGCTTGCCGTGAAAAAAGTGCCCGCATTCTGCCACTTTCAGCAGCTCATGGGGACGAACAAGCGCGGCAGACCAGTCATACACCGCTTGCGGGTCGATCACCTCGTCGGTTTCCGGCTGGATCAGGGTCAGCGGGCAGTTCTCCGGCAGCACGTCGGTATCGCGCAGGCGGGTCACTGCTGCGGCCACCATGAACAGGTGCTTGAGCTGCACGCCCTGGGCTTCCAGGCGACCGCCGAGGCTGGCGGCGACAAAACCGCCGAAGGAGAAACCCAGCAAGGTCAATGGCAATTCCGGGTGCCGGACCTGCAACCACTCGGCTGCGGCCTGGGCGTCATCCACTTCGCCGCTCCCCATGTCGTGACTGCCTTCGCTGGCACCGACGCCACGGTAGTTGAAACGCAAGGTGATCAAGCCGGCATCCCGCGCGGTGCGCTGCAAGGTAGAAACCACCTTGTTGAGCATGGTGCCGCCTTGCACCGGATTGGGGTGGCAGATCAACGCCACGCCGCGAGCGTCGGGCACTTCCAGATACAGGGCTTCCAACTGGCCCACCGGGCCGGCAATCACTACAGGGGTTTCACGCATTAGCAAGGAAGGAACTCCGTGACCTCGAATCGGGTCGACTCGTCTAGCAAATTGTCTGTGCCAATCTATTGCGAGTGAATCGCGGTATACAGCGCAGGTTCGAGCCGTTAACGTAAAGCAAAGCCGTTTATAGAGGAAGGACTCGTGGAACACTCGCTCTTAGTTTGGTTGTTGCCGACTCTTGCATTGGTCGCGGGTGTCGCCATCGGATTCCTGGTCGCTCGCCTGCTGCCGAACGCCGCGCCTAACCGCACGCAACGTCAGCTGGATGATATCCAGGAACGTTTTGACAGCTATCAGAACGAAGTGGTAACCCACTTCAACAGCACCGCCACCCTGGTGAAAAAACTCACCCAAAGCTATCAGGAAGTGCAGGATCATCTCGCCGAGGGTGCCAACCGCCTGGCCCTGGACGAACTGACCCGCCAACGCCTGCTGGCAGCCCTGCATTCGGACTCGGCCCAGGCGCCGCGCGAACGCCTGACTCCACCACGCGATCAGGAGCCGCCACGGGACTACGCGCCCAAGACGCCAAACGCGCCGGGCATGCTGGACGAACATTATGGCCTGAAGAAGTAACCTTCTTCCGGCATAAAAAAGCCCGCCCGATTCTCAGATCGGGCGGGCTTTTTTGTGCCTGGCGTTCAGGCCGGGTACTTACGGATATTGCTGGTACTGCTGCTGACCCTGTTGCTGGTATTGCTGGCCTGGAATGGCCTTGAGGTTGACCTCGACACGACGGTTCTGGGCACGGCCGTTGACGTCGGCGTTGCTGGCAATCGGGTTATCCGGGCCGGCACCGCGTGCCGACAGGTTGGCACCGCTGACACCCTGGGAGGTCAAGTAAGTGGCCACGCTTTGCGCCCGACGCTGAGACAGGTCCATGTTGTGCTGGCGGGCGCCAGTGCTGTCGGTGTAACCGACGATCTCGATCTGGTTCTGGTTGAACTCCTTGAGGGAGTTGGCCAGGTTGTTCAGCGGCTGGTAGAAGCTCGGAGCGATGTTCGCCGAGTCGGTGCCGAAGGTGATGTTGCCCGGCATGATCAGTTTGATCTGATCGCCCTGGCGCTGCACTTCAACACCGGTATTGGCCATGCTGGCGCGCAGTTTCTTTTCCTGCTGGTCGGCGTAGTAGCCGTAACCGGCGGCAGATGCCCCGACCACTGCGGCGCCGATCAGCGCGCCCTTGCCACGGTTGTTGTGGTCGATGGCGGCACCGGCCAGTGCACCGGCCAAGGCCCCCAGGCCACCGTATTTTGCAGTTTTGCTCATGCCCGAGGAGCCCTCGGCCTGCCCCTGATTGTCATAAGGGTTAGGCGAAGCACAGCCGGACAACAGGGCCACAGCAGTAGCGACAATAATCAAACGACGCGAGGTGAACATGGAAAGCTCCTACTTTTTGCATTCTGTGATGCAGCGGACATTGGCAACCGACCTCTGCTGGCGTTGGAACGCACGGGGTGGCAAAAATTCCGTGGGCCGCTCAGCAAAAAATCAGGCTCTGACAAAGGGGTTTTCACGCATTTCATCGCCCAGACGCGTGTCGGGACCATGCCCAGCGACCACAATTGCGTCCTCATCGAGGGTGTACAAGCGATGCTTGATCGAGCGCACGATGGTGGCTTGATCGCCGCCCCATAAATCCGTGCGCCCGACACCACGCTTGAACAGGGTGTCACCGGCAATCAGAAGCTTAGCCTCGGAAAACCAAAAGCTCATGGAACCTGGCGTATGTCCTGGCGTGTGCAAGGCGACGCCGCAGCCACAGGCCAGCTCCTCATCGTCGGTCAGCCAGCGATCAGGGGCTGGCACCGGCGTATAGGGCACGCCGAACATGTTGCATTGCATTTCCAGGTTGTCCCAAAGGAACTGGTCTTCCTTGTGCAGGTGCAAGGTGGCGCCGGTTTTTTCCTTCATCTGCCCCGACGCCAGGAAGTGATCCAGGTGGGCATGAGTGTGGATGATGCTCACCACTTGCAAACCCAGGGCCTCAAGACGCGCCAGGATCAATTCCGGATTGCCGCCCGGATCAACGACGATAGCCTTCTTGGTGATGGGGTCACCGATGATGGTGCAGTTGCACTGCAAAGGGCCGACGGGGAAGGTTTCGCGGATAAGAGCCGGGCGGGCGACGTCCATGGGGCGTTCCTGTGAAAATTTGAGCGGGCATTTTGGCACAGCCCGCCGAGCCGCAGCATCAGAACGCCAATTGCCCGGTCGCACCGCCCTCCAGGGCCAAGAGAAACTGCTTGGCCGGCAGGCCACCCGCGAACCCGGTCAGGCTGCCAGAGGCGCCAATCACTCGATGACAAGGAGCGATGATCGAGATGGGGTTTCGGCCGTTGGCCGCACCGACCGCGCGCACCGCCTTGGGCCGGCCGATTTGCCGGGCAATGTCGCTGTAGCTGCGGGTCTCTCCGAAAGGAATGGTCAGTAACGCCTGCCACACCTGGCGCTGGAATTCAGTCCCCATAAAATCCAGCTCAAGCTCGAAGTTGCTTCGGCCACCGGCAAAGTACTCGCCCAATTGCCGCTGGGTTTCCTGCAGCACTGGTGTGTCGGGCGCTTCCTGCATCGGCCCCAGGCGGACCCGCTGGGGCGCGTCGTTCTCCCACAAAATGGCCGCCAGCCTGGAGCCCCTGGCCACCAGCGTCAATTGACCAACAGGGGAATTCATCAAGGTATAGGTGTAGGGCATGGGCTGGGTCCTTGGGTCGCCGGCATAGGTCACACGGTCATAAAGTTGCAGGGTCACGCCCTCACAATACCTTCGTCCCGGCTGGGAACGTGTTCACTTTACGTTCAAGCCCATTCCCGTCAACCGCGTTTCTTGCGGTTGAACTTCGACTGTTTTAGGGCCGTTTCTACCCCAGGCGAAGACCGGCAGTCGGAGAAAGATGGCTATTAGCCATATTCTTAAGTTTCTGACACATTCGCCCGATAAAGCTGGATAGAATGCGCTTTTTTCTGGCGTCAATTTTTTCTAAAAAACCTTCAAACGCGATACGTTCTCATAATGAATCGCACCATGTAGCGGTCACATCGGGACGGCCGCCGTAATTTCAGGAAGTTAGAATGCCCAGTCCACTCGGTTACTCCCCTAGTTGGTCAGTCACCCTGACCAACAACCCTCTGCTCGACAGCCTGGTGTTCGGCACCTCCTGGGGCAACGGGGTCAACACTGCATGGCTGAGCTACAGCTTTATCACGCCGGGCTCGTCATTGTTTGCCCGCAATTACAGCAGCGACAACGAATATCAGAACAGCTATTCCCTGAGTGCCGCGCAAAAGACCGCCGTCACCAGCAGCCTGGGCGCCTGGGCCGCGGTCGCTAACATCAAGTTCACCCAAGTGAGTGAAAGCAGCACCAATGTCGGTGACCTGCGTTTTGGTGGCTACGCCGGGATGGATAGCGATACCGCAGCCTGGGGCTACTTCCCCGGCAACGCCCCGGTGGCGGGTGATGTCTGGATCGGCCCAGCGACCAACAACAAGAGCCCGGTCAAAGGCACTTACGACTACATGACCTTCATGCATGAGATCGGCCATGCCTTGGGTCTGAAACACCCCTTCAGCACCAGTGCCCAGAACAGCACGGTCCTGGCGGATGAATATGATGATGTGCACTACACCATCATGAGCTACACCAACGCCTATTCTTACGAGCCCACCACCCCAATGCTCCTGGATATTCTGGCCATCCAGCAGCTCTACGGGGCCAACAACCTGTGGCAAACCGGAAACAACACCTACAAGTGGGCCGCCAATCAGTCGGTGTTCGAGACCCTCTGGGACAGCGGCGGCACCGATACCATCGATGCCAGCAACCAGGCCGCTGCCGTCACCCTGAATCTCAATGAAGGACAGTTCAGCAACATCGGCAAGACCTTCATCGACTATCAGCGCGGCGTCGAAATCAACAACGGCCTGGCGATCGCCTTTGGTACCAAAATCGAAAACGCCATCGGTTCGATCTACAACGACAACCTGATCGGCAACGACCTGGACAACGTTCTGGATGGCCGAGCCGGCGCCGACATCATGACCGGCGGCCTGGGCAATGACACCTACATCGTCGACAACGTTAGCGACATCGTGGTGGAAACCAGCACCCTGGCCAGCGAGATCGATACCGTCCTGGCCTCGGTGAGCTACGTCCTGAGCGCCAACGTCGAAGTGCTGACCCTCACCGGCCGCGGCAATATCAACGGCGCGGGCAACGAACTGGACAACACCCTCAACGGCAACGCCGGCAATAACCTCCTTGAAGGCGGGGCCGGCAATGATTTGCTCGACGGCGGCGCTGGCGCTGACACGCTGGTCGGCGGCACCGGCGACGACACCTACATCGTCGACAATATCCGCGACGAAGTCATCGAGCTCGAAAACCAAGGCCATGACCTGGTCAAGACCAGCATCAGTTACACCCTGGGCGCCAACATCGAAGACGGCCAACTGCTCGGCAGTGCCGCTCTCAATCTCACCGGTAACAGCCTGAACAACACCTTGATCGGCAACAGCGGCGCCAACATCCTCGACGGCGGCCTGGGTACGGACATTCTCGACGGCGGCGCCGGCAACGACACCTACTACGTCGACGACGTCAATGACGTGATCATCGAACTGGGCACGTCGCTGAAAGAAATCGACAACGTGTTTGCCTCGGTGAACTGGACCCTGGGCG
>NZ_JALQCW010000150.1 GCF_023241715.1 Pseudomonas morbosilactucae
CTGGCCGAGCTGGCGGTGTGGATGGGCCGCCTGCCCGCCGAGGTGCCGACTGAGGCTCGGGCCTGCACCGCAGCGCCTGAAATGCTGGCGCCGCTGCCCCAAGCCGACGGGCTGGCGATGCTGCGGCGACGCCCCGATGTGCGTCAGGCCGAGCGTCAGTTGGCGGCCGCCACGGCGCGGATCGGCGTGGCCAGGGCCGAGCTGTACCCGCGCATTGCTTTGGGCGCCGGTGTTTCCAGCTCCGCCCACCATCCCGATGGCCTGGATGCCGGTGGCGCCAGCGTCTGGCAACTGGGGCCGCTGCTGTCCTGGAGCTTTCCCAATATCAGCGCCGCCCGCGCCCGTATCGCCCAGGCCAGTGCCCGGGAAAGTGCGGCCCTGGCGCGTTTTGACCAGCGCATTTTGCTGGCCCTGAAAGAACAACAGCAGGCCCTGGGTGATTACCAGGGCGCCCTGCAACGCCAACAGGCCCTGCACCAGGCGGCCAGGCATTACGCCGAAGCCCGGCGTCTCGCCGCGTTGGCCCGTGCGGCCGGGGCCACCAGTGCCCTGGACGAGCTGGATGCCCTGCGCCGTGACGTGGAGGCCCGCAGCCAGTCGGCCGCGGCCGATGCCCGCGTGATCGACGCCCAGGTGCTGCTGTTCAAGGTCATGGGCGGCGGTTGGCGGGATGCGCCGGCCATCGCCTTGCCCGACGCCACCGGGCCTGCCCCTCAATCTTCCGTCCGACCTGCCCGTGAGCCTATGCAATGACCGATCAAGCCGCCCCTCCGATGGCCCGCCCCATGACCCGACGTCGCCTCCTCAACTATGTTGGCGCGGCGCTTTTACTGCTGCTGGCATTGGCCTGGGGCCTTCACTGGTGGTTCAACGGACGCTTTCTGGTGGCCACCGACAACGCCTATTTGAGGGCCGACATCGTCACCGTAGCCCCGCGTGTGGCTGGTTACCTGGCGACGGTAGACGTGCAGGATAACCAGCCGCTCAAGGCCGGCACCGTGTTGGCGCGGATCGATGACAGCGACTATCAGGCTCGGCTGCAGCAGGCTGAAGCCGCGCTGCAAGAAGCCCAGGCCGCTACCCGTGCCCAGCAGGCTCGTATCGCCAACCTCGTCGCGCGCCAGCAACAACAGCAAAGCCTGATTGCCCAGGCTCAGGCCGGGGTTGGCGCGGCCGAGGCTGAATCGCGACGGGCCGAGCAGCAGATCCATCGGCAACGCCAACTGGCCCGTCAGGACGTCAGCAGCGCCCAGCAACTGGAGCAGGCCGAGGCCCAGTCCCGGCAAGCGGCGGCCGCCCTGGCCGC
>NZ_JALQCW010000151.1 GCF_023241715.1 Pseudomonas morbosilactucae
GGTTGGTCTGTTCGGCGATGCTGCGGATCACCTCCAGCACCTGGCCGATCTGCACGCTGTTGGCCGCCAGGGTCTGCACCTGGCCCATGGATTGGCCGACATCCGCCGCCAGATGCTCGATGGCCCGGGTGCTGTGGGCAATGATCTGCAAGCCGTCCTGGGTCGACTGGTCGGCGCCCCTGGCCGCCTGGGCGGCACTGGCTGCGCTTTGCGCCACGTCCTGGGCGGTGGCGCTCATTTGATGGGCGGCGGTGGCCACCTGGTCGATCTCGCGGAACTGGGTTTGCATGCCCTGGCTGGTGAGGCGGGCGATGTTCGACGACTGATCGGCCGTGCCTCGGGCTTCGGTGATGCTCAGTTTGATGTCGCGGATCAGCGGCTGCAGCTTGTCGAGGAAGCGGTTGAAGCCTTGCACCAACTCGCCCAATTCATCCCGGCGGCTGTAGCTCAGGCGCTGGGTCAGGTCGCCGTCGCCGCTGGCGATGCCCTGGAGCATGGCCGCCACCTGTTTGATCGGCCGGGTGGCGCTGCCGGCACACAGGCTCATCAGCAGCAGGCCGAGGGCGGCGGCCAGGGCAGTCACCAGCAGGGTCTTGAACAGGTTGTCGTGCTGGGCACTTTCCAGCAGCTGTTGCAGGCTCAGGGCATCGGCCTGTTGCACTTGTTTCGGCAGGTCGATCACCACCGCCCAGGGGCTGGCGCCGGCAATCGGCGGCACCGGGAACAGCGCGCGGATCGACTCGCCCTGGTCCAGGGTCTGCGGCTGATTGCTGCGCAGCTGTTGCAGCAGCGCCTCGCCGGGTGCGCCGAGGGCGCCTTGCACCTTCTGCCCGAGCTTGTCCGGGGCCCCGCTGGCGCCGGCCAGCACGCCACTGCTGGAAAGGATCAGCATGTTGCCGGCACCGTCGAACAGCTCGCGGCGGGCATCCACGGCGGCGGCTTGCAGGGTGTCCAGGGCGATATCGACACCGACCACGCCGATCACCTGGTCGTCCACCCGTAAGGGCTGGGAGATCGAGGTCATGACCAGGGTCTGGCCACTGACGGCGTCGGCGTAGGGTTCCAGCAGGCAGGTCTTGCCGGTGTTTTTCGGGCAACTGTAGAAGGCGTTGTAGGGCGCGCCGCTGATGCCGGGGGCGTCGTTGTTGATGTCCTGCTCGGCCACGGCCAGGTTCTGCCCGCTGCCGCCGGAGCGGTTCCAGTAGCTGGCGAAACGCCCTTGCTCATTGGAGCCCGGGGTGCGGTTGCCGGCAAATTCGGCGTCGCGGCCGTCAAGGCCGTTGGCTTCCATCACCAGCCACACGCCGAGCAGCGTCGGGTTGTGCTCGAAGGCATTGCGCAGGCTTTGGTTGACCTCATGGCGCAGCGTTTCGGGGCTCAGCGATTGGCTGTGCAGCAGGCCGCGCAGTTGCAGGAGCTGGGCGTTGAGGCCATTGACCACCTGCAGGCTCTCGGAAAAATTGCGCTGCAGCAGTTGGGCCTTTTCCGCCGCCTTGGCCTGCAACAGGTTCTGTACCCCGCGTGTGAGCATCTGGCTGCTGGCGTCCTTGACCTGCTGGTTGGTGGCGGCGCTTTGGTAGAGGTTCATGCCCACCACCAGCGCGATCACACTCAACAGGCAAATCCCCGACAGCAGGACGATTTTGAGGCGGATGGTCAGTCGCTCGAACATGGCACGGCACTCGCTGGCTGGAAGGGCGGGGCGAGGGCGGTGAAAGGCCTTCGCACCAAACGAAAAGCCACGGAGCAAGGCCTGTGCCAGTCAATGGCACTTAGCCAAGTTATTGAATTTTAAGGCGTGTATCGGTGTTGGTACGGGGGTGGTGGGGGCGCGGTGTCGCAGTTTGCGAACGTCTTGAGACGCTGTCGCAAGGGGGCGGGTGATCATCGGTGGGTAAATGAATCATTTCCGATACAACACTTACCCATTCTTTACATAGAAACCGTGCTCAAAGCGAAAAGCACACTGTCTGAACTGCCAAGAAAGTTTCTTTCTTATGGACTATGAGAGTGAGCACATGATGGTGAAGCGAATTACCCAAGCAGCGGCGTTGATCGCCCTGTTGTCATCCCTGTCGGGCTGCTGGATGTTCTTCCCGCCGGGCGGCGGTGGTGGCGGTGGCGGTCATGGCGGTGGCCACGGCGGTGGTCCCGGTGGCTACGACGGCGGCGGCCGTGGCGGCCCCGGCGGTGGCGATCGCCGCTGACCCGGCCCCCCACCAAACACAGCACCCTCCACCTGTAGGAGCTGGCTTGCCAGCGATAGCGTCCGCAAGATCGCCATCGC
>NZ_JALQCW010000152.1 GCF_023241715.1 Pseudomonas morbosilactucae
TCCAGGCCGGGATTTTTTAACTTGCGACATCAGGTGTTCTCCTTACAGGCCCAGGGCGAACGTTGGGCGGCGAGCTGGGTCGACGCCGTTCGATCACGCGCTTCATACCCAGCGCATCGATTTCGTAGATGAGGCGCCGTCGACTTCGAGCTTGTAGTAGGTCAGCGCCACGTTGTGCTTGATCTCGGCCTTGTCGCCGGCCTTCCAATCGCCCATGTCGACCTCCTTGAGCAGGCCGCGCAGGGTGACGATCACCGGGGTGATCTTGCCCTTGAGGCCCTTGAAGGCACCGCGGAACACGCCGTTGAACGCCGTGCCATCGGCCAGGCCGAAGAACTTCAGCGACTCGCGGCGCACACCGGTGGTGGTAAAGCCGGCTTCCTGCTTTTCCATGCCCATGTCCAGCTCGACCGGCACGTCCATACCGCCGGCGCGGTGCTCCTCAGTCTTGAGGGTGAGTTTGGGCAGGGTCAGGCTGGGCACGTCGCCCTGGAAGCTGACGCCATCGGCGAACAGGTTCATGTTCGCCAGGGTTTCGGGAATCATTGCCATGGGTGCGGCTCCTTAAGCGGCTTGGTCGAGGACTTCGGTCAGCCACTGGTTGGTGACCTCGACGCGGAAGTTCGGGTTTTCGGCGGGCGGCACGTCGGTGAAACGGATGTTCCAGTACACCTTGCCCTGTTCCAGTTGGCTGGCCGTGTTCAGCTCGATGTCCGCGTAGACCTCGAAGTTGATGATCGCGCCCTGGTTCTTCAGGTCGCGCATGAAGGCCTGCAACCCCTCGGTGACGTCCTTGACGTAGGTCGCCGTGATCGAGCGGTCGACCGCCCATTTGTGGCCAAAGAGGATGGCGTCCATGACGATGTCCATGGTCCGCACCCGGGTGACGAACGCCCACTTCGAATCGCTCGACAAGGTGCGGTTGCCCCAGAGGCGAAAGCCATCGTCGCGAATGATCGTGGTGATATTGGCGTTGTTGAGCAGGTTGGCCCGGCAGGTTTCATCACCATCCAGGAACTCGATGGAACGGGTGGTACCGGTGATGCCGACGAACTCCTTGTTCGACGGCGAGGCCCAGAAGCCGTACTCGTTGTCGGTCCAGGCGAACAGGCCGGCCACCCAGGCCGAAGCGGGTGCATTGACCGTCGCGCTCACGCCGGTGTCCCAGTACTGAATGCCTGGGTCGACCATGAAGGCGCGCTTGGCGCCGAAGTTTTCGGCGTACTCCATCACCGCCTCATCGGTGGTATTGGGTCCGTCGAGGATGGCCAGGCCCCGCAGCTTGTCGGCCAGGCTGACCAGGGCCATGCCCACCGGCAGATTGGCGCTGTGCTTGGGGGCCACCAACAACCGCGGCTGCGCATTGAAGCGGCTCTTGCCGTCCAGCAGCGCCTGCAGGCCAGTACGCTTACCGCTGGCCAGCACACCACCGATGATCGCCGAGGTCTGCAGGGCCGCATCCTCCAGCTTGGCCACCCCACACGCCAC
>NZ_JALQCW010000153.1 GCF_023241715.1 Pseudomonas morbosilactucae
GCGTTGGGGAGGATCTGCAGCAGCTGCTGCGCAGTGATGGTCATTGGGTCTTCTCCAGTGATGATGGGTTAAAGCTGCACAACCTTGAGCGGCTTGGTTTCTTTCTTTTTCTTCTTGCTGGCGGCTTTGGCCTTGCCCTTCTTGCCGCCGTTGCATTCCACCGTGGTGCTCCACCCGGACTGGGTGAACGTCTGCTCCACCGATTCGGCGAGGTACTCGCCATCGAGGCCGACCTTGAAGCCCTGGGCGTTAATGACTCGCTCGGCGAACAGATCCGTTCGCCCGGGCATCTCCAACCGCACGCCGGCGGTGCTGCGGTTGAACGCCGCCAGGCGGGCCTTAGCGGCCTGCTCGGCGGCGGTCTTGTTCGGGTGAATGTGCCGATCGGTATGCACGGGCGGCAGGCCGTCCGGCGACTCGTCGTTGCCCAGGTCTATCACCTGCAGCTTTCCGGTCTTCTTGTCCTGATGCTTGGTCTGCACCGCTTTGTGGGTGCTCTTGTCGCCCAGGCGGAACTGATAGCGGCTCACGTCACTGCGGCGGATGGTGACCACGCCCAGGGCCTTTCCGCTCGCGCTTTGCCCGGCCTGGCGCGGCAGCACCAGCAGCTTGCCGTCGGCCACCTTGGCTGTGCAGTCGTGCTGCTTGGCCAGGCGGGTAATGAAGTTGAAGTCGGACTCATTGAGCTGGTCGACCCTGGGCACCTTGGTGGTCACCGGGCACACTGGCGCCCAGCCGTTGCGCGCTGCCAAGTCGCGAACAATCTGCTGCAGTGGCACGTTCTCCCAGCTACCGCTGCGGGTGGTCTTGCCACTGCCACGCATATCACTGGCCTTGCCACGGATCTCGATAGTGTCGGGCGGCCCCGACAGCACCACCTCGTCGACGGTGTAGCGGCCCAGGCGGGTCAGGGCCTGGCCGCTGTACCCCATGAACACCTCGATGCTCGCGCCACGGCTGGGCAGCGCCACGGCGCCATCGCGGTCATCAATGCGCAGTTCGAACTCGTCCGACTCCATACCGGGCTTGTCCGAGGTGCGCAGGGTCAGCAGCCGGTCGTTGATCAGTGCGGTGATGTTCTTGCCGTCGGCAACGATTCGGAACTCAGGTTTCATTGCTCAGGCTCCAGAAATAGAAAACCCCGCACAGGGCGGGGTCGGTTGTTGATGTGGGCAATCAGTCCCAAAGCTGCACCGCGGCCTCAGCCTGGGTCTGCAGATCCGGCAGCACGATCAGCAGCCCAGCGCGAAATGGTTGCGGCTCATCGGCCAGCCCCTGGTTGGCGTCCAGCACCGCCTCGACGCTGCCGTTCAGATGCCCGTAAAACTGATGACAGAGGGTGTCCAGCAGATCCCCGCTAGACGTTCTGCAGGTCGTCGCCATAGCTCACAAACTCCAGTGAAAAGCCTTGTTTACGCGGGATGCCGCCGGCGAGCAGATGGCTCTGCTCCTCTTCAAGACTGGTCAGGCACCCAGTGCCCAGCACTTCGCCATAACCGTGGTCAGGCTCAGCGGCTGCAGCCGACGCCCGATACTGCGCAGCGCCTGCAACTGACCCAGCCCCGCCCTTGAACCCCGGAACACCGCGCCCTTGAGGGTGATCTTGTCGTC
>NZ_JALQCW010000154.1 GCF_023241715.1 Pseudomonas morbosilactucae
GGGGTGATCAATATCGTGCTCAAGGAAAAGGACGACGGCGGCAACCTGGGCTACCGCTTCGGCGGCTACGACAAGGGCGACGGCATCCAGCGCAAACTCAGCGGCTGGAAAGGCTTTGCCCTGCCCAACGACGGCTTCCTGACCCTGAGCTTCGATGCGGGCAGCCAGGACCCGGCCAGCGACACCAACCCGGACAACCGGATCTTCTACCCCGGCTCCACCAGCATCAACACGCCCCGCGAGCAGAACAACCGCTACCGCACCTGGCGCTGGGGCTCGGGCAATGTCTCGGACCAATACAACGTCGTCGCCAACAGCGAGTTCGGCCTCAGCGAGGGGCTCACCGCCTACGGTTTTGCCACCTACGCCCACAAGAACACCGACGCCGAGAACTTCTTCGACCCGCCCACCACCCTGCGCAACAACTACGGCAGCGATGCCCTGCAACGCTACCCTGACGGGCGTGTGCCGATCACCCGCTACACCCTGCAAGACTATGCCGCCACCGGTGGCCTGCGGTACGAGGACGAGCAACTGGGCAAGTTCGACCTGGCCCTGAACCACGGCATCAACCGACTGGAGTCGGTCGATCGCAACGCCATCAACCCCAGCTGGGCGATGCCAGTCCGTCGAAGATCTACACCGGCAAGCGCGAAGCGACCAGACCAACCTGACCCTGGACTGGGTCCGCGACTTCCCCACCGACCTGTTGTTCAAGCCCCTGACCCTGTCCGCCGGCCTGGCCTGGCGCCAGGAGAACTACGAACTGAGTGCCGGTGAAGCCGCCGGCTGGCAGAACGGCCCGTTGTTCAACACCATCGACCCAGTGACCGGCCGCAGGATCCCGGGCTACTACTCGGGCATCACCCAGGTGGACGCAGCGTCCCTGGACCGCAAGGTGCTGGGGGCCTACGTCGATGTGGAAGGCCAGGTCACCGAGAAATTCCAGGCCGGCGTGGCGGTGCGTACCGAGCACTACTCGGACTTCGGCGACACCACCAACGGCAAGCTCTCGCTGCGTTACGACTTCACCCCGCAAATCGCCGCCCGCGCCACCGCCAGCACCGGCTACCGGGCGCCATCCCTGGTGCAGAGCGGGCTGTCCTCGTTCAGCGTGCAGGTGGTGGAGCAGCCGCCAGGCAGTGGCAACTACGTCGAGGTGCAACAACGCACCTTGCGCGCCGACAGCCCGGAAGCCGCGTTGCTGGGCGGCAAGGCGCTCAAGCCCGAGGAGTCCACCAACTACTCCCTGGGCCTGGTCTGGCGTCCGCTGCCCAATGCCTCGCTGACCCTGGATGCGTACCGGATCAACATCGATAACCGCATCACCCTCTCCGACCAGCTGCCGTCGGCGGTGGTCGCGCCGATCTTTGCCGGCACCCCTTACGCCAACATCCAGAGCGCGGCCTTCTACACCAACGTCGCCGATACCCGTACCGATGGCGTCGAACTGACCGGCAACTACCAGTGGGACCTGCAGCAATGGGGGCGCTTGAACCTGAGCACAGGCTTCAGCCAAAACAACACCCAAATCACCGAACTGCGGGACGTGGGCGGTATCAAGGGCTCGCAGATTGTCGGCCGCACCACCCAGGGCCTGATCGAGGACGGCACGCCGAAGAACAAACTGACCCTGAGCGCCAACTGGCTGTATGAGGGCTGGGGCGTGACCGTGGCCCAGCGCCGCTATGGCCAGTGGAAAAGCCTGAACGCCGTGAACCCCAACCTGGACCAGACCTACAGCGCGCAATGGGTGACCGATGTGGACCTGTCCTACACCTTTGACAAGCACCTGAAAGTCTCGGTGGGCGCGATCAACCTGCTCGACAGCCGCCCGGACAAATCCGCCGGCACCCAGCTATACGGCGTGCCCAAATACTCCACCACCAGCCCGGAAGGCGCACAAGGCGCGTTCTACTACACCAGCGTCAGCTACGACTTCTGATTGCTGCCCCGGTGTTGCCCAGGCAGCAGTCATTGCTGCCTGAGCACCACCCCCAACACCGCCCCACCTGTAGGAGCCGGCTTGCCAGCGATGGGCCCCTTGAAGCTCGCAACTTGACGCTTGCAGCGCCCTTAAACCCGCCATCGCTGCAAGCCAGCTCCTACACGACATCCTCCCCAACACGTCAGACCCAACCCCGTCTCACCGACGCCCCCACCTGTAGGAGCCGGCT
>NZ_JALQCW010000155.1 GCF_023241715.1 Pseudomonas morbosilactucae
TTGGGGAGGATCTGCAGCAGCTGCTGCGCAGTGATGGTCATTGGGTCTTCTCCAGTGATGATGGGTTAAAGCTGCACAACCTTGAGCGGCTTGGTCTCTTTCTTTTTCTTCTTGCCGGCGGCTTTGGCCTTGCCCTTCTTGCCGCCGTTGCATTCCACCGTGGTGCTCCACCCGGACTGGGTGAAGGTCTGCTCCACCGACTCAGCGAGGTACTCGCCATCGAGGCCGACCTTGAAGCCCTGGGCATTGATCATGCGTTCAGCGAAGAGATCCGTTCGCCCGGGCATCTCCAGCCGCACGCCGGCGGTGCTGCGATTGAACGCCGCCAGGCGGGCCTTGGCGGCCTGCTCGGCGGCGGTCTTGTTCGGGTGAATGTGGCGGTCGGTATGCACGGGCGGCAGGCCGTCCGGTGATTCGTCGTTGCCCAGGTCGATCACCTGCAGCTTTCCGGTCTTCTTGTCCTGGTGCTTGGTCTGCACCGCTTTGTGAGTGCTCTTGTCGCCCAGGCGGAACTGATAGCGGCTCACGTCGCTGCGGCGGATGGTGACCACACCCAGGGCCTTTCCGCTCGCGCTTTGCCCGGCCTGGCGCGGCAGCACCAGCAACTTGCCGTCGGCCACCTTGGCCGTGCAGTCGTGCTGCTTGGCCAGGCGGGTGATGAAGTTGAAATCGGATTCATTGAGCTGGTCGACTCGGGGCACCTTGGTGGTGACTGGGCACACCGGCGTCCAGCCGTTGCGCGCTGCCACGTCGCGAACGATCTGCTGCAGTGGCACGTTCTCCCAACTACCGCTGCGGGTGGTCTTGCCACTGCCACGCATGTCGCTCGCCTTGCCGCGGATCTCGATGGTGTCAGGCGGCCCCGACAGCACCACCTCGTCGACGGTGTAGCGGCCCAGACGAGTTAAGGCCTGGCCGCTGTACCCCATGAACACCTCGATGCTCGCGCCACGGCTGGGCAGCGCCACTGCCCCGTCGCGGTCATCGATGCGCAGCTCGAACTCGTCCGACTCCATGCCAGGCTTATCCGAGGTGCGCAGGGTCAGAAGCCGATCGTTGATCAGTGCGGTGATGTTCTTGCCGTCGGCGACGATTCGGAACTCAGGTTTCATTGCTCAGGCTCCTGAAATAGAAAACCCCGCACAGGGCGGGGTCGGTTGTTGATGTGGGACGATCAGTCCCAGAGCTGCACCGCGGCCTCGGCCTGGGCCTGCAGATCTGGCAGCACGATCAGCAGCCCAGCGCGAAACGGTTGTGGCTCATCGGCCAGCCCCTGGTTGGCGTCCAGCACCGCCTCGACGCTGCCATTCAGGTGCCCGTAAAACTGATGACAGAGGGTGTCCAGCAGATCTCCGCTAGACGTTCTGCAGGTCGTCGCCATAGCTCACAAACTCCAGTGAAAAGCCTTGTTTGCGCGGGATGCCGCCGGCGAGCAGATGGCTCTGCTCCTCTTCAAGGCTGGTCAGGCACCAGGTGCCCA
>NZ_JALQCW010000156.1 GCF_023241715.1 Pseudomonas morbosilactucae
CACCGGCAACGCCCTGAACAACGTGCTGATCGGCAACGCTGGCAACAACCTGCTGGACGGCAAGGCTGGCCTGGACACCATGCGTGGCGGTGACGGCAACGACACCTACGTGCTGGACCAGTTCGGCGAACTGGCGCTCATCGAGGAATTGGCCAACCAGGGCAACGACACCCTGAACATCACCTACAACGCCACCACCCTGACCAACCTTGTCGACCTCAGTGCCGGCAATCTGCGTAACGTCGAAAACGTCACGCTTCTGGGCGCCGGGCTGTTTCGGGTCGTCGGTAACGACCTGGACAACACCCTGATCGGCAACGCCCAGGCCAACACCCTGGAAGGCGGTGCGGGCAACGACCTGCTCAATGGCGGTGCAGGTGCTGACATTATGAAGGGCGGCATCGGCGACGACACCTACATCGTCGACAACATCGGCGACCAGGTCATCGAGCTCGAAGGCGAAGGCCATGACCTGGTCCAGACCACCATCAGCTACACCCTTGCCGACCATATCGAAGATGGCCAACTGCTCGGCAGTGCCGCCCTCAAACTCACCGGTAACAGCCTGAACAACACCTTGATCGGCAACAGCGGCGCCAACATCCTCGACGGCGGCCTGGGTGCGGACATTCTCGACGGCGGCGCCGGCAACGACACCTACTACGTCGACAACGTCAATGACGTGATCATCGAGCGTGGCACCTCCCTCACGGAAATCGACAACGTATTCTCGTCGGTGAACTGGACCCTGGGCGCACACGTGAAACCATCACACTGCAGCCAGGTCGAGCGTGTTGGTGAATGGCCTGACGCCGGTGGAGGAATTCGATGCCCGATTGCTGCGCTACCACCTGGGCCAGCCGGGCGAGGAGCAGTTCGAGGCGCTGCTCAAGCGTGTGCAGGAGGGGCAGGTGCTTGATGAGGCTGGCCCGCCAGCGCCTGGCGGAACGGATGCAGGAGTCAACGACCCAGCGTTGGGCGCAGGAAGAA
>NZ_JALQCW010000157.1 GCF_023241715.1 Pseudomonas morbosilactucae
AAGCTGCGCAGTTTGGGCAACAGAGAGCGTTTGAAAAGCGACGGCATAGGGCTCGCAGTGGGTCGAATCCAAAGAGCGCAAGAGCTTACACCATGGACCGACATTCATAACCCACCCACCCCTCTTTTGTATCTTGTGGCTTGAAGCTGAGGCTTGCAGCGCCCTTAAAATCGGCCATCGCTGGCAAGCCAGCTCCTACAAAGAGACATGTCTCAACACCACGGTATTTTGTAGGAACCGGCTTCTTGTAGCTTGAAGCTTGAGGCTTGCAGCGCCCTTAAAACCGCCATCGCTGGCAAGCCCCTTCCTACGTGGCTTTAGAGTGGACGATCAGGCGGCGACTTCTTGTGCCTTGGCCTGGGCCTTGGCTTCCAGTTCACGCACCAGCGGCAGTACGCGTTTGCCGAAGTACTCCACTTCTTCCTGGAAGTGCAGGAAGCCCGCCAGCACCAGGTCCACGCCCACGGCTTTCAAGGCGACGATGCGCTCGGCGATCTGCTGAGGCGTGCCGATCAGGTTGGTCTTGAAGCCGTCGTTGTATTGCACCAGGTCCTCAAAGGTCGATTTGGCCCAGTTGCCCTCGCCTTCCGGTGACGCCTTGCCGGCCTGTTTGGCGGCGTCGCCAAAGGCATTCACCGCCTCGGGATCGGCCTGGTCGATGATCTGCGCCAGCACCGCGCGCGCTTCTTCTTCGGTGTCGCGGGCGATGACAAAGGCGTTGACCCCCACTTTGACCGAGTGGTTATTGGCCGCAGCCTTGGTACGAATGTCATCGACCTGGGCCTTGATGCCTTCCGGGGTATTGCCGTTGGTGAAGTACCAGTCCGATACCCGCGCCGCCATGTCCCGGGCTGCCCGGGAGCTGCCGCCCTGGAAGATTTCCGGCTGGCCCAGGGGCTTGGGTTTCAGGCTGTAGTTGTCGAAGCGGTAGAAGTCGCCCTTGAAGGTGAAGTTGTCCTGGCTCCAGACGCCCCGCAGGGAGCGAATGAACTCTTCGGAACGGCGATAGCGCTCATCGTGCTCCAGCCAGTGTTCGCCGATGGCCTGGAACTCACCCTTGAACCAGCCGCTGACAATGTTCACGGCGATACGGCCATTGGTCAGTTGATCGATGGTCGCCAGTTGCTTGGCCGCCAGGGCCGGTTGCCAAGGGCCGGGCAGGATCGCGGCAATCACTTTCAGTTTGCTGGTGGCGGCCAGCAAGGCGTGGCTGAAGGCCACCGACTCATGCTGGAACTCGGCGCCGTAGCCGGCGGTGAAGCGGATCTGGGTCAGGGCATATTCGAAGCCGGCCTCTTCAGCCAGTTGCGCCAGTTTGCGGTTGTAGTCGATGCCCCAGTGGGTGCGCTGCTCGATCTTGCTCACCACCAGCCCGCCGCTGACGTTGGGCACCCAGTAGGCAAATTTGACGGCTTGCTGACTCATTGTTAGGTCCTCGGAACTTGGGGAAGGTAGGAGTCACAGAGCAGCAAGCGTGCCAGCCTGCGTCCGACGCCCCGCCCGCCAGCGCCCAGTGCGCTGCAAGGCCTGTTCTAAAGGGCTGCGAAGCGGTTTAACCAGAGCGGCCGGGGCAAGACCTGAATAACGATCGAACCTGGACGGCGAATCCAGGAATCCAGCGATTTGTTGAACAACTGTTGCCCCACCAACAGTTGCCCGACCCACAACCACTGTCGCACCCCGTAAAACCGGCACTGGGCGCTTCGGCATGGACTGTGCAATCCCCCTCGGCACCTGCAACGTTTTTACTGCCGACTCGAGGAGCTGTTTCATGACCGAACACCAGGTAATCAACCCACTGTCCGTGGGCGTCGACTACGAGACGCTGGCCGAGGGTTTCCGCCCGATCTTCAAGCGCATCGCCGCCGGTGCAGTGGAGCGCGAACAAAGCCGCAGCCTGCCCTATGAGCCGATCCAGTGGCTCAAGGACGCGGGCTTTGGTGCCGTGCGCATTCCTGTGGAATACGGCGGTGGCGGCGCCTCCCTGCCCCAGCTGTTCCAGTTGCTGATCGAGCTGGCCGAGGCCGACTCCAACGTGCCACAAGCCTTGCGCGGGCACTTCGCCTTTGCCGAGGACCGGCTCAACGCCGCCCCGGGGCCGGCGCGGGATGTCTGGTTCAAACGTTTTGTCGGCGGTGACATCGTTGGGTGCGCCTGGACCGAAATCGGCAGCGTGGCCATTGGCGACGTGATCACCAAGGTGTCGCCGGACGGTGACAAGTGGAAACTCAATGGCGAGAAGTTCTACAGCACTGGGAGCATTTTCTCCGATTGGATCGACGTTTACGCTCAACGCAGCGACACCGGCGGCGACGTGATCGCTGCCGTGCGCACCCGCCAGCCGGGCATCGTGCAGAGCGACGATTGGGACGGTTTCGGCCAACGCACCACCGGCAGCGGCACCTCGCGCTTTACCGACGCCGAAGTGGACGCCGAGAACGTCATCGACTTCGCCACCCGCTTCAAATACCAGACGGCCTTCTACCAACTGGTGTTGCTGGCTAGCCTGGCCGGTATCGGCCGTGCTGCGCTGAATGACGTGGCCCGGGAAGTGCGCGAGCGCAAACGCATCTACAGCCACGGCAACGCGCCACGGGTCAGCGAAGACGCCCAGGTGCAACAAGTAGTCGGGGAAGTCGCGGCCCTGGTGTACGCCGCCGAAGCCGCCGCCGTGCGCGCGGCACAACCGGCGCAACGGGCCTATGTGGCGCGGTTCTCCGGGGATGCGGCAGTGGAACACGCGGCGAATGTGGACGCCGAGCTGGAGTCGGCCACCGCTCAGGTGGTGGTGACCGAGCTGATTCAGCGCGCCACCACCGAGCTGTTCAATGCCTTGGGCGCTTCGGACATTCGCCAAGGCAAATCCCTGGACCGCCATTGGCGCAACGCGCGGACCGTGTCGTCCCACAACCCGGTGATCTACAAGGCACGGATTGTCGGCGACTGGACAATCAACGGCACCGAACCGCCCTTCGTCTGGCAGATCGGCAACGGTCCGCAACGTTAACCGCACTGACGGTGATCTCCGTAGGAGCTGGCTTGCCAGCGATAGCGATCTCAAGCCTGGGGCACGTCTTGAGG
>NZ_JALQCW010000158.1 GCF_023241715.1 Pseudomonas morbosilactucae
GGCTGGCGGCTTGTCTGTGGGTCACCTTGTAGGAGCCGGCTTGCCGGGCATGGCGATCTTGCGGGCCCTATCGCTGGCAAGCCAGCTCCTACAGATGTCTGCACCAACGGGGCAACACCTACGTCCATGGGACTGCCTACCCGCTACCCAAGTAGCATTCGTCCCCCGGGGCGGCCTTCGTACACTCATCCCTTACCCAACCCGCGCCGGAGGCGACGATGCAGCAAGCCCAGAGCGAGGGCGTGGTCAGTGCCATGTCCCAGGCCGTCGACCCACAACAGGTGGCCCAGGAACTGGCGCGCCAGCTGCTGCACCCGCACCTGGGCTTCGTGCTGTTTTTCTGTTCCGCCGAATATGACCTGCAAGCCTTGGGCTCGGCCCTGCAGCAAAGCTTCGGCGGCATTCGCCTGGTGGGTTGCACCAGCGCCGGGGAAATCACCCCCTTGGGCTACGGGCGCAATTGCGTCACCGCCATTGGTTTTGATCACCGGCACTTCTCCATCGCCACCGAACTCATCGACCAGATGGAACATTTCAGCTTGATCGACGCCCAGCAGATGGTCGAGCGCCTGGTGAGCGACTGTCGCAGCAACACCCTGGCGCCGATCAAGGGCAACAGCTTCGCCCTGACCCTGCTCGACGGCCTGTCGAGCCGCGAAGAGATGGTGCTGACCGCCCTCAGCGCAGCCTTGGGCGACATTCCGCATTTCGGTGGTTCGGCCGGCGACGACAATTACCTGACCCACACCCACGTCTATTTCGGCGGCGAGTTTCACAGCGGTGCGGCGGTGGTGGTGCTGGTCAATACCTGGCTGGATTTCGAGGTGTTCACCACCCACCACATCCTGCCCCGGGAAGAAAAGCTTGTGGTCACCGGTGCCGACAGCGCCTCGCGGCGGGTCTATGAGCTCAACGCCGAGCCGGCCGCCGAAGAGTACGCACGGTTGATCGGCGTGCCCCTGGCCGAGCTCGATCACCGGGTGTTTGCCGCCAACCCGCTGGCGGTGCGGATCAACGAGCACTACTACGTGCGCGCCATCCAGCAGGTGCACCCGGACCTGAGCCTGAGTTTTTACTGCGCCGTGGAAAACGGCATCGTCCTTACCGCCATGACCCCCGGGCCCTTGCTGCCCAACCTCGAACAGTTGTTCGACGGCCTGCAACAGCGCCTTGGCGGGCTGCTGCTGACCATTGGCTGCGACTGCTTCCTGCGCCGTCTGGAGCTGGAGGATCGCGGCAGCCTGGAGCAGATCGGCGCCTTCCTGCGGGAACAACGGGTGATGGGCTTCAACACCTACGGAGAACAGTTCAATGGCATGCACATCAACCAGACCTTTACCGGGGTCGCCATTGCCCGTAGCCGAGCCCCGGTCAGTCGCTGAGCTGCAAGCGCAGATCGCCGGCCTTGAGCGCGACAACCACAAGCTGCGGCGGATCAACGCCGCGCTGATCGAGCGGGTCGAGTCCGGGGCCACCCGGGGCAACGACCCGTACGCGGCGTTCCAACATTCGGTGGTGCTGGCCGAGCAGGTGCGCGAACGCACCGACGCCCTGAACCAGGCCATGGCTGAACTCAAGGCCGGCAACCATTTGCTCAGTGAGGCGCGGCTGCGGGCCGAGACCGCTCACCAGCACCTGATCGATGCCATCGAGAGCATTTCCGACGCCTTTGTGCTGTTCGACGAAGACCAGCGCATTGTTCTATTCAACAGCCGCTTCAAGGCGTTTTGGGCCAACAGCCGGGTGCGCATCATCGCCGGCATGCGCCTGGCTGAGGTCAAGCGCCTGATGACCAGCACCGGGCTGTTCAGTGAAGAACCTCGGGGCCACGCCGACGAGCACCTGCTGTATCGCCTGCAGAACGGCCGCTGGCTGCAGGTCAGCGAACGGCCGACCCGGGAAGGCGGGCGGGTGATCCTGTTCACCGACATCACCGAGGTCAAGATCAGCGAAACCATGCGCCGCGAGCAGGCGGTGGCGCAGAAGTCCCACCTGTTGCAACGGGCCGTGGACAACCTGTCCCAGGGCGTGGCCATGGTCAACGCCGACGGCATCCTCGAACTGTGGAACCGGCGCTTCCTGGAACTCAGCGGCCTGGCCCCGGTGGCGGCCCATCGACCCTTCGCCGAGGTCATCGGCGACAGCGAGCTGAGCCTGCTGACCCCGGCCAGCCGCGATGCCAACGGGCGCATCATCCACGAGTGCGAGCAGCGCCTGTACGATGGCCGGGTCCTGGAAATCCGCACCCATCCGCTGCCCACCGGCGGATTCGTCAACACCTTCACCGACATCACCGAGCGCTATCAGCACGCCGAGGCCCTGAGCGAAAGTGAGCGCTGGATCCGCCTGATCACCGACCATGTGCCGGCGCTGATCGCTTACTTGAATGCCGACCTGGTCTACGAGTTCACCAACAAGGTCTACGAGGAATGGTACTGCTGGCCCCGTGGGGTGATGCTCGGCCAGAGCCTGCGCGAGGTGCACAGCGAGCAGCACTACCAGCGCCTGGAAGCCTATGTGGCTCGGGCCCTGGCGGGGGAGAGCGTGACCTTCGAGTTCCCGGAAACCAACATCAACAATCAGGAGCGCTACATGCTGCGCTCCTACGTGCCCAACCGCCTGGCCAGTGGCGAAGTGGTGGGGATTTTTGTGTTGATCCGCGACATCACCGAGCGCCGGCGCACCGCCGAGGCCCTGCATCAGGCCTACCAGAACCTGGAGCTGCGGGTCCGCGAGCGCACCGCCGAACTGACCACCCTCAACGGACAACTGCGCCTGGAAATCGATGAGCGCAGCCGGGTCGAGTCACGGCTGCGGGAAGCCAAACTGGAGGCCGAGCAGGCCAACCTGTCGAAAACCAAGTTCCTCGCAGCGGTCAGCCACGACTTGCTGCAACCCTTGAATGCGGCGCGGCTGTTCACCAGTGCGCTGCTGGAACGCCGCGAACCCCAGGCCTGCCAGGTGCTGGTACGCAATGTCAGCAATTCCCTGGAAGATGTGGAAAACCTGCTGGGCACCCTGGTGGATATTTCCAAGCTGGATGCCGGGGTGATCAAGGCCGATATCGCGCCGTTTGCCCTGAGCGAACTGCTGGACAACCTGGCGGCGGAATATGCCCAGGTGGCCCGCAGCGAAGGGCTGGAACTGCACTTTGTCGCCTGCTCGGCGCTGGTGCGCAGCGACATCCAGTTGCTGGCGCGGATTCTGCGCAACCTGCTGAGCAACGCCATTCGCTACACCCCGGGCGGGCGCGTGGTGCTGGGCTGTCGGCGCCATCGTCAACGGCTGTCGATCGAGGTCTGGGACAGCGGCGTGGGCATCGCGGAAAACCGCCTGGAAGAGATCTTCCAGGAGTTCAAGCGTGGCGACGTGCAGCGCCCCGATCAGGATCGCGGCCTGGGCCTGGGGCTGGCGATTGTGGAGAAAATCGCGCGGATTCTCGGGCACCGGATTCGCGTGCGTTCCTGGCCGGGCCGGGGTTCGATGTTTGCCGTGGAAGTGCCCCTGAGCGCCACCGCGCCCAAGGCGCTGCCGAGCCTGAGCATGAGCGAACCGATGCTGGAGCGGCTGCGCGGGGCGCGGGTCTGGGTGCTGGATAACGATGCGGCAATCTGCGCCGGCATGCGCACCCTGCTAGAGGGTTGGGGTTGCCGGGTGGTCACGGCGTTGTCCGAGGACGACCTGGCGCGCCAGGTGGACAACTACCACGCCGAGGCCGACCTGTTGATTGCCGACTATCACCTGGATCACGACATCAATGGCGTCGACGCGGTGGCGCGGATCAATGGCCGGCGCGGCGCGGCAATCCCGGCCTTGATGATCACCGCCAACTACAGCAACGAACTCAAGCAGCAGATTCGCTTGCTGGGCCACACCCTGATGCACAAACCCGTGCGCCCGATGAAACTCAAGACCGCCATGAGCCACCTGCTGGCCCGCCCTGGTCCTTGAGTGACGCAGAGCGTCACTGGCAGCGGGAACGATCACTGCGCCTGACGCCCCTCGTTCCCACGGTCCCCGTGGGAATGCCTCTTGGG
>NZ_JALQCW010000159.1 GCF_023241715.1 Pseudomonas morbosilactucae
CCGCGCTGAAGTTGGAGCGGGTGCTGGTGGTGTCTTGGTGGGTGGCCAGATCACCTTCCAACTGACAGGCCAGTACTGGGGGATAGCGCGGTATTGGAGTGACGGCAGTGAGTACGCTGGATTTGTCGGCGCTGCCGGCGCCGGAGGTCGCTGGAAAGCCTCGACTTTGGAAGAGCTATACCACGGGCAAGGCTGACAACGGTTTCGCCTGCACATGGGCGACAACTGGACGGCCAACCTGGAGAGCGACCCGGTGGTCAAGCAGTTGGAACTGGCGGCCTACCGCGACATGCAGTTGCGGGCCCGGGTCAACGATGCAGCCAAGGCGCTGCTGCTGGCCCACGCCAAGGGCACGGACCTCGATCACCTGGCGGCCAACGTCAACCTGCAGCGCCTGGTGGTCCAGGCGGCGGATCCCCAGGCGGTGCCGCCGGTTGAGGAGGTCAAGGAGCTGGACGATGCCCTGCGCGAGCGGGTGCAACTGGCTTATGAGGGCCTGACCACGGCCGGGCCGCGTAACAGCTACATCCTGCATGCGCGTAACGCTTCGGCCCTGGTCGCGGATGCCGCAGCCGAAAGCCCGTCACCGGCGTGGGTGACGGTCACCGTGCTGAGCCTGGATGGCGACGGTACGGCCAGCTCTGAACTGCTGGCGACGGTGGCCGACGCGCTCAACGATGAGGACGTGCGGCCGCTTGGGGATCGGGTGACGGTGCAAAGCGCCCAGGTGTTGCCGTACCGCATCGACGCGGTGCTGCACATGAAAGGCCCGGGCCCTGAGAGCGATGCTGCCCTGGCCGAGGCCGAGCGCAAGCTGGCGGCCTGGATCAATCCACGCAAGCGCCTGGGTGTTGAGGTCGCACGCTCGGCCATCGACGCGCAGCTACACGTGGCCGGCGTGGCCCGGGTTGAGTTGGGTGCCTGGCAGGACCTGGCCCCGAGCAAAGCCCAGGCGGCCTATTGCACGGGTTACAGCGTCACGCTGGGAGACTGAGATGACCAGCCTCTTACCGATCAACAGCACGCCGCTGGAGCGAGCCCTAGAGGCCGTGAACGCCGGCGACACCGCGATCCTGCTGCGCACCCTATACAACCCTACGACCTGCCCAGTGCATCTGCTGCCTCAGTTGGCCTGGGCCTGGTCGGTGGATCGCTGGGACCCGCGCTGGTCCGAGGCCGTAAAGCGCAACGCCATCCGGGCCTCGTTCTTCATCCATGAACGCAAGGGCACCATCGGTGCCCTGCGCCGTGTGGTCGAGCCCCTGGGCTACCTGA
>NZ_JALQCW010000016.1 GCF_023241715.1 Pseudomonas morbosilactucae
CGATCAGACCTCGAAGACAAAGGAAATGCGCTGACGGCGTAATAGACGCCAAGGGTGCCATTCGGTAGCCTCGAATGCCTGGTTCAGCGCCCATAAAAAAGCCCCGGAACCAGTCGGGGTTTTTACTGCGGCCCTGGTATCAGGCCACGATCAGGCGTTCATCAGAACACGTTGATCGGGTAGTCGACGAACACACGCAGTTCGTTGCCGCTGCTGTTGTAGGCGCTGGATTTCTGCGACACGCGCAGGATCGAGCTGCGTACACGCACGCTCAGGTCTTTGGCCGGACCGGCCTGGACCACGTACTTGAACTGGTTGAAGATTTCGCGCTCGGTACCACCGGTGCTGTCGGCAGTGGTGATGTTGTCGCCACGCACGTAAGCCAGGTTGTAGCTCAGGCCAGGCACGCCGAACGAACCGAAGTCCAGGCCGTAGCCCAACTGCCAGCTGCGCTCGTCTTCAGCGTTGAAGTCGGACCAGTAGGAGTTGGCCAGGAAGATGGTGTTGCCACCGTCGCCAATGTAGTTCTGGCCTTTCTGGTAACCGCCGTAGGCGTAGCCCAGGTGGCTGTCGCCGGAGCTGCGCTGGTGCGCCACGGTGAAGGAGTGCGGGCCGGTGGCGAAGGTCGCTGCCAGGCTCCAGATCTTGTTGTCCTGGCCGCCGGCGCCAGAATCTTCGGCAAACGACTTGTCCAGCTTGGTGCGGTAGCCGTTGAAGTCCAGGGTCAGGGACTGATCGGTGGCCAGCGGGAACACGTAGTTCAGGTTCACGTACTGCTTCTTCAGCACGTCTTCGACGTCGGAAGCGTACAGCGCGCCTTTGAACTGTTCGGTGAACTGGTAGCTGCCGCCCAATACGTTGATGGACTTCAGGCCACCGCTGTCACGGCCTTCAGCGCTCTTGCGCGATTCGGCAGTGAAGCGACCGGCGTTCAGTACCAAGCCGTCGATTTCTTTGGAAGTGATCAGGGTGCCGGTGTAGCTTTCTGGCAGCAGGCGCGAACTGTCGTAGTTCAGCACCGGCAGCTCAGGCATCTGGTCGCCGTAGGCCAGCACGGTGTTGGACACGCGGAATTTCACTGCAGCGCCAGCCTTGGCCAGGTCGCCCGCAGGGGACTTGTTGCCGCCTTCGCTGGGTTTGAAGAAGTCGATACCGGCGCCGCCAGCGTGGCTGCCGCGGTCCAGGCGCAGGCCGTACAGGCCGAAGGCGTCAACGCCCACGCCAACGGTGCCTTGGGTGAAGCCCGAGGAGAACGTGCCGATGGCCGCTTGGCCCCATTCACGTTGGTCATCGTTGCCATCTTTCTTGTCACGGTTGATGTAGGCGTTGCGCAGCAGCACTTTCAGGCTGCTGTCTTCTACAAAACCCTTGGACTCAGCTTGGTCGTTAGCCATGGCTTGAGTGGCGCTCAGAATCCCCAGTGCGATCAGACCGATCCGCTTGTTCAACATTTTGTTTTCCTTATTACGGGTTGATGGCGCGCTGTGTACCCGGACAGAAATGGCGTTTGGACGCTCTTGTTCCTGCTCAAAAAACAAAAAGGCCCGCCCGCGAATCATCGCGGCGGGCCTTTTATTATTCTGATATATGGCTCTTGGCCACAGGCGTTGGCGCGAATCCTATCCGCGCCCTGAACCCTGTGTCAATTTCGTGAATCGTCTTTGAATAGGTAAAAATATTCTAAGAATTCACCGATCGGCCATGGCCAGTTGCACGGTATGGCTGTCCACAAACTGCTCAAAATGAGTGACTTTGCCGTCCTTGAGTGTCCATAAATGGGCCACTCGGGCGTTCATTGGCCGCCCCGTCGCCTTGAACACGCCTCTGTAATTGCCATAGGCGAATACCTTGTCGCCTTGGGCCACATAACTCTCCACGTTGAAAGCAAACCCCTCCCAATCACTGGCCAGGCGTTTGAAAACATTTTCCACAATGGCGTCGAAGCCGACGTAGGTGCCCGCCAAGGGGAACCCCGCGGCTTCGGTCCAGCGCGCATCCGGTGCCAGGGCCGCCGCGGTGTTCTTGGCGTTTTCCTGGGAGTTGGCACCTTCGTAGGTGCTTTTGATCAAGGCCAGGTTATCCATGGGTCACTCCTTCGTCGTTGGGTGGGGTTATTGCGCGCAACCGTCCAGGCCACAGGCCGGGGCTTGGGAGGACACCTGGCTCGGTGTCGAGCCGATCGCCCCCTGCAACCAGGCGGCAAACTCATCGGGTTTGCCCAGCCAGGGGCTGATATCAAGCACCTGGCGCTGCCCGTCTCGCTCCAGAACCAGGGTCGGGAAACCCTGGCCACCGACACGGGCCAACAACTGCCGGCTGGCCTTGATATGGTCCTCCAGCTCATGGGCCAGGGCGTGCTCGAATGCGGCGCTGAAGGGCTCGGCCGGCAACCCCAGGGCCACGGCCAACTCCAGCAGCACGTCGTGGTCGGCAATGCGGCGGCCTTCCTGGTAGTGGGCCGTCTGCAAACGCCCGAGCAGCTCGAGCCCGCGCCCCGCCAAGGCCTCGGCGGCGAGCACCGCAGCAATCGGCGGCGCAGAATCGAACACGGCCGTGTGGTCCCGTAGCAGCCCTTCAAAGTACGCCTCGCCGAAAGGCTGGCCGCTGTACTCGGCAATCCGCCGGTCGTGGGGCATCACGTAGTCACGCAACTGTGGCGACACCGGCTGGCGGTTGGCCCCGGTCATCATGCCGCCCCCGTGGGCAATCACTGGCAACACCGCCTGCGCCGCCTGCACCAGCGGCTTGGCGCCGTAGCACCAACCGCACAATGGGTCGTAGATGTAATGAAGGGTGGCAGCAGACATGGCGCACTCCGGCTAAGTCAGGGCAAGGGAATGGGTCGCAGCCTAGACCCCGGGCCCGCCGGAAAAAACCCCGGCGCCGGGTTCAGTGTGTTTCAAGAACCGGTCGAATGCCTCGGTCCGGCTTCGTATCGACAATGACACTGAACCGACACAAACAAGAAACAAATTGAAACAATCGTCCCGGGGAACTTCTCAATACGACACTCACATCAGCAAATGCAACGCATTATCATTAACGCTTCGAATCACCCTGCCCTTCGGATGCGTTCCACATGCCAACCCACTTGCGCCTCACGCCCCTGACCCTGGGGCTCAGCGCCCTGTTGTCCGCCACTTGCAGTTACGCCGCGCCCACCACCTTGCCAGCGACCGCCATCAGCGCCGAAACCGACGCCGATGATCCACGGGTCAAGGACACCGCAACCGCCACCCGCACCGCCACCCCGGTGCGCTATGTGCCCCAGGCCATCGACTCGGTGAAGACCGCCCATGTCATGGACTACGGCACCAACGACCTGGGCACCGCGCTGAGCGGCATTCCCAACGTCAGCAGCGGCGCCGATACACGCTTCGACAGCGTGCGCATTCGTGGTTTCGAAGCGGGCAACGACTTCTACTTGGACGGCATTCGTGACGACAGCCAGTACGTGCGTGACCTGCACAACATCGAGCGGGTGGAAGTGCTCAAAGGCCCGGCGGCCGTGTTGTACGGTCGCGGCAGCCAGGGCGGGATCGTCAATCGGGTGAGCAAGCTGCCGCAGTTCGGCCGCCGCTCCAGCATCGAGGCTCAGGGAGGCAGCGATGACCGCCGCAGCCTGTACGCCGACCTGTCCACCGACGTCTCCGAAGACCTCAGCCTGCGCCTGAACATGGGCAACCAGGACTACAACAGCTTCCGCGACGACGTCAGCGGTAACCGCAAGCTGTTCGCCCCCTCCATGAGCTGGCAATTGACCCCGGACCTGAACTGGCTGGTGCAGTACGAATACAGCCGTTTCGATCGCACGCCGGACCGCGGTATTCCCGGGGTACGCCGCGCTGGCGAGAAGACCGGACGCCCGGCGGACGTCGGCAATGACACCACCTACGGCGTCAATCGCGACTTCATCGATGACACCACGCAATCCCTGCGCTCCAAGCTCAGCTACGAGCTCAACGAGAACTGGCAACTGCGCCACACCCTGGGCCTGTTCAAGCTCGACAGCGATTTTGAAAACACCTACGCGACCGGGGTCAACGCCGTTACCAACCGGGTAACCCGCCAGCGCTGGCAGCAGGACCTGACCACCCGCAACCTGTACAACAACCTGGAAGCCGAAGGTACTTTCCAGACCTTTGGCCTGGAGCATCGGGTCCTCACCGGGGTGGAATTGGGCGACCAGCGCCGGACGCCCAAGCTGTACCGTGCAGCGCTCAATAGCGTGCCGACGGTGGACCTGAACAATCCCAACCACAGCAATTTCGGCGGCGACACCCTGCCGTTGTTCAGCAGCAGCCAGAACGAAACCCAGAGCCGCGCGCTGTACATCCAGGACCAACTGCGCCTGAACGACCAGTGGCAATTGCTCGGTGGCCTGCGTTACGACCGCTTCCGGGTCGAAACCACCAACCGCATCACCGGTATCAACGACCATCGCGACAGCCACAGCACCAGCCCGCGCCTGGGTGTGGTCTGGACGCCCCTGGAGCACCACTCGTTCTACGCCTCGTGGAGCAAGTCCTTCTCCCCGGTCGGCGGCAGCTTGATCGGCATCACCCCGAACGCTTCGGGCAACGGCAACGACCTGAGCCCGGAGCGCACCCGGCAGAAGGAAATCGGGGTGAAAAGCGACTGGCTGGACGAGCGCCTGAGCACCACCCTGGCGGTGTACGAGCTGGAGCTCTATAACCGCCGGACCCGTGATCCGCTGGACCCCACCATCACCCTGCTCAGCGGCCTGCAGCGCTCCCGTGGCATTGAGTTGACCGCCAGCGGCAAGATCGTCGGCAACTGGTATTTACGCGGTGGCATCGGCTTGCAGGATGCAACCATTGTGAAAGACAACAACGGCTTGGAGGGCAACCGTGTATCCGACGTAGCCAAGCGCAACGGCAGCCTGTTTATCACCTGGAAACCCGAGATGGGCTGGTACGCCGAGACCGGCGTGACCCTGGTGGGCGATCGTTTTGCCGACCCGGCCAACACCATCGTGCTCCCCGGTTACGGCCGCTGGGACGCCCTGGCCGGCTTCCGCCACAAGGACTGGGATGTACGCGCGGCACTGAACAACATCGCCGACCGTGATTACTACTCCTCGGCCACCAGTGCCTTCCAGATCCAACCGGGCGAGCCGCGTAACCTGGTGGTCACCGGCACCTACAGCTTCTAAACACCCTGCCCTTTGGCGGGCACTGGCGGTCGCACGATCGCCAGCGCCAGCCCTCCCCACTCCAGGCATAAAAAAAGCGCTGCCTTCACGGCAGCGCTTTGCTGATTGCGTGTTGTTGTCAGCCTGCCATGACATCCCACAATGCCTGCAGCTCAGCCTCGCTGAGCAAGCCTTCCGGGTAGCGCTCAGTCATCAGCCGACGCGGATCGGCGTCCCTGATCTGACGCGTTCCGTTGGACTTCAACCATTGCACCAATGTCTGCAAAGACTCGTTATTCATTGCCAAGGGATGCGATGCCCGCTCGCTGACCATATTCATTGCAGCGCTCTCTCCGGGTTTGTGAGCGGCCTAACTTATCCAAGGTTTATGACAGAACATCGCAGTTCTACCGGTCTCAGAGTCACGTCAGGAGAGATACAAGAGCTGTGCCAATGTGTCTGGAAGGCCGACATACGGCCATGAAAAAGCCCGCAACCCTTAAGGATTGCGGGCTCCACGGCAGTTATCAGCTGGAATGCCATCAGACAAAAAGCGATTAATGGCAACCGGCTGTTACAACTGCACTCAACCTGGGTGCGGTGCCGGCTGTTGTTGGGTAAGGCAATGGATATTCCCGCCCCCCAGTAACAGTTCACGACCCGGCACCATCACCACCTCATGCTGGGGGAACAGGCCCTGGAGGATTTCCTTGGCCTGGGCATCCAGTGGGTCGTCGAAGCTCGGCGCGATGATCCCGCCATTGACGATCAGGAAGTTCACGTAGGAACCGGCCAGGCGTACCGACGGGTTACGCTCCTGGGTGCCATCCACCGGGTCGACACCGGCACATTCCTCTTCAGTGGCGTACAACGGCCCCGGAATCGGCATCTTGTGCACCTTGATAGTGCGACCCTTGGCGTCGCGGCTGCTTTCCAGCACCTTCAACGCCGCCTGACAACGCGGGTAGTTCGGGTCTTGCGGGTCGTCGGTCCAGGCCAGCAACACTTCACCGGGGCGCACGTAGCAGCAGAAGTTATCCACATGGCCGTCGGTTTCGTCGTTGTACAGGCCGTCCGGCAGCCAGATGATGCTGTCCACCGCCAACTGCTCGCGCAGCACCGTTTCGATCTCGGCGCGCTTGAGGTGCGGGTTGCGGTTGCGGTTGAGCAGGCATTCCTCGGTGGTGATCAGGGTGCCTTCGCCGTCCACGTGGATCGAACCGCCCTCGAGCACGAAACCTTCGGTGCGGTACTCCTGGCAACGCTCGATCTGCAGGATCTTGCCGGCCACCTGCTCATCGCGGTTCCACGGCGAATACAGGCCACCGTCAAACCGCCCCAGGCGTTGAAGCCCCAGTGCACGCCCCGGACTTCGCCCTGGTCATTGATGACAAAGGTCGGCCCGGTGTCCCGCACCCAGGCGTCATCGCTGGACATTTCCACCACGCGGATATTCGGCGCATCGAGGCGCGCCCGGGCGTTTTCGTACTGGGCGGCGGACACCGCCACGGTCACCGGTTCAAAGCGCGCAATGGCCTTGGCCACCGCCACATGGGCGGCCTGGGCCGGCTTGCCGCCCAGGCGCCAGTTGTCCGGACGCTCGGGCCAGACCATCCAGGCCTGGGTTTGGGGCGCCCACTCGGCAGGCATGTAGAAGCCATCGGCGCGGGGGGTGCTGTGCAGGGTCGTCATTCAGGACTCCAGGGAACCGTCGAGGGTTTTGATCGCGCCGTAGAGGTTCGGGCGGCGGTCGCGGAACGACCCCCAGGCGCTGCGAATATGCTCCAGTTCGTCGAGGTCGAAGCTGTGCACAAGAATACCTTCTTCGCTTTGGTTGAGCTCTTGAACCTTCTCGCCGAACGCGTTGGCAATAAAGGACGAGCCGTAGAAGGTGATGTCGTAGCCGTCCTGCTCTTCGTTGCCGATGCGGTTGCTCGCAATCAGCGGCATCAGGTTGGCGCCGGCGTGGCCTTGCTGCACACGCTGCCAGTGGTCCCGGGAAGAGATGCTGGCGTCGTGGGGCTCACTGCCGATGGCGGTGGGATAGAACAGAATCTCGGCGCCCAGCAAGGCCATGCTGCGGGCGCACTCGGGGAACCACTGGTCCCAGCAGATGCCCACGCCGATCTTGGCGTAGCGGGTGTTCCAGACCTTGAAGCCGGTGTCGCCCGGATTGAAGTAATACTTCTCGTGATAGCCGGGGCCATCCGGGATATGGCTTTTCCGATAAATCCCGAGGTTGCTGCCGTCGGCATCGATGATCGCGATGCTGTTGAAGCGGGCACGTCCGGCCAGCTCGAAGAAGCTGATGGGCAACACCACTTGCAGCTCCCGGGCGACGTTCTGGAAGTGCTTGATGGCCACGTTGTCTTCCACCGAGGACGCCAATTGCAGGTAGTCCGGATTGGGCTTCTGGCAGAAGTACGGCGTCTCGAACAGCTCCTGGATCAGAATGATCTGCGCGCCTTTGGCGGCGGCTTCACGGACCAGCTTTTCAGCGGTCTCGATATTGGCCTCAAGGTCCCAGGAACAGGCCATCTGGGTGGCGGCGACGGTAACGATACGGCTCATGGAACAACTCCCGGGCGATGAGAAGCGGTCGATGACAACGGATAGGGAAAGGGTCGAGCACGGTGGCGCCGTGCCCGACTAGGCTCACTTTATATCCGATAAATATCGACTTTAGAAGCTTATAGATTTACCAAAATGAAAAAATACCTATTAAATACCGATAACAATCGATTTATTGGCGAGCGCAATCGCCGGCAAGCCGGCTCCTACAGGGGGGTTATAGGTCTTCGGCTAGCACCTTCGAGAGCATGTCGACGAAGAAGTCCACGCTCTGCCGGCTGGTGACCATGGGCGGCTTGATCTTCAGGATGTTGAGGAAGTCACCCGTGGGCTGCATGAAAATCCCCAGGTCCCGCAGGCGATCACAGAGCAGGGTGGTCTCTTCGGTGGCCGGCTCCAGGGTCTCGCGGTTACGGATCAACTCCAGCCCCAAATAGAAACCCGAGCCGTGCACCGCCCCCACCAGCGGGTGGATATCCATCAGGGCTTGCAGGCGCTCCTTGAAGTAACCGCCGACAACCTGGGCGTTCTCCCAGAGTTTTTCCTCTTCCATCACGTCCAGCACCGCCATGCCGATGCGGCAACTGACCGGGCTGCCACCCGATGAGGAGAAGAAATACCCCTCGGCCTCCAGGGCTTCGGCAATTTCCCGGCGAGTGATCACCGCCCCCAGCGGCTGGCCGTTGCCCATGCCCTTGGCCATGGTGATGATGTCCGGCACCACGCCCTGCTCTTCAAAGCCCCAGAAGAAATGGCCCATGCGCCCATACCCCACCTGCACTTCGTCGGCGATGCACACCCCGCCTCGCTCGCGCACCAGGCTGTAGACCTGTTGCAGGTAACCGGGCGGCAGGGAAATCCCCCCCGCGTTGCCGTACACCGGCTCGCAGATGAAACCCGCCAGTTGCCGCTGCTGTTGCGCCAGCTTGGCCAGGTGATGTTCGACACTGCGCACATAGTCCGGCGCGCTGTCCGGGCCGCGAAATTCTCCACGGTAAGTGTTGGGTGCGGTCACCGGGTGCACCCAGTCCGGACGGCTGCTCAGGGCCTGGGGGTTGTCGGCGATGGAGGTGGACACTGCGTCCGCCGCCACCGACCAGCCGTGGTAGGCCTCCAGCACACTGAGCATGTCGCGCCCGCCGCTGTAGGCCCAGGCCAGGCGGATCGCCAAGTCGTTGGCCTCGGTGCCGCTGTTGACCAGGAACACCCGGTCCATGGAGTCCGGGGCCAGGGCCAGCAGGCGCTCGGAAAACTCGGCGATCGCCGCGTAGTGAAAGCGCGAATTGGTGTTGAGCAGGGACCATTGGCGACTGGCCTCGGCCGCCATGCGCGGATGACCGTGGCCCAGCACCGCCACGTTGTTGAGCATGTCCAGGTAGGAACGGCCCTGCATGTCGATCAGGTGGTTGCGCCAGCCGCGCTCGATGCGTGGCGGGTCGACGTAATAGTGCTTCTGCGAACGGGCGAAGCTGGCGTCACGGCGTGCCAGCAGTTGCTGCGGGTCCAGTTCCGGCTCGGCATCACAGGCCAACCCCAGCAGCGCCGCCGGGGAAGGACACAGGGCCTGCCAGGCCGGCGCCCGGGAAGGCGTACAGAACAAGGGCGGGTCGAGGTGCACGCCGCGGCACAACTGCACGGTCAGCCCTGCCTGCACTTCCCCCAGCACCTGGCCCTTGACCAGGGCCGCACCGCCACGCAAGCCGGGCTTGACCCCCCACAGGCGAACGCTCAGTTGCCCGCTGTCCAGGCGCAAGGAACCATCGGCCGCCACGTGCAGCACCCCGGCAAAGGGAGACTCCACCGGCGTGCCCAGGGGCACCTGCAATTGCACATGCAGCGGGCAGGTCTCGGGTTCTTCGGCGCTGTCGGGACGGGTGCGGGACAAACGGTACTGAGCGTAACGGCTGGCCGCCAGGCCATGGGTCGCCGCCGCTTCCTGCAACAAACGCTCGTCGATGCCCGGCTGCTCCCAGTTGCCGGCCTCGAAATGCGGGCTGAGCACACCCAGGTCGATCAAGGCGAACTCCCGACCCACCAGGCTCGGCAGCAATGGGGCGAAGCCTTCGCTGGCAATCGCCGGCAGGGCCTGGCCGACGGCGCTGAGGATCGCCGCTTCCATCAGCTCGAACGGCAGCGCCGTGGCCACGCGGAAGATCTCCCACTCATGGCTCAGGTTGGCGCGGCTGTAATGGTTGTCGGGGTCGATGCTGACCTGCTGCTCGCCACTGAGCACCAGCACCGCCGCCCGGGCCACGACCAGCGGCCAGAGCGCCAGCAACTCAGCGTGCTGCAACGGGTTGACCTGGTGATACGCCTGGACCGCCGGAAGAATACGCAGCGGGTCGCCGTCACAGTGGTGCAGCAGGGCCGCACAGGTCACCGACAGGTCGGCAATGCGCCAGGTGCGGATCAGGTCGCCGAAATCAATCACCCCCTGCAACTGCCAGTGCCGCTGGGCATCGCGCCGCCAGACCACGTTGTCGTCGGTGATGTCCATGTGAATGGCCTGCACCGGCAGTTGCTCAATCAGAGGCAGCAGGCGACGCTCGGCCTGCAAGGCCGCTTCGGCGATCAGTGCACGCTGCCGTTCGTCGGCGATCACCGGGAGCAGATGCTGGATCAGCGGCTGGGCATGGCGTGGGTCCCATTGCAGGGTGCGCGCCAGGCCAGGGTGCTCGAAGTCAGCCAGGGCCAGGTCCATCTCCCCGCACAAGCGCCCCAGGCTGGCCATCAACTGCGGCCCCAGGTGCTTGAGATGGGTCAGGGAGCGGCCCTCTATATAGTCCAGCAGGCGAATGTGCAGGGCCTGACCGTCGAGGTCCACGGACAACAACTGCTCGCCGTTGCGCGCCTTGATCACCCGGGGCACCGGCAAGGCGCTGCGTGCGCCCAAGTCAGCGAGGGCAGCATGCTGGGCCTCAAGCTCCTGGACCGCGTAATCGCCGCGGCAGATTTTCAGAACAAAACGCCCCTGCGGGCTGTCGACTCGGTAGTTGAGGTCCTGCTGGCTGCCCAGGGAGTGCAAGGTGCCGTGGAGGCCGTAATGGGCCTGCAGCAGGTCCAGCGCCTGCTGCACCGAGACCTGCGGCCCCGGCAGACTGGCGCGGTGAATCAACGTGGCGAGCAACATGCAAGGACTCCCGAATGATGGTCAGGCGCTTATATCGCCACCGCTGAAGGCGATACGCAACCCCCAGGCCACGCTCGTGCGTCGCCTGTACAGCAGCCAAACGGGATAAAACCCGCAACATCACAAGGGCACTAACGCTTGCACCGAGGCGGCTGCACCGACAAGCTATGCTGTTTTCGTTCACGTCAATGATCGTCACCCAGGACAAAGGCCAACCCACATGCGCATTCTCGTTACCGGCGGAGCCGGTTTTATTGGATCGGCGCTGGTCCGCCATTTAATCGAGCACACGGAACACGAAGTGCTCAACCTCGATAAACTGACCTACGCCGGCAACCTCGAATCCCTGAGCAGCATTGCCAGCAACAGTCGCTACGAGTTCGTCCAAGCCGATATCGTTGATCAGCCCACCGTCAGCGCGGTGCTGGCGCGCTTTGCACCCCAGGCAATCATGCATTTGGCCGCCGAGTCCCATGTCGACCGCTCCATCGACGGTCCGTCGGACTTTATCCAGACCAATATCGTCGGCACCTACAGCCTGCTGGAAGCCACTCGCGCCTACTGGCAGACACTGCCCGAGGCGGAAAAAAGCGCCTTCCGTTTCCACCATATTTCCACCGACGAGGTGTACGGCGACCTGCACGGTGTGGACGACCTGTTCACCGAAACCACGCCCTACGCCCCCAGCTCGCCCTACTCGGCGAGCAAGGCCGCGTCCGACCACCTGGTCCGCGCCTGGCAGCGCACGTACGGATTACCGGTGCTGATCACCAATTGCTCGAACAACTATGGGCCTTTCCACTTCCCCGAGAAGCTCATCCCCCTGGTGATTCTCAATGCGCTGGCGGGCAAGGCACTGCCGGTGTACGGCAACGGCCTGCAAGTGCGGGACTGGCTGTACGTCGAAGACCATGCTCGGGCCCTGTATCAGGTGGTCACCACCGGCGTGGTCGGTGAGACCTACAACATCGGCGGCCACAATGAGCAGAAAAACATCGACGTAGTGCGCGGTATCTGCGCCCTGCTCGAAGAGCTTGCGCCGCACAAACCGGCTGGCGTCAGCCAGTACGCCGACCTGATCACCTTCGTCCAGGACCGCCCCGGCCACGACCTGCGCTACGCCATCGACGCCGGCAAGATCGAGCGCGAGTTGGGCTGGGTGCCTGAGGAAACCTTTGCCAGCGGCCTGCGCAAGACCGTGCAGTGGTACCTGGAAAATCTGGAATGGTGCCGCCGCGTACAGGACGGCAGCTATCAAGGCCAACGACTGGGTTTCAGCGACCCCAAGGATCTGCTCGCATGATGAAAGGAATCGTTCTGGCGGGTGGCTCCGGCACCCGTCTGCACCCCATTACGTTGGGTGTCTCCAAGCAACTGCTGCCGATCTACGACAAACCGATGATCTACTACCCGATCTCGGTGCTGATGCTGGCCGGCATCCAGGACATCCTGATTATCTCCACCCCCCAGGACTTGCCCCAATACCGCAACCTGCTGGGTGACGGCAGCCAGTTCGGGGTGCGCTTCACCTACGCCGAACAGCCCTCGCCGGACGGCCTGGCCCAGGCGTTCCTGATCGGCGAAGCGTTCATCGGCAATGACCCGGTGTGCCTGATCCTCGGGGACAACATTTTCCACGGCCAGCACTTCGGCGAGCAGTTGAAAAAAGCCGCCGAGCGCCCGAGCGGCGCCACGGTGTTCGGCTACTGGGTCAAGGACCCGGAGCGCTTCGGGGTCATCGACTTCGACAGCGACGGCCGGGCCTTGTCGATCGAAGAAAAACCCAAGAAGCCCAAGTCCAGCTACGCCGTCACGGGGCTGTATTTCTACGACAACGATGTGATCGAGATTGCCAAGGCGGTCCAGCCTTCGCCCCGTGGCGAGCTGGAAATCACTGACGTCAACAATGCCTACCTCAAGCGCGGCGACCTGCAGGTCGAGCGTTTTGGTCGCGGCTTCGCCTGGCTCGACACCGGCACCCACGACAGCCTGCTGGAGGCCTCGCAGTACGTGCAGACCATCGAGCATCGCCAGGGTTTGAAGGTCGCCTGCCTGGAAGAAATCGCCTACGAAAACCAGTGGATCAGCCGTGAGCACCTGCTGGAGCGCGCCGCCTACTTCGGCAAGACCGGCTATGGCCAATACCTGTTCACCCTGGCGGGAATCGAACCATGAACGTCACCCCGACCCAACTGCCGGACGTGCTGATCATCGAACCCAAAGTGTTCGGCGACGAGCGGGGCTTTTTCTATGAAAGCTTCAACGCCAAGGCCTTCAACGAGGCCACCGGGCTGGAGACCCAGTTCGTCCAGGACAACCATTCACGCTCACAAAAAGGCGTGCTCCGGGGCCTGCACTACCAGGTGCAGAACACCCAGGGAAAACTGGTCCGGGTGATCGCTGGCGAAGTACTCGACGTGGCGGTGGACATTCGCCGCAGCTCGCCACACTTCGGCCAATGGGTGGCCGTGCGGCTGTCCGCCGAGAACCACCGCCAGCTCTGGGTGCCCGAAGGCTTCGCCCACGGCTTTGTGGTGCTCAGCGACTCGGCGGAGTTCCTCTACAAGACCACCGACTACTACACGCCGTCGGCCGAGCGCTGCATTCGCTGGGATGACCCGACCCTGGCCATTGATTGGCAGCTCGACGGCAGCCCACAACTGTCCGCCAAGGATCAGGCCGGCAAAACCCTGGCGGAGGCTGACCTGTTCCCATGAGCACCCCCTTGAAAATCCTCATCAGCGGCCAGCAGGGCCAAGTGTCCCGCGAGCTGCAGAAACGCCTCGGCGACCTCGGCGAGCTGGTGGTCCTGGGCCGCGACCGGCTGGACCTCAGCCACCCGGAGCACATCCGCCAACAGGTGCGGGCGGTGCGCCCCGACCTGATCATCAATGCGGCGGCCCACACCGTCGTGGACCAGGCCGAGAGCGAGCCGGAACTGGCCTTTGCGATCAACGCCATAGCGCCAGGGATTTTTGCCCAGGAAGCCCATGAACTGGGGATTCCACTGATTCACTACTCCACGGACTACGTGTTCGACGGGCGCAAAACCACACCCTATGTCGAAGACGACGAACCCAACCCGCTGAGCGTCTATGGCCAGAGCAAGCTGGCCGGGGAGCGAGCCATCAACCTGGTGGCCGGGCAGCACCTGATCCTGCGTACCAGCTGGGTCTACGCCAGCCACGGCAAAAATTTCCTGCTGACCATGCTGCGCCTGCTGCAAGAGAAAGCTGAACTGCGGGTGGTCGCCGACCAGCTCGGCGCACCCACCTGGGCCGGGACGATCGCCAACAGCACCCGTGAACTGATACTGCGCTGGCAAAGCGGCCAGCCCGGCGCCTGGGGCACGTATCACCTGAGCGCCCAAGGCGAAACCTCCTGGTTCGGCTTTGCCCAGGCCATCGGTGCCCACTTGCTGGCCCAGGACAAACCCTGCGCAGTGCTGGAAGCCATCCCGTCCAGTGCCTACCCGACGCCTGCGCCACGGCCGCTGAACTCACGCCTGGATTGCAGCCGCCTGGCCCGTGAATGGGGCGTGACCCAAGCCGAGTGGCACGGTGCATTACGCGAGTGTCTTGAAGAGCTGGCCTAGGCATAATGCGCCTGTATCCACAGGCGCCCGAGCTCATGACCCCCACCCTTCCCCGTCGCCCCCGCTGGCGCAGCCTGGCCCTTCTGGCCCTGTGCCTGGCGCCGCTGCTCTGGCCCCTGGAGCACCTGGCCGAGCGTTACTACCGCAGCGAACTGGTGGGGCAGAACCGGCAGACCCTGGACCTCTACGTCGCCAACCTGCTGGGCACCCTGCACCGCTATGAAGTGCTGCCGCAAATCCTCGGCGACCTGCCGGCCCTGCGCGCGGTGCTCTCGGTGCCCGATGACGGCATCACCCAAGGCAATGCCAACCGCTTGCTGAAAAACATCAGCGCCCAGACCGGCGCCGAAGTCATGTACCTGATGGACACCGAAGGCAAGACCCTGGCGGCCTCCAACTGGGACAAACACGACAGCTTCGTGGGTCGCAACTTCGCCTTCCGCCCCTATTTCAGCGAGGCCATGGCCGGGCGCCTGGGGCGCTTCTTCGGCCTGGGCACCACCTCGGCCAAACGCGGCTACTTCTTCGCCGCGGCCGTGCGCGACCGGGAAAAAATCATCGGCGTGCTGGTGATCAAGGTCGACCTGGACCACACCGAAAGCCTGTGGGGCCGCACCCCTGAACAGCTGCTGCTGACCGACCACAACGGCGTGGTGATCCTGACCTCGCGCCCGGAATGGCGCTTTCGCTCGACCCGCACCCTGAGCCCCACAGAGAACCAGGCGATCACCGCGATCCAGCCCTACCCGACCCGCGACCCGCGGCCGCTGAACCTCGACCCGGCGGCCTGGCTGACCCAGACCCAGGCCATCGAGGAAACCGGCTGGAACGTCAGCATCCTCGCCCCGCGCACCCTGATCGATCGTCCGGTGCGTACGGTGGTCGCCATTGGCGGCGCCGCCCTGTTGGTGCTGATGCTGTTGCTGGGCTTGATGATGCAACGTCGCCGCCACTACCTGGAGCGCATTGCCTTCGAGGCCAAGGCCCGGCGCGAACTGGAAATGCGCGTGGCTGAACGTACCAGCGACCTGGAAGGCCTCAACCGCCGGCTGAAACAGGAAGTACTGGAGCGGGAAACCGCCCAACAGGAACTGGTACGGGCCCAGGACGACCTGGTCCAGGCCGGCAAGCTCTCGGCCCTGGGCACCATGTCGGCGAGCATCAGCCACGAGCTCAACCAACCCTTGGCAGCGATCCGCAGCTATGCGGAAAACGCCGAAGTGCTGCTGGACCACCAGCGCACCGACGACGCCCGGGGCAACCTCAAGCTGATCAGCGAGCTGACCGGGCGCATGGCGTCGATCATCGCCCACCTGCGGGCCTTCGCCCGGCGCGACCGCCACGCCCCGGAAAGCGTGGCCCTGCAACCGGCCCTGGACGATGCCCTGGCCTTGCTGGCCAAGCGTCGGCGGGCCATGGAGGTGGAGCTGATCCGCGACCTGCCGGCCGCCACCCTGTGGGTCGAGGCCGGGGAAACCCGCCTGCGCCAGGTGCTCGGCAACCTGCTGGCCAACGCCCTGGACGCCCTGACCGAAAAAGGCCCGCCGCGCAAACTCTGGCTGAGTGCCGAATCCACTGCCACGGGCGTCAACCTGTACATTCGCGACAACGGCCCGGGCTTCTGCCTGGAGGCCCTGGGCCGCGCCGGCGAGCCCTTCTACACCACCAAGACCCGAACCCAGGGCCTGGGCCTGGGGTTGGCGATCTGTGACACCTTGATGCGCGCCTTTGGCGGTGAACTGTCGTTCGCCAACCACCGCGAAGGCGGCGCCCTGATCACCCTGCGGCTGCGCGCCGGCGCGCCGGGGGTGAGCCTGCAACCGTCCGAGGACCGAAGCGCATGAGCAACGCCATCGACCACCGCATCCAGGTGGTGCTGATCGACGACGATCCCCACCTGCGTCAGGCCCTGAGCCAGACCCTGGACCTGGCCGGGTTGAAGATCCTCACCCTGGCCGAAGCCCAGGGCCTGGCTGCGCGCCTGGAGCGTGACTGGCCGGGGGTGGTGGTCAGCGACATTCGCATGCCGGGCATGGACGGCCTGGAGTTGCTGGCGCAATTGCACGCCCAGGACCCGGAGCTGCCGGTGCTGCTGATCACCGGCCACGGCGACGTACCCCTGGCGGTGCAAGCAATGCGCGCCGGGGCCTACGACTTCCTGGAGAAACCCTTTGCCAGCGACGCCCTGCTCGACAGCGTGCGCCGGGCCCTGGACTGGCGCCGCCTGGTGCTGGACAACCGCAGCCTGCGCCTGGCCCTGAGCGACCGCCAGCAGCTCAGCGCCCGGCTGGTGGGCCAGTCGGCACCGATGCTGCGCCTGCGGGAGCAGATCGGCGCGCTGGCCGCAACCAAGGCCGACGTGCTGATCCTCGGTGAAACCGGGGCCGGCAAAGAGGTGGTGGCGCGGGCGCTGCACGACCTGTCGAACCGCCGCAACGGCCCCTTCGTGGCGATCAACGCCGGGGCCCTGGCGGAGTCGGTGGTGGAAAGCGAACTGTTCGGCCACGAGCCGGGCGCCTTTACCGGGGCGCAGAAACGCCGCATCGGCAAGTTCGAATTCGCCAACGGCGGCACCCTGTTCCTCGATGAAATCGAAAGCATGAGCCTGGATGTGCAGGTCAAGCTGCTGCGCATGCTCCAGGAGCGAGTGGTGGAACGCCTGGGGGGCAACCAGTTGATCCCCCTGGACATCCGCATCATCGCCGCGACCAAGGAAGACCTGCGCCAAGCCGCCGACCAGGGGCGCTTCCGCGCCGACCTTTACTACCGCCTGAACGTGGCGCCGCTGCGCATTCCGCCATTGCGCGAGCGCGGCGATGACGCGCTGATCCTGTTCCAGCACTTTGCCGACGAAGCCAGCGCGCGCCACGGCCTGCCGCCCCACGAACTGCAACCGGGGCACCGTGCCCTGCTGCTGCGCCACGGCTGGCCGGGCAATGTGCGGGAGTTGCAGAATGCCGCCGAACGCTTCGCCCTGGGCCTGGAACTGGCCTTGGACAACAGCGAGCCCCAAGGCACCGCGACTACTGTAATGCCAGCAATTGAGGGTGGGCTTAGCGAACAGGTGGAACACTTTGAAAAAAACCTGATCGCCGCCGAACTGGCCCACGGCCACAACTCCGTGCGCAGCCTGGCGCAAGCCTTGGGCGTACCGCGCAAGACCCTGCACGACAAACTGCGCAAGCACGGCCTGAACTTTGCCGACAGCGGCACCAGCCCTGGCAACGATGACCTGGATTGAAGCGCACCGTCCCTTTCCACCCTTGCCCGACAGAGGCCCCTGCATGAACCGCGACAGTCGTTACCTGGAATCCGTCCTCCACCACGACATTCCGCTGACGCGGGACATGGGCCTCAAGGTGCTCGACTGGCAAGGGCAGCAACTGCGCCTGCAACTGCCCCTGGACGCCAACGTCAACCACAAGAGCACCATGTTCGGCGGCAGCCTGTACTGCGGCGCGGTGTTGGCGGGCTGGGGCTGGCTGCACCTGCGGCTCAAGGAAGAAGGGATCGAGGACGGGCACATCGTGATCCAGGAGGGGCAGATCAGCTACCCGTTGCCGGTCACTACCGACGGCATCGCGATCTGCGAAGCACCCAGCGCCGCCGTGTGGAAGAAATTCCTGACCACCTACCAGCGCTACGGCCGCGCCCGCCTGACCCTGCAAACCCGGGTCGTCAATGCAGGCAGTGACGAGGCGGCGGTCAGCTTCAGCGGACAATACGTCCTGCACCGCTAACCCGCCGTGAAAGAGCTGGCTTGCCAGCCATCGCATCCTCAAGGTCAGTGCCAAGTTTGAGGACGCCATCGCCGGCAAGCCGGCTCCTACAGAGGGGGCTTAGGCGCGGGCCAGTTCCAGCAGCTTGGCGCGCCACGGCGCCTGGGCCGGCAGCGCCAGGAAGAAGCCATTGAGCAACGACTCCCGCGGCGGGTAGCAGAACGCCTCACCCGCCAAGTCCAATACCTCGCCTCCCGCGCCTTCCAGCACGCCCTGGGCCGCAGCGGTATCCCACTGGGATGTGGGGGCCAGGCGCGGGTAGCAATCCGCCGCCCCTTCGGCCAGCAGGCAGAACTTCAGCGAACTGCCGATGTTCGCCAGTTGCAACTCGCCCAGCGCCTCACCCAAGCCATTGAGCAAGCGCTCCTGCTCCGGGCTGGAGTGGCGCCGGCTGGCAACCACGGTAAAGGCTTGCCCTGGCGCCAACCGCTCACGCACCTGAATCGGCAACGGCGCCTGATCCTGATCCGCGCGCCAGGCTCCCAGGCCCGCGCCACCGAAGTAGCAGCGGCCATTGGTGGGCATCGACACCACGCCGAACACCACTCGGCCCTGTTCGATCAGGGCGATGTTCACGGTGAACTCCTCGCTGCCGGCGATGAATTCCTTGGTGCCGTCCAACGGGTCCACCAGCCACCAGCGTTGCCAACCGGCACGCACAGCCTGGGGGATGTTGGCGTCTTCCTCGGACAGCACCGGAATGCTCGGGTCCAGCGCGGTCAGGCCCGCCAGGATCAGGTGGTGGGCGGCCAGGTCGGCGGCGGTCACCGGCGACTCATCGGCCTTTTGCAGCACTTCCACATCGGCACGCCAGAACGGCAGGATTACTTCGCCGGCACGCCGGGCCAGCTCAATCACCGGGGCCAACAAGGGATGGGGAAACTGCATCGACGACTCGCTCATGCCTGAAACACTCCACGCTGGATCAGCAGGTCCCGGGCCAGGTACAGCGCCGCCAAGGCACGGCCCTCGGTGAACCTCGGGTTCTGCGCCAGGCCCGCCAGCTCGCGCAGGTTGATCTTGTCGACGCCCATGGGCTCGGGCTCGTCGCCTTCCAGACGCTCTTCGTACAGGTCGCTGGCCAGCACCACCTGGATCTTCTGGCTCATGTAACCCGGCGACAACGACAGCTCGGTCAGGTGCTCCAGTTGCCGGGCGCCGTAGCCGGCCTCCTCCTTGAGCTCACGCTCGGCCGCCGCCAGCACGTCCTCCCCAGGCTCGATCAGGCCCTTGGGCAAGGACAGCTCATAGGCATCGGTGCCGCCGCAATACTCCTCCACCAACACCGCGTGCTCGGCATCGAGCATGGCCACGATCATCACTGCGCCATAACCGGCGCCCTTGCCGACCAAACGCTCATAGGTGCGCTCGACCCCGTTGGAGAAGCGCAACTGCACTTCTTCGACGCAGAACAGGCGGCTGGTGGCGACGATCTCGCGGGCGAGTACGGTGGGTTTCTGGCGCATGGCGGGCTCCTTGGCGATGGCGGGTTACTATACAGGCTGTTTGAAAGCCGCTGCGTTCCCGAAGTGCTGCATGACTTTGCCGAGAGTGGATGGCGGATCACTTTATGCCCGCTGGAGACCTGTTCAATGCCCTCACTGCCCTGGCACGAGATCGACACCGTATTGCTGGATATGGACGGCACCTTGCTCGACCTGCACTACGACAATCACTTCTGGATGGAACACCTGCCCCAGCGCTACGCCGAATTGCACGGGGTCAGCCGGGCCATGGCGGAGCTGGAGCTGCAACCGCTGTTCGAACGCAACGCCGGGCAATTGCAGTGGTACTGCCTGGATTTCTGGAGCAGCGAGCTGAAGCTGCCGGTACGCGAACTGAAGCTGGAAACCGCCCACCTGATCGCCTTGCGCCCGGACGCCGATACCTTTCTGGCGGCGATCAAACAAGCCGGCAAACGCGTGGTGCTGATCACCAATGCCCACCGAGATTCACTGTCGCTGAAGCTGGAACGCATTGAGCTGGCGCCGTATTTCGAGCGTTTGATCAGCTCCCACGATTACGGTTTTGCCAAGGAGAGCCCGCAGTTCTGGGATGCCCTGCAAGCCGATATCCAGTTCGACCCGGCCCGCAGCCTGTTTATCGACGACACCTTGCCGATCCTGCGCAGCGCGCGGGATTTCGGGGTCGGTCATCTATTGGCGGTGAGTGAGCCCGACAGCCGCAAAGGGCCGAAGGACACCGCCGAATTCGCAGCCGTGGACGATTATCGACGCTTGATCGAAGGGCTGTGAAACCCTCGCGAGCCCGCCCGCTGATGCAGGCGCCAATGGGCTCGCGAGGGCTTCTCAGGGATTACTCGGGAATGCGCAGCACCTGCCCCGGATAGATCTTGTCCGGGTGCGACAGCAGCGGCTTGTTGGCCTCGAAAATCTTGTTGTACAGGTTGGCGTTGCCGTAGTGGACCTTGGCAATGGCGCTGAGGGTGTCGCCCTTCTTCACGGTGACGAACACCGCCGCCACCACGACCGGGCCACTGACCGTGATCTGGTCTTCAACGCTGCTGACCCCGGCGATGTTGCCCACGGCCAGGAGAATTTTCTCTTTCTCTTCCTGGCTCGCCACCTCGCCGCTGACGATGACCTTGTCGCCGTCCACCGTCGCCTGGACGTTGGGATTGCCCAGGCCGACCTTGGCAATGTGCTCTTTCAATTGCTCGCTGGCATTGGCGTTGCCAGGGGTCAGCAGATCGATCAGTTTTTCACCGGCTTCCTTCACAAAACTGAAAATACTCATGGTGCGCACTCCTTGGGTTGATAGGTCCAGACGCGAAAGACTAGACCAGAGCAGGCACATCGGGTTCCCAGATGACCAATGACCCCACCCCGGGCCAAGCACGTTAGAATCCCAGGCTTCCCGGCGCCCAGGAGCGAAGATGGACATCAAGCAGCTGAAATTCCTCATCGCCCTCGACGAGACCCGCCACTTCGGCCAGGCCGCCGCCCGCTGCCACATCACTCAGCCGACCCTGTCCATGCGCCTGCGCAGCCTGGAAGAAGAACTGGCGCTGCCCCTGGTAAACCGTGGCCAGCGCTTCGAGGGCTTTACCGCCCCCGGCGAACGGGTGCTGGCCTGGGCCCGCACCGTGCTCGCCGCCTATGACGGGCTGCAGGCGGAGGCGGCGGCCTGCCGGGGCAACCTGGTGGGCACGCTGCGCCTGGGGGTGGTGCCGTTGTCGAGTTTTGACCCGCTGCCATTGCTGCAGCGCCTGCATGGGGAGCACCCGAGCTTGCGCTTTGAACTCTCGGCCTTGAGTTCGGAGCAGATTCTCGAACAACTGGCGAGCAACCGGATCGACCTCGGCGTCTCTTATCTGGAGCGCCTGGATAACGAACGCTTCGACTCACTGGCCCTGGGGGAAACCCGCATGGGCCTGCTCTACGACCAGCGCTTTTTCAGCTTTGGCGAGCCACCCCTGAGCTGGGAAGCGCTGATCGAGTTGCCTTTGGGCATGCTCACCAGCGGCATGCACTTTCGCCAGTCCATCGACCACAACTTCCACAGCCGTGGCCTCACCCCGCAACCGCTGCTGCAAACCGATGCCGTTCATCAGTTGGTGCAAATGGTCCACGGCGGCCTGTGTTGCGCGGTAATGCCCCTGGACGGCGGCCTGGACGCGCTAACCGAGCACCTGCGCCTGCAACCCATCGAGCAGGCCACCACCCTCGCCCGGCTAGGCTTGATCATGCGGCGCCACGCACCGCGCTCGGCACTGGCCGAGGCCTGTTTTGCGATTTATCAGGAATCGCTCAGCGCGTCATGATCGACGCCATCTATCAGCAGATCAGTACTAGCAATTAGACGCGACACTTTGTCGCGCTTAGTCTTAGCCCTGAATATTCCGCTGGTAATGCCCCCATGAATGCCAAGCGCCCGGCCCGCGCGGCGCCAGCCTTAGCGACACCCGCGCCCGCCGCCAGTCAGACCTACCGCTACTGCAACCTCGACCACAGCGCTGCCGACAGCACCGCACTGGCCGAAGAGGTGGCCCTGGCCATCGCCTACAACGGCATCAGCCAGGCGGTGATGCTGGTCACGCCGTCAGACCTTGAAGACTTTATCGTCGGCTTCAGCCTGGGCAGCGGCATCATCAGCGATGCCTCGGAAATCTACGACCTGCAACTGACCGGCTCCGGTTCGGCCCAGTACGCCCAGGTGGAAATCGCCAACCGGGCGTTCTGGAACCTCAAGCAGCAGCGCCGCCAGTTGGCCGGCACCAGCGGCTGCGGCCTGTGTGGCGTGGAAGCGGTGGAACAGGCCCTGCCAGACCTCAAGGTGCTGCCCGGCGCGCCCTTGCCGCCGGCGCAATGGCTCGACGGCCTGCGCCAGCGCATCGGCGCCTTCCAACCCCTGGGGCAACACAGTGGCGCGGTGCACGCCGCGGTGTTTATGGACCGCCAGGGCGAATTGCTCTTGGGCCGTGAAGACATCGGCCGGCACAACGCCCTGGACAAGCTGATCGGCGCCCTGATCCGCCAGCAGATCGACAGCACCGGCGGCGTGGCCATCGTCACCAGTCGCTGCAGCCTGGAACTGATCCAGAAAGTCCTGCGCGCCGGCATCCAGACCCTGGTCAGCCTCTCGGCGCCCACCGGCCTGGCAGTGCAATGGGCACGCCGGCACAACCTCAATCTCATTCACCTGCCGCAAAAAAATGCGCCGCGGGTCTATAGCCCCGCGTTGGAGAACCAAGCGTGAGTAACCACAACCAAGCCGACCAGACACCCGTTGCCCGTTACAAGCCCTACAAAGGCGCAGCCGGTGGCTGGGGCGCACTGATCAGCGTGGCCCAGGCCTGGCTGACCAGCGACAACGCCCTGAAGAACCTGCGCATGATGCTCAAGACCAACCAGAACGGCGGCTTCGACTGCCCGGGCTGCGCCTGGGGCGACTCGCCGGAAAGCGGTATGGTCAAGTTCTGCGAAAACGGCGCCAAGGCCGTGAACTGGGAAGCCACCAAGCGCCGGGTGGATGCCAAGTTCTTCGCCAAACACAGCGTCAGTTCGCTGCTGGAACAGAGCGACTACTGGCTGGAGTACCAGGGTCGGCTCACCGAGCCCATGAGCTACGATGCCGAAAGCGACCGCTACACCCCCATCAGTTGGGACGCCGCCTTCGCCCTGATCGGCCAGCACCTCAAGGCGCTGCCAAGCCCGGACATGGCCGAGTTCTACACCTCGGGCCGGGCCAGCAACGAAGCCGCCTACCTGTACCAGCTGTTTGTGCGGGCCTACGGCACCAACAACTTCCCCGACTGCTCGAACATGTGCCACGAAGCCAGCGGCGTGGCCCTGGCGCAAAGCGTCGGCGTGGGCAAAGGCACCGTGACCTTCGACGATTTCGAACACGCGGATGCGATTTTCGTCTGGGGCCAGAACCCCGGCACCAACCACCCGCGCATGCTCGAACCCCTGCGTGAAGCGGTAAAACGTGGCGCCCAGGTGGTGTGCGTCAACCCGCTGAAAGAGCGTGGCCTGGAACGCTTCCAGCATCCCCAGCACCCCCTGGAAATGCTCACCAATGGCGATCGCCCGACCAACACCGCTTACTTCCGCCCGGCCCTGGGCGGCGACATGGCGCTGCTGCGGGGCATGGCCAAGTTTCTGCTGCTGTGGGAACGGGATGCGCAGAAAGCCGGTGCGCCGGCGGTGTTCGACCACGACTTCCTCAATGAACACAGCGCCAACGTCCTCGACTACCTGGCGGCCATCGACGACACCCCCTGGGAGCAGATCGTCGAGCAATCGGGCCTGACCCTGGTGGAGATCGAGCAAGCGGCGCGCATGTACGCCAAGGGCAAGAACGTCATCATGTGCTGGGCCATGGGCATCACCCAGCACCGCCATTCGGTGCCGACCATCCAGGAAATCGCCAACCTGATGCTGCTGCGCGGCAACATCGGCAAACCCGGCGCCGGCCTGTGCCCGGTACGCGGCCACAGCAACGTGCAGGGCGACCGCACCATGGGCATCAACGAACGCCCGCCAGTGGCATTCCTCGACACCCTGGAGCGGCGTTTCCAGTTCAAGGTGCCGCGGACCAACGGCCACAACGTGGTCGAGGCGATCCACGCCATGCTCGAAGGCCGCTCCAAGGTATTTATCGCCCTGGGGGGCAACTTCGCCCAGGCCACCCCCGACAGCACCCGCACCTTCGAGGCCCTGGCCAACTGCGACCTGACGGTGCAGATCAGCACCAAGCTCAACCGCAGCCACCTGGCCCATGGCAAGCAGGCGTTGATCCTGCCGTGCCTGGGGCGTACCGACATCGACGTGCAAAGCCTGGGCCCGCAAGCGGTGACCGTGGAAGACTCCTTCAGCATGGTCCACGCCTCCAATGGCCAACTGCAGCCGCTGTCGTCGCAGATGCGCTCCGAACCGTGGATCCTTGCTGGCATCGCCGCCGCCACCCTGGGCAGCCAGCCGCTGGACTGGAATTGGCTGGTGGCCGACTACGGGCGGATCCGTGACCTGATCGCCGAAACCATTCCGGGCTTCAAGGACTTCAATGAGCGCCTGAAAAACCCGGGCGGTTTCTACCTGGGCAACGCCGCAGGCGTGCGCCAATGGAACACCCCATCCGGGCGCGCCAACTTCCGCGCCAACCAGCTGCCCAAGGACCTGATCCACGAGCGCACCCGCGCCACCGGGCAGCTGCCGGACCTGATCATGCAATCGATGCGTTCCCACGATCAGTACAACACCACCATTTACGGCCTGGATGACCGTTATCGCGGGGTGAAGGGCCAACGCGACGTGTTGTTCGTCAACGAAGCCGACATCATCCGCCTGGGCTTCAAGCCGGGACAGAAGGCCGACATTGTCTCGCTGTGGGATGACGGACGTGAGCGTCGGGTCAAGGGCTTCACCTTGCTGGCCTTTGACATTCCCGCCGGCCAGGCTGCCGCCTACTACCCGGAAGTGAACCCGTTGGTGCCCCTGGAAAGCACCGGCGATGGCAGCCACACGCCGACCTCGAAGTTCGTCGCCATCCGCCTGGAAGCGGCCAGCGAGACCGGCCTGATCATGGCTCGCTCGGCCTGATCCCCGGTTGCCTGTAGGGGCCGGCTTGCCGGTGAAAGACCCACCTCGCGACCCAATCCCAGGCACAAAAAAAGGCCGCTTTTGTTAAAAAGCGGCCTGTCCGAAGTAGCTAAAGACCGGCTTTTTTGACTTAAGTTCCGCAACCAAAACAATAACTTACGAGATTGTGTACAACTCGTGTTATTCGTCGGATTTCGATTGTAAGCGCCACGACACAGCCTCAGGATCGCGCCGTCATCCCTTTGAGGCTCCTCTATGAAGTTCTCCTCGATTCTCTTGTTGTCCCTTGGCCTGATCAGCGGCGTAGCGTCTGCCGGAGGCACCACCGAAGCAGGCGTGGGCGGCGCATTGGGCGGGGTTTTAGGCTCGGTGGTCGGTCAACAGTTGGGCGGCAATACCGGTTCGGCGATTGGCGCGGCACTCGGCGGCGCAGGCGGCAGTGCGGTCGGCGCCGACAAGCGCAGCCGTGGCCAGGCAGCTATCGGCGGTGCCCTGGGCGCAGCCGGCGGTAACGTGGTCGGCCGCAGCATGGGTGGCACCACTGGCAGCCTGATCGGCGCAGCGGCAGGCGGCGGTGCCGGCGGCGCGCTGGGTAACTACATGGGCAACGAAAGTGCCCGGGAAGATCGCGAATATCGCGGCCGTGACGACCGTCGCTACTACCGCGACGGCCATCGGGGCCGTGGCCATGCCTACGGGCATCGCAAACACCGCCATTACCGCGACTGACAGTCGGCGGCTGTCCACTTCGAAGGCCCTGCGGGGCCTTCGTCGTTTCTGTGGCCCATCAGGCCAGCAAACGCTCCAGGGCGGCGCGCAACGCGGCTGGAATCGCCACCGGCTGGTTCGACGCCCGGTCCACGAACACATGGACAAAACGCCCCGCGGCACAAGCGTCCTCCTCCCCGGCCTTGAACACCGCCAGCTCGTACTGCACCGAACTGTTGCCCAACTTGCCGACCCGCAGGCCGATTTCGATGCGCTCGGGAAAGGCAATGGAGGCGAAATAGTCGCAGGCTGAACTGACCACAAACCCCACCACTTCGCCGCCATGGATATCCAGGCCGCCGACTTCGATCAGGTAGGTATTCACTGCCGTATCGAAGTAGCTGTAGTAGGTGACGTTGTTCACGTGGCCATAGACATCGTTGTCATGCCAGCGGGTGATGATCGGCTGGAAATGTCGGTAGTCGCCGCGTTGGGGCATCCGCTCGGTCATAAAGGCTCTCTGGCAATCAGTGGGGGAACGGGCGGGCCCGCGATGGCGGCCTTGCGACCGCTGCACATTTCACCCCAAGCCCCTAGGCCTGGGCAAACCCTTTCCCGGCGGCGGCCAAGTCGTCGATCAAGGGGGCCGGTTGCCAGTGTTCGCCGTGCTCGGCCGCCAGGCGCAGCAGGCGTTGCTGAATCGCCCCCAGCCCTTGCCGATCGGCCCAACTCATCGGCCCGCCCTGATCCTTGGGAAAACCATAGCCGTTGAGGTAGACCCGATCGATATCAGCGGCCGATTCGGCGACCCCTTCCTGGAGAATCTTCGCCCCCTCATTCACCAGCGCCAGCAGGCTGCGCTCAAGAATTTCCTCAGGGCCAATCGGCCGACGCCGATAACCCAGCCCCTCACTGACCTGCAGCACCAGCGCATCCACTGTCGGGTCATGTTCAGCCTGGCGGCTGCCCGGTTCGTAGTGGTAATAGCCGTCGCCGCTCTTCTGCCCGAAACGACCCTGCTCGCACAGACGGTTGTCGATCTGCACCTCGGCTTCGTCCTGGCCCACGCCGTCCAGTTGCCGGGCGCGCCAGCCGAGGTCGATGCCCACCACGTCGTACATGCGGAAGGGCCCCATGGCAAAACCGAAGCCTTGCAGCGCCTCGTCCACCTGATAAGGAAAAGCCCCTTCCAGCAGCATCTTGCGCGCCTCCAGCACGTAGGTATTGAGCATGCGATTGCCGATAAAACCGAAGCAATTGCCCGCCACCACACTGACCTTGCCCATGCGCTGGCCCAGCGCCAGGGCAGCCTGCAATACGGACGGGGCGGTCTGGGCGCCGCGCACCACCTCCAGCAGCTTCATGATGTGCGCCGGGCTGAAGAAGTGCAGGCCCAGCACCTGCTGCGGCCGCTGGGTAACCGCGGCGATGGCATCGATGTCCAGGGCCGAGGTGTTGCTGGCCAGGATCGCCTCGGGCTTGAGCAAGCCATCGAGCTGGCGAAAGATTTTCTGCTTGAGTTCGAGGTTCTCGTAAACCGCTTCGATCACCAGGTCCACGGCCTGGATCGCCGGGTAATCCGCCGCGCTGACCCGGGCAATACGAGCATCCGCCTCAGCCTGTTCAATGCGCCCCTGGCGCACGTTGTGGGCGTAGGTCTCGGCCACGCTGGCCAGGGCCTGCTCAAGCATCTGCGGGTTGTTGTCCACCCACTGCACCTGCACCCCGGCGTTGGCCAGGCACATGACGATGCCACGGCCCATGGTGCCGGCGCCGATCACGGCGGCGCGCTGAATATCGAAAGCAGTCTGGCTCATGTTGGCTCTCTTGTTGGCGATGCAAAGACAGCCAACACCATAGTCAGGCGCCGAACATTTTTGAAATTTATTAGGCTGATGAGCTGCATTCAGCAGATGGATTTTGCCACCCAGTCACGCACCTCGGCATAGGGGTAGTCTTCCAACACGGCAAAGCCCGGAATCCCCCGCGCCTTGAGCTTGGTAAACAACGGCACGCTGATCCCGCACAGGAATCGAGTAAGCCGCTCGGCGCCCGGTGGGGCGCCCACGTGCTGCTCGTGCCTGTGGATAAATTCGGCACACAGCGTCGCGAAGTTTTTATCCACAAGCGCAGGCAGCTCCGGCGGCGGCGGCAAATGCGCCACCTGACCATGGCACACCGAGCAATGCCCACACTGGCGCGGCGCCTGTGCATCACCGAAGTACTCAGCCAGGCGATAACCCAGGCAGTGCTCGGTAGCGAACAGGTCGAGCATGGCGTGGATCCGGCCGATCTCGGTGCGTTCATGCTGGGTGAAGTAAGCGTGCAACTGGGCACTTAACGCAGCGGCGTCGAAGTCCGTCTGCAGCAGGCTGTAGACCTCGGTCATCTGCTTGCTTTCCAGCTCCACCCAGCCCCGTTCCTGGAAATAATCCAACGCCTTGACCACCCGGTTGCGCGCCGCCTGGTGCTGTTCGTAGAGGGCATCGAAATTCACCGTGGCCCAGGTCCGGGCACGGCTGGAGGTGCGGATGATCGCCTCGACAAAGTCCCGTCGTTCGCCTTCAAAACGGGCGAGCAGAGCGTCAGGCTCCAGCAGAAACTTGAAACGGTACTCGGCGAAGTAGGCATAGCGCGGAGCGATCAGGCCCTGCAGTTCCAACTGCACCAGCAAGGTCTTGAGGGGCAACTGGCGGATATTGCTCTGATCCGCCAAGGGGCCGAGGAGGAACTCCCATTGGCCGTCGGGCGCTGCGGCTTGCAGCTCATCGAGCACACAGCGAATCCCCGCCAGTTCGGGGGTGTCGCCGTAAACGAAGTTCTCCAGCACATTCAGGCTGTCGCGGTTGGCCAGCACCAGGCAATCCGAGGGCGCGCCGTCACGTCCGGCACGGCCGATTTCCTGGCTGTAGTTTTCGATGGATTTGGGCAGGTCGAAGTGCACCACGTTGCGGATATCGCTCTTGTCGATGCCCATGCCGAAGGCAATGGTGGCGACGATGCAGTTGCTCTGCCCACCCATGAAGCGGCGCTGGATGGCTTCACGCTGCTCGTGGGGCAAGCCGGCGTGATACGCCTCGGCAGCCAGGCCGTGCTGGCTCAGGTGCTCGGCGATCTGCTCGGCGGTTTTCTGCAGGGTCACGTAGACGATGCTCGGTTGCCCGGCGCGCTCCCCCAGCCACTGCACCAGCCGCCGACGCTTGTCCTGCCCGCGTACAGGTTCCACCAGCAAGTTGAGGTTGGGCCGGTAGAAACCGGTGGTCACCACGTCCACCGCCGCAATGGCAAACTTGGCCTGCATATCGGCAATCACCTGGGGCGTCGCCGTGGCGGTCAGCAACAAGGCCTGGGGAATATTGAACTGGCGCTGGTAGTCCGGAAGCTTCAGGTAATCGGGGCGAAAGTTATGGCCCCATTCGGATATGCAGTGGGCTTCGTCCACCACCAGCAGGGAAATCTGCACCTGCTGCAGGAAGTTGCGAAAGCGCTCGTTCTTCAAGCGCTCCACGGAAATCATCAGGATTTTCAGCTCGCCGGAACGGGCCCGAGCCATGACGTCATTGGCCTCCTCCCGGCTCTGTGCCGAATCGATGCTGGCCGCGGCAATGCCATGGCGTTGCAGAAATGCCAACTGGTCCTGCATCAGCGCCAGCAGCGGCGAAACCACCAACGTCAGGTGCGGCAGCAACAGGGCCGGCAATTGATAGCACAGGGACTTGCCGGAACCGGTGGGAAAGATCGCCGCCGCCGAACGCCCGGCCAGCACCGCGCTGACGGCGGCCTCTTGGCCCGGGCGGAACTGTGGATAACCGAAGACCTGTTCGAGGGTGTTGTGCATAAGCTGTCACTCCTTTGACCGCTGGCCTGCCCTAAAGCCTAGCGGGGCGGGCCGGCGGGTCGAGAAAAGGTCTGGAGGAAAAGGGCTACCGGATGATACAGCGCTGAACCCCGCGCAGTACTCGCGGAGCCATCGGCACCTGACAAGAGCGCCTAGTGCGCCATGCGGCAATCCACCCACTGCACGCCGTTGTCTCGATTGGCCTCGAACAGGGTCGGCAACGCCTTGGCGGCTTTGTCGTGGGTGTCATGAAACAGAATCACCCCGCTGCGCCACAGCAGCATCAGGGTCTGCACCCGCTGGCTCGCGGCGTGGCCATCAATGGCCTTGCTCCAATCCTGGGAGTCGATGTTCCACAACATCACCTCCAGCCCTTGGGCCTTGAAGAACGTCGCACTGTCGCTGCGGCGCTGGCCATAGGGCGGGCGAAACAATGGCTGGTATTCCTCTGGCAGGGTCTTGCTCACCAGGCTCGCCGAGCGGCTGATGGAACCCTGCCAATCGCGCCAGGAACTGTGGGATTTATGCTCCCAACCGTGCAAGGCAACGCACTGATCGTTGTAAAGATTGGCCAGGGCCTCTGCGGAGGATTGCTCCAGGCGCTGCTGAAAAGAGCTCCCCAGGACAAAGAACAGACCGTGCCGATCCTCGGATCGCAACACCTCCAACAGCCGGTCCGTGGAGCCGCCCCGAACGCTCGGGCCGTCATCGAAGGTCAGCAGGAACTGCCGGTCCTGCAATTCATCACCGAGTATTTCCCCCTGGCCGAAACGTCGAATTTCACTGCTGACCATCGGAAACAACGCCGCCAGCCGCAGTTGCTCCGACAGGTATTGCCGATGGAACACCTCACTCGCTGCGGCCCAGGCGCCATAACGGGTGGTGCTCTGTGCCGTGAAGCCGGCCACCAGTTGGCGCAGCTCCGGCAAGGTGCGCACCGGCAGGCAGAACACCGAACCTTCGCAGTCCTGGCTGGCCAGTCGGTAGTTGCTCAGCAAGCGCAGCCAAAAAGCGTCGCGCACCTGATTCAGGGAGGCCAGGTCGATCTGCTTGACCCCCAACGTCTGCTTCAAGGCCTGCTCATCCAGGGCCTCACTGGCCAGCAGCGCCTTGCCAAACATCAGGATTTCCCCCCGGGAGGCGGTGTCGAAGGCCTCCGGGCTGTCCAGGGCATTCGGCCAGCCGCTGCGATCAATGGTGGCGAACACCCGCGGCCCCGCGGCCTGCGCCATGCCGCTGATCAGGCAAAGCGCCAGCAACCCAGGGAATACCCGTAACCACATATCAACCTCCTTAAATGCACAACGCGCCAGGACAAGGCGCGTTGTGAATACCATTGCGACGTGCACCGTCAGCGGTTTTTCATCCGTTCGATGGCGTTGTCATACACCGGATTGAGCTTCTGCTCACGGGCGCGCTGGTACTGCTCCAGGGCCTTGGACCATTGCCCGGCCTCTTCATAGATGCGCCCCATGTCGTAATAGGCACTGGCCCGCACACTGGCCGCGGACGGGCCATGGGCCAGGGCGATGGCTTGGCGATCCGCCTCGAGCGCATCGCCGATACGGCCGTCCTTGTGGGCGGCCAGAGCGAGGTTGCTGTAGGCCTGGGCGTAATGTTCATCCAGCTCGATGGCTTGGCGATAGAGCTGCATCGCCGTAGAGAAGGTTCCGGCGCGGTAGGCCGCTTCGCCCTGTTGGTTGAGGGTTTTGGCATTCAACACCGGGGCGGCGCTCTTCACCAACGACTCCACCGCCACCTGATCATCCAGCAACGGGGTCAGCTCATCGAAGACCGCTTCCGGCTCCACCGCCACACTGCTGAACCCATTGATGTCCTGCAACTCGCCGCTGCCGGTCAGGCGGAACACTGTCCACAGATTGCCTTCGCGGTTCTGTGGCACCGAGTAGCTGCGCAACAAGGCCGTACCGCGATAGACCTCGACCTTGGCCTGGCTGCGAGCCAGTTGATAGGAGCTCAGGTTGCTGCTGTGGGTGAAATCATGCACGGCATAGAGATAGCTCTCACCGGCCCGCAGCGGCGCAACGCGCAGGGTTTCAGAGGCGCTCTGGCTATCGCCTTGCCACTGCGCATCAGGGGCTTGCGGGGACGCGAAATACAGGTGATGCCCGGGGTACATCAAATGGGCATCCAGGTCCTGGTTAGCCGTCGCCCAGCTCAACACCACTCGCAGACTCTCAGCATCACCCGGCGCGGCTTCGCTGGGCAGCGCCTGCGCCGGACACATCACAACCCATAGCCACATCAGCGCAGCAAGGCGAAGAAAACCCATCGCTAATTCCCTTTAAATCGGGGCTGGCCCAGACCATCCGGCGCCCACCCAACCAGCCGCGCACCATACACAGGTTTGCCGGCCAACGCTCGGCCAGCGGGCCGAAAAGTGAGTGAATCAGACGCCCCCTGAGCGGCAGCTCAGCTGATCCGGAAAGGGGCTGCCAACACTCAGGAAAAACCTTATACGAACAGGCGAGCGACCTAACAATCATGCTCGAAGCAGCGAGGGCAAGATCGCTGTGATTCGTTGCAGGCGATGCGGCTGAAAGGGCCGCCGATGAATGCCCGAACAAATCGCCGTACACTTTCGCCTCCAGCCTCCCCGCAGCGGACATTCACCATGCACCTGGCCCCCGGCTTCCCCGACGACCCGACCATGCACCAACTGATGCAGTTGCTGCACGAAGAGATCGGCCTGCCCGAACGCAAGGGCATCCGCCTCACCACCGCCATCAACCTCGACCTGGGCTGCGATGGCGCAGACGCCGAGCACTTCATGCTGGCGCTGGAGCAACTGTTTGACATCGACTTCATCGATTACGACGCCTACCGCTACTTCCAACCCGAAGGCTTCGACGTCTTCCTCAAGCGCCGCGCCAAAGGCCGAGGCGACAAACGACCGCTGACCATCGGCATGCTGTACCAGGCAATCAAGACGCGGCGCTGGGAGACGCAGGTGCTGGAGGGGCTGTAGGCAGAGCGCCGAAAAGACCCGGACCAGCACGTCAATGTCTTGGGCGTGTTTACCAACTCAGGCCCGGATCGCCGGGGCCATGCATAGATGCAAACGACGGTTGGAGCGAGGCATTCGCTCGCCCACTGACTCTGGTACGTGCATGAACCTTAGGTTGCAACGTCCATGTGTTGCCCCCCTTTTGCAAGCACCCTCATTCGCCTCCCCCCCTGAATCCCAGGCACAAAAAAGCCGCCCCGAAGGGCGGCTTTTTCATTGCAGGCCGAGGCTTACAGCTTCGGACCGGCAGCCTTGATAGCATCGCTCACTTCGAACTTCTTGAAGTTCTCGATGAACAGGCCAGCCAGGGCTTTGGCTGCTTCGTCGTACGCCGCTTTGTCAGCCCAGGTGTTGCGTGGGTTGAGCAGTTCGGTGTCGACGCCTGGAACGGCCAGCGGCACGTCCAGGTTGATGGTGTCCAGGTGCTCGGTTTCGGCACCGATCAGCGCGCCGCTCTGGATCGCTGCAATCACGCCACGGGTGGTCGGGATGTTGAAGCGTTTGCCGACGCCGTAGCCACCGCCGGTCCAGCCGGTGTTGACCAGGTACACCTTGGAGCCGAAGCCACGGATGCGCTTGATCAGCAGCTCTGCGTATTCGCCAGCCGGACGCGGGAAGAACGGTGCGCCGAAGCAGGTGGAGAAGGTCGACTTGATGCCAGCGCCCGAGCCCATTTCGGTCGAGCCCACCAGAGCGGTGTAGCCAGACAGGAAGTGGTAGGCCGCTTGTTCTTCGCTGAGGATCGACACCGGCGGCAGTACGCCGGTCAGGTCGCAGGTCAGGAAGATCACAGCGTTTGGCTCGCCACCGAGGTTTTTCGGTGCGCGTTTTTCGATCAGCTCACGCGGGTAAGCCGCGCGGCTGTTCTGGGTCAGGCTGTCGTCGGCGTAGTCGGCCTTTTTGTTGGCATCCAGAACGACGTTTTCCAGGACCGCGCCGTGCTGGATGGCTTTCCAGATCACCGGCTCGTTTTTCTCGGACAGGTCGATGCACTTGGCATAGCAACCGCCTTCGATGTTGAACACCACGCCCACGCCCCAGCCGTGTTCGTCGTCACCGATCAGGTAACGGCTTTCGTCAGCCGACAGGGTGGTCTTGCCGGTACCCGACAGGCCGAAGAACAGGGTCACGTCGCCCTCTTCGCCCATGTTGGCAGCGCAGTGCATCGGCAGCACGTCGGCGGCCGGCAGCAGGAAGTTCTGTACCGAGAACAGGGCTTTCTTCATTTCGCCGGCGTAACGCATGCCAGCGATCAGCACTTTTTTGGCCGCGAAGTTGATGATCACGGTGCCATCGGAGTTGGTGCCATCACGCTCTGGCTCGCACACGAAGTTCGGTGCGTTGAGGATCTGCCACTCGTCCTTGCCGCCGGCGTTGTACTGCTCCGGGTTGATGAACAGGCAACGGCCGAACAGGTTGTGCCAGGCGGTTTCGGTGGTCATTTTCACCGGCAGGTAGTGCGCCGGATCGGAACCTACATGCACATGGGAAACAAAACGCTCACGCTCGCCCAGGTAGGCAGCAACGCGGTCCCACAGGGCGTCGAACTTGTCGGCCGGGAACTTGCGGTTGATCGGGCCCCAGGCGATGGCAGCCTGGGTGCTCGGCTCTTCAACGATGAAACGGTCGACTGGCGAGCGGCCGGTACGGTGACCGGTACGAACAACCAGCGCGCCGGTATCGGCAAGCTCGCCTTCACCGCGGCTCAGGGCTTCTTTGACCAGATCATCCACACTCAGATCGGTGTACACGGCGTTATTGGCTTGCGTCATGAGGTTCCCCGTCGGCCATTGGCCGAGTGCTCCAAACGTTTTGTAGTAGAAACTCGCGCACTACTACCGCGAAAAAAGTGCGCCGGATTATGCCAGAAAAGCCCAAAAAGAGTAGGGCCCTCCCGTCAGTACGGCGTAAATCCGGCGTTTGCCAGGTAATTTACCTGCGCTGAACCGTTTTAGTGACGAGTATCTGACGGTGTGTCGACACCCGCTCCCGCAAACAATTGAGCGATATCGGCAGCATCGAACAGGTAGCGTTCGTTGCAGAATTGGCAGTCGATCTCGATGCGGCCACCGTGTTCAACCACCAGTTGCTGGGCATCTTCCAGACCCAAACTGACCAGCGCATTGCCGGAACGTTCGCGTGAGCAGCTGCAACGGAAGCGCAGGCTTTGCACGTCGAACAGGCGCACGGCCTCTTCGTGGTAGAGGCGATGGAGCACGGTTTCGTTGTCCAGGCTCAGCAATTCATCGGCGGTCAGGGTGCTGGCCAAGGCGGTGATGTGCTGCCAGCTGGCGTCGCGTTCTTCCTGGTCGCGCAGGCGATCAGCCGGCAGTTGTTGCAGCAGCAGGCCACGGGCGTGGCGGCCGTCGGCGTAGAGCCAGAAACGGGTGCCGGTCTGCTGGGACATGACGAAATAGTTGGTGAAGCATTCCGACAGGGTGGCGCCGTCCAGGTCGACGATGCCCTGGTAGCGCTGGCCCTGGGTCGGGTCCACGGTCAGGGCCAGGACGCCGTTGGGCATCAGGTCGGCGAGGGTCGCGTCGGGGGTGATCTGCTCGGCGTCGTAACGGGCCAGGCCGCGAATCTCACGTTCGCTGGAACACTCGATCATCAGCAACGGCACCGGGCCTTCGGAACGCGCCTGGAGGATCAGCAAGCCATCGAACTTCAAGGTGCCCACCAGCAACGACGCGGCCGCCATCAGTTCGCCCAGCAGCTGCGCTACCGGCTCCGGATAGGGGTGTTTGGCGAGGACTTCGGCGTAGCTACGCTCCAACGCCACCAGCTCGCCGCGGGCGTCGCTGTCATCGAAGATGAAGCGTTGGGAGTAGTCGGTATCCGGCAAATCAGTCATAGGTCTGGGTATCTGAAGTGATGACAAAAAGGTTACAAAAACCGAAAATTCGCTTTTTTGCACCATGACGGTGCGCTTTTTTTTCGGCCAATGGAGGCATTTTATGAACAATCCGGGTTTGTTCCAAGCAAGGTGGAACCTCGGCGGCTTGGCTCTGTGCAATTTACTCCCTTTGGCGCTCCTGGGTTTCTGGCTGTGGCCCACCGGCCAGATGCTCTGCACGATGTTCGACGAATGGCTGTTCGGCCTGCTCAATACGCCGCTGGCCAGCCACGCCACCTGGCTGCATATCTGGGCCGTGGCCAGTTTGCGTCCGTTCGACGTGGTGGTCGGGATCATCATGCTGAGCCTGTTGATTCGCGGTGACTGGGTGTTCAAGGCGGTGGATGTGCGACGGGCGTTCTTCGGTTTCCTGTCGATCCTGATCCTGATGCTTATCATCCGTGTGCTGTTTTCCAAGCTGGTCGGCGTCATGGGCTGGCAACACCAAAGCCCGTCGATGGTGATCAAGGGGGCGGTGCACATGAGTGACTATTTCCCGACCTGGGAAAAAGCCTGGGAATTGAAAGACCGCTCCAGCCAGAGCTTTCCGGGCGACCACGCTTCGGTGCTGCTGATCTGGGCCCTGTTCCTCGGTAAATTCAGCCGCAGCCTGGGCCAGTTCCTGGTGATCTGGGGCCTGACCCTGCTGTTCATGATGCCGCGCCTGGTGGCCGGTGCGCATTGGGGCCAGGACGACTACATCGGCGGCGTGCTGTTGGCGGTCTGGGCCTTGGGCTGGGGTTACTACACGCCGTATGCAGCCAGGATGTCGAACGCCCTGCTGTGGCTGACCCACCCGCTGTTCAAGCTGATGACCCGGATGCCGGTGCTCTCGCGTATGAGCGTGGTCCGTTCCAGCAGCCTGCTGCGCTAAACAGAGTTGGATCCGGCTTGCCGACGAAGGCGTCCTCAAGGGCCCATTCGCCGGCAAGCCGGCGCCTACGGTTTCACTCGTGACTGCTGCCGTGAAACTTGAATAGATCACGGCGCTGTTTCTTGCTCGGTTTGCCATCGGTGCTGACCCCCAGAGCGCCAGCCTTGCGCTGGGCCGCCGCGGTTTCACGCTTGGCGATGCTGGCTTCGGTTTCCGCGTAGAGCGTCTGTGCCTCGGGAGCGCCACGACGGACGATGGAAAGGGCCTGGACCACCACGGTACGTTCGTCGAAGCCAGCGCGAATCTGGTATTCATCGCCGATCCGCGGCTCCTTCCCCGGTTTGCAGCGCTCACCGCGATGGTGCACTTTGCCACTCTCGATGGCCGCCTTGGCCAGGGCACGGGTTTTATAGAAGCGTGCCGCCCATAGCCACTTGTCCAGCCGGACCTTGTCGTCTTCTTCCTGTTTCTGCGCCACTGGAATTCCTCTTTCTGAAAAATGTCGCAACTGTACAACCCGAGCGCGGCCCCCGCCAAAAGCTGCGCGTCACCTAAAATACCCCAGGTTCACACCCAAACAGCGAGGTGTCCTTGTGACTGATTTTCCTACTGCACTGACCTCGCCCAACGCCCGTTGCGAAGGTTGCCAGCAAAGCCAGCCCCTGGGCTTTGATTTTTCCTTCGCCTATCAACCCATCGTCGACCTGCGTGACCAATCGATCTTCGCCCACGAGGCCTTGGTCCGCGGCCCCCATGGCGAAGGCGCGTTGACAGTGCTGAACCAGGTGGACGACCACAATCGCTACCGCTTCGACCAGCGCTGCCGCACCCAGGCAATTGCCGGCGCGGCGCAGCTGGGCATGCAAAGCTACTTGTCGATCAACTTCATGCCTAACGCGGTGTACCGCCCGGAGTTGTGTATTCGCAGCACCCTGGAAGCGGCCCGCACCCACAATTTCCCCTTGGATCGACTGATTTTCGAGACCCTGGAAAGCGAGCACGTAGATAACCATCGCCATTTGACCCATATTCTGCGTGAATACCGCGAATTCGGTTTCAAGACCGCCATCGACGACTTCGGCGCAGGCCATTCGGGGCTGAACCTGTTGGCAGATTTCCAACCCGACTTGATCAAGCTCGACATGGCCCTGATCCGCGATGTGGACCAGGATCGCGTGCGGCAGGTGATCGTGCGAGGGATTGTCACAATCTGTGCGGAATTGGGTATTACAGTCATCGCCGAAGGCATCGAAAGTGCCGGCGAACGGGACTTTCTCGCCGACTGCGGAATTTTTCTGATGCAGGGCTACTGGTTCGCCAGGCCTGCATTCAATGCGTTAGCCGAGGTTCCCACCACGGCCTGGAAACGTTAATCACGGGTTACCCAAGTTTGAAGACATTTGACCATTTGACCGTTGTCGGTCTGCGCGAGTGGGTGGCGCTCCCGGATTTGGGAGTAGCCGGCTTACGCGCCAAGATCGACACCGGCGCCAGCACCTCCAGCCTGCACGCCACCGAGATCGAGCCATTCGAGCGCGACGGGCAGCAATGGGTGCGTTTCAACGCACACCTGGGCAGCGTGGTGCAGTTGCGTCATCGGCGTTGTGAAGCACCGCTGGTGGCGATGAAGACCATCAAGAGTTCCAACGGCCAGGCCCAGGTGCGCTACGTCATCAGCACCACCCTGGCCCTGGGTGATCGGGTATGGCGAGTGCAGTTCACCCTCGCCTGCCGCAAGGCCATGCGCTATCGCCTGCTGCTCGGTTCCAAAGCCCTGATTGACGGCCAGTTGGTGGTCAACCCAGGCATTAAATACGTTCAAGACAAGCCGGTGTTTCCGGTATCCACTACCTCTGCCACAGGTGTTGCATGAAGATCGCTGTGCTGTCGCGTAACCCGCGTCTGTATTCCACTCGTCGTCTGGTTGAAGCCGGCATCGAGCGTGGCCATGAAATGGTAGTGGTCGATACCCTGCGCGCCTATATGAACATCGCCAGCCACAAGCCGCAGATCCACTACCGGGGCAAGCCCCTGGAAGGCTTCGATGCGGTGATTCCGCGCATTGGCGCGTCAGTGACCTTCTACGGCTGCGCGGTGCTGCGCCAGTTCGAAATGATGGGCGTGTTCCCGCTCAACGAATCGGTGGCCATCGCCCGCTCGCGGGACAAGCTGCGCTCCCTGCAACTGCTGTCACGCCGTGGTATCGGCTTGCCGGTGACGGGTTTTGCCCACTCGCCGGACGACATCCCCGACCTGATCGAAATGGTCAACGGCGCGCCCCTGGTGATCAAGGTACTGGAAGGCACCCAAGGCATCGGCGTGGTGCTGTGCGAAACCGCCACGGCGGCGGAATCGGTGATCGAGGCCTTCATGGGCCTGAAGCAGAACATCATGGTCCAGGAGTACATCAAGGAAGCCGGTGGTGCGGACATTCGCTGCTTCGTGGTGGGGGACAAAGTGATCGCCGCCATGAAGCGCCAGGCCAAGCCGGGGGAGTTCCGTTCCAACCTGCATCGCGGCGGCAGCGCCAGCCTGATCAAGATCACCCCGGAAGAACGCATGACCGCGCTGCGAGCGGCCAAAGTCATGGGCCTGAGCGTGGCCGGCGTGGACATCCTGCGTTCCAATCACGGGCCACTGGTGATGGAAGTCAACTCCTCGCCGGGCCTGGAAGGCATCGAGACCACCACCGGTAAAAACGTGGCGGGGATCATCATCGAACACATCGAAAAAAATGGCGGCCCGAACATGACACGGACCAAGGGCAAAGGTTAAGAACAGCGGCAAGTTTCCAGCTTCAAGCGGCAAGTAGAAGCGCTGATTCTCACTTGCCGCTTGAAGCTTGCAGCTGCTCTTAGTCTGCGTCGCGTGGCAGCAACAATCCCAACGGCAAGCGCACTCGCGCTTCCAGGCCGCCTTCCGGCCGATTACGCAATTCCACGTTGCCGCCGTGCATGGCGGCAATGCGCTTGACGATGGCCAGGCCCAGGCCCGTGCCCTTGCCACCCCGGGCTCGATCACCGCGGGTGAAGGGGTTGAAAATGGCCTCAAGCTCCGAAGGATCAATCCCCGCGCCACGGTCCAGCACACTCAGCACCACGTAAGGCGCATTGGTGTCACCCGACACATAGGCCGCCACTTCCACTGCCGTTCCTGCGTGATTCAGGGCGTTGCCGATCAGGTTGTTGAGCAGGCGCTTCATCGACACCCGACGCAGCGGGAAAGGCTGGATCGGCTGCAAACGCAGGTGCACACGCTCCTCATTCTGGTTATAGGGTGCCGCCACTTCGCGCACCAGGTCGCTAAGGTCGACCTCTTCCACCGATTCGTCGCGACCATCGCGGATAAAGGCCAGGAACTGATCGAGGATCGCGTCCATGTCTTCGATGTCACGCACCATGTCGTCGGTCAGGTCGGTGTGTGCGCCCATCAACTCCAGTGACAGGCGCAAGCGGGTCAGAGGCGTGCGCAAGTCGTGAGAGACCCCCGCCAGCATCAACTCGCGCTCGCGCCCTGCCTGTTCCACGTCCTCGGCCATCTGGTTGAAGGCGCGGTACACCTCGGTCATCTCGCTCGGGGTGTCGCTGATGGGCAAGCGTACGCTGCGGCCCTGGCCCAGTTGCCGAGCGGCGTACACCAGGCGCTTGAGGGGCTGGTTGAGCTGGCTGACGAAGATCCAGGCCGAGGCGGTGGATAACAGGCCGATGGCCAGGAACCAGCCCAGCACGCTCCAGATTTTCTGCCCGCGCAGCGGGTGCGGGTACAGCGGCACCTTGAGCCAGCCATCCCCCAGGCTCGGCGCCCGTACCCAGAGCGCGGGCGGTGCATGCATGCGCAGGCGGACTTCGGTATCAGCGCCCAGCTCAGCCTGCATCTGCCGCTGATAGATCTCGCTATAGGGCCAATGCTGTTCACCGGCCGGCACACCGCTGCCCACCACCTTGATCAGGCCTGCGGCTTCGGCGATCTGGTCGCGGTTGGATTCATCGGCAGCCCAATAGGCGCGCAGGGTCAGGGCCACACCGTGGCTGTACTGCCGATCCACCAGCACGTCCTCGTTCATCAACAGATAAACCAGGGTCAGGGCCTTGGAGAACAGCACCACGATCAGCACCAGCCACAGGGTGCGGGAGAAGAAACTCTGGGGGAACCACAGCGGGGTTTTCATAAACAGCCATTACACACTTTGCAGGAGCGAGTCGCGCTCGCAGCGTTGCGGAATGCGAACGCCCGGGTCGTTGACCGGCCCGGGCGTTCGCTCCTACAAATCATCCATCACTTGGTGGCGGTGCCATCCGGCACAAACACATAACCCACGCCCCAAACGGTCTGGATATAACGCGGCTTGGACGGATCGGGTTCGATCATCCGGCGCAGACGGGAAATCTGCACGTCGATGGAACGCTCCAGGGCATCCCATTCACGGCCACGGGCCAGGTTCATCAGCTTGTCGCGGGTCAGCGGCTGGCGGGCATTCATCACCAGGGCCTTGAGCACCGCGAACTCACCGGTGGTGAGCATGTGCACTTCTGCGCCGCGCTTGAGTTCGCGGGTGGCCAGCGACAGCTCGTAGTCGCCGAAGCTCACGCTTTCGTCTTCGCTACCCGGGGCGCCCGGCACTGGCGCGGACTGGCGACGCAACACGGCTTTGACCCGGGCCATCAGCTCGTCCGGGTTGAAGGGCTTGGCCAGGTAATCGTCGGCGCCCAGTTCCAGGCCCTTGATACGGCTCAGCTCGTCGCCCTTGGCGGTGAGCATGATGATCGGGATCTGGTTGTTGGCGCTGCGCAGGCGGCGGCAGGCGGTCAAACCGTCTTCGCCGGGCAGCATCAGGTCCAGGACCACCAGGTTGAACACTTCACGACCCAGCAGGCGGTCCATTTGTTCAGTGTTCGGAACTGCGCGGGCACGGTAGCCCTTGCTGACGAAAAAACGCTCCAGCAGGCTGCTCAGCCCTGGATCGTCGTCAACAATTAGAATTTTTTCGCCTTCAGCAGGTTGTGCAGTGCTGCTCATTGGATGCTCCTTTTATCTCGGTGCGCATTATGGCGTAGCTGCCGTTATACGCACCGTGTGCATTGTTAGCAGATTTTTCCCCCGTCGCCAGCAAACCCGCCGTCGCCATGAAGGGCGCTATCGCCCCCAACCGCAGAACGCTGGTTATAATGCGCCGCCTTTTGTGTTGGGCAATATCTGATCAGTACGACTTTGGCCGGCTTATTTATTTCCTTCGGCCGGCAGTATTTTTTCGATTTCGCGGGTCAACAGGCTGCCTGTTGATCCAGGTGGCGGCGCTGGCCAGGCCGCTCAACCAGGCTCGCGGGCCTTATCGAACCCCCTGCGAGCCTGCTTTCACATTTTGTCAGGTGGTTTTATGGACAGCATCAACAGCCGCATTGCCGAGGAACTCGGCGTACGCCCACAACAGGTCGAAGCGGCCGTGGCCCTATTGGATGAAGGCTCCACCGTGCCCTTCATCGCCCGCTACCGGAAAGAAGTCACCGGCAGCCTGGATGACACCCAACTGCGTCATCTGGAAGAGCGCCTGCGCTACCTGCGTGAACTCGACGAGCGGCGGATCAGCATCCTCGCCAGCATCGAAGAGCAAGGCAAACTGACCCCCGAGCTGGCCCGCGACATCAAGCTGGCCGACACCAAGACCCGTCTCGAAGACCTCTACCTGCCGTACAAACAGAAGCGCCGCACCAAGGGCCAGATCGCCCTGGAAGCCGGCCTCGGCGAGCTGGCGGACGGCCTGTTCAACGACCCGACCCTGACGCCGGAAGCCGAAGCCGCACGCTTCGTCGACGCCGAAAAAGGCGTGGCCGACGTCAAGGCAGCCCTGGAAGGCGCCAAGTACATCCTCATGGAACGCTTCGCCGAAGACGCCAGCCTGCTGGACAAGCTGCGCAGCTACCTGAAGCAGGAAGCCACCCTGAGTGCCCGGGTGATTGCCGGCAAGGAAGAGGAAGGCGCCAAGTTCCGCGACTACTTCGAACACGACGAACCGCTGAAAAGCATGCCGTCGCACCGGGCCCTGGCGATTTTCCGTGGCCGCAACGAAGGCATCCTCAGCTCCGCGCTGAAAGTCGGTGAGGAGCTGCCGGGCACCATGCACCCGTGCGAAGGCATGATCGGCCAGCAATTCGGCATCCAGAACCAGAACCGCGCCGCTGATAAATGGCTCGGCGAAGTGGTGCGCTGGACCTGGAAGGTCAAGCTCTACACCCACCTGGAAACCGACCTGCTGGGCGAACTGCGCGACGGCGCCGAAACCGAGGCAATCAACGTTTTCGCCCACAACCTGCACGACCTGCTGCTGGCGGCCCCGGCCGGCCCGCGCGCCACCCTGGGCCTCGACCCGGGCCTGCGCACCGGCTGCAAGGTGGCCGTGGTCGACTCTACCGGCAAGCTGCTGGACCACGCCACGGTCTACCCCCACGTGCCGCACAACAAGTGGGACCAGACCCTGGCCATCCTGGCCGCCCTGTGCGCCAAGCACACCGTGGACCTGATCGCCATCGGCAACGGCACCGCCAGCCGGGAAACCGACAAGCTGGCCGCCGAGCTGATCAAAAAATACCCAGCCATGAAAATGACCAAGGTCATGGTCTCCGAGGCCGGCGCTTCGGTGTACTCGGCCTCGGAACTGGCGGCCAAGGAATTCCCGGACCTGGACGTGTCGATCCGTGGCGCAGTGTCCATCGCCCGTCGCCTGCAGGACCCGCTGGCGGAACTGGTGAAGATCGATCCGAAGTCCATCGGTGTCGGCCAGTACCAGCATGACGTGTCCCAGTTGAAACTGGCCCGCGGCCTGGACGCCGTGGTCGAGGATTGCGTGAACGCCGTCGGCGTGGACGTCAACACCGCTTCCGTGGCCCTGCTGGCACGGATCTCCGGCCTCAACGCGACCCTGGCGCAGAACATCGTCAGCCACCGCGATGAAAACGGCGCGTTCAAGACCCGCGCGGCCCTGAAAAAAGTCGCACGCCTGGGCGAAAAAACCTTCGAACAGGCGGCCGGCTTCCTCCGCGTGATGAACGGCGACAACCCGTTGGACGCCTCAGCCGTTCACCCGGAAGCCTATCCGCTGGTGCAACGCATCGCCGCCGAGACCGACCGTGATATCCGTTCGCTGATCGGCGACAGCGGCTTCCTCAAGCGCCTGGACCCGAAAAAATTCACCGACGAAACCTTCGGCCTGCCGACCGTCACCGACATCCTCCAGGAACTGGACAAGCCGGGCCGCGACCCGCGTCCGGAGTTCAAGACCGCCGAGTTCCAGGACGGCGTCGAAGACCTCAAGGACCTGCAACTGGGGATGATCCTCGAAGGCGTGGTGACCAACGTCACCAACTTCGGTGCCTTCGTCGACATCGGCGTGCACCAGGACGGCCTGGTGCACATCTCGGCGCTGTCGGAGAAGTTCATCAAGGACCCGCGTGAAGCGGTCAAGGCTGGCGACGTGGTCAAGGTCAAGGTCATGGAAGTCGATATCCCGCGCAAACGCGTAGGCCTGTCGATGCGCATGGGCGACACCCCCGGCGAGAAAATCGACGGTGCCCGTGGCTCCCGCCCAGGCTCGGCGCCACGCCAGTCGCAGAACACCGCGCCGCGCAAGGAAACCACCGCCGCTGCCCCGAGCAACAATGCCATGGCCTCGCTGTTCGCCAACGCCAAACAGTTGAAGAAACGCTGATGGAAATCCCCGCCGGCTTGACCGAAAGCGCCTTCAGCCAGTTGCTCGGCTGCCGTTTGCAACGCCTAGAAACCGGCGAAGCGGACGTCGCCCTGGAGCTGACCCCGCAGTTGCGCAATCGCGGGCAGAAGCTCCACGGCGGGGCGATTTTCAGCCTGGTGGACATCGCCATGGGCCTGGCCTGTTCCAGCTCCCATGGCTTCGACCAACACAGCGCCACCATCGAGTGCAAGATCAACTACATCCGCGCGGTGTCCGAGGGCGACGTGCTGTGTCGCGCCCGAGTCATCCACCCCGGCCGCCGCACCCTGGTGGTCGAGGCGGACGTGGTGCAAGGCGACAAACTGGTCGCAAAAGCGCAAGGCACCTTCGCAGTCCTATAGCTCCCCGTCATGAATTTGGGTTAATTTCGACGCTGCGAAAGCGGCGTCGGCATTTTCCTGCCTGCGCCACGGCCAGATTCAGGGATGCATGTTGGCATTTGCGAATGAGTCGGCATGACTCCCAAACCAGGCGAAAACGCCAGTTTTAACTTCACCCTTGTAGACCGTCCTGCCCACCCCCATATTGGGGCGACTGACGCGTGAAGGAATCCAACTTGAGCGAACTTCTCAACCGCCGCCTGGCCTTGCTTGGCGAGCGCGCTAACCTCTCCCTGCTCGAGCAGTGCCTGCACGGCATCGAACGTGAATGCCTGCGTGTGACCGGCGAAGGCCGCCTGGCACAGACTCCGCACCCGGAAGAACTGGGTTCCGCGCTGACCAACGAACAGATCACCACCGACTATTCCGAGTCGCTGCTGGAGTTCATCACCCCGGCCCTACCCGACCCGGCAGACACCCTCAGCAGCCTCGATAAGATCCACCGTTTTGCCTACAGCAAGCTCGGCAACGAGTACCTGTGGAGCCCATCGATGCCGTGCCCGTTGCCGGCCGAGGAAGACATCCCGATCGCCTATTACGGCACCTCCAACATCGGGCAGCTCAAGTACGTGTACCGCAAGGGCCTGGCCCTGCGCTACGGCAAGACCATGCAGTGCATTGCCGGGATTCACTACAACTTCTCCCTGCCGGAAAAGCTCTGGCCCCTGCTCAAGGAAGCCGAGGGTTTTGTCGGCAGCGACCGCGACTACCAGTCCTCGTCCTACATCGCACTGATCCGTAACTTCCGCCGTTACAGCTGGTTGCTGATGTACCTGTTCGGCGCCTCGCCGGCCCTGGACGCAGGCTTCCTGCGTGGCCGCTCGCACCAGTTGGAACAGCTGGACGCCGAGACCCTGTACCTGCCCTACGCCACCAGCCTGCGCATGAGCGACCTGGGTTACCAGAGCAACGCCCAGGCTGGCCTGACCCCTTGCTACAACAACCTGAGCAGCTACACCGACAGCCTGCGCCAGGCCGTGGCCACGCCGTATGCGCCGTACGTGGAAGTCGGCACCCACAAGGATGGCGAGTGGGTGCAACTCAACACCAACATCCTGCAGATCGAAAACGAGTACTACTCCAACATCCGCCCGAAACGCGTGACCTACACCGGCGAGCGGCCGATCCAGGCGCTGATGGCCCGGGGCATTCAGTACGTTGAAGTGCGTTGCCTGGACATCAACCCGTTCCTGCCCATGGGCATCGACCTGCAAGAGGCGCGCTTCCTCGATGCGTTCCTGCTGTATTGCGCGCTCAACGACAGCCCGCAACTGGAGAACACCGAGTGCAGCAATGCCACCTCGAACTTCCTCAGCGTGGTCAAGGAAGGCCGGCGCCCGGGCCTGCAATTGCAGCGCCAGGGCCAACCGGTGGACTTGAAGCAATGGGCTGGCGAACTGCTGGAGCAGATCGCCCCGCTGGCAGCCTTGCTCGACCAGAGCCACGGTGGTGATGCCCACAGCAAAGCGTTGGACGCCCAACTGGCCAAGGTCAAGGATCCATCCCTGACCCCTTCCGCCCAAGTGCTGGCGGCCATGGCCGAGCACAAGGAAAGCTTCAGCCAGTTCTCCCTGCGTCAAAGCCAGGCCCACGCCGAGTTTTTCCGCAGCCCTGGGTTGAACAAGGAAGAGCAAGCGGCGTTCGAGGAAGCAGCGCGTAAATCCCTGGCCCAGCAGACCGAGCTGGAACAGAACGAAGTGGGGGATTTCGACGTGTTTGTCGGCTCCTACCAAGCCAGCATCCTGGCTATCAGCAACTGACGTTTCGCCGGCCAGCCGGCTCCTACACCTTCCCGTAGGAGCCGGCTGGCCGGCGAACAGCGCCCACGCATTTCCCCTCATAAGCTAATGCAAAAAAGTTATTTATTTCTGCATTCTTAGATCATTTAGTCTCCTCTCACGCCGATCTCCGGCCGCCCATGAGGAGCTACCCGATGAAACTGCACTTCCCCCTTCGCCTCCTGGCGGCCGCGTCCCTGGCTGCAGCGAGCTTCTTTGCCCAGGCGGCCGACGTCACCGTCGCCTACCAGACCACCGTCGATCCAGCCAAGGTCGCCCAGGCCGACGGCGCCTATGAAAAGGCCACCCAGGCCAAGATCGATTGGCGCAAATTCGACAATGGCGCCGACATCATCGCCGCCATCGCTTCCGGCGACGTGCAGATCGGTTACCTGGGTTCCAGCCCGCTGACCGCGGCAATCACCCGCAAGGTACCGGTGGAAACCTTCCTTATCGCCACCCAGATCGGTGCAGCCGAAGCCCTGGTGGCCCGCGAGAGTTCGGGGATCAAGACCCCGCAAGACCTGATTGGCAAGAAAGTCGCCGTGCCGTTCGTGTCCACCGGTCACTACAGCCTGCTGGCCGCCCTCAAGCACTGGAACATCGACCCGTCGAAAGTACAGATTCTCAACCTGGCGCCACCGGCGATCATTGCTGCCTGGAAACGCGGTGACATCGACGCCACTTACGTATGGGACCCAGCCCTGGGTGTAGCCAAGGAAAACGGCAAAGTGCTGATCACTTCCGGCGAACTGGCCAAGTTCGGCGCGCCGACCTTTGACGCCTGGATTGTGCGCAAAGACTTCGCCGAGAAGCACCCAGACATCGTCAAGGCCTTCGCCAAGGTCACCCTGGACGCCTACGCCGACTACCGCAAAGACCCGCAAGCCTGGCTGGCCAACCAGAGCAACGTCGACAAGCTGGTGAAACTCTCCGGGGCCAAGGCCAGCGACATCCCCCTGCTGCTGCAAGGCAACGTCTACCCGCTGGCGGCCGACCAAGTCATCACCCTCGGCGCGCCGACCACCAAGGCCATCACCGACACCGCCGTGTTCCTCAAGGAGCAAGGCAAGGTTGAAGCCGTGCTGCCGGACTACGCGCCCTTCGTCAGCGCCAAGTTCATCACCAACTGACGCCCACCCACAGAGGAGATAGCCGTCATGGCGTTGCTACAACTGGAGCGCATCAGCGCACAGTACCCCGGTGCCGCCGAGCCGGTGCTGGCGGATATTTCCCTGGACCTGGGGCCCCAGCAACTGCTGGTGGCCCTTGGGCCTTCCGGCAGCGGCAAGACCTCGCTGCTGAACCTGATTGCCGGTTTTGTCGAACCCAGCGCCGGACGCATCACCCTCGACGGCGTGCCAGTCAAAGGTCCCAGCGCCGAGCGCGGCGTGGTGTTCCAGGACGATGCGCTGCTGCCCTGGCAGGACGTGCTGGGTAACGTCGCCTTTGGCCTGGAACTGGCCGGCGTGGCCCGCGAGCAACGTGAAGCCCGCGCCCGGGACATGCTCTCGCTGGTGGACCTGAACGGCTTCGACAAGCGCCGGATCTGGCAATTGTCCGGTGGCCAGAAACAGCGTGTAGGCCTGGCCCGCGCCTTGGCCGCCGACCCACGGGTGCTGCTGATGGACGAACCCTTCGGCGCCCTCGATGCCTTTACCCGGGAACAGATGCAGGAACTGCTGCTGCAGGTCTGGCGTCGCACCGACAAGCCGGTGTTCCTGATTACCCACGATATTGAAGAAGCCGTATTCCTCGCCACCGACCTGATTCTGCTGGCCCCCAATCCAGGGCAGATCGTCGAGCGCCTGAGCCTGGATTTCGGCCAGCGCTACGCCGCCGGCGAATCGGCCCGGGCCATCAAGTCCGACCCACGCTTTATCGAAACCCGCGAACACGTGCTGGCTCGAGTGTTTTCCCAACGCAGCGCCGTCCAGCGCCAGGAGCAGGCATGAGCAGCTACGAGATTCCGGCGACCAGCACCCAGCCCGCCACGCCCAAAGCCGCAGCGCCTGTGCGCCGTAGCCTGAGCACCCGCTGGATCAGCCTGCTGACCCTGGTCACCTTGCTCGCCCTGTGGTGGGCAGTGACCGCCAGCGGCTGGATCGAGCCGCTGTTCCTGCCGCCGCCTGCCGCCGTGCTGCAAAAAGGCTGGTTGCTGGCCACCAGCGGCTACATGGATTCCACCCTCTGGCAGCACCTTGCGGCGAGTCTGCAACGCATCGGCCTGGCCCTGGGGTTTGCCGTGTTGACGGCCATTCCGGTGGGCATCGCCATCGGCGCCAACCGCATCGCCCGGGGCATCCTCGACCCGCTGATCGAGTTTTACCGGCCGATCCCGCCCCTGGCCTACCTGCCGCTGATCGTCATCTGGTGCGGCATTGGCGAGCTGTCCAAGGTGCTGCTGATCTACTTGGCGATTTTCGCCCCGATTGCCATTGCCACCGCCACCGGCGTGCGCACCGTGGACCCGGCCAAACTGCGCGCCGCACAGTCCCTGGGCGCGACCAAGGCGCAACTGATCCGCCACGTGATCCTGCCCAGCGCCTTGCCGGACATCCTCACTGGCGTGCGCATCGGCCTGGGCGTGGGCTGGTCGACCCTGGTGGCCGCCGAGCTGATTGCCGCCACCAGCGGCCTGGGCTTCATGGTGCAGTCCGCGGCCCAGTTCCTGGTCACCGACGTGGTGGTCCTAGGGATCCTCGTGATCGCCCTGATCGCCTTTGCCATGGAGATGGGCCTGCGCGCCCTGCAGCGCAAGCTGGTGCCCTGGCACGGCCAATCCCACTGACCAAGACAGCCCCCTGTATCCCTGTGTAGGAGCTGGCTCGCCAGCGAAGAGGCCCGCAAGCCTCATACCCACCGCTCGGCCGCCTTCGCCAGCAAGCGGAACGCCGCCCGGCCGCGCCTACCCACAACGAATTCGAGAATGACCATGAGCCTGACCATTACCCCTTTAAGTTCTGCACTGGGTGCCCAGATCCGCGGCGTCGACATCAGCCAGCCGTTGAATGCGGAGCAACGCGATGCCATCGAGCAGGCGCTGCTCAAGCACCAGGTGCTGTTCTTCCGCGAACAGCCCATTACGCCCCAGCAGCAGGCGCGCTTCGCGGCGAATTTCGGTGACCTGCACATCCACCCGATCTACCCCAATGTGCCGGAACAGCCGGAAGTGTTGATCCTCGACACCGCCGAAACCGACGTGCGCGACAACGCCATCTGGCACACCGACGTGACCTTCCTGCCGACCCCGGCCCTGGGCGCGGTGCTCAGTGCCAAGCAACTGCCGGAGTTCGGCGGCGACACTCTGTGGGCCAGCGGCATCGCCGCCTATGAAGCGCTGTCGGAGCCGATGAAAGCCCTGCTCAAGGGCCTGACGGCCACCCACGACTTCACCAAGTCTTTCCCCCTGGAGCGCTTCGGCAGCACCCCCGAAGACCTGGCCCGCTGGGAAGAAACCCGACGCAAGAACCCGCCGCTGTCGCACCCGGTGATTCGTACCCACCCGGTGAGCGGGCGCTTGTCGCTGTTCGTCAACGATGGCTTCACCACCCGCATCAACGAACTCTCCGACAGCGAAAGCGAGGCCATCCTCAGACTGCTGTTCGCCCACGCCACCCGCCCGGAGTTCACCATTCGCTGGCGCTGGCAGGAAAACGACGTGGCCTTCTGGGACAACCGCGTGACCCAGCACTACGCCGTCGACGACTACCGCCCGCAACGCCGGGTCATGCACCGTGCAACCGTACTTGGCGACGTGCCGTTCTAAGGCCAAACCCACGACGCCGCCCTGGCCACGCGTCATATCAAAGACTTCGAGGAGCCCAGCGGCAGCCTGATCAATCCCTGGCAACCGCTGGAGATTTGAACCATTCGCCGGCAACCCCGCCCCTGTAGGAGCCGGCTTACCGGCGATGACGCCCTAGCGCCTTACTCCGCCGTCGATGGTTTTTCCCACAAGTTGATTCCGCCTTCCTGGGCAAAGCGATCGATTTCCGCCAGCTCTTCGGCACTGAAGCTGAGGTTGTTCAGGGCTCCGACGTTTTCGATGATTTGCTCCGGCCGGCTGGCGCCGATCAGTGCCGAGGTCACACGAGGGTCCCGCAGGGTCCAGGCCAGGGCCAGTTGCGCCAGGCTCTGGCCACGGCGCTTGGCAATCTCGTTGAGGGCGCGGACGTGGGCAATATTGGCCTCGGACAAATGCGCCGCCTGCAGCGAACCGCCCCCCGGACGGTTGACCCGCGCGTCTTGCGGAATGCCGTTGAGGTATTTGTCCGTCAGCAGGCCCTGGGCCAACGGCGTGAAGGCGATCACCCCGGTACCCAGCTCCTCGGTGGTGTCCAGCAGGTCTTTTTCCACCCAGCGGTTGAGCAGGTTGTAGGCCGGCTGGTGAATCAACAACGGCACCTTCCAATCCTTGAGCAACGCGGCGATCTCGCGGGTTTTCACCCCGGAGTAGGAAGAGATGCCGATGTACAGCGCCTTGCCTTGCTGCACAGCGGTAGCCAGGGCGCTGGCGGTTTCTTCCAGCGGGGTGTCCGGGTCGAAGCGGTGGGAATAGAAGATATCCACGTAGTCGAGGCCCAGGCGCTGCAGGCTCTGGTCGAGGCTGGCCAAGACGTATTTGCGCGAACCGCCGCCCTGGCCATAGGGGCCGGGCCACATGTCCCAGCCGGCCTTGCTGGAGATAATCAGCTCATCGCGGTAGTGCTTGAAGTCTTCACGCAGCAAGCGACCGAAGTTGATCTCGGCGCTGCCGTAGGGCGGGCCGTAGTTGTTGGCCAAGTCGAAGTGGTTGATGCCCAGGTCGAACGCGGTGCGCAACAGCGAGCGCTGGGTATCGATCGGCGTGCTGTCGCCGAAGTTGTGCCACAGGCCCAGGGACAATGCCGGCAGCACCAGGCCGCTGCGTCCGACGCGGCGGTAGGGAATGGAGTCGTAGCGGTTTTCGGCAGCCAAGTAAGTCATCGAATCCTCTCTCGTTTACGCTCAAAAAATAGGTGAAGCGAATCAGGCAAAGCGATGTTTCGGCCGCGCCAACCCGAGGTTCTCGCGCAGCGTCTTGCCTTCGTACTCTGTTCTGAACAACCCGCGACGTTGCAGTTCCGGAACCACGCCCTGGGCAAAATCCTCCAAGCCGCCAGGCAGATGGGGCACCAGCACGTTGAAGCCGTCGGCCGCGCCTTGCTCGAACCAGGCCTGCAACTCGTCGGCGATCTGGCTCGGCGTGCCGATCAGGCTGTAATGCCCGCGCCCGCCGGCAATCTTGCGCCCTAGTTCGGCCAGGCTCAGGTTGTCCTTGCCCGCCAGCTCGGTCAGGAGTTTCTGCCGGCTTTGCTGGCCGCTTTCAGTCAGTGGCAACTCAGGCAAAGGCCCGTCCAGCGGGTACTGCGACAAGTCGAAGTTGCCCAGCATACGCCCCAACAAGGCCACGCCCACTTCAGGCTCGATCAGTTGCTGGAAGGACTCGAATTTTTCCCGGGCCAGGCTTTCGGTCTGCCCCACCACCACAAACACCCCGGGCATGATCTTCAAGGAATCGGCGCTGCGTCCGTACCGGCCCAGGCGCCCTTTGAGGTCGGCATAGAAGGCTTGGGCACTGGCCAGTGACGCCTGGGCAGTGAACACCACCTCGGCGGTTTGCGCCGCCAGCTCGCGCCCGGCTTCCGATGAGCCGGCCTGGACGATCACCGGGTGCCCCTGGGGTGGCCGAGCCACATTCAACGGCCCCTTGACCCGAAAGTGCTCGCCCTGGTGATTCAGCACATGCAGCTTGGCCGGGTCGTAGTACTGGCCGCTGGCTTTGTCGCGAACAAAGGCGTCGTCCTGCCAGCTGTCCCAGAGTCCGGTGACCACCTCGTGGAACTCCTTGGCCCGGCTGTAGCGCTCGGCGTGGCCGATGTGCTGGTCCCGGCCGAAATTCTGCGCTTCAGCGGCGTTATCGGAAGTCACCAGGTTCCACCCGGCCCGACCACCGGAAAGATGGTCCAGGGACGCGAATTTACGTGCTACATGGTACGGTACGTTATAGCTCGTAGTGGCGGTGGCAATCAGCCCAATATGGGCTGTAATCGCACTGAGGGCAGAGAGCAGCGTCAAGGGCTCAAAGTGGTCAGAACGGGCCATTCGACTGGCGATCTCGCTGCTATCTGCAGCGATACTGTCGGCAACGAACAAGGTATCGAACTTCGCTGCCTCGGCGATCAACGCCAGCTGTTTGTACGCTTCAAAGTCTAGTCCAGCATCAGCCGGTACGTACGGGTGGCGCCAGGCGGCAACATGATGCCCAGTGGCCATTAAAAAGGCGCCGAGCTTGAGCTGTCTTGGGCGAGTCATAAGCACTTTCCTTTACGAATCATTGAGGGTTGTTGCACGCAACGGCTCAAAAATCCTTACGCAGCTGCACACCGAAATAACGTTCGTCGTCCCGTGGCACGGCGCGGTAGATGTAATTGCCACCACTGGCCAGCAAGGGCGAATAGGACTTGTCGGCGAGGTTCTTGCCCAGCAGCGCTACGCGCCAACCCTGGTTGTAATCGGCCAGGGCGATGCTGGCGTTCCAGATGCCATAGGCGCCCTGCTTGGTGTCGAGGTTCTGGTTGATGTCGTACTGCACTTCGCTCTGCCAGCTGTAATCGGTGCCCAGTTCGATATCCAGGCCGTTATCCAGTGGAATGCTGTAGTCGGCACGCACGTAACTCTTCCAGTCCGGGCTGAACGGCAGCGGCTTGCCATTGACGTTGCAGGTGGCCGCCGCGCCCGCCGGGCAGGCGAATTCGTCGATGCGCGCACGGGTATAGGCCAAGGCACCGGAAAGCTTGAGTTGCTGGGTGGCCTGCAGGGCGTAATCCAGCTCGACACCTTCGGTACTGACGCTGCCGGCATTGATCAGGCGGGTCACCACCTGACCGGCCACGGTGTCGAAGAAGTTGGCCTGGTAGTTGTCGTAATCGCTGTGGAACACCGCTAGGTTGGTGGTCAGGCGATTGTTCCAGCTGGTGGCCTTGATCCCGGCCTCCCAGGTGTTGGAGGTTTCCGGCTTCAGCGCGTCGGTGTCCCGCGGCTGCATGTTGAAGAACACGTTGTAGGCCGGGCCTTTATAGCCGCGGGAATAAGTCAGGTAAGTGGTGACCGCGTCGCTCAGGTCGTACTGCACGCCCAGGCGGCCGGACCAGCCATCCTCATCCACCGAACCGGAGCTGCTGGTACCGGGCTGGATGCCGGCCACCTGCACGGCCGAGGTGGACACCCGGCGGTGGTCGTATTTCAGGTCGTCGTGGGTCCAGCGCAGGCCGGCGATAGCGCGAAAGTCCGAGGTGAAGTTCAGGGTGCTTTCACCAAACACCGCGTAGCTGTCGTTGGTGGTGCTGTAGTCGGCGATGCCCCGGTTGGTGCTGGTGGTCGTGGTGAGGGTGCGCTGATAGGTCTCCTCATCCTTGCCGTGCATGTAAAACAGGCCACCGACGTATTCCAGGAACTCGCCCTTGGGCGACGCCAGGCGCAGCTCCTGAGAGTACTGGTTGTAATCCAGCTCACCTTTGTCCGCTGTGCTCGGGAAGGCCGCGGTGATGGTGCCGAGGCGGTCGCCATCCTGATATTGGGTGTTGTTCCAGCCACGCCAGGCGGTGATCGACGTCAGGGTGTAGTCGCCCAGGTTCCAGTCCAGTTGGCCGGACAGGCCCTTGTTGACGTCCTCCACATGGGAGCGGGTATCGGTGTTGATATCCCGGTTGTCGCTGCTCGGCCGCACCGGGTTCAAGGCATTGGCAAAGGCCGGGGTCAGGGCCTTGCTGACTACGCCGTTGGGCGCGTCGTCGTGGGCCTGCATGTAGTCCGCTGCCAGGGTGAACGTGAGGTCGTCGCTGGGGGTGAATTCCAGCTTGCCGCGCACCCCTTTGCGGTTGTAGCCGTTGACCTCCTGGCCGTTGTGCTGGTTGTCGACGTTACCGTCATAGCTGCCGAACAGCGTGGTCACGGAGCCCTTGAGGGTGTCGGGAATCAGGCTGCCGCCAATGCCGAAGCGGGTGCGACTTTCATTGCCGCTGTAATAGGCCTGGTCGATGTAGCCGTGGGTCTCGGCGCTGGGCGCCTTGGTCACGATATTCAGCACACCGGCCGAGGAGTTCTTGCCGAACAGGGTGCCCTGGGGCCCCCGCAGCACCTCGATGCGCTCCAGGTCCAACAGGTCCAGGGTGGCCTGGCCCGGGCGGCCATAAACCACACCGTCGATCACGGTGGCCACTGTCGGCTCGACGCCCGGCGAGGTGGAAATGGTGCCCACGCCGCGAATGAACAGCGAGGTGTCTTTGTTGGAAGCACCGGTTCGAAAGTTCAGCGACGGCACCTGTTGCACGATGCTCGCCACGCCGTTGCGGTTGTCCCGCTCCAGTTGCTCGCCGTCCACCACCGAGACCGCTACCGGCACCTTCTGCAGCGACTCTTCGCGGCGGGTGGCGGTGACCGTGACTGACTTCAGGGTCGGTTCCTGGTCTTGCGCGGTGGCGCTGCTGTCGGCGGCAAACGCCCCCGGGACCGGCAACGCGGCCAACCCTGCCAACAGCCAGCCCAGGTGCTGCCGACGAGCACCGGCGGCGCGGATCGAACGCGCCAGTTTCTGCTGTTCCCCAAAAATCTTCTGCATGCTGCACCTGCTCGAAATAAGCCCTGAACCGCCGCCGATCTACGCCGGCCGCGCCTGGAAATTCTGTCGTGGGCATTCGCTCGAGCGAGTAGCAGACATCGCGCTTTGTTAGCGCTAACATCGCCAGTATCGACAAGCCGTACATAGACCGTCCAATACTGAAAAATTACTTTTATATGCCTTTTTGTTCGTTAAAAGGATCAGGCTTTTGACTGCTGAAAAAATCCCCGGGCGCAAACGCCGCGGCGCCGGACGCGTGACCCTGAACACCGTGGCCAAGCAAGCAGGTGTTTCGGCGATCACCGTGTCGCGCTATTTCAACCAGCCCGACAGCGTCTCCCCGGAGCGACGGGAACGCATCGCCGAGGTGGTGGCGCAACTGGGTTATGTGCCAAACTTGGTGGCCGGTGGGTTGGCGTCAGCCCGGGGCAAAATCGTCGCCATGGTGATTCCCAACATCTCCGGGCCGATCTTCGCCAACACCATCCAGGGCTTCAGTGACACCCTCAGTCGCCACGGCTATCAGCTGTTGCTGGCCTCCAGCTATTTCGATGTGCAGCAGGAAGAAAGCGCCGTGCGTGCCTTCCTCGGCTGGTCGCCGGCGGCCCTGGTGCTGACCAGCCACTTCCATAGCCCAGCGACGGAAAAGATGATCGCCGAGGCGGACATCCCGGTGATCGAGACCTGGGATTACCAACCCCACCGGGAGCCGGTGCAAATCGGTTTCTCCCATTATGAGGTGGGCGTCACCGCCGCCCGCTACCTGCACGGCAAGGGTTATCGGCGCATCGCCTTTGTGCAAAACAGCGCCCCCGGCGACTTCAGCGCCCTGGAGCGACGAGACGGTTACGCGGCAACAGCCCGCGAACTGGGGCTGGAGCCCTGGGTATTCGCCCCGGATGCGGATCGGGCGCCGTTCGAGGCCGGCAAACAGGCGATGGAGGCCCTGATGAACGCCACGCCGCGTCCCGACGCCATCATCTTCGCCAACGATAACCTGGCGGCCGGCGGCTCCCTGGCCGGGCAAAGAGCCGGCCTGAACATCCCCGAAGACTGCGCGGTGCTGGGCTTTGGCGACTACCCCTTCGCCGAGATGCTGTTGCCGAGCCTGAGCACCATCAAGCCGCCGGCCCTGGAGATCGGCGTGCTGGCAGCAACCCGAGTACTGGAGAGCCTCGGGGTGCTGCCGGTGGAGGACGAGGTGCAGCGCTTGAACCTGCTGCAGTGCCAGCTGATCGAGCGTGAAAGCGCTTGAAGGCTGGCTTACAGGCGTTTAGGGGAGGCTTCAGGCCGACAGCTCTCGCAACGCCTCAGCGGGCTTCGGTGAACACTTCACTCAGCCAGTCGACAAACACCCGTACTCGCGGCGACATCTGCCGGTTGTGGGGGTAAAGCACTGAGACGGGCATGGGCGGCGGCGCGGTATCGGTGAGAATTTCCTGCAACTGGCCCTGGGCAATCTGCTGCGCCACGCCGTAGTGGGGGCATTGGATAATGCCCAGCCCGGCCACGGCGGAGGCCTTGTAGATCTCCGCGCCGAAGACCGTCAGCGCGCCGTCGATGGGCACTTCCTGCAACTCGCCATTGACCATGAACTGGAAGGGGAACAGCGCGGCCGTGGTCCGCGAAACGTAGTTCACCGCGCGGTGCTCGCCGAGTTCGGCCAGGCTTTGGGGTTCACCAAAGCGCCGCAGGTAATCCGGGCTGGCGCACGTGACTTGGCGCAGGTTGGCGACCCGACGCCCGATCAGCGACGAATCCCCCAGCGTCCCGGCCCGCAGCACGCAGTCCACGCCTTCGGCGATCAGGTCGACAAAACGATCCGCCTCACTGATGGACAACTCGATCTGTGGATAACGCGCCATGAACGCCGGCAAGGCGGGGATCACGAAGTACTTGGCCAGGGTGCCGTGCAGATCCACCCGCAGCCGGCCTTTGGGCGCCACGCTGCGAAACGCCAACTCGGCCTCTTCCAGCTCTGCCAGCAACTGCACACACCGCAGGTAATAGGCCTCGCCATCCAATGTGGGCCGCACCCGACGGGTACTGCGTTCCAGCAGGCGAGTGCCGAGCCAGGCTTCAAACTGGTTGAGGCTGTGGGTCAGGGTGGCCCGGGGCAGGTTCAGGTCGTCGGCGGCCTGGGTGAAGCTGCTGCGCTCGTAGATCCGCACAAAGATCTTCATCGCTTTGACTTGATCCACGTAAGGCTCCTGGCGCTGGATTGTTGGCGATTCTTGAACAGTGAGGGCAACTCTGGGGCATTTATCGATTTGGGTAAACAGGTGAATCTGCATCCACCCGAAGCCCAGCACCTCCCTCGAAAAGGAAACCCTCCATGACCCAACAGACCTGCAAAGTCGCCATCGTCACCGGCGCGTCCCGCGGCATCGGCGCAGTGATTGCCAAGCAACTGGCCAGCGACGGTTTCGCCGTGGTCATCAACTACGCCAGCAGCGCCACCGAAGCCTCCAGGCTGGTGGTGGAACTGCGCCAGGCAGGGCACCAAGCCATAGCGATCAAGGCCGACGTGGCCAACGCCGCCGACGTGCACCGGCTGTTCGATGAAACCGAAGCCCAACTGGGCAAGGTCGATGTGCTGATCAACAACGCCGGCATCCTCAAGGTCCTGCCCCTGGCCCAACACAGTGACGAGCTGTTCGAGCAGACCTTCGCCATCAACACCCGCGGTACTTTCAACACCCTGCGCGAAGCCGCCACCCGCCTGAATGATGGCGGGCGCATCGTCAATTTTTCCAGCAGCACCGTTGGCCTCAACCTGCCGGGTTATGCGGTGTACATCGCCAGCAAGGCCGCAGTGGAATCCTTGACCCAGGTGTTCGCCAAGGAATTGCGCGGGCGCCAGATCACGGTCAACGCCGTGGCGCCGGGACCGGTGGCAACCGAGTTGTTTATGCAGGGGAAAAGTGAGGAGCAGGTCCAGGGCTTTGCCAAGATGCCGCCCCTGGAACGCCTGGGGCAGCCGGAAGACATCGCGCAGATCATCGGTTTTCTGGTGAGCCCGGCCGCAGGCTGGGTCAACGGGCAAATCCTGCGGGCCAATGGCGGGCTGGTGTAACGCCCGCACACGATAAAAATCACCCTTGTAGGAGCCGGCTTGCCAGCGATCAGGCCACCCAAGCTGGCGGGCGCCATCGCTGGCAAGCCAGCGCCTGCAGCGAGCCTCGTGTGGCGGCGCAGGTCCTAGTTCGCGCCTTAACGCACCAGATGCAAAAACTGCATGTGGCGCTCGTACTGGTCGAGGATGTCGTTGATGATCTGCTCCTTGGTGTAGCCCATCAGGTCGTAATCCTGACTGCCCTCGGCCAGGTGCACCTCGGCCCGGTAATAGCGGCGGTTGCGCAGCTCTTTCGGGCCCATGCCGCCACGGGCGAAAGACGGGGTGAAGTAGCCGCGCATCTGCACCTGATAGATGAACGGATGCTGGTCACCGTGGCCGATCTCCAGGCTGACGTTGTCGTTGGCCGGGTCCGGCTGAGTGACCACGTTCAAGCCCTTCTCGACGAACACCGCCGTCACTTCCTCAATGGCCGGGCGCACCGTCTGGTCGAGGAAGCGATACACCTCATCCCGGGACGGGAAATGCACCGCCTGGCTCAAGCGCTGACGCCAGCCGCCCTTGCCTCGCCGTGACGACGCCGACACTGGCGCCAGGGAATGCAGCTGGGCAATGCGCTTCTGCGATTCCAGGTAGAAGGCCTTGTGCAGCCCCCACATCATCAGCAGCAAGATCATCGAGAACGGCAGCGAGGTCAGCACCACCGCGGACTTCAGCGAGTCGATGCTGCCAGCAAACAGCAAGGCACTGGTGACCAGCGCAGTCATCGCACCCCAGAACACCCGCAGCCATTTCGGCCCGTCTTCATCGGCATTGCCGCCACGGGCCGACAGGGTCGAAAGCACCACGGTGCCGGAATCCGCCGAGGTGACGAAGAACACAAAGCTGATGAACACCGTGACCGCGATCACCGTCTTGCCCCACGGGTAGGTTTCCAGCAGCAGGTACAGGGTCATCGAGGGGTCGTTGAGGGCGCTCATGCCCAGCGCGCTCATGCCGTGGTTGAGCACCTGGTCGATGGCGCTGTTACCGAAAATCGACATCCAGGCCAAGGTGAAACCCAGGGGAATCAGCAGCACGCCGAAGACGAACTCACGGATGGTCCGGCCACGGGAAATACGCGCGATAAACAGCCCGACAAAGGGCGACCACGCGATCCACCAGGCCCAATAGAACACCGTCCAGCCGCCCAGCCAGTCACTGGGTTTGTCATAGGCGTAGACGTCGAAACTCTTGACCGGCAGCGCCCCCAGATAGTCCCCAAGGTTCTGGATCAGGGTGTTGAGCAGGTGCTGGGTGGGCCCGGCGAACAACACGAACAGCAGCAGCGCCACCGCCAGCAGCATGTTGATGTCGGACATGACCCGCACGCCCTTGTCGACCCCGGACACCGCCACCAGGATCGCCGCGCCCATCATCAAGGTGATCAGGCCCACCTGAATCCACTGGGTGTGGGCGATGCCGAACAGGTAGTCCAGCCCGGAGTTCAAGTGCAGCACGCCAAAGCCCATGTCGGCGCCCAGGCCGAACACCGTGGCGATGATGCCGAAGCCGTCCACCGCATAGCCGATGGGGCCGTTGATGCGCTTGCCGATCAGCGGGTAGAGCGCCGAGCGCAGGGCCAGGGGCAGGTTATGCCGGTAGGCGAAATAGGCCAGGGCCATGCCGACGAAGGCGAATACGCCCCAACCGTGCAGACCCCAGTGCAGGAACAGCAGCTGCATGGCCTGGCGCGCCGACTCCGCCGTGCCCGCCTCGCCTTGTGGCGGCTGCAACATGTGGGTCAGGGGTTCGGAGACACAGAAGAAGAACAGGGTGATGCTGATCCCGGCGGCAAACAGCATGCCGGCCCACGACAGGTAGCTGAACTCGGGTTCGTCGTGGTCGGCACCGAGCTTGATCTTGCCGTAGCCGGACAAGGCGGTGACCACCACGAAGACCAGGTACAGGGTCATCGCCAACATGTAGTACCAGCCGACCGTATTGGCCGCCCAGTTTTGCGCTGCCAGCAACCAGGCACCGGCTTGTTCCGGCATGGAAATAACCACCAGGCCGAAGATCAGGATAAAGCTCGCGGCGAAGTAGAACACCGGAGGGTTCATGCGGACCAGGCCGCTAGCGGGGGTAGACGATGCACTCATGAACGGTGCACCTCGAGGGGGTAAAACATGGCTGAAAGACACGGACTCAGCAAAGGCAAGCCTCCTGTTGTGAGCGGGCGGCGAACCACCGGTTTAACTTGAACAAGCGTTCAATTTAAACATGGATAGGGGTTCAGGACTAATCGCAGGGCTCAGCGGTACTGTGCGTACGCTAGCTCAAGGAAGGGTATGACGTAGCCCTGCGAAAATCGTTCAGCCCAAAAACCGCCGCTGCGCGCCCTACAACACCACCCCCCGTAGGAGCCGGCTTGCCGGCGATTGGGCCTCAAGTCTTGCACAGCCCTTGCGACCGCCATCGCTGGCCAGCCAGCGCCTACAGGCCGGTTATTTTTGTGTGCCGTCGTCGTGCTGCAAGTTGGCCTGGGTCAGGTTGCAGCCGGCCGGTACGCTGCGGGTCAGCCAGACGTTGCCACCAATGGTCGAGCCCTGGCCGATGGTGATGCGCCCGAGAATGGTCGCGCCGGCGTAGATCACCACGTCGTCCTCGACGATCGGATGCCGAGGGTGGCCCTTCTGCAATTGCCCGTCCTCGTCCGCCGGGAAGCGCTTGGCGCCCAGGGTCACGGCCTGGTAGATGCGCACGCGCTCACCGATGATCGCGGTCTCGCCAATGACCACGCCCGTGCCGTGATCGATAAAGAAGCTGCGGCCGATCTGCGCGCCCGGGTGAATGTCGATGCCCGTGGCCGAGTGAGCGATTTCCGAACTGATCCGTGCCAGCAACGGCAGGCCGGCGCGATACAGGTGGTGGGCCAGGCGGTGGTGAATCACCGCAAGGATCCCCGGGTAGCAGAGCAGCACCTCATCCACGCTGCGCGCCGCCGGGTCGCCGTGGTAGGCCGCCAGCACGTCGGTGTCCAACAACACCCGTAAACCAGGCAGGGCCAGGGCGAAATCCTGGATCAGGCGAATGGCCGTGGCATCCACCTCGGCATCGGACTGGCCACTCTGCCGGGCCGCGTAGCGCAACTCCAGGCGGGTCTGGGCAAGCAAGGCGTTGAGGGCCACATCCAGGGTATGGCCGACATAGAAGTCTTCGCTTTCCTCACGCAAATCCACCGGCCCCAGGCGCATGGGAAACAGCGCCCCGCACAGGGCTTCGAGGATCTCGGCCATCGCCGCCCGCGACGGCAACTCCCGGCCGCCCTGCTCACCGCTGACCCGGCCGTTGCGGGTACGCCACTGGTCACGGGCATCACGCAGTTGGCCAACGATGGTCTGCAATTGCCAATGGCTGGAACGCTCGCTCACGATAAGACTCCTTACTCAAGCGGCCGGACGATCGGGCCGCGGAAACGGCCCTCACTTTACGGTATGCGCCGGAGGCCGAATTAAGAACTAATTGTGCTGGCTTAAGCACTTTTCGGCATAAGGCAACAACGGTTGCCCGGGCAAATATCGCTGCCTATAGTCCATCCACTTCTACTGACCCGTGCGGCCCCATGATCAAACAACAGCTCGACCGTTTTAATCGCCTGGACCTTCTCGGTCACGCCACCGCCCTGGAAAAACTCGAACGCCTGTCCGCCTGGCTGGGCCGCGATGTCTACGTCAAGCGCGACGACACCACCCCACTGGCCATGGGCGGCAACAAGCTGCGCAAACTCGAATACCTGGCCGCCGATGCCCTGGCCCAGGGCGCCGACACCCTGATCACCGCCGGTGCCCTCCAGTCCAACCACGTGCGCCAGACGGCCGCCCTGGCCGCCAAGCTCGGCTTGGGTTGCGTGGCCCTGCTGGAAAACCCCATCGGCACCGACGACGCCAATTACCTGGGCAACGGCAACCGCCTGTTGCTCGACCTGTTCGACGCCAAGGTCGAGCTGGTGGACAACCTGGACAACGCCGACGAGCAATTGCAGGCCCTCGCCGCGCGCCTGCGCAGCAACGGCAAAAAGCCCTACCTGGTGCCCATTGGCGGCTCCAACGCCCTCGGCGCCCTGGGTTATGTACGCGCCGGCCTGGAGCTGGCCCAGCAAATCGAAGACAGCGGCCTGACCTTCGCCGCCGTGGTCCTGGCGTCAGGCAGCGCCGGCACCCACAGCGGCCTGGCCCTGGCCCTGAGTGAAGCCCTGCCCGAGCTGCCAGTGATCGGCGTCACCGTGTCACGCAGCGACGAAGCCCAGCGGCCCAAGGTCGAAGGCTTGGCCGAGCGCACCGCCGAGCTGCTGGGCATGCGGTTGCCGGAGCATTTCAAGATCGAACTGTGGGACGAATACTTCGCCCCGCGCTACGGCGAGCCGAATGCCGGCACCCTCGCCGCGATCAAGCTGGTGGCCAGCCAGGAAGGGCTGCTGCTGGACCCGGTCTACACTGGCAAAGCCATGGCCGGCTTGCTCGACGGCATCGGCCGCCAGCGTTTCGACGACGGCCCGATCATCTTCCTGCACACCGGTGGCGCGCCGGCGCTGTTTGCTTATCCGGGGGCTTTTGCCTAAGCAGTGGGGAGCCTGGATCTTGTAGGGGGGCTTGGGGCGTTATCGCTGGCGAGTCCGCCCCTGCAGAAGGTGCCGTTGACAGGGGAATAATTGATAAAAAAGGAATAACAAAGTGAATTTATATTATTTTTAAACCTATGCGTGGCGCTTTATAGTCGCGCCGCAGGCTCATTTGTCGCGAGACGCACAGTGCCGATTTAGGGCAGGATATTGCGTTCGCTCCCGCTCACCGATTGACCTGCATCTCCCACCCGCAACTCCCATAAAAACCCACAGGGGCTTGTCATGAATTTTTCCGTTCTACGTCGCAATCTGCTTATCGGCACACTGGGATTGGCACTGGGTGCCGGGATGCTGGGGCAGGCGGTTGCCGGTGAGCAGCTGCAAAAAATCAAAACCGCCGGCGTGATCAACATCGGCCTGGAAGGCACCTACCCGCCCTTCAGCTATGTCGATGAAAACGGCAAGCTGGCCGGCTTCGAAGTGGAGTTCTCCGAAGCCCTGGCGCAGAAGCTCGGGGTCAAGGTCAAACTGCAGCCGACCAAATGGGACGGCATTCTCGCAGCCCTCGAATCCAAGCGTCTGGACGCCGTCGTCAACCAGGTGACCATCTCTGAAGAGCGCAAGAAGAAGTACGACTTCTCCACGCCTTACACCGTTTCCGGCATCCAGGCCCTGACCCAGAAAAAGGACGAAGGCAAGTTCAAGACCGCGGCCGACCTGGGTGGCCACAAGGTCGGTGTCGGCCTGGGCACCAACTACGAACAATGGCTCAAAGAGAATGTGCCAACGGCGGTGATCAAGACCTACGACGATGATCCGACCAAGTACCAGGACCTGCGCGTCGGCCGTATCGAGGCGATTCTGGTGGACCGTCTGGCGGCCCTGGAACTGATCAAGAAAACCAAGGACACCCTGGTGGTTTCCGGCGAACCGTTCTCCCGCCAGGAAGCCGGTATAGCCCTGCGCAAAGGCGAGCCGGAACTGCTGGCTGCGGTGAACAAGGCCATCGACGAACTGCGCGCTGACGGCACCTTGAAGAAGCTTTCGGAAAAATACTTCGCCGCTGACGTCACTCAATAATGGAGGCAAGTGTTCAGTTCGGACTGCACTTTCCGCAGTTGAGCCAGCAACTGGCCGAGACCGTCCAGTTGCTGGTGGAGTCCGCGCCCTTCCTCCTCAAGGGCGCGTACTACACGGTAGTCCTCAGCCTGGGCGGCATGTTCTTCGGCCTGTTGCTGGGCTTTGGCCTGGCCCTGATGCGCTTGTCGCGCTTCAAGCTGTTGAGCTGGATCGCCCGGGTCTACGTGTCGTTCTTTCGCGGCACGCCGCTGCTGGTGCAGCTGTTCGTGATCTATTACGGCCTGCCGCAACTGGGGATTGAAATCGATCCCCTGCCCTCGGCGCTGATCGGCTTCTCGCTGAACATGGCCGCCTACGCGTGCGAGATCCTGCGGGCCGCCATCAGCTCCATCGAGCGCGGCCAATGGGAAGCCGCGGCCAGCATCGGCATGACCCGGGCCCAGACCCTGCGCCGGGCGATCCTGCCACAAGCCATGCGCACCGCCCTGCCACCGCTGGGCAACAGTTTTATTTCCCTGGTCAAGGACACCGCCCTGGCCGCTACGATCCAGGTCCCGGAGCTGTTCCGCCAGGCCCAATTGATCACCGCCCGCACCTTTGAAGTGTTCACCATGTATCTGGCCGCCGCCCTGATCTACTGGATTCTGGCCAGCCTGCTGGCGCACCTGCAGAACCGGCTGGAAGAACGGGTCAATCGGCACGACCAGGAGTCTTGAAAGCATGATTGAGGTTGAAAAACTGACGAAGCAGTTCAAGGGTCAGACGGTGCTCAACGGCATCGACCTCAAGGTCGAAGCCGGGGAAGTGGTGGCCATCATCGGCCCCAGCGGCTCGGGCAAGACCACCTTCCTGCGTTGCCTGAATTTTCTCGAAGAACCCAGCAGCGGGCGGATCAAGGTCGGCGACATCGCCATCGATGGCAGTCGCCCCTTGAGCCAGCAGCAGGGCCTGATCCGCCAATTGCGGCGCCAGGTGGGCTTCGTCTTCCAGAACTTCAATCTGTTCCCCCATCGCACCGCGTTGGAGAACGTCATTGAAGGCCCGCTGGTAGTGAAGAAGACCCCGCGCCACTTGGCTGAAGCCCTGGGCCGCAGCTTGCTGGCCAAGGTCGGCCTGGCCGGCAAGGAGGACGCCTACCCACGGCGCCTGTCGGGAGGCCAGCAGCAACGGGTGGCGATCGCTCGGGCCCTGGCCATGGAACCGGAAGTGATCCTATTCGACGAACCGACCTCGGCTCTCGACCCGGAACTGGTGGGTGAAGTACTGGCGACCATCCGCGGCCTGGCCGAGGAAAAGCGCACCATGATCATCGTCACCCACGAGATGGGCTTTGCCCGCGACGTGGCCAACCGAGTGATCTTCTTCGACAAGGGCGTGATCGTCGAACAAGGCGAAGCCAAGGCCCTGTTCGCCAACCCCAAGGAAGAGCGCACCCGGCAGTTCCTCAGCAAATTCATCAGCGCCAGCCACACCCCGGCCTGATCCCCTGAACAGCGGGACGCAGAGCGTCCCTGGCGGGGTTGCCACGCAGAGCGCGGGAACCAGAACCGCATATCCCCCACACACCCTCGTTCCCACACTCTGCGTGGGAATGCATCCCGCGACGCTCTGCGTCCAGCCCTGACCCGCTCGGCCAAGATAGAAGCGCTTCAGGCTCCGATTCAACCCTTCTATTCATATTCCTAAAAGTTAGTTTATTTAATTTTTATACACGTTTAGGGTATATGAACCGGACCACCGGACATTCTTGATTCTGATTTCGCCGCACTCTCGCGGCCTATCCAAAAGAGATGAGGTAGGTATGGTCCGGAACACAATCACCCCAGTGCAGATCGCCAGGGCATTGCGTGTAGCCAAGGAGTGGCGCTGATGTCCAGCTTGACCGACGCACAGGTCCAGAGCGACCTGGATATCGCCCCGCTGTTGTTGCCTGCCCAAGTGCTGCACAACGACGCACAGGCCCTGCAAGTCGCCCATGAATTGGCCGCCGTGGCCCGCCAGCAAGCGGCCCGCCGTGATCGCCAGCGCAAGTTGCCTTGGGCCGAGATCGAGCAGTTCACCCGCAGCGGCCTCGGCAGCATCGCCATCCCCCGTGAATACGGCGGCCCCCAGGTGTCGTTCGTGACCCTGGCAGAGGTGTTCGCCATTATTTCCGCCGCCGACCCGGCCCTGGGACAGATCCCCCAGAACCAGTTCGGCGTGATCAACCTGATTCTCGGCAGCGGCACCGAGCGGCAGAAAAAACAACTGCTGCAAAGCGTGCTGGACGGCTGGCGGATTGGTAACGCCGGCCCCGAACGCGGCACCAAGCACACCCTGGAACTCAAGGCGCGCATCACCGCGGACGGCGATGGCTACGTCATCAATGGCCAGAAGTTCTACTCCACCGGCGCCCTGTTCGCCCATTGGGTGGCGGTCAAGGCGCTCAACGATGACGGCAAGCAAGTGCTGGCCTTCGTCCGCCGCGGCACGCCGGGCCTGCGCATTGTCGACGACTGGTCGGGCTTCGGTCAGCGCACCACCGCCAGTGGCACCATCTTGCTCAACAACGTGCGGGTCGAGGCCGAGCTGGTCCTGGATAACTGGCGGATCAACGAATCGCCGAACACCCAGGGTGCGGTGTCGCAGTTGATCCAGGCGGCCATCGACGCCGGCATCGCCCGCGCGGCCATCGACGACGCCATTGAATTCGTTCGCGAACGTTCGCGGCCCTGGGTCGATGCCCAGGTCGAGCGGGCCAGCGACGACCTGTATGTGATCGCCGACATCGGCAAGCTGAAGATCGAGTTGCACGCCGCCGAAGCCCTGCTGCGCAAGGCCGGCCAGGTGCTGGACCAGGTCAGCGCCGCGCCGCTCACCGCCGAGTCCGCGGCCCGTGCTTCGATTGCCGTGGCCCACGCCAAGATCCTCACCACCGAAATTTCCCTGCTGGCCAGCGAGAAGCTGTTCGAGCTGGCGGGCAGCCGCGCCACCCTTGAAGAATTCAACCTCGACCGCCACTGGCGCAACGCCCGGGTGCACACCCTGCACGACCCGGTGCGCTGGAAGTACCACGCAGTGGGCGCTTATCACCTCAATGGCACGCTGCCGGCTCGTCACTCCTGGATTTAACCGACCAGACCTCTGGAGAAACACATGACTTTTTCTCACCACGTCGCGGTCATCACCAGCGATGAGCAAGCCCTGATCGTCGCCACCGACCTCGCTGAAGACTTCAAGCGCGACAGTGCCCTGCGCGACCGCGAGCGCCGCCTGCCGCACCCCGAGCTGGAGGCGTTCTCCCGCTCCGGCCTGTGGGGCATCAGCGTGCCGAAGGAATACGGTGGCGCCGGTGTGTCCAACGTCACCCTGGCCAAGGTCATTGCCTTGATCGCCCAGGCCGATGGCTCCCTCGGGCAGATTCCGCAAAACCATTTCTACGCCCTGGAAGTGCTGCGGGTGAACGGCAGCCCTGAGCAGAAACAACGCCTGTACGCCGAGGTCCTGGCCGGCCAGCGCTTCGGCAATGCCCTGGCCGAACTGGGCACCAAAACCGCCAACGACCGCACCACCCGCCTGACCCGGGACGGCGACGGCTACCGCATCAACGGTCGCAAGTTCTACTCCACCGGCGCCCTCTACGCCCAGCGCATTCCCACCTCGGTGGTGGATGAACAGGGCGTGCAGCAACTGGCGTTTGTCCCGGCCGACAGCCAGGGCCTGGAAGTGCTCGACGACTGGAGCGGCTTTGGCCAGCGCACCACCGGCAGCGGTTCGGTGGTGTTCGACAACGTCTACGTCGCCGCCGCCGATGTGGTGCCGTTCCAGAGCGCCTTCGAGCGCCCGACCACCGTCGGCCCGCTGGCGCAGATCCTCCACGCCGCCATCGACGCCGGCATCGCCCGCGCCGCCTACGAAGACGCCCTGCATTTCGTGCGCACCAAGACCCGGCCGTGGATCGACTCCGGCAACGACAAAGCCACGGACGACCCGCTGACCCTGAAAAGCTTCGGCCACCTGAGCGTTCGCCTGCACGCCACTGAGGCGCTGCTGGAACGCGCCGGGGAACTGCTCGACAGCGCCCAGGCCGCGACCAACGCCGACAGCGTGGCCGCCGCCTCGATCGCCGTGGCGGAAACCCGAGCCATCAGCACCGAGATTTCCCTGGCCGCCGGCACCACCCTGTTCGAGCTGGCCGGCAGCCAGGCGACCCTGGCCGAGCACGGCCTCGACCGCCACTGGCGCAACGCCCGGGTGCACACCCTGCACGACCCGGTGCGCTGGAAGTACCACGCGGTGGGTAACTACTACCTTAACCAGCAGAACCCGCCGCTGCGGGGGACGATCTGATGGCTGCGCTTGAAACCGGCAAGAAAAAGATCCTGCTCAATGCCTTCAACATGAACTGCATCGGGCACATCAACCACGGCCTGTGGACCCATCCACGGGACAACTCGACCCAGTACAAGACCATCGAGTACTGGACCGAGCTCGCTCAACTGCTGGAGCGCGGGTTGTTCGACGGGCTGTTTATCGCCGACATCGTCGGGGTCTACGACGTCTATCAGAACTCGGTGGACGTGCCCCTCAAAGAGGCCATCCAACTGCCGGTCAACGACCCGCTGCTGCTGGTCTCGGCGATGGCCGCGGTGACCAAGAACCTCGGCTTCGGCCTGACCGCCAACCTGACCTACGAGGCGCCGTATCTGTTCGCCCGGCGCCTGTCCACCCTCGACCACCTGAGCCGTGGCCGGGTTGGCTGGAACATCGTCACCGGCTACCTGGACAGCGCCGCCAAGGCCATGGGCCTGCAACAACAGATCGAACACGACCGCCGCTACGACCAGGCCGATGAGTACCTGGAGGTGCTGTACAAACTCTGGGAAGGCAGCTGGGAAAACGACGCCGTGATCAATGATCGCGAGCAGCGCATCTATGCCCAACCCGACAAGGTGCACAAGGTCGAGCACCAGGGCGAGTTCTACCAGGTCAGCGGCTATCACCTGTGCGAGCCCTCACCACAACGCACCCCAGTGCTGTTCCAGGCCGGCAGTTCGGATCGCGGTTTGCTGTTCGCCGGGCGTCACGCTGAGTGCGTGTTTATCAGCGGGCAGAACAAGGCGTCGACCAAGGTCCAGGTGGACAAGGTCCGCGCCAGCGCCGTGGCCGCCGGGCGCAAGGCCGAGGACGTCAAGGTATTCATGGGCCTCAACGTCATCGTCGCGCCCACCGAGGAAGCGGCCTGGGCCAAGCAGGCCGAGTACCGCAGCCATGCCAGCGCCGAAGCCGGCGTGGCGCATTTCTCGGCCTCCACCGGGATCGACTTTGCCCAGTACGAAATCGACGAACCGATCCAGTACGTGAAAAGCAACGCCATCCAGTCGGCCACCAAGAACCTGCAGAACAACGACTGGACCCGGCGCAAATTACTCGACCAGCACGCCCTCGGCGGCCGCTACATCACCGTGGTCGGTTCACCGACCCAGGTGGCCGACGAGCTGGAATCCTGGATCGCCGAAACCGGCCTGGACGGCTTCAACCTGACCCGCATCGTCACCCCGGAAAGCTATGTGGATTTCATCGACCTGGTGATCCCGGAATTGCAGCGGCGCGGTTCCTACAAAACCGCGTACGACAGCGGCACCCTGCGCGAGAAGCTGTTCCAGCACGACGCGCAACTGCCCGAACAACACACTGGCGCGGCCTATCGCCGCTGAGCGCCTCGCCGGCAAGCCAATGCCTACCCCCTAGCCCCGACTGGACCCGAACATCATGAAAAACACCCGCCTGAGCCACCCGATCAAAGCCCTGGTCCTCGCCCTCGGCCTGTTCAGCGGCGCCGTATTCGCCGCGGACAAACCACTGAAAGTCGGCACCACCGCCGCCTTCGCCATTCCCCTGGAAGCCGCCGTCGCCGAAGCCGATAAACAAGGCCTGAAAGTCGAGCTGGTGGAGTTCACCGACTGGATCGCGCCCAACGTCAGCCTGGCCGCCGGCGACATCGACGTGAATTACTTCCAGCACATCCCGTTCCTGGAAAATGCCAAGGCCGCTGCCGGTTTCGACCTGGTGCCCTTCGCCCCGGGCATCATCAACAACGTCGGCCTCTACTCGAAGAAATACAAAAGCTTCGCCGAGCTGCCTGAAGGCGCCAGCGTGGCCATCGCCAACGACCCGATCAACAGCGGGCGCGGCCTGCAACTGCTGGCCAAGGCCGGCTTGATTACCCTCAAGCCTGGCGTGGGCTACAAGGCTACCGAAGACGACATCGTCAGCAACCCGAAGAAGATCAAGATCCTCCAGGTCGAAGCCGTGCAACTGGTCCGCGCCTATGACGACGCCGACCTGGTCCAGGGCTACCCGGCCTATATCCGCCTGGCCAAGACCTTCGACGCCGAGTCGGCCCTGCTGTTCGACGGCCTCGACCACAAGGAATACGTGATCCAGTTCGTGATCCAGCCGAAGACCAAGACCGACCCGCGGCTGATCAAGTTCGTCGACATCTACCAGCATTCGCCGGCAGTGCGCGCCGCCCTGGATAAAGCCCACGGCAAGCTCTACCAAGCCGGCTGGGAAGGCTGATATGAGCGTCGCCAGCCTCCAGCGCCCACGGCCCGAACCTGCGCCCCAGAGCGCGGTTCAGGCCCAACTGCACCCCGAGCTGAACCGTGCCCACGTGCGGTTTATCGGCCTGACCAAGACCTACCAGGGCCAGCAAGGCCCGGTGCACGCCCTGCACGGCATCGACCTGGCGATCCAGCACGGTGAAGTGTTCGGCATCATCGGCCGCAGCGGCGCCGGCAAGTCGTCGCTGATCCGCACCATCAACCGCCTGGAGCAGCCCTCCAGCGGCCGGGTACTGATCGACCAGGTGGACATCGGCGACTTCGACGAAGACCGCCTGGTGGAGCTGCGCCGACGCATCGGCATGATCTTCCAGCACTTCAACCTGATGTCGGCCAAGACCGTGTGGCAGAACGTCGAGCTGCCGCTGAAGGTGGCCGGTGTGCCCAAGGAACAGCGTGAGCGCAAGGTTCGCGAACTGCTGGAACTGGTGGGCCTGCAAGACAAGCACAAGGCCTACCCGGCGCAGCTTTCCGGCGGGCAGAAACAACGGGTGGGGATCGCCCGGGCCCTGGTCCACGACCCGGCGATTCTGCTGTGCGACGAAGCCACCTCGGCCCTGGATCCGGAGACCACCCAGTCGATTCTCGGCCTGCTCAAAGAGATCAATCAGCGCCTGGGCCTGACCATCATCCTGATCACCCACGAGATGGCGGTGATCCGTGATATCTGCGACCGGGTGGTGGTCCTGGAACATGGGCACGTGGTCGAGCAGGGGCCGGTCTGGGAAGTCTTCGGCAACCCGCAGCACGAGGTCAGCAAAACGTTGCTGGCGCCGCTGCAACACAGCCTGCCCGATGAGCTACAAAGCCGTCTGCTGGAGCAATCGCCGTCGGTGGATGCGGCCCTGGTGCTGCGCCTGCAGTTCACCGGCAGCCAACGCGACGAGCCGGACCTGGCCGCGCTGTTCAACGCCCTTGGCGGCAAGGTGCGCTTGCTCCAAGGCGGCGTGGAACGCATCCAGGGCCACGCCCTGGGGCAATTGCTGCTGGCCGTGACGGGGTCGCCGCTGGATGCCGAAGCGCTGCGTCAGCGTGCCAGCCAGTGGGCACAACAGGTGGAGGTGCTGGGTTATGTGGTTTGATCGTTTGCTGCAAGGGGTCATCGACACCTTCCTGATGGTCGGCGTGTCGTCGCTGATTGCCCTGCTGGCGGGGATTCCCCTGGCGGTGATCCTGGTCACCAGCGGCAAGGGCGGGATCTACGAGGCACCGAACCTGAACCGGGCCCTGGGGGCCTTTGTGAACCTGTTTCGCTCGATCCCGTTCCTGATCCTGATGGTGGCGCTGATTCCCTTTACCCGGCTGATTGTCGGGACCACCTATGGCGTCTGGGCCGCTGTGGTGCCGCTGACCATTGCCGCGACGCCGTTCTTTGCGCGAATTGCCGAAGTCAGCCTGCGGGAAGTCGACCACGGTTTGATCGAAGCCGCACAGGCCATGGGCTGCCGACGCTGGCATATCGTTTGGCATGTGCTGTTGCCCGAAGCGTTGCCAGGCATCGTCGGCGGTTTCACCATCACCCTGGTGACCATGATCAACTCCTCGGCCATGGCTGGTGCCATTGGTGCGGGCGGCCTGGGCGACATCGCCTATCGCTACGGCTACCAGCGTTTCGACAGCCAGATCATGCTCACGGTGATCGTGCTGCTGGTGATTCTGGTGGCGGCCATCCAGCTCGGCGGCGATCGCCTGGCGCGGGTGCTGAACAAGCGTTGAGGAGCGCGGCGCGGGTTGCCTCGCCGTCGCGATCCAGCCCTCAGGGCGGCCATCTGGGGGTATATTGGGCACCTTTCTCCAGCCAGCGCAGCCCGCCATGAAACTCGCCCCCGACGACCTCGCCAGCATCACCGCCACCACCCTCGGCCATTACAACCAAGTGGCCGACGGTTTCCGCGAAGGCACCCGCGACCACGACGTCAGCCAGAACATCGACGCGCTGCTGCGACATCTCCAGGGTTCGGCCCCGTTCAACGTGCTGGATTTTGGCTGCGGCCCCGGGCGTGACCTGCAAACCTTCACCCGCCTGGGGCACGTCGCCGTGGGCCTCGACGGCTCCGAGCGCTTTGCCCAGATGGCCCGGGAAGACAGCGGTTGCGAGGTTTGGCAGCAGGACTTCCTCAAGCTTGATCTGCCGGATGGGCGCTTCGACGGCATTTTCGCCAATGCGGTGCTGTTCCATATTCCTCGCCAGGAACTGCCCCGGGTGCTCCAGCAATTGCACGGCACATTGAAACCCGGTGGCGTGCTGTTCAGCTCCAACCCCCGGGGCGACAACCAGGAAGGCTGGAACGGCCCACGCTACGGCGCCTATCACGACCTCGCGGCCTGGCAGGCGCTGCTTGCGGAGGCCGGGTTTGTCGAGTTGGAACATTACTACCGCCCCGCCGGCCTGCCCCGGGAACAACAACCATGGCTGGCCAGCGTTTGGCGCAAGGCCTGATTTGTAGGAGCCGGTTTGCCGGCGATGGCGGTTTCGGACAGGGCGCTCGTCTGGCGGGCCTCATCGCTGGCAAGCCAGCTCCTACAGAAAAACACACGCCCAACCGTTGTAGGAGCCGGCTTGCCGGCGATGGCGGTTTCGAATGGGGCGCTCGTCTTGTGGGCCTCATCGCTGGCAAGCCAGCGCCTACAGAAGAACACACGGCCCAACCGTTGTAGGAGCCGGCTTGCCGGCGATGGCAGTTTCGGATCGGGCGCTCGTCTTGCGGGCCCCATCGCTGGCAAGCCAGC